>NZ_JACBZW010000017.1:0-185088 GCF_013408065.1 Bradyrhizobium sp. IAR9
CCGATGGACACAGTAGCTGCCTATGCGATCTCGGCCTTTATCGTCGGCTTTGGCATCGGGATCTTCATTGCCGGCCTAAACTCTGGCGCGCCAGCTCTATGGGCCTGCGTCGCCCTGATACCCGTCCTGATCGGGCTCCTGAGTGCCTTCGGTCCCAAATAACAAAACGGCAAAGAACGGCCCCAGCTTTTGGCGGCGGCTGGGACCGTTGGACTACTCCGGGACCGGGGCATGGAGCCGGAGCACAGCACCAATCCAGTCGCTTGCCGGTCGTTCCTGGACTGTCCGCGGGATTGAGGCCCCAACTCAGCGGCCTTACTTCTAGGTGTTCCGCGTGTAAATACACGTTTAGAGAACAAATGCTGACCTATTTAATTTCCACGGGTGTTCTTTCCGGAGAACAACGGGGGCGCGCAACTTAAAAGCGATTTATTTGGTTGTGCGGTTGTGTTTAGGCGAACAAGCCGGGAAGATTGACGACGGCCAGGCATCGAACACCACGTGAACGCCCGCTAGTCACTCCGGGACTTTTTCCGGGACTCTGCGCTGCCAATCCGGGGTTTTTGCCCAGTTTTGAGCGGCTTTCGTTCCGGGGGAGCGATGCCGGCAGCTCCAAAAACCGTAGGGAACTCAATGGCTTTGCTGGCTTGGACAGGGCTCAAGTCCGTGACGCATTCAATCTCTGAAAACTCGGATGCACCAGCGCCTCCGGTGCGACCGCGAGCACGATCAGCGCCGCCACTGCGAGCGTGCGGAAGGTGATGGCGCGGCGATCGACCATCACTGCGATCAGCACCACCGCCGTCATGAAGAACGATCTCTGTGTCGCGACCTCCGCGCCCGACAGCAGCAGATAAAACGCAGCCGCGACCAGCGCTGCGGCCGCCGACCATTTCTTGATGGCAAAGCCGGCCGCAAGTCCCGGGATCAAGGCCAGCAATGCGCGCACCGCGAAGAAGACCACGCCGGCGACGACCGCCATGTGATAGCCGGAGATCGAGAGCACGTGCCCGAGCCCCGAGATGAACATCGCGTCGTTGACCGGCGTGGAAATCGCATCGCGCCGCCCAGTGAGCAGCGCTGTCGCGATCGCGCGGTTGTCGCCCTCGAGCGTGGCCCGGATGCGCGCATCGATCGTATCGCGCAGGCCTTGCATGAAGGCGGCATAGCGCAGCCGCAGGCCGCCGGCATCGGGCGGGATTGAGGCCGTGATCGCGCCCATCACGAAGCCGGAAGCGCCGATGCCCTGAAAGAACATGTCGCGCGAGAAATCGTAGCTGCCGGGGCGCACCGGCGAGAGCGGCGGCATCAGCCGCGCCTTGAGCTGCACGAAGCTGCCGACCTCGGGCGCAGTGCCTTTGCGCACCGACAGGCGGACGCGCTCCAGCTTGACCTCGCTGCGCTGCGCCTCCATCGCGGTGACGCGCAGCACGAAACGATCGGTGCGCTCGCGGATATCGCGGGCCTCGACGAAACCCGACAGCGACACCGAATAGAGCGGCTTGGCCAGCACGGGGTGGGCGATGCGCGCCGTCTTCCAGGTCGCCACGGCAAAGCCGGAAGCGACCGCCGCAATCATGATCGCAGGCGCAAAGAGCCGGCTCCGCCGCAACAGGATCGCGCCAAACGTGAGCGCGATCGCCGTCGCGGCAACGACCCACAGCACTGGCTCATGATCGGCGGCAAAATAAAGGGCGATGCCGCCGCCGAAGGCGACCGGCACCCACGGCAACAGTCGCCCCGCGCCGGCCTCGGCGCGGGCCCATTCCCGCAGCGTCTCGACGATTGCCGGCCAAGCTCCAAAGCCCGCGGGGGCAAAGCCGCCAGCCGGTGCCGCACGGCCGACCGGCCACGTCCCGGCAACTCCCTGGGAGCGTATTGGCCGGCCCGGCTCCGCCATATCCCTGCACCTAACGCGACGCGACTGGCACAGAGGCTACCGGAACGTGCGACCGCGCGAATAGCGGTACAAATCGGGAACGCGAGAAGGCGCCCCTACTTTTCCTCTTCCATGGTCACGGCGACCGACGCCTTGGCAGAGAGCCGCACCTTGTTACCCTCGACATCGGCAACGAGACCCTTGTCGATGAAATGATGATGGCCTTTGTGGCTACCCTCACCGCTGTCCTTCTTAGTCAACTTGATGCGATTGCCTTCGACGCGATCGACCGTGCCGACGTGGACGCCGTCGGCGCCGATGACTTCCATATGCTCTGCGATGTTCTGCATGGTGGGTTCCTTTTCCGGCCCCCTCACAACGCCTGAGACGCCTTTCCGTTCGCTGATTACCAGACGTCGCGGACAATTCGAGTCCTTGCGATCTCTGTCGCAAAAACGCCCCGTGTCAGATCGATTGAGCCGAAAGTCTCATAAGTTGGCAGCCCGCGGTGGGATTACACTACGGTTCCCCGCCTCCCCGACAGACGGGCAGGCAGTGGTGGCTCTCGGCTCTAAGGCCGCCGGAGCTCTTCTCAGGTGGCGCCAAACGCGCCTGAGGTCAGACGTTGCCGACGCAACTCTTTGAATTGGCGCCTGCAACGCCGCGCATCACGCTCTCCGCGAGAAGATCGACGCTGAATCAAGCGAGGAGGCGTTTTGAAACCATAGGAGGCGCACATGCAGGTACCGAGCGATTTTCGCCGCGTGATCATCGCTGCGTCGGTAGGAAACATCATCGAATGGTATGATTTCTATATCTTTGGCAGCCTGGCCGCAGTTCTATCGGTCAAGTTCTTTGAACAGTCCCACCCCATCGCCGCCCTGCTCAGCACGATCGCGCTGTTCACGGCAGGATTTCTGATCCGTCCGGTGGGAGCATTCCTGTTCGGATGGATGGGTGACCGGGTCGGCCGCAAATATACGTTTCTCGTTACGCTCAGCGGAATGGGACTGGGCACGGGAGCGATCGGATTGATCCCAACCTACCAGTCGATCGGGCTGACGGCTGCGATCCTTCTCTTCGGCTTGCGCATGATCCAGGGGCTGTGCCTGGGCGGCGAATATGGTGGCGCCATCACCTATGTTGCCGAGCATGTGCCTGACGACAAGCGCGGCTACTACACCGGCTGGCTACAGACCTCTCCGACTCTCGGGATCGTGGTATCGCTGGCAGTCATCATCCTGACCCGAACCTATGCCGGCAATCAGGCCTTCGATGAATGGGCGTGGCGCATTCCGTTCCTGGTGTCCTTCCTGCTGGTGGCCATCGCGATCTATATTCGCCTCCAGCTCCAGGAGACGCCGATCTTCCAGGAGATCAAGGCCCGCGGACAGATGACGAGGAATCCGTGGAAGGAGGCCTTCCTCAGTTCGAACATCAAATACATCGGGATCGCCATCGTGGTCCTGATCGGACAGGGCGTGGTCTGGTACAGTGGTCAATTCTGGGCGCTATACTTTCTGCAGCAGGTCTCCAAGGTGGACCCGCTGACCTCGGCCTACATCGTGGGAGCAGCATTGCTCATTGCAACGCCGAGCCTGATCTTCTTTGGCTGGCTGTCGGATCAGATCGGCCGCAAGCCGGTGATCCTCGGAGGCATGCTGCTCGCCGCGATCACGTACTATCCGCTGTATCTGTGGCTGGGATCGGTCACGCAGCCCGGAAACATCAACTATCCGACCGCTATCTTCATCATCTTTATCCTCGTTTGCTACGTCGGGATGGTGTACGGGCCGGTCGGCGCATTTCTGGCAGAATTCTTCCCCGCCAGGATCAGGTACACGTCGGTCTCCGTGCCGTACCACATCGGCAACGGCTGGGGTGGCGGATTGGTGCCGTTCATCACCTCGGCGGCATTCGCCGCGACCGGCAGCATCGGCTACGCACTGATCTACCCGATCGTGGTCCCCGCGGTGTGCTTCGTGCTCGCTGTCTTCCTGATGCCGGAGACGCGCAAGATCAGCATCTGGCAACCGATCGAGCCCAGAGCCGCATTGTAATGGCTTGTGATGGGATGACCTGGTGCAGGACCGCGAGGCCCTGCACCGCACATTTCCTTCGGAATGCCGGAGCCAAATCCCCCCTCTCCGACCGTCAGTGGATAGAGGTCGGCGAAGTTCGGCTAAACGCTCTTGTCAGCCGGCTGGATGATGCCAGCGATCGTGCCACCAGGCGGTGAAGTCACGATCGGTCATCAGTTCCCAGCCGCCGAGCAAGATCACCAATATGCCCGACAATACGCTGCTCACCGTGGCTGATGCTGACTCATAGCCAATGGTCCAAGGCGCCAGCACAAGAGCCAGACCCAGCAGCATTTCTCCCCACTCTTCCAGATATGACGGGATGACAAACGCTTCTACGGCAAAGAGCACGACGCCGAGCCCGAGCGCGATGGTGATCCAGACAGCCGCTCCGGACAAGCCCAGGATGAAGGACGACAGGACCAGCCATACGCCGACCAACAGGCTGGCAGCATCTTGCCAATGTTGGATGCGCATAATGCTCACCTCCCCTCTTCCAATTAGATGGGGCGCACCGATGAAAATGCATCCATCCAACCTGCGTTATGTTGCCGCTGCGCTGATCCGGGGCGCCAATCCTGACACGTATGTCGCTGGAAAGGGCCCCAGCAACCGCCTTGCGTCAGGACGCAGGACGTTCCGCTGCCGCTAGATCAGCGATGTCCGCGACGAGGCGTGGTGATTGACGATCTTCCAGTCGCCGTCCTCGCGGACGATCACCCAGCTCATCTTGACGATGAGATCGTCCCGCTCGCCCGCGAGATCGAACGTGATGGTCGCGGCCATGTTGATCAGATCAGGGCCGGCCTGCGCTGCGTTCACATCGGAAAACACAGCGCTTGGCTTGCGCCAGCGCGGCAGGCCGTGGAAATAATCGGCAACGCCGTCCCTGCCCCGATAGAGTCTTGGGTTGGAGCCGAAGAAGAACGCGCTCTTCGAATAGAGCGATGACAGCGCGCCCGCATCGAGCGTCGCGAAGCCGGCGCACCATTTCGCGATGATGGCGGAAACGATGGCGTCGGCTTCGCTGCTCATGTGCGCCTCAACCTTTCGCGACTTCCTTCGCGAACGTGTCGCGCAGGCCGATGGTGCGCGAGAACACCGGCTTGCCGGGCGTCGAGTCCTTGTCGCGCACGAAATAGCCCTGGCGCTCGAACTGCATCGGCTCGGTCGAATTGCTCTGTGCGACCGATGCCTCGATCCGCGCGTCCGCGAGGATCTCCAGCGACTGCGGATTGAGATCCGCCGCGAAATTCGAGGCGTCCGGGCTCGGATTGGCGAACAGCTGGTTGTAGATGCGGATCTCCGCGGGCACCGAATTCGCCGCCGGCAGCCAGTGCATCGTCGCCTTGACCTTGCGGCCGTCGGGCGCGTTGCCGCCCTTGGTCGCGGGGTCATAGGTGCAGCGCAGCTCCACCACCTCGCCGGCATCGTTCTTGATCACGCCGGTGCATTTGACGAAATAGGCGTAGCGCAGCCGCACCTCGTTGCCCGGCGACAGGCGGAAGAACTTCTTTGGCGGGTTCTCCATGAAGTCGTCCTGCTCGATATAGAGCTCGCGGCCGAACGTGATTTTCCGCGTGCCCGCCGAGGGATCGTCCGGGTGGTTGATCGCCTCGAGCTCCTCGGTCTGCCCTTCAGGATAGTTCTCGATCACCACCTTGAGCGGCCGCAGCACGCCCATGCGCCGCTGCGACGTGCGGTTCAGCTCCTCGCGGATGCAGAACTCGAGCATGCCGACGTCGACCACGCTGTTGGCCTTGGCAACGCCGATGCGCTTGACGAATTCACGCAACGCGGCCGGCGGCACGCCGCGGCGGCGCATCCCCGCCATCGTCGGCATGCGCGGATCGTCCCAGCCTGCGACATGGCCGTCGCGGACGAGCTGGGTCAGCACGCGCTTGGACAGCAGCGTATAGGTCAGGTTGAGCCGCGCGAATTCATACTGGTGCGGCTGCGACGGCACCGGCAGTTTTTCGATGAACCAGTCGTAGAGCGGCCGGTGGTCCTCGAACTCCAGCGTGCAGATCGAATGCGTGATGCCTTCAATGGCGTCCGACTGGCCGTGGGCGTAATCGTAGCTCGGATAGATGTGCCACTTGGTGCCGGTGCGCGGATGATGCGCATGCAGGATGCGGTACAACACGGGGTCGCGCAGATTGATGTTGCCCGCGGCCATGTCGATCTTGGCCCGCAGCACCCGCGTGCCGTTCGGGAATTCACCGGCCTTCATGCGGCGGAACAGGTCGAGGTTTTCGTCCACACTGCGGTCGCGGAACGGCGAATTCTTGCCGGGCTCGGTCAGCGTGCCGCGCGAGAAGCGGATCTCCTCCTGGGTCTGGTCGTCGACATAGGCGAGCCCGTCGCGGATCAGCTGCTCCGCCCATTCGTACAGGCGCTCGAAATAGTCGGAGGCAAAGAACAGGTTCTTGCCCCAGTCGAAGCCGAGCCAGCGCACGTCGGCCTGGATGGAATCGATATATTCCTGCTCTTCCTTGACCGGGTTGGTGTCGTCGAAACGCAGATGGCAGCGGCCAGGAAACTCCTGGGCGATGCCGAAATTGAGCGCGATCGACTTGGCATGGCCGATATGCAAATAGCCGTTCGGCTCCGGCGGGAACCGGGTCACGATCTCCCTGTATTTGCCCTGATCGAGGTCGGCCTGGATGATGTCACGAATGAAATCGCGCCCAACCTCAATCGCCACCGGTTCTGTCATTACGAAAATCCTGCAGGGAAATCAGCGGTCCTTCTGCCAAATTCGGGAGGCTGAGCCAAGCCCGGTTTCGCGTCAGTCGTAAGCTCTTCAGCAACTATTATAGGTAGATTTTCTCGAATTTCGCACTCCATGGATGGCATACTTGCCACACCGCAGGACTCCGAGGTTCTCCATTCATGACGGTCGTCGCTCGCTTCGCCGCCTTCCTGGCAATGGCACTCATCGTGTTTGCATGTGGCAGTGCCAATCCGACCCTCGCGGAGGAAGCTCAAGCGGCTGCCGGCGGCACGACCGTTGAGAGTCCCGGCCGGGGTGAACTCAAGGGCTTCGTCGCAACCCCGCAAACCGAGGCCGGGGGTAACCGGGCCTTCCTGATTGCGCCCAACAGCCTGTGGTTCATCGCCACCTCACCCCGGGCTTCGGGGGCGCGGCTGATTGACATCAACAATGGCATCACGCTGCGAATTCTCACCAGCCCGGGCCTGCACATTGCCGCCGTGTCAATTTCGTCCGACAGCAAGACCGTCTTCGCTCGGGACTACGATGGACATAGCGTCGCCTGGGACGCGGCGACGGGGCGGCCGGCCTCAAACGCGCCGCCAGCGGATTTCCACGACATCGCGAAGCTTTCGTTGTCCTACGAGAGCAACGATGCCAGCAACCGTGTTCCGCCAGAACTGCTGTCGCGCCATCATCTTCAGTCCCACTTCCCGCAATTGAAGCAGTTCGACGAGATTACGCTCGATCCAGCGCAAGATTACGCGATCGTTGGTTCCGTCGGCGACGCCGATTGGAAGGCGTTCCAGATATGGGATTTGAAGCAGGAAAGGACTGCGGTCTTCTTCCGGCTTGCGAGCGATACCTGCGGCTTCAGCCCTCCGGCGTTCGACTACGATGGCAAGCACCTCGTCTTTGGCAACAGCAGGGGCGAAAGCGAACCCAATCATCTGGATTTTGCGGTCTTCGAGATTGCCTATTTCGGTCCGGACAAAGGGCCCAAAACGGCCAGGGCAACCCAGACCCTGGGCAACAAGTGCAGCGTTCCCTTGGATTTCGACGGTGGGTACGAGCAGAACTTCTCGATTGCTCCGGGAGGGGAATTGATCCTGAGAGGTGGGGGAATTCCTGGCAGTCCGGAGTGGGCTGCATGGGACCTCCGCAATGGCAGGAAAGTCGCTTCCATTCGTCCGGATGGCTACGGCACCGTTTCCGACGACGACAGGACGATCGCCGTCCTACACGATATATCGCGCGATGGTTCGTCGTTGAGACAGTCGATGACGGTCAGGCGCGGAGGCAAACAAGCGACCTTCGAGATCCCCCGGAGCATGCGGTCCGAGAATTGGCGGCCTATCGTACTGTCCCCGAACGGCCATTGGATCGCATCGAAAGTAGGCGGGACGGTCGCGGTCTGGTCCTCCGACAACGGCAAGACGCTACGAGAGCATCACGTCGGCGATGGCAGAATCAGCGACATTCTGCGGCTCTCGGATGCGGGCGATCCGCTGCTGATTAATGACGACGAAGGTACCGTTTTCGTGAAAGGCACTTGGCGCCCGGCACGGTCCGAGAAAAGCGGGTTGATCGTACCGCTCACGTCGAATTTTCACGCGCAGTGCGGCGTAATTTTCTGCGATCGGATCATCGCCGAACTCGGCGTCGTCGAACGCAAGAGCCTCAAGGGCCCCCTGCCAGAAAACCTCCGACGTGACCTGTCGGCTGACGGCCGTTTCATGATTGTCCGCTTGGACTACACGGCCAGTGGCGTCTCCAGGGGCACCGACATCGTCGATGTCGCGGACGGACACATTGTCATGCATGTCGACAAGGATGACGTCCGCTTCCTGTCCGATAGCCTGCACATTGTCGCACGGGATGCCGACTTCGGCGGCTTCGTCGAATACGAGATCGCCACGGGGAAACAGCTTTGGATGGCAATCCCGAATTGGAGACAGGACGGTTTCCACATGATCCTGGCGGACGGCCGCGTGCGCTACACCCCGCCGCGAACGGCCGATTTGTGGCTGGTCCGGGGATTTGAAACCCGACCGTTCGACGCCACCGCAGCGAAGCAGTTCGTTGCGCCACCTGATCGCTGACCAGCGTCAAGGGCCTCGACAGCCGCCGACGCGGAACAGAAGCGACGCTTAGCGCTTGATGATTTCCGGCTTTCGTTGCCGCCGGTTCCTGCTATACCCACGCGCTTGCGAGACCTGTCCTCATCGTCCACCACCTGCCACGAATGACCACATCCCCAATCGTCACCCGCTTCGCTCCCTCGCCGACCGGCTTCCTCCATATCGGGGGCGCCCGTACGGCGCTGTTCAACTGGCTCTATGCGAAGAAGCATGGCGGCAAGATGCTGCTGCGGATCGAGGATACCGACCGGGAGCGCTCCACGGAGGCCGCGATCGGCGCCATCCTCGACGGGCTGAAATGGCTGGAGCTCGGCTGGGATGGCGACGTCATCTACCAGTTCAGCCGCGCCGCGCGCCACCGCGAGGTCGCCGAGCAGCTGCTCGCCGACGGCAAGGCCTATCGCTGCTACGCCACCGCCGAGGAACTCGCCGCCATGCGCGAGAAGGCGCGCGCGGAAGGGCGCACCCGCCTCTATGACGGGATGTGGCGCGACCGCGATCCCGCGGCAGCCCCGTCCGACGTCAAGCCGACGATCCGCCTGCGCGCGCCGCAGACCGGCGAGACCGTGATCGAGGACCAGGTCCAGGGCCGCGTCGTCTGGCAGAACGAGAACCTCGACGACCTCGTGCTTTTGCGCGGCGATGGCAACCCGACCTACATGCTCGCTGTGGTGGTCGACGACCACGACATGGGCGTCACCCATGTGATCCGCGGCGACGATCATCTGATCAACGCCGCGCGCCAGAAGCAGATCTACGATGCGATGGGATGGGCTCTGCCGAGCATGTCCCACATTCCGCTGATCCACGGCCCGGACGGCTCGAAGCTGTCCAAGCGCCATGGTGCGCTCGGCGTCGATGCCTACCGCGCCATGGGATATTTGCCGGCCGCGCTACGCAATTACCTCGTCCGGCTCGGCTGGAGCCACGGCGACCAGGAGATCTTCTCGACCGAGGAGATGATCGCGGCGTTCGACCTCGCCAGCGTCGGCCGTGCCGCCGCCCGCTTCGATTTCGCCAAGCTGGAAAACCTCAACGGCCACTACATCCGCCACGCCGACGATCAATCACTCGTGAAGATGTTCGAGGACGTGCTCGACCATCTCGTGCCCGCGCGCGACGAGCTTAAGGCCAAGTTAAACGACACCACGCGCGCCCAGCTTCTCAAGGCCATGCCGGCCCTGAAGGAGCGCGCCAAGACGCTGATCGAGCTGATCGACAGCGCTTATTTCATCTTCGCCGACCGGCCGCTGGAGCTCGATCCCAAGGCGCAAGCGCTGCTGACGCCAGAGAACCGCAAGCTGATCGGCCAGCTTCATTCCGCGCTGGAGAAAGTCGAGACGTGGAGCGGCGCCACCACCGAAGCTGCGCTGCGCGCTTTTGCCGAGGAAAATAGTCTCAAGCTCGGCGCGGTCGCCCAACCCTTGCGGGCCGCGCTGACCGGACGGACGACGTCGCCTGGTATATTTGAGGTTTTGGACGTCCTGGGACGCCAGGAAAGCCTCGGCCGGCTTAAAGATCAGTCTACGACGTAAGTCGAGCATGCGTGCGGTGATCTTGCAGCGCACACAGCAATAATATACCCATCTCCCCCGTACCTTCTGGAACATCCGGCCTGCCCCATCATCTCGCAAAGGGGGCCTCCGGCTCCGGCCCGCTTCACATTTCATCGGGGACCTACGATGGACGCAAAACCGAGCAATAAGACCGCTACGCTGACGGTCGGAAACAAGAACTACGATCTCCCGATCCACAGCGGCAGCGTCGGGCCTGATGTCATCGATATCGGCAAGCTCTACGGCCAGTCCGGCCTGTTCACCTACGATCCCGGCTTCACCTCCACCGCGAGCTGCCAGTCCAAGATCACCTATATCGACGGCGACGCGGGCGTGCTGGAATACCGCGGCTACCCGATCGAGCAGCTCGCCGAGAACGGTGACTTCCTCGAGACCTGCTATCTCCTGCTGTTCGGTGATCTGCCGACTGCCGCGCAGAAAAAGGATTTCGACGACCGCGTGACCCATCACACGATGGTGCACGAGCAGATGGCCCGTTTCTTCCAAGGCTTCCGCCGCGACGCCCATCCGATGGCGATCATGGTGGCTGCGGTCGGCGCGCTCGCCGCGTTCTATCACGACTCCACCGACATCAACGATCCGAAGCAGCGCATGATCGCTTCCATGCGCATGATCGCCAAGATCCCGACCCTGGCGGCGATGGCCTACAAGTACACGGTCGGCCAGCCCTTCGTGTACCCGAAGAACTCGCTCAAGTTCGCCGAGAACTTCCTGCACATGTGCTTCGCCGTGCCGTGCGAGGACTACAAGATCAACCCGGTGCTGGCTGACGCGCTGGACAAGATCTTCATCCTGCACGCCGACCACGAGCAGAACGCCTCGACCTCCACGGTGCGCATCGCCGGCTCGTCCGGCGCCAACCCGTTCGCCTGCATCGCCGCCGGCATCGCGTGCCTGTGGGGTCCGGCGCATGGCGGCGCCAACGAAGCAGCCCTCGCGATGCTCGCCGAGATCGGCTCCGTGGACAAGATTCCCGAATTCATCGCCAAGGTGAAGGACAAGAACTCCGAAGTCCGCCTGATGGGCTTCGGTCATCGCGTCTACAAGAACTACGATCCGCGCGCCAAGATCATGCAGAAGATGTGTCACGCCGTGCTCAAGGAGACCGGCCATGGCGACGATCCGATGCTGAAGGTGGCGCTCGAGCTCGAGAAGATCGCGCTCAGCGACCAGTACTTCATCGACCGCAAGCTCTACCCGAACGTCGACTTCTATTCGGGCATCACGCTGAAGGCGATGGGCTTCCCGGTCTCGATGTTCACCGTGCTGTTCGCGGTCGCCCGTACCGTCGGCTGGATCAGCCAGTGGAGCGAGATGATCGAGGACCCGCAGCAGAAGATCGGCCGTCCGCGCCAGCTCTACACCGGCGTCACCCGCCGCGACTACGTCGCGATCAAGGATCGCAAGTAAGCTCCAAGCCGATACGGCTTTCGAAGCGGCGCCATCGCAGGATGGCGCCGTTTTTGTTTGTGGCGGTGCCGTAGGGTGGGCAAAGCGCAACAGATACGAAGTCGTGGGCACGCTTCGCTTTGCCCACCCTACGAGACCAATCGGGCCGTGACACTCTTGCTGCCGCGCACAACAACAAGTCCACGCTTACGGCTGCAAACGCCTTGACAGTCAGAGCGCTCCGCGCGCAAATTCTTACACTAAGTAAGAATTACGACAGGGATGGAAATGCCGGAGCAGCCGAGAAGTCGGCGGCAGACGCGCGCTGCCATTTTGACCCATCTGCTTCAGTCGGGCGGCTCGTTTCGCCCGCCGCTGGCCAAGGCCGTGCGCCTGTCCGAAGCGAGCCTGTCGCGCATCCTGCTTGACCTGAAGGCCGAAGGCCTGATCGAGGAAGTACGGCGCCCTGCCCCTTACGTCGGCGGCCCGACCGGCCTCGTGTCGCTCGATGGAGCGGTCGCCCTCGCAGCCTTCGAGCTGACCGCTCAGCACCTCAGCGTCGGCGTCGGCGGCCTGTCGGGCGAGCTGCACTACACCGAGCGCGTACCGCTGCCGAAGACGCCGACCGTCGAGACCGTCGGCCGGGCCTTTCGCGAAGCGATGACATTGCTGCGCGACTGGACGCGGCGCCGCCGCGTCGTCCTCTCGCAGGTCGGCGTCTCCATTCCGGGCCTCGGCCGGCTCAGCGCCGCGGGTAATCCCATCATTCCCTGTGACGTCGGGCGCATCAGCGACATGTTCGGCGAGATGTTCGCCGACGTGCCCGTCGAATTCACCAATTCGGTCGTGGCGCACGCCACATTCCATCGCTGTCGCACGGAAAACTATCCGTTCAATGACACGCACCTGTTCGTGTTTGTCAGCCATGGCGTTGCGGGCGCCTGGATGGATGATCCCGCCGAGACCGACGCGCTCCAGCCGATCGAGCTCGGTCACATGGTGTTTGGCGAAGGCGGACCGCGCTGTCGCTGCGGCCACCTCGGCTGTGTCGAGGCCTATACCTCGCTTCCGGCGCTGGCCGAGCTTCTCGGCGTGCCCGAGCCGGAGTTGCTCCAGCTCGGCAGCGATTGGGTGACTGCGATCCCGATCTCCTCGCGCGTGCGCCAGGAGCTGCGGCATCGCCTGTATCGCCTTGGGCTTGCGATCGGCAACACGCTGAACGTCAAGCCCTGTCACGGCGTCGCCATCTCCGGCTGGCCTTCGCTCCTTGCGGAAGGCGATCGGAAAGCGCTGGTCGACGGCGTCGATGCCTGCCTGCTCGGCGGCCGCAAGCATGCGCAGGTGTCGCTGGCTTTCGTGCCGCCGTCGAACGGCAATGATCCCAGGGCCGCGCTGGCCTTCGCCGCGTTCTGCCTCGCCTGCCGCGGCGGCATGCCGGCCGCGTCGACGGAGGCCGCCTGAGATGGCCTGAAGCTGCGCGGCTCGCGCGCAAGAGAGTTCACACCGGGAGGAACTGCCATGCCGATCACGACAACAAGGCGCCGTCTGCTCGCTGGATCCGTTGCCACGCTCGCACTGCCGGCATTTGCCAGCGCGCAAAGCGCGGTCAAGCCGCGCCTGACCGCGATCTCGCAATGGTCCGCGGGCAGCGACGGGGCGGCCATCACCGCGCTCGGCAAGAAGTTCGAGGAGAAAGGCGGCGTCTGGCAGCACTCGCCCGTCCCCGGTTTCACCACCGAGATGATGAACAAGCTGCGCGCCCAGATCATGGCCGGCGATCCGCCGGCCTGCTCGCAGCTCAAGGGTCCCGAGATCGCAGCCTGGTCGAAGATTGCCCCGACTGTCGATCTCGACGCCGTGGTCGCGGCCGCCGGCTATGAGAAAGTTGTCGCGCCGGACCTTGCGAAATTGCACAAGCCGGGCGGCAAATGGATCGCACTGCCGTTGCAGATCTACAGCACCAACATGCTGTTCTTGTCCAAGCGCGCGATGGACAAGGCCAAGGCCGACAAGATCCCCGTCACCTGGGCTGACTTCAACGACCTCGCCGAGAAGATGAAAGCGGGCGGCGTCCCCTATCCCGTCGCCAACGGCGGCACCCGCCCCGACGACGGGCAAAAATTCGAGGCCGCCCTGGCCGGCATTAGTCCCCTCGCCTACCGCGCCGCCATCATGAATCTCGAGAAGAAGGCCCTGGAGGGCCCCGAGATCAAGGCTGCGTTCGCGCAGGTGCGCAAGATCGCCGACTGGATGGACCCCAATGTCGGCGCCCAGCACTTCTCGACCAATCTCAAGCGCTTTATCGACGGCGACATGGGCATGATGATCATGGGCGGCTGGGCGCAGGGCGTGTTGCGCAATGCCGGCTTCAAGTTCGAGGACTTCATGATCGCGCCAGGTCCGAGCGACAATAGCAAGCCGGTGTTCCTGTTGAACGCCGATGCCTTCATCTTCTGGCAGCGCAAGGAGCCCGACCTGCAGGCCGGCCAGACCCTGATGGCCCAGCTCGTCATGGATCCGGCGATCCAGACCATGTACTCGCAGATCACGGGATCGATCCCCGTGCGCACCGACGTCGATCTGTCCGGCGAAGGCTGGTCGGACGGTCAGCGGCGGACCGCGGCAGCCCTGAAGGACGCGATCGCCAGCAACCAGGCGGTCCTGAGCCTTGCGCACAACATGGCGCAGGAAAACGGCATGACCGCCGCGATGATCGACGTGATCACGGAGTACGTGAAGAACAAGACGATCAAGCCCGAGCAGGCGGCCACCCGCCTCGCCGAGGCCGTCGAGGGCGCGCGTTGACCAATGCCGTCTCGATCAGACCGGGCCGGCCGGCGCTTCCTGAATGGGTGCGCCGGCTGCCCGAATATCTGATGATCTGGGTGCCGCTGCTGCTGTCCGCCGCGCACCTCGTCTCGTTCTCGCTGTGGACGATCTGGATCTCGTTCACGCCATCGACGCTGATCCCGGTCTCGGGCTGGGTGGGGCTGCGCAACTACTCGGCGGTCGCGGCGTCGCGGAATTGGCAGATCGCCTTCGACAATCTGCTGCTGTTTGGCAGCGCTTTCGTGCTGCTGAGCTTGGTGACAGGCCTCGCCCTTGCGATCCTGCTCGATCAGCGCATTCGCGGCGAGAACCTGCTGCGATCCATCTTCCTCTATCCCCTTGCGGTGTCGTTCGTGGTCACCGGCACGGTCTGGAGTTGGCTGCTCAATCCTGGCCTTGGAATCCAGAAGCTGGTCCACGACCTCGGCTGGACCTCCTTCAAGTTCGACTGGCTGATCGACCGCGACATGGCGATCTGGACCATTGTGATCGCCGCGATCTGGCAATCCTCGGGCTTCGCCATGGCGCTGTTCCTTGCCGGCCTTCGCTCCGTCGACACCGACATCATCAAGGCCGCCCAGATCGACGGCGCGGGACCGATCCGAATCTACCGGCGCATCATTCTGCCGTCGCTTTGGCCGATCACCATCACCGTCGTCGTGATCCAGTTGCAATTCGCGATTTCGACGTTCGACCTCGTCCGCGCGCTCACCAATGGCGGACCGGGAATCGCGACCCAGCTGCCGGCACTGGTCGTCTACGACCTGATGTTCCAGCGCAGCCTGCTCGGCCGGGGCGCGGCGGCGGCAGTCCTCATGCTGCTCATTCTTCTCGCGGTGCTGCTGCCGTATGCGGCGTGGCGATATGTCCAACGACGGCGGGCCGCCCATGCGTGAGCGGACCTTCGCACCAAGCCGGATCTTGATCTACCTCATCGTCCTGCTGATCGCTGCGGCATGGCTCGCGCCATTGGCTGTTGTCGTGCTGAACTCGCTCCGCAGCAACGAGGAAATCGCGCAGGGCTCGATGATCGGCTGGCCGCAGCACTGGGCCTGGAGCAACTACCTGGCTGCCTGGAGCGGCTTCTGCGTCGCCGAGACCTGCGCCGGCATCCGGCCGTACATGCTGAACTCCGCCCTCGTCACGATTCCTGCGACGATCTTCTCGACCCTGCTCGGTGCCGTCGCCGGCTACGCCGTATCGCTCTGGCGTTTTCGCGGCGATACCTGGATCTACGGCATCGTGACCCTCGGCCTGTTCCTTCCCCAGCAGATGCGCCTGCTGCCCTGGACCATCGTGCTGCGCGACATCGGTCTCATCAACACGCTGGCAGGCCTCGTGCTGATTCACACGATCCAGGGGCTCTCCTTCACCACGCTGTTCTGCCGCAACTATTATGTCGCCATCCCCCATGAATTGATCAGGGCCGCGCGCATCGACGGCGCCGGGTTCTTCCGCATCTTCTGGCGCATCATCCTGCCGCTCTCGCCGCCGATCTTGATCGTCACCGTGATCTGGCAGTTCACGCATATCTGGAACGAGTTCCTCTATGGCGTGACGTTCACGAGCGGCCAGCAGCAACCTGTCACCGCCGCTCTCATCGCGCTGTCCGCTGCAGTCGCAGACATACCGCAGCACGGCGTGCAGAGCGCCGCGGTGATCATCGCGGCGCTCCCGACGCTGTTGATCTATCTCCTTGGTGGCAAATACTTTGTCCGCGGCCTGACTGCCGGGGCCGTGAAATGATGGAGTTGTCATGGCAGCACTGAGCATTCGAACCCTGTCGAAGCGCTACGCCAATCTGGAGGTGCTGAAGGGCGTGGATCTCGACATCGAAAGCGGCGAGTTCACGGTGCTGGTCGGGCCATCCGGCTGCGGCAAGTCCACGCTACTCAACATCGTCGCCGGGCTCGATCATCCGAGCGCAGGGACCGTCGAAATCGGTGGACGCGTGGTCAATGACGTCCCACCCAAGGATCGGGACATCGCCATGGTGTTCCAGTCCTATGCGCTCTACCCGTCGATGACGGTACGCCAGAACATCACCTTCGGCATGGAATGCCGTCACGTACCCAAAGCGGAGCAAGACGCTGCGGTCGCGAATGTCGCGAAACTGCTCCAGATCGAGGCACTGCTAGGCCGCAAGCCATCGCAGCTCTCCGGCGGCCAGCGCCAGCGGGTGGCGATGGGCCGTGCGCTGGTGCGCGATCCCCTGCTCTTCCTGTTCGACGAGCCGCTGTCCAATCTCGACGCAAAACTGCGCGTCGAGATGCGGATGGAGATCAAGCGGCTGCACCAGCGCATCGGCGCGACCATCATCTACGTCACCCACGACCAGATCGAGGCGATGACGATGGCGACCCGGATCGCCGTGATGCATCGCGGCGTGGTGCAGCAGTTTGCCGATCCCGATACCGTGTACCGCTATCCCGCCAATCTGTTCGTCGCACGCTTCATGGGCTCGCCGCCGATGAACACCATGCCGGCGCGGCTCGAGGCTGACGCCGGTGGTCCTGTGGTCGTGATTGGCGCGGGGCGGCCGGACGAAGTTCGCCTTCGTCTGCAGGGATACGATGCCGCGGCACCTTATCTCGGTCGCGAGGTGGTGTTCGGGATCAGGCCGGAATGCATCGCGGAGGGCAACCGCGTGTTCTCCGGCGGTGCACCCATCGTCGTCCACGCGCCGGTGGAGATGGTCGAGCCCACCGGCGCCGAAACCATCGTGCTGCTGCGGCTCGGCGGCGAGTCTGCGCTGGCGCGCATCACGCCGGACATCCGCCCCCCGCCGGGGACGGCAGCCCCCTTCGCGCTCGACACGCGCCGCATCTGCCTGTTCGACCCCGAGACGGAGCGACTGATCGCATGACAAAGACGAGCTATGCCGGACTTGCGGACCGCGTCGTACTGATCACCGGCGGCGCCAGCGGCATCGGGGCCGCCTTCGTGCGCGCCTTCGTGGCGCAGGGAGCGCGCGTTGCGTTCCTCGATGTGGATGAAGAAGCCGGCGGGGCTCTGGTCGCGGAGGTGAGCGCTGCGTCCAAAACCGCGCCCTTGTTCTTGCCATGCGACCTCCTGGACATCGAGGCCTTGCGCGCCGCCATGGCACAGGTGCAGCGATCGCTCGGGGATGCCGCAGTGCTCGTCAACAACGCCGCCAATGATCAACGCCAGGTGCTGGCCGAAGTGACGCCGGCAGAGTTCGACTGGATGATCGGCGTCAATCTCAAGCACGTCTTCTTTGCCGCGCAAGCGGTGGTGCCGCAGATGCAGGCGCGCGGCGGCGGCTCGATCATCAACATGTCGTCGATCGCCTGGATGCGCGGTGCGCCGGGGCTGCCGGTCTACGCCGGGGCAAAGGCGGCGATCGTCGGTTTCACCAACTCGCTCGCCCGGCTGGTCGGCCCCGACCGCATCCGCGTCAATGCGATTGCACCGGGCATGGTGATCACCGAGCGCCAGCGCCGGCTGTGGTATCCGGACGAGCAGGTCATCGTCCAGATGCGCTCGCGTCAGGCCGTACCAGTCGCAGTGACGCCCGAGGACGTCGCCAATATGGCGCTGTTCCTCGCCTCCGACGAAAGCCAGCGCATCACCAGCCAGTGTTTTCGGGTGGATGCAGGACTTGCGTAGAACTTGATCCGGCCACAATGGCGCAACGTTCACGGTCTCGTAGGGTGGGCAAAGCGAAGCGTGCCCACGAATTCTTCTCATCGCGACGAATCGTGGGCACGGCGCGACGCGCCTTTGCCCACCCTGCGAGACCTCCGTTACCGCCTGCCCTTGCGCATCGTTGCCAGCACGATGTCGGCGGCGAGCACGCTCGGTGACTTGTTGCCGGTCGACATGATCTCATCGAGCTGGGCAAAGGCCTCGACCTGCTGCTTGCGCAGCGGCGAATCCGTCAGCACCTCGGCGAGCGCCGGCGCCAGTTTCTCCGGCGTGCACTCCTCCTGCAGGTACTCCGGAATCACATCCCTGCCGATCACGAGATTGGCGAGGATCACCGAGGAGACCCGGATCGCGCGGCGCAGGATGAAGGCCTCGATTGCACCGACGCGGTAGGCTGTCACCATCGGAATACCCGACAGTGCGAGCTCCAGCGTCACCGTACCGGACTTGGCCAGCGCCGCACGCGCGATCCGGAACACGGCGCGCTTCTCGTTCTCGCCGGTCACAACCCTTGGCTTGACCGGCCAGCTCGCGATGCCCTCGCGGATGGTGGCTTCCAGATGCGGCATCGTCGGCAGTATCAGTTCGAAGGCACGGCCTTCCGCCTGCAAGCGGCCGAGCACCCGGCCAAACACGTCGAGATGGTGCCTGACCTCGCTGCGGCGGCTGCCGGGCAGCACCAGCAGCACCGGCGGCTCACTGTCGCGACGTGCCTGCTCCTCTGCGTTCGGCCGCAGCGAGGGCAATTGCTCGATGAGGGGATGGCCGACATAGCTGCATGGCGGTCCGCCGAGCTT
Organism: Bradyrhizobium sp. IAR9; assembly: GCF_013408065.1. Classification (NCBI taxonomy): domain Bacteria; kingdom Pseudomonadati; phylum Pseudomonadota; class Alphaproteobacteria; order Hyphomicrobiales; family Nitrobacteraceae; genus Bradyrhizobium; species Bradyrhizobium sp. IAR9. Next base: position 19,079 of record NZ_JACBZW010000017.1, read on the forward strand.
GCGGTATTCCTCGGGCTCGAACGGCAACAGGCCGAGCACATGGTCGACATATCCGAGCATGGTCCGCGCCCGCCCCGGCCGCCACGCCCAGAGCTGCGGCGAGACGTAATCGACAACCGGAATCTCAGGATTCTTCGCGCGCACGCGGCGGGCGACGCGATGGGTGAAGTCGGGACTGTCGATGATGACGAGCGCGTCCGGCACCGCCTCGGCCACGGCGTCGGCCGTCTCGCGGATCAGCCGCAGAATTTTCGGCAATTGCTGCACCACCGCGGCGAAGCCGACGATCGACAGCTCCTCGATCGGAAACAGCGATTCCAGCCCCTCGCGCGCCATGGTACGTCCGCCGACGCCGACGAACTGCACGCCGTCGCCGAGGCGCTGGCGCAGCACCTTCATCAAGGCACTGCCGAGCCGGTCACCGGATTCCTCCGTGGCGATCAGGAAGATCTTGCGCTTGGGATCGCGCGACTGCATCACGCTGGCAGTCCGATGACGAAGAGATATTTGGCGTCCGCGAGGCCGATCATCGCCTGTGGTTCGGCGGCGATGGTGTTGCCGGCGATGACGGCGAGGCCCGCAAGGCCGGCTGCCGCGACGCCCTCGATGGTGCGCGGGCCGATCGTCGGCAGGTCGAAGCGCAGATCCTGGCCGCTCTTCGGCGCCTTCACCAGAACGCCGCGGCCGGCGGCCGCGCGAATGCGTCCCTCCTCGCGCAGCCGCGCGACGCGCGCGAGCAGCGCGTCGGTGCCCTCGATGTCCTCGACCGCCACCACATGGCCGTCGATCACCACCGCAGCCTGGCCGATGTCGAACGGGCCGAGCGCGGTCAGCACTGCGCGGCCGCGCGCGATGTCGGTCTTGCTGGTATCGCTGGGCCAGGCGCGACTGATGCAGCCTTCGGGCATCAGGAGATCGGGTGCGAGGTCCTTGATGCCGACCATGCGAAAGCCGTCCTGCTCGAGGATGCGGCCGACGCCGGACAAGAGATGATCGTCGCCGCCGCGAAAGGCGCGGATGACATTGCCGAGCAGCCGCATCGTCTTGACGTCGAACCGGATCTCGGAGAGCGAGGGCCGCACCAATGTGCCGATGAAGATCAGGTCGCGGCAGCCCTCCTCGCGGAACAGCCGCATTGCGCGACCAAGCTGGCCGACCGAGATCCAGCGATGGCGGAATTTCTCCACCCGCGCGGGATCGCAGGCCCCGCGCAGCGGAAACAGCACCGGCGTGATGCCGCGGGCGGCAAGCGAGTCGGCAACCGCAAACGGCATCGCGCCTCCGCCGGCGACGATGCCGACCGGCGATGAGATGTCCGACGCCGCCGATGTCATGTCCGCGGCCATCCCGAAATCACTTCGCAATGGCGGGAAGACAGAGCGGGCGCTTGCCCTTGCCGATGAAGTCGAGGATTTCGGCGATCGCCGGATCTTCGCCCGCGAGCGGGCGCGCCGATTCCAGCCGCTCGGCGAAGGTACCGGGCCCGTGGAAGAGCTTTTGATAGAACCCGCGCACCGTCGCCAGTCGCTGCTTGGTGAACTTGCGCCGCTTCATGCCGATCAGGTTGAGGCCTTCCAGCGCCGCATATTGGCCATTGACCAGCCCAAACGGGATGATGTCATCGCGCACGCCGCACACGCCGCCGACCATGACCTGCGGTCCGATGCGGGTATACTGGTGCACTGCGGAGAGGCCGCCGATGAAGACGAAATCGCCGATCTCGGCGTGACCGCCGAGTGTCGCCGAGGTCGCGAAGATCACGTCGTTGCCCACATGGCAGTCATGGCCGACGTGGCTGCAATTCATGAAGTAGCCGCGATCGCCGACCGTGGTGATACCACCGCCGGCGACCGTGCCGGCGTTCATCGTCACGGATTCCCGTATGGTGCAGCCCGATCCGATCCGGAGCTTCGTCAGCTCGCCCCGGTAGCTGAGCGACTGCGGTGGCGTGCCCAGGGAGGCAAACGGATAGATGGTGCAATCATCGCCGATGGTCGTCTGCGCGGTGATATGCACATGCCCAATCAGCTTACAGTTCGCGCCGATCACGACATTTGAGCCGATGATGCAATACGGCCCGATCTCGGTGCCCTCGCCGATCACGGCGCCGTCCTCGACCCGTGCGGTGGGATCAATCTTGCTCATCAAGCAATCTTACTCGTCAAGAAGGTCTGGTTATGCGTTGAAGTCGCTCAGTTTTCCGGTGGTTAGCGCGACTATGCCCGATCTGTCCAGTGACGTATCATCTCTGCCTGTTTCAAGTACCGGATGAGGTGCCTTCCCGGCTCCTCAACAACTTCATGCGGAGCTTCAGCTTTCATGGTCAGGGCCCTGGCACTTCTGCTCGCACAGCTCGCGGCCGCACCGATCGTGTCCGAGACGGTCGAGACCGGCGAACGCCACCCTATCGACCTCGCGACATTCGAATGCCGCGACATCAACCGCAGCACGGTGCTTCAGCGTGTCTGCTACGACCGTACGCAGCGCGACCTCGTCGTCGCGACTGGCGGCAGCTATACGCGCTATTGCGGCGTCGCGGCCGAGACAGCCGACCGTCTCCTGGGCGCACCGTCCATGGGCCAGTTCTTCAACCAAAGCATTAAGCGCGAGGCACCCGGCGGCCGCTACGATTGCGGCGCGTGAGGAATCCGTCCAGCGCGGCCCGCGTGCCGCTCAGTCCGTCAGCATGGCGCCGACGTCGGCTTCCGCGACCACCTGCCCGTTGACCTTGGCGTCGCCGTGAAACCACCACATGGCCTTGCGGCGGCCGACCGAGCGCATGTGATACTCGATGGTATCGCCGGGCAGCACGGGCTTGCGGAATTTGCACTTGTCGATGGTGAGGAAATAGACCGCCCGCGGCTTTTCGGTCCCTTCGACGGACTTGATGCCGATCACGCCCGCGGTCTGCGCCATCGCCTCGATCATCATGACGCCGGGATAGACCGGGCGCTCCGGGAAATGCCCCTGGAAGGCCGGCTCGTTGAAGGTGACGTTCTTGATGCCGATGCCGCTATAGTCGGCGCGGATGTTGATCACGCGGTCGATCAGCAGCATCGGAAAGCGGTGCGGCAGCGTCTGGAGGATGGCATTGATGTCCACCAGCTCGAACTTAACAGGTGATTCCGCCGTCATTCCCGTCCCTCATCCTTCGGATCAGCCCTGCTGTCGCGTACCAAGCGCTCCACCGCGATGATCTCCTTGAACCATTGTTTGGTCGGCTTGGCGAAAAAGCCACCCCAGCGTCCGCCCGGCGGGATGTCGTCCTTGACGCCGCTCATCGCGGTCACCTGGGCCCCGTCCCCGATCTTGAGGTGGTTGTTGATGCCAACCTTCGCTCCGAGTGCCACGTTGTCGCCAATGGACAGGCTGCCGGCGAGCCCGATTTGGGCAGCCAACAGGCAGTGCCGTCCGATCGTGACATTGTGACCGATCTGGACCTGATTGTCGATTTTCGTACCCTCGCCGATCACGGTGTCGCGCAAGCTGCCGCGGTCGATCGTGGTCCCGGCGCCGACCTCGACGTCGTTCTGGATGAGCACCCGGCCGGTCTGGGGCACCTTCAGATGGCCCTCGGGGCCGAAGAAGATGAAGCCGTAGCCGTCCTGGCCGATCGAGCAGCCGGGATGGATCAGCACATTGTTGCCGATGAGGGCGCACTGGATCGCGGTGCGCGCGCCGACATTGCAGTCCCGGCCGATCTTGACGCCGGGCCCGATCACCGCCCCGACGCCGACCACCGTGCCGCTGCCGATCTCCACATCCGGGCCGATCACGGCCAGGGGATCGACGATCACGCCGTCCTCGAGCCGGGCCGAGGGATCGATGATCGCCGACGGCGCGATGCCGTCATTGCCGACCCAGGATTGCGGCCTCAGCGCTTCGCCGTGCCATTCCCGCGCGATCCTGACAAAGGCCCGGAACGGCTGCGCCGCCCGCAGCACGGCCACGTGCGCGGGCACCCGGGGCTCGAAGCGCGGGCTCACCAGGCAAGCGCCGGCCTTGGTCGCCTTGAGCTCATCGGCGTATTTGAGGTTGTCGAAGAACGCCAGATGCATCGGGCCCGCTTCGTCAAGCGAAGCGAGGCCCGTGATGATGTGGCCGCCCCTGGCGGGATCGACCAGCTGCGCCTTGGTCAGCGTGGCGATGTCAGCCAGCGTTGAGGCAGGCGGCTTTGTGAAGAAGGTCGGCTGCGCCATTCCACCCCGTCGCGGTCCGGCTTCGGCATGAAGCGGTCGAGCCGCATCATGCTCCATCTCTTGGATCGGCACGATCCCTTTCGGAAACCGGTTCCAGTGATCCGGATCGTGCCGTGCTGATCGAATTAGAACGTGGTGCCGCCGCCGAACCGGAACTCCTGCGTGCGATCGTACTTGCCCTTGCTGAGCGGCACGGCGTAGTCGAAGCGCAGCGGACCGAACGGCGACTGCCAGATCAGGCCGACACCAACCGACGAGCGGACCACCTTGCTGTCGTCATACACGAGGCCGGTACAGGTTCCGGCGCTCGATGGATTGATCGACGACGGGATACAACCAGGTGCATTGACTTCGTTGGTGCCTGAGACGCCGTTAAACGCCCAGCTGGTTGGTCCTTGGTAGTCGTAGAGGCCGCCGGCATCGGCATAAACCGCCCCCTTCAGACCCACTTCCTTCGGCAGGAACCAGAACGGCATCTGCAATTCGAGCGAAGCGCCCCAGTACTTGGTGCCGCCGAGGGCGTCCTGCGTACCGAACGGGTTCAAATCGCGCGGGCCGATGCCGTTCGGAGCAAAGCCGCGGACGAGGTTCGAACCCATCTGGAAGTGATCGAGCATGCGCAGATCGCTGCCCATCTTGTTCAGCATGCCGCTCTGCAGGCGGACGAGGCCGACGATGTCCGACACCAGCGGAGTGTAGTACTTCGCATCGATGACCGATTTCATGTAGGAGACGTCGCCGCCGACGCCGGCGAAATCCTGACGGAAGTCGATGAGCAGACCGTCGGTGGGGTTCTTGTTGTTGTCCAGCGTGTTGTAGGTCAGCGTGTAGCCGAGCGCCGAGGTCAAAGTCTTGCCGTTGGCAAGCTCCTTGCGCACCGGCAGCGAGGCTTCACCGTCGCTGTAGCAGCCGAGGCCGTTGGTGGAGACAAGACTGATACCGTTAGCGGCGGCGTAAGCCGGGCTTGGATTGAATGCCGCGGAGCCGGCAACGTTGTTACAGTTCGCCAGGTAGTTCGGCAGGGTGATTTCCTGCTGGTAGATCGAGTAGCGCAGCTGGAGCGCCAGATCCTCACGCAAGGAGAAGCCGAGGCGCGGCGAGAAGCCGAGCGTCTTGGTGCCGTAGGAGATGTAGCTGTTGGACAGCTGCTGGCGCTGATAGAGGTCGAGGCCGAGCGCGACGCGGTAGTCGAGCAGATACGGCTCGACGAACGACAGCGAGTAGCCGCGTGCGTATTGGCCATAGGTCACCGACGCCTTGGCGAACAGACCGCGGCCAAGCAGGTTGCGTTCGGAGATCGAGACTTCGGCCAGCGCGCCGTCGGTGGTGGAGTAACCGCCTGAGATCGAGAAGTCGCCGGTCGATTTCTCTTCCATGTCGACGATCAGGATGACGCGATCGCTCGACGAGCCGGGCTCCGTCGTGATCTTCACGCTCTTGAAATAGTCGAGGTTCTTCAGGCGCCGCTCGGCACGGTCGACCAGGGCGCGGTTGTAGGCGTCGCCCTCGGAGATATCGAACTCGCGGCGGATCACGTAATCGCGGGTACGCGTGTTGCCGCGCAGGTTGATGCGCTCGATATAGGTGCGCGGACCTTCGTCGATGTTGAACACGACGGAAACGGTGTGCGCCTCGAAATTGCGGTCGCCGCCGGGCCGGACCACGGCGAAGGCATAGCCGCGGCGCGAGGCCTCGATCTGCATCTCCTCGACCGACTTCTCGACCGATTCGACGTTGTAGAGCGAGCCGACATTGACGCGCGAATAGGCGCGCATCGACGAGGGATCGAAGTTCGGAATGCTGGAGCGGAAGTCGATCGCGCCGACGCGGTACTGCGATCCTTCCTCGATCTTGAAGGTGACGTTGAAGCCCTTCTTCTCCGGATCGTATTCGGTGAGCGCGGCCACCACCTGGACGTCGGCGAAACCGTTCTTGAGATAGAAGCGGCGGATCAGGTCGCGGTCGGCTTCGACGCGGTCGGGATCATAGATGTCGCCGCTGGCCAGGAAGCTCAGCAGGTTCGATTCGCGGGTCTTGATGACGTCCCTGAGGCGATAGGACGAGAATGCGACATTGCCGATGAACTCGATCGACTTGACGCCGGTCTTGGCGCCCTCCTCGATCGTGAAGATGAGATCGACGCGGTTGTTCGGCTGCTCGATGACCTCGGGCGTGACGCGCACGTCGTAGCGGCCGGACCGGCGGTAGATTTCAGCGATTCGCAGCGTGTCGGACTGCACCATGGCGCGGGAGAAGGTGCCGCGCGCCTTGGACTGGACCTCAGTGGTGAGCTGCTCGTCCTTGATCTTCTTGTTGCCCTCGAAGGCGATGCGGCCGATTACCGGGTTTTCCACCACGGAGACGACGATCTGACCGCCGCCGCCGCGGTTGATTCTCACGTCCTGGAACAGGCCGGTCTCGATCAGGGCCTTGAGGCCGTCGTCGATGGCGCCTTGATCCAGGCGGCCGCCCGGACCCGGCTTGAAGTAGGAACGGATCGTCTCCACCTCGACCCGGCGATTTCCTTCGACGGAAATCGACTGCACGGTCTGAGCGAGCGCAGACGAAGACACAAAAACAGCCCCGACCGGGGCAATCACCGGCGCGCCGAACATGATCAGGGTTGCGAGCAAGCCCCCCCGGAGTCGCAGTCCAAACTTCATCGCGCAACGCGCCCTTATCATTCCGAGCCAGACCCAACCCCAACGCCGGTCTGGAAGATTCCCCAAGTTCAGGCCGCTTGTAGCCAATTTCACCGACGCCGCAAACGGCCGAAAGCGCCGTAATTTCAATTTCATTCCAAGACGTTGCTCATCAGCAACGCCACAAAAAAGCCTCCATCAAGATGCCGCCATCCGCAGGATGTCGTTATAGGTCGCAAACACCATCAACATCAGCACCAAACCGAGCCCGATTCGGAACCCCATCTCCTGAGTCCGCTCGGACAGGGGCCGGCCGCGGACGACCTCCGCCGCATAGAACATCAGGTGGCCGCCATCGAGCAGCGGGATCGGGAACAGGTTCAGCAGGCCGATCGACACCGACAGCACCGCGCACAGATTGATCACGAACTGGAACCCGGCGCTGGCCGCCTGCCCCGACATCTTCGCGATGCCCAGGACGCCGCTGACCTCGTTGGGATTGCCGTTTCCGACGAACAGAGAGCCCAGGAACTTGAAGGTGCTGGTGATGATGAACCAGACCTGCTCGACCCCGATCTTGAGCGCCTCGCCGATGCCCACCGGGGCGGTCGAGGCCTCGCCGGCCTGCGATTTGTGCTCGACGCCGAGCACACCGAGACGGTGGCTGTTGCCGAACGGATCCTTGCGCTCGAGCAGCGCCGGCGTTGCGGTCAGCGAGACGATGGCGCCGTCCCGCTTCACCTGGAAGGCAAGCGCCGAACCCGCATTCATCGCAACGATTCGCTGCATGTCGGCAAAGCTCTCGATCGGCTTGCCGTCGATCTGGACGACGACGTCCCCGATCTTGAAGCCGGCCGCGGCCGCGGCGCCATCGGCGACGACGCCATCGACCCGCGCGATCGTGCTCGGCTTGCCGTAATACAGCGCCATGCCCGCGAAGATCAGCGCGCCCAGGATGAAATTGGCGATGGGTCCGGCCGCGACGATGGCCGCGCGCGGGCCGACCTTCTTGTGGTGGAAGCTGCCGGCGCGCTCCTCGGTCGTCATGGCCGCGAGCGTCTGGGCCGAGGGGGTCGAGGCCTCGCTCTCGTCGCCGAAGAACTTGACGTAGCCGCCGAGCGGGATGGCCGAGATCTTCCAGCGGGTGCCGTGGCGGTCATTGAAACCGACCAGCTCAGGTCCGAAGCCGAGCGAGAAGGTCAACACGCGAACGCCCGCCCAGCGCGCGACCAGAAAATGGCCGAGTTCGTGGAAGAACACGACGATCGTCAGGACGAACAGGAAGGGAACCGCGTAGCCGAGGAGCCCATGGCTCAACGTATTGAAACTATGGACAAAAAAGTCGATCATCGAATTCCCTCATCCAGCGCCGCAAGGCCCTGGCCCCGAACCATCTAGGATGCCTTTAAGGCAATTTGAGGCAATAGGGCGGCAGCTCTATTTCGAGCAACATGGTCAACAGAGATTGCATCATCGGCGGACGTCAGGGGCGCCTGGTTCCCGCTGCGGATCCAGTCGTCCAGTGTTGCCTCCACCAGCCGGGCGATCGCGCCGAACCGGATCTTGCCGGCGATGAACGCGGCGACCGCGACCTCATTGGCCGCGTTGTAGACGGTGGTCGCCCCCTTCCCGGTCCGGAGCGAGTCGAAAGCCAGCCGTAGCCCGGGGAAGCGCTCGAAATCGGGCGCCTCGAAGGTCAGCTGGCCGATCTTGGCGAGGTCCAGCTTGGCCGCCGGCCCTTTGATCCGGTCGGGCCAGCCCAGGCAGTGCGCGATGGGGGTGCGCATGTCGGGCGCGCCGAGCTGGGCCATCACCGAACGGTCGGAGAACTCGACCATGCCGTGAATGATCGACTGCGGATGCACGAGGACGTCGATCTCGTCGGGCGACAGCGCGAACAGGTACGACGCTTCGATCACCTCGAGCCCCTTGTTCATCATCGACGCCGAATCGATCGTGATCTTCTGGCCCATGCTCCAGTTCGGGTGCTTCAGGGCCTGCTCGAGCGTCGCCTGCTCGATGTCGGCCGGCTTCCAGGTGCGGAACGGGCCGCCCGACGCCGTGATGATGACACGGACGAGTTCGTCCCGATTGCCCGAGGCAAGCGCCTGAAACAGCGCATTGTGCTCGGAATCGGCCGGCAGGATGCAGGCGCCGGCCTTGGCGGCGCGCTGCATGAAGAAATCCCCGGCGCAGACCAAACATTCCTTGTTGGCCAATGCCACATGCGCGCCGCGGTCGACCGCGGCGAGTGCCGGCTTCAATCCGGCAGCGCCGCTCACCGCCGCCATCACCCAATCGGCCGGACGCGCGCCGGCTTCGATCACCGCGCTTTCGCCGGCGCCGCATTCGGTGCTGGTCCGGGCGAGCGCGGCCTTGAGCTCGGCGAGCTTGGAGGTGTCGGCGATCGCGACGTAGCGCGCGGAGAATTCCTTGGCGAGCTTGGCCAGCGCTTCGACATTGCCGTTCGCCGTCAGCGCCTCGACGCGATAGCGCTCGGGCGAGGCGCGCAGCAGATCCATCGTGCTGTCGCCGATCGAGCCGGTGGCGCCGAGAACCGTGACGCTGCGGACGCTGGACGCCGCAGCCTTGTTATTACGCAATGGAACCGCGCTCATATCCTCACCAAACCATAAGACCGCTTCCGGCGCTATGCACACCATGGCGGAGAAAGCCGATAATCCATGCCGCCAGGATGGCGGCGACAAAACCGTCCAGGCGGTCCATAAGCCCGCCATGGCCGGGAATTAAGTGACTGGAATCCTTGACACCGAAGCGCCGCTTCACCGCGGATTCGAACAGATCGCCCAGTGCCGACACCACCGAAAGGATGGCGCTGACGAGCAGCAATGGTCCCATCTTTCCGAACCCGCAAGCCGCAAAGCCCACCGCAACCAGAAGGCTTGCGGCGAAGCCGCCCAGCGCCCCGGACCAGGTCTTTTTCGGACTCACGCGCGGCCAGAGCTTCGGCCCGCCGATGCTGCGACCGGCAAAATAGCCGCCGATATCGGTCGCCCAAACCACCAGCAGCACGAACATCAGCGCAGAGAAGCCGTTGACGAGATCCTTCCGCACCAGGATCGAGGCCAGCAGCGCTGCCGCTGCATAAGCGAATCCGGTCGCCGCCCAGAGGAACTTGCCGCGCGCGATCAGCGTCACGATCGCGCCGCCGACGAGGCCGACGATGATTGAGGTCTTCAGCCCGCCAAAAGCGACGGCGGCCCCCATCATCGCGATGACGATCGTCCCCGCCCCGGTCAGCGCGGCCGAGCCCGCGCCCACCACCGTCAGCCATTCCGCGAACAGCCCGATCGACACCAGGGTGACGAGCAGCGCCCACAGCCAGCCGCCGGCATAAGCGACCGCGATGGTCAGCGGCGCCAGCACCAGCGCTGCGAGGACCCGCATCACCAGATTGTTCGGGGCAGGCTTGGCGCCCGCCGGTGCGGCGTCTTGTTCGCTCACGAGGCGGTTTTCGCGACCAGGCCGCCGAAACGGCGCTCGCGCCTGGCGAATTCGGCGATCGCGCTTTCCAGCGCCGCCTTGTCGAAATCGGGCCAGTGGATCGGCACGAACACAAGCTCGCTATAGGCGGCCTGCCACATCAGGAAATTGGACAGGCGCTGCTCGCCGCTGGTGCGGATGATGAGATCGGGATCGGGAATGTCGGGCGCATCGAGATGCGCGCCCAGCGTTTCGGCGTCGATCGTGGCAGGATCGCGCTTACCTTCCGCGACCTCGCGCGCCAGCTTCTGCGCCGCCTTCGCGATCTCCTGCCGCGAGCCGTAATTGAAGGCGACGACGAGCGTGAGGCGCGTGTTGTCGCGCGTCAATTCCTCGGCCTCGTTAAGCAGCGCGCAGATGTCGCTCTCGAGCCCATCGCGTTCGCCGATGATGCGGACCTTGACGCCGTCGCGATGCAGGCTCGCCAAGTCGTTGCGGATGAAGCGGCGGAGCAGACCGAAGAGATCGCCGATCTCGCTCGCCGGACGCGACCAGTTCTCCGACGAGAAGGAGAAGATGGTGAGGTAGCGGATGCCGAGCTCGTGCGAGGCACGCACGACGCGACGCAAGGCCTCGACGCCGCGGCGATGCCCTTCCGCACGCGGCAGACCGCGCGCGGCCGCCCAACGCCCGTTGCCATCCATGATGATGGCGACATGCGCGGGCGCCTCGGACCGATCGGGTCCCTCCGTTGCGGGCGCGGCGGCGTTCGACATTGAAGGTGGCCTTAAAGCATGATCCGGAAAAGTGCGAAGCGGTTTTCCGAAAAGATCATGCGCTTACAATAACCTGAAGCGCGATGACATTCATCGCGCTTCAGACGGTGAGGATTTCTTTTTCCTTGGCGGCCAGCAACTGGTCGATTTCGGTGATCGTACCGTCGGTCGCCTTCTGCACCTCGTCGGCGTGGCGCTTCTGGTCGTCCTCGGACATTTCGTGGTTCTTCTCGAGCTTCTTGAGGACGTCGAGGCCATCGCGGCGGACGTGGCGCGCGGCGACCTTGGCGGCTTCCGCATATTTATGCGCGACCTTCACCAGTTCCTTGCGCCGTTCCTCGTTCAGCTCGGGGATGCGCAGGCGCAGCACCTGGCCTTCGGTCGCGGGCGACAGGCCGAGGTTGGAATCGACGATCGCCTTCTCCACCGCCTTGACCATCGACTTGTCCCAGACCTGCACCGAAATCAGGCGGGGCTCCGGCACGCTGACGGTGGCGAGCTGATTGAGCGGCATGTGGCTGCCATAGGCGTCGACCTGCACCGGATCGAGCATCGAGGCGGAGGCGCGCCCCGTCCGCAGGCCGCCGAGCTCGTGCTTGAGGGACTGGACGGCGCCCTGCATGCGGCGCTTCACTTCGTTGAGGTCGAAAGTACCGGTGGGCATCACGTTTCTCCTTCAAGATCCCGGCGACCGCTCCCGCGACCTTCCCTAAAGGCGCGCGACGGTTGAGCGGTCAGCCGGCGACAATGGTTCCGTGGCCGACGCCACGTAGAATCGCGCCGATCGAACCCGGCTCCGCGATCGAGAATACGATGATAGGCAGAGACGTCTCGCGAGCAAGCGCGAAGGCGGTCGCATCCATCACCTTGTAGCCGCCCTCGATCGCCTGCGAATGGGTCAGCCGGTCAAACCGCGTGGCGGACGGATCCTTCTTCGGATCGGCCGAGTAGACGCCGTCGACATTGGTCGCTTTCAGCACCGCCTGGGCGCCGATTTCGGCGGCGCGCAGCACCGCGGTCGTATCGGTGGTGAAGAACGGATTGCCGGTTCCGCCGCCGAGCAGCACGATCCGGCCCTCGGCGAGATATTTGTGCGCCGCAGTGCGGGTGAACAGCTCGGAAATCTCGGGCATGACGAAGGCCGACAGCGTGCGCGCCGGCGTGCCCTTGCGCTCGATCGCCGCTTCCAGCGCGAGGCAGTTCATCATGGTGGCGAGCATGCCCATGGTATCGCCGGTCGGGCGCGATACACCGCGGGAGGAGACCTCGACGCCGCGCACGATGTTGCCGCCGCCGATCACGACTGCAACCTCGGTGCCGAGCTTGCGGGCCGCGATCAGATCGTCCGCAACCCGGTCGACGGTCGGCTGATCGATGCCAAAGCCTTGCTGTCCCGCGAGATATTCGCCGGACAGCTTGATCACGACGCGACGATAGACCGGATCAGACATGAGCACTTTCCTTGTCCGAGCGCCGCTTCCGGCGGCACGCCGGAAGGAACGTTCCGGCGCTTACTTCTTGCCGCTGGCCGCAGCGACCTCGGCCGCGAAGTCGCTTTCCTGCTTCTCGATTCCCTCACCGAGAGCATAGCGCACAAAGCCGGCGATCTTCACAGCGCCGCCGACCTTGCCTTCGGCTTCCTTCAACGCCTGCGCCACCGACTTGCCGGTGTCGTGGATGAAGGCCTGCTCGAGCAGGCAGACTTCCTTGTAGTAGGTCTTGAGGCCGGACTCGACGATCTTCTCGATCACGTTCTCGGGCTTGCCCTGCTGGCGATATTTGTCGGCGAGCACGTCCTTCTCGCGCTTGACGACCGCCGGATCGAGGCCGGACGGATCGAGCGCCAGCGGATTCGCGGCGGCAATGTGCATCGCGATCTGGCGGCCGAGCGTTGCGAGCTCATCGGCCTTGCCGGGCGATTCCAGCGCCACGATCACGCCCATCTTGCCGGCGCCCTCGACGACCGCGCCGTGGACGTAGTTCGACACCACGCCCTGGCTCACTTCGAGCGAAGCTGCGCGGCGCAGCGTCATGTTCTCGCCGATGGTGGCGATCGCGTCATTGATGGCGGCCTCGACCGTGACGTCGCCGACCTTGGCGGCCTTGATTTTCTCGACATCGGAGCCGGCGTCGAATGCGACCTGGGCGACCATTTTGACGAGGCCCTGGAACTGGCCATTGCGCGCGACGAAGTCGGTTTCGGAGTTGACCTCGACCACGACACCCTTGGTGCCCTTGGTCAGGGCGCCGATCAGGCCCTCGGCCGCGACGCGGCCCGACTTCTTGGCGGCCTTGGACAGGCCCTTCTTGCGCAGCCAATCCTGCGCCGCTTCCATGTTACCGTCGTTTTCGGTCAGCGCGGCCTTGCAGTCCATCATGCCCGCGCCAGTCGACTCGCGCAGGTCCTTGACCATCGCAGCTGTGATCGTTGCCATCGTTGAAAATCCTTTGTGCCTGCTGGTTCGCCGCGGCGTGGCATCGAAGCGCCCCGCCGCGGTCCATCTCAGGGATTCGCGTCAACTGAAATGGTGGCCGGATCTTGTCCGGCCAACCCATCGCTCTCTTGACTATTCTGCTTCCGCGGTCAGCGCCTTGGCCTTGGCCACCCAGGCGTCCGCACGGCTCGGCAGACCGACTTCTTCGCCGATCGTGTGCGCGGTGTCGTGATCGAGCTCGGCGAGCTGCCAGAAGTGGAAGATGCCGAGGTCGTTGAACTTCTTCTCGATCGCACCCGACACGCCCGGGAGCTTCTTGAGGTCGTCGGCGGTGCCGCGCGGACCTGCGAGGCCCTGGAAGCCGCTCGACGAAGCCGCCGGCAGCTCTTCAGCGAGCGGACGGGCCGAGGCGCCGACGTCGATACCCGAATCGCCCTGGGCGCGGGAGATGCCGTCGATCGCGGCACGCGCGATCAGGTCGCAATAGAGCGCGATCGCACGGCCGGCGTCGTCATTGCCCGGCACCACATAGGTGATGCCCTTCGGGTCCGAATTGGTGTCGACGATCGCAGCGACCGGGATGTTGAGCCGCTGGGCCTCCTGGATCGCGATGTCTTCCTTGTTGGTGTCGATCACGAAGATCAGGTCGGGCAGACCGCCCATGTCCTTGATGCCGCCGAGCGAGCGGTCGAGCTTGTCGCGCTCGCGCTGAAGCGTCAGGCGCTCCTTCTTGGTGTAGGAGCTGGCATCGCCGCCCGAGAGCACGTCGTCGAGGTGACGCAGACGCTTGATCGAGGCCGAGATCGTCTTCCAGTTGGTCAGCGTGCCGCCGAGCCAGCGCGAATTGACGAAATACTGCGCGCAGCGCTTGGCAGCGTCCGCGACGCCGTCCTGCGCCTGGCGCTTGGTGCCGACGAACAGGATGCGGCCGCCCTTGGCGACGGTGTCGCTGACCGCCTGCAAGGCGTTGTGCAGCATCGGCACGGTCTGCGCGAGGTCGACGATGTGAATGTTGTTGCGAGCGCCGAAAATGAACGGAGCCATTTTCGGATTCCAGCGGTGAGACTGGTGACCAAAGTGCACGCCAGCTTCAAGCAGCTGACGCATGGTGAAATCGGGTAGCGCCATCGTTCTAATTCTCCGGTTGGTTCCTCCGGAAACGTGTGAGCAAAACGGAGCGTCCTCGCCCCGGTTGCCACCGGACGGCCTTGTGAGCCATGTTTCCGTGTGAGATGGCGCGCTATATAGCGCCATTTCGGCCAGAAGCAAGGAAATAAGGGCCGTTCAGAGGCGGTTTTCGCCTGCGAGAGGCCCTTTCCCTGGAGACCGGGCCGCTCGCTAGCGCCCGACTAGCATCTGGGCTGGTTCGGCGGGCACTTCTTGGCCGCCGGCGGCGGAGGTGCGGGACGCGGCGGAGGCGGCGCGGCCGGGCGCGGTGGGGGTGGTGGCGCAACGGCCATACGCGGCGGCGGCGGGGGTGCCGGTCGGGCCACCGGCGGCGGTGGAGCGGGCCGCGCCATGGGCGGAGGCGCCGGCCGCGCGACGGCAACCGGAGGAGCCGGGCGTGGCGGCGGAGGTGCGGCCATCCTCGGTGGGGGCGCCGACACATGCGGCGGGGGTGGTGGCGTGGGCCGCGCCACGGCCTGCGGCCGCGGCGGCGGTGCAGCCGGCCTGGCCGCCTGCGGCGGGGCCGCAGATGGCAGGTGCTGCGGCCTGATCGGCTCACGTGCCGCCGAAGGCGGCGGCGCGATCGGCCTCCCGGCCGCGGCCGGAGGTGTCGCCGGCGCGCCTGCAGCGGCGGGCGGCGAGCCAGCAGGCTCACGGGTCGCAGACTTGGCGCGATCCGCAGGCCCGGTGCCGGGTGGCGTCTGTGCCACCGGCGGCCTGGGGGGCTGGCCGGGCACAGCAGTCGGGTTGGTCACGGCGGGCGCAGCGGTTGCCGGCGCGGCAGCCGTTGGCGCATTGGAATGAGCAGGCAGTGTTGTGCCGGGACCGGCCGTTGTGCCGGGAGCAGCTGTGGTCGGCGCCCCCGGACGAGCCGGCGGTGTCGCACCGGGTGCGGTCGCCGTCGGCGGCACGGGCCCTCCGCCCGGCAGAGCCCCTGCCCCCGCTGGCGGTGGCGGCGGGCCGCCATGGGCACCAGGAACTGGCAGCGTGTTGGCCTGGGGCAGCCTGGTCTGCGGAGCAAGCGTCGGCGCCGTCTGCGGCGCAGCCGTTGGCGCTGCGGTCGGCGCGACTGCCGTGGTCGGCGTCACCGGAGGCGCGCCGGGCCTCGCCGTCGGCTGGATCGTCGCGCTTGGCGGCATCGGCGCCTTGCCCTGCTGGATCAGCGCGGCGCGCTGCACGACCGCCTGCGGAACGGCAGGCCCGGCTGGGTTGGCACGGCCGGCAATCGCTGGCGCCAGATTACCCGGTCCAGCCCCTGCCCCCGCAGCCGGTGCTGGTGCCGGCAGGCGGTTGATCACGGTGTTGATCACCGTCGTATTATGGATGTTCTGGTAGATGATGTTGTTCGGCGGCGGCGCGACATAGACCGGCGGCCTGACGAACACCGGGATCGGCACGAACACCGGCTGCGGCAGCACGAACAGGCCGACCACGGGCAGCGGCGGCGGCAACACGACGAAATCCGGCGGCGGCGGCGGCAGATAATAGACCGGAGGCGGCGGTGGCGGCGCGAAGCCGAAATCGGGATCGCTGAAATACAGCACCGGACGGTCGACATAGACCACCTCCTCCGGCGGCGGTGGCGGCACGTCGTAGTCGATCATCGCAAAGCTCGGCGGCGGCTCGGCCGGCGCCGTGAGGATCGCGAGGCGCCGGCGCGCGTCCGCCGCATGCGGCCCGCGCGGATAGCGGCGCAGATACGACCAATAGGCTTCCGGCGTGTCGTTCCGGTAAGTGCGTCGCCAGGTGATCGCTTCGCGGCGCGCCGCGACGATCGCCATCACGCGCTTCGCCAAGGGATCACCGGGATAGGCGGCGAGAAACTCCTCATAGGCCGGCAGCGTGTCGCGCTCGAGCGCGGCGGCATAGGCATCCCGCACGCCGAGGTCGCGGATCGGTTTGCTCCGGATCGCGGCGACCTGGTCGGGCGCGGCCTCCGGCGGCGGCGCGTCAGGCCCGCGCTCGAAGAACGAGAACGGCGCCGAGATCTTCTGCTCGTTCCAGGGTACCTGCGCGCCCTTGGAGGCCTCGTTGACGCGCAGGCGAACGCGGTCGAACACCTCAGGCAGCGGCAGGCCGCCGGTCCGGATCATCTCGGCCAGCGACTGGGCGTAGATGCCGTAGGGCCCCGGCTCCTCCGGCGCGACCGTGCCGGGCGCGGCGTTGAACGCGATCAGCATGTTCGGCTCGGGCTCGACCAGCGCCAGACCGCTCGCGATCGGCTGGCCGCCCTCGATGAAGGGCTGCGCGCGGGCCGCATCGAGCACGACGATGTTGGCCTTGAGTGGGATCGAGGCGAGCTGGCGCACATAGTCGCTGATCCGCAAGGCCTCGGTCGGAACGTCGGTGTCGCGGGTAATGTTGGAATCGACCGGGATGAAATAGTTCTCGCCGGCAAGCTGCACGCCGTAGCCGCCGAGATAGATCATCGCGACCGTGCCCGGCCCCGAGGCCTGGGCCTTCTGGATGAAGTCGCGAAAACTCTTGCGCAGCGTGTCGCCGTCGAGATCTCGGGCACCGACGACGTCGAAGCCGGCCGCCTGCAGCGTCTGCGCGATCAGGCCGGCGTCGTTCGCAGTCGTTGCCAGCGGCGACTTGGCATAGGCGCCGTTGCCAACCACGAGCGCGATGCGCTTCTCCTGCTGCTGCGCGTTCGCTGCTCCCGGCGTGCCAGCGGCAAGGGCCACGATCGGCAGGAGTAGGCAAATGAAGACTCGGAACGTCCCACGCATGGCTTGCTTGCCCGCTACTGTAGTTGAGGTGCCACCACGCATGAGGCGCGCAGCCGGCTGAACGGCGGTTGAACGAAAAGCTCGGATTGAGGCAGTGGCGTGGCCACGCCGCTGCTGGCGTCAGCTTCAGGTCAGCCTCACCTTACTCCACAGCTTGCAGCTCGGCGAGCTTCGTTCGCGCGGTCGCCTCGTCCAGCGCAATGAGTTCGGCCGGCCCGGGATTCGCCTCTCCTGCCGTCGCGATGGAAACGGCTGCAAGCCCGACCAGGCCGCCGAGGACCGCGCCGCCCGTCGCGGCATCGTGCCTGGGGCTGCTCTTGATGAGATAGAAATGCGTCCGGCCGGCTTCCATCACGATCTCGCGCTTGGTGTCGCCCGGAAACATCAGCTCCGTCACCAGCAATTCATGGCGACCCGCGGGACGATCGGCATAGGCATATTTCCCGGCGACGATTTTGCCGAGCGCCGCACCGTCGAGCTTCACCTCGCAGGCGCAGATCGCCATGCTGAGGCCATTCCTCTTGTCCTGGAGCAGGACGACGCGCGAGTGCCCGGCGCGCGGAGGCCCTACCTTTCTTGACACAGAGGCAAAGTCGGTCCCGACCTGATCGCTGACACAGCCCACCAGCATCACACCAACGGCCAACAACAACGCGCCCCGTCGCAGCATCGCACACCCCAGTCCATTCCCCGGGATTCATGCTAGCTGGAATCAGCGACAGGTTGCAACAACGCCCGGCAACCATCGCGTGGATGGCGCGGGCCGGGCGTCGGAGCTGCTGCACACGACGCCCGATGCTCCAAACGCCGGGCTTTAACCCTGGGCAATCAACTCGACGGTCCCTGTACGCAACCGATAGATACCGCCGACCACCTTGAGCTTGCCCTGTTCGACCGCTGCGTTGAGAAGCGGGGCGGCCGATTTCAGCTTGGCAACGTTGTCGATGACGTTCTGGCGAATAGCGTTGTCGAGCGCGTTTCCGCTCTGCTGGGCTGCCGTCTTCACCGAAGGTGCGATCGCGGCGACCAGCGTCGGGATGTGTCCCGGCAGCGGCTTGTCGTCCTTCAGCGACTTGATGGTCGCATCGACCGCGCCGCAATTGTCGTGGCCGAGCACCAGGATCAGGGGCGTGCCCAGCACGGCGACGGTGTATTCCATGCTCGCAACCGTCTCGTCGCCGGCAAAGTTTCCGGCAACGCGGCACACGAACAGATCGCCGCGTCCGCTGTCGAACGCATATTCGGGCGCGATGCGCGAATCGGCGCAGCTCAAGACGGCGGCGTAGGGATTCTGACCGCCGACCAGCGCTTCGCGCTCATGCGTGAAGTCGTGGCGGCGCGACACACCCGACACATAGCGCGAATTGCCCTCCATCAGCCGCTTGAGCGCCGCATCGGGCGAAAGCACGTTCTGGGGTTTGGGCGGCGCCTTCGCCTCCTTGGCTAATGCGGTCCCGCCAAACGCCGCCACTCCGAGTGCCGAAGCGGCAAGAAGCATCATCGAGCGCCGGGAGGGGGCAACCGATTGATGCAGATTTTCAGAGCATTTGTCGCACATGGCTGTTGTTCTTCCTGGCTTCGCCGATCGAGATTCTCGGAACAACAACTAATAGCTGCGTGCGAGCGACTTCGAAACCGGGCGGGAGCCAAATAGTTAAGCTTTGGTTTGCGGGGGCGCCGGCAATGTCAGAGCTGCTGCACGTCCACCACGCCCGCGACCGCCTTGATCGCGCCGGCAATCTGCGGCGAGACCTTGAAACGGCCGGGCAGCTTCATCTCCACCTCGGTCTCGAGGTCGAGCATCATCACCAGCGAGACCTCGCCGTCGCCATTGGAGCGCGGCGCGATACCGGGACTGCCGACCTTCGGCGCGGCGCCGTTCGAGGCGGCCATGTCGGGACCGGCCAAGCGCTTGGCGATCGATTCCAGCGGCTTGGTGTCGCGCAGGAAGATGCGCAGGCCCTTCTGCGTCTTGGCGGCGGCGTCATCCAGCGGCTCGGCATGCAGCACGCGGGCGCGAACGTCCTCGCCCTGCAGCTCGGCGCCGAGCTGCAGCAGCACGGCAGCGCCCGGCTCCAGCACGTCGCGATATTGCGCGAGACCTTCGGAGAACAGCACCGCCTCGAAGTGGCCCGTGGGATCAGAGAGCCCCATGATGCCCATCTTGTTGCCGGTCTTGGTGCGCCGCTCCATGCGCGAGACCACGGTGGCCGCGACCTTGCCGGCAGTGGCACCGGTCTTCACCGCGCGCGAGAATTCGGCCCATGACTGCACCCGCAGCCGCTTCAGCACGGTGGCGTAATCGTCGAGCGGATGGCCCGACAGGAAGAAACCGACGGCGTCGTATTCGCGGCGGAGCTTTTCGGCCGGCAGCCAGGGCTCGATCTGCGGCAGCATGATGGTCGGCGCATCCGCCGACATGCCGAACATGTCGTTCTGGCCGATGGTCTCGGCCTGATGCGCGCGCTGGCAGGCGGCCAGGATCGAGTCCGCGCCGGCGAAGACGCGGGCGCGGTTCGGCTCCAGCGTGTCGAACGCGCCGGCGGCGGCGAGACTTTCGATGATGCGCTTGTTGATCGCGCGCGGATTGACCCGCGCGGCGAAGTCGGCGAGCGAGGTAAACAGCCCGCGCTTGGTGCGCTCCTCGATGATCTGCTCGATCGCCTGGATACCGACGCCCTTCAGCGCTGCGAGCGCATAGTAGATGACCTTGTCGCCGACCTCGAAGGTCGCGCCGGAGCGGTTGATGTTCGGCGGCTCGACCTTGATGCCGAGGCGCTGCGCCTCGGAGCGGAATTCGGAGAGCTTGTCGGTGTTGTTGAGATCGAGCGTCATCGACGCCGCGATGAACTCCACCGGATAATGCGCCTTCATGTAGGCGGTGTGATAGGACACCAGCGCATAGGCCGCCGCGTGGCTCTTGTTGAAGCCGTAGTCGGCGAACTTCGCCAGGAGCTCGAAGATGGTCTCGGCCTGCCCCTTCGGCACGCCGTTCTTCACCGCGCCCGCAACGAAGATGTCGCGCTGCTTGTCCATCTCGGCGCGGATCTTCTTGCCCATGGCGCGGCGCAAGAGGTCAGCGTCGCCGAGCGAATAGCCCGACATCACCTGCGCGATCTGCATCACCTGTTCCTGGTAGATGATGACGCCGAAGGTCTCCTTCAGGATCGGCTCCAGCACGGGATGCAGATATTCCGGCTCCTCGTCGCCGTGCTTGCGCGCGCAATAGGTCGGGATGTTCGCCATCGGACCCGGGCGATACAGCGCCACCAGCGCGATGATGTCTTCGAAACGGTCGGGGCGCATGTCGACGAGCGCGCGCCGCATGCCCTGGCTTTCAACCTGGAACACGCCGACCACCTCGCCGCGCGCCAGCATCTGGTAGCTCTCGGCGTCGTCGATCGGCAGCGTCGCGAGATCGACGTCGATGTTGCGCGGCTTGAGCAGCTTGCAGGCGACATCGAGCACAGTCAGCGTCTTCAGGCCGAGGAAGTCGAATTTGACGAGGCCCGCCGGCTCGACCCATTTCATGTTGAACTGGGTCACCGGCATGTCGGATTTGGGATCGCGGTAGAGCGGCACGAGCTCGCTCAAGGGGCGATCGCCGATCACGATGCCGGCGGCATGGGTCGAGGCGTGGCGGGTGAGGCCTTCGAGGCGCTGGGCGATGTCGAAGGCGCGCGCCACGATCGGATCTTCGTCGCGGAACGCCTGGAGTTTTGGCTCGCTTTCGATTGCGGCCGCGAGCGTGACGGGCGCGGCCGGATTCTGCGGCACCAGCTTGGTCAGCTTGTCGACCTGGCCATAGGGCATCTGCAGCACGCGGCCGACGTCGCGCAGCACGCCGCGCGCCTGCAGCGTTCCGAAGGTGATGATCTGCGCGACCTGGTCGCGGCCGTAGCGCTCCTGGACGTACCTGATCACCTCGCCGCGGCGGTCCTGGCAGAAGTCGATGTCGAAGTCCGGCATCGAGACGCGTTCGGGATTGAGGAAGCGCTCGAACAGCAGGCCGAACTTGATCGGGTCGAGATCGGTGATGGTCAGCGCCCACGCCACCAGCGAGCCTGCGCCGGAACCGCGGCCCGGCCCGACCGGAATGCCCTGGCTCTTCGCCCATTTGATGAAGTCGGACACGATCAGGAAGTAGCCCGCGTATTTCATGCGCATGATGACGTCGAGCTCGAACGCCAGGCGCTTGCTGTAATCCTCGTCCGTCGTGCCCTGCGACAGGCCGTGGACCCGCAGGCGATTGGCGAGCCCCTCCTCCGCCTGGCGCTTCAGCTCCGCGGCCTCGACTGCGGCGGCATCCGAGCTCGACGCGGCGCCGACGGTGAAGAACGGCAGGATCGGCTTGCGCGTCATCGGGCGGAACGAGCAGCGCTCGGCGATCTCCACCGTCGAGGCCAGCGCCTCCGGAATGTCGGCGAACAGCACCGCCATCTCGGCGCGGGTCTTGAAGCGATGATCCGGCGTCAGCTGCTCGCGCTCGGTCTCGGCGATCAGCCGCCCGCCGGCAATGCACAGCAGCGCGTCATGCGCTTCGTAATCGTCGGTCGCGGCGAAATACGGCTCGTTGGTCGCGACCAGCGGCAGTCCCTTGGCGTAGGCGATGTCGATCAGGCCGCTTTCGACGCGCCGCTCCTTCTCGGTGTTGTGGCGTTGCAATTCGATGTAGAGGCGGTCGCCGAACAGGCCGGCCAGACGCTCGCAGCGCAGGGCGGCGAGCTCGGCATGACCGCCGGCAAGCGCCAGCGAGATCGGCCCGTCGGGTCCGCCCGTCAGCGCGATCAGCCCTTCGGTCTCGCCCTCGAACCAGTCGAGCTTGACGAACGGCGCGTGGCTATCCGGCGATTCGAGGAAGGCGCGCGAGTTGAGCCGCATCAGGCTGCGATAGCCGCGCTCCTGCGCGGCCAGCAGCACCACGCGCGACGGCCCCATCGCGTTGCGCGCATTCGGATCCTGGTCGCCGAAATCGATCGCCAGCTCGCAGCCGACGATCGGCTGGATGCCGGAGCCCGCCATCTTGTCGGAAAACTCCAGCGCACCGAACAGATTGTCGGTGTCAGTCAGCGCCAGCGCCGGCTGGTGGTCCTTCTTGGCAAGCTCGGCGAGCTTGGCGATCTTGATCGAGCCCTTGAGCAGCGAATAGGCCGAGTGAACGTGAAGGTGGACAAATCCGGCGCTCGGCATGGTCGCGTGACGGCCTCTTGCAGATGGAATGGAGCGGTCGCCGGCTCCTCAAGGCATCATGCACTCGCCATCTGCCTTCGTTTGCCGACTCGCCTCGCAATGGTGAGGTGTCGCAGCTTCAGAGTCCACGCCGGAGCGGCCAATTGGCCGCGTCGTCCCGCTTTTCCCCAAGGGGGCACCGGTCGGGAGAGCATCGGTTTACAAAACCGCTGCCCCTAGAGCTGCGGTATGACCTGCGCCCAGATCGCGATCATCCCGACGAACAGCGTGATCGACGCCAGTGCGGCGGCCTCTTCCACGAAAACCCTGAACATGGCTTGCTCCCTTGTTGGAACGTATGAAGAACATTGTTCTCATTTCGTTCTCAAGAGTCAAGCGTGGCGGACGACCTCCAAAGGCAATGGTTAACTCGCTGAATTCACGCAATAAAAAAGCCCCGGCCTAAGCCGGGGCTTTTCGAGGACCGCTCGATGACGCGCGATCAGGCTCAGTAACGGCCGAGGATCGGGCCGCCGAACTTGTAGTTCAGGCGGACGAGACCCATGTCGACGTCCTGCTTGACGCGCTCGACAGCGCCGCTGGCAAAGGTGATGTCGTGGTCGCCGAGGAAGATGTGGTTGTACTCGACGCCGACCGTCCAGTTCGGAGCAAAGCCATACTCCAGGCCCGCGCCAACCGTGGCACCCCAGCGGGTCTCGTCAGCCCGGTCGAGGTTTGCACCCGTGACAGTGCTGTAGACGTCGTACTTGTTGCTGACGACAGCCGCACCGCCCTTTGCGTAGAGCAGGACGTTGTTCCAGGCGTAGCCAACCTGGCCGGTGATCAGACCGAACGAGTCGACGCGCGTACGATTCCGGAATCCGGTGATGCCGCTGATGTTGTCACCCGAGAAGTCGGCCCAGTTGCCCTGGCCTTCGAGGCCGAACACGAACTGGCCGGACTGCCAGCGGTAACCGACCTGACCACCGACCGTGCCGCCGGTCGAGTTGTGCGAGCCTTCCGCACCGAAGTTAACCAGGTTCCACGACGTGTCCGCCGAACCGCCGCCGCCGTTGACGCCGATATAGAAGCCGCTCCAGTCATAGACCGCGGCGATCGCCGCCGGCGGTGCCTTGGTGTACGGCCGAGCTGCGAGGTCAGCAGCCAGCGCCGGCGCAGTCGCGCTCAGCGCGACAAGGCTCACAGCGGCAAGCAACAAATTCTTCTTCATTTGAGTCCCGTTCCAGTTTCGTCGTTAGGCCCCCTGGCCGCAGCGTGGTCATAACAGTGATCGACGGAATTGCTGTAACCTCGACGCAACAGTTCGCTCCAAAGGCCCGCGCTTCATTAATGAAGATTTATCAGCGCGTTCTGGAAACCCTTTGAAATAAGTGTTTTCTGTAGTTCCATTGTCGGCGACACGAGATAAATTGCATGCGCGCGTAACAACGTCGCGCGCACATTCGCGTGATGGAGAATTGAAGATGCGCAGACGAATTGTCCTCCCCATTGTCGCCACACTTTCGCTCGCACTCGCCACATTCGCATTCGTGTCGAGCGCATCAACACCCGCGCGCGCGTTCGGCACGCATCATCCATTCTGCCTCACCGGCGATGAATGGCCGGGCCTGAGCAATTGCAGGTTCGACACCTATGCGCAGTGTCAGGCGAGCGCATCGGGACGCGCGCTGACCTGCATCGCCAATCCGTATTTCGTCGGACAGAGCGACGACCCCTACGCCTATCAGAATCGTCCGCGCGCGCAGACGCAGGGCTATTCACCGGGCTACTTCCTGCCGCGCTGAGATGCGCTGCGCCCGCCTCGCACTGGCCGTGATCGGCCTGCTTCTCGCGGGCGGATCTGCATGCGCGCAGACCTATGATCCGAGCTATCCCGTGTGCATGCAGATCTACGGCCAGGTCGGCTATTTCGACTGCCGCTACGGCTCGCTCGAGCAGTGCCGATATCTCGCCGTCGGGCGTTCGGCGACATGCGTGATGAACCCGTATTTTCCGCTGAAGAAACCAACGCGCCCTCGCCGCTCGAGCCCGCCGCCTCGCCCCGGATCCTAACCGTTCAGTTTCCGGCGGAGATAGGGCGGCGTAGGCGTGCGGCGATCGGCTCAGCTCTGCCAGGGCGTGCTGCGGATGCGCGTGCACGCATTCGGCTTGCGGAAGCTGGGATCGTGATCCTCGATGTAGTCGAAATTGACCGTCCCGAACGTCGTCTGCGGCTTCTTCAGCGCCGAGCAGGTCTGCACCTTCAGGAACTCGTTCTTGAAGTCACCGCGCGGAAACGCCGAGATCACCTGGCCGCGCTGCTCCGGCGTGTAGTCGTCATACCCAATGCCGACGACGTCCACCAGGACACCCGCGTTGGTGAGCGCGATTTCCGGCCGCATGAATTGCGGAATGCCGGGCGTGGTGTGCAGCGCGATTGCCTCCCACACCAGATCGGCTTGCGGCTCGGCGATGCCGCGCGCCCGCAAGAACTCACGCGCAGCGTCGGCTCCGTCAACCTCAAATCGCTTTGTCTGCGTGTGGTAATGGTCGACGAGGCCGAGATCGTGAAACAACGCCGCGACATAGAGAAGTTCGGGATCGAATTTCAGCTGCTGACGCAGCCCCTTCATGGCGCCGAAGACGTAGACCCGGACGGAATGGTTGAAAAGCATGTCGTCTTCGTAGCTGCGCACCAGTTCAGCCGCCTCGCGCGCCAGCTTGCTGTCGGGGATTTTGACGCCGGAAATCACACTCATCATCTTCAAGCTCCTGCTTTGCGTTTCGGCTGATGCCGCGCGATCCGTCAGGCCGCCTTCTCGAGCGCGGCCTGCGGAGTATTTCGGAAGCTGATCGACATGCGATTGTACGCATTCATCAGGCTGATTGCGATCGTAAGATCGACAAGCTCGCGCTCGCTGAAGACCTTGCGGGCGGCTTGATAGGCCTCATCGGGCACGTTGGTCTCGGCGACGCGGGTGACAGTCTCGGCCCAGGCGAGAGCCGCGCGCTCGCGGTCGTCGAAGAGATCGCCGCCCTCGGCCCAAGCCTGCAGCAGCGCGAGCTTTTCGACCTTCACACCGCTCTTCAGCAGATCCCGCGTGTGCATGTCGAGGCAGTAGGCGCAGTTGTTGATCTGCGAGATGCGCAGGTAAGTGAGGGTCACCAGCGTCGCGGGAAGCCCGCTCTGCATCACGTAGCCATAGACGCCGCCCAGTGCCTTCGCGCCTGCCGGCGCAATGTGGTTGTAGTTGAGACGTTCACTCATCCGCTTTCTCCTTGATCATCGAGGAAGCCCCTCTTTCCTCCCTCAGATGCCCCTGTCGTGGTCTATAAAAAAGAACCAAGAACGCGAGAAAATCGTGTACCAAGGATCATGACCAGATCGCTGCGGTTGAAGCTCGACCGGTCGGCGAAGACGCCGCTGGCGGAGCAAATCCACAGGGGGATCAGGGCCGCCATCGAGCGCGGCGTACTCGCCCCGGGCGCGCGCCTGCCCTCATGGCAGGATTTGGCGGCCCAGCTTGGCGTCGCGCGCGGCACCGTACGCTCAGCCTATGAAAAGCTCTCATCGGCCCAACTGATCATCGCGGCCCGCGCGACAGGCACGCACGTCGCCGACCGACCGTCCATTCCCGTGCGGCGGGACAAGGCGCCGGACCCCGGCTCGTTCATGGAGATGTACCAGGAGCTCACGGCGGGGCCGGCGATCTTCCAGATGGGCGTGCCTTCGCAGGAGACCTTTCCTGCGACGCTGCTCGCGCGAATGCGCGCACGGGCAATTCGCGTCGAGATGAGCGCACCTGCGATCTACCCCGATCCGCGCGGCGAGCTGGACTTGCGCCGCGAGATCGCGGCCTATCTTGCGCTGGCGCGCGGGATCGAATGCGCACCGTCCCAGATCATCATCTCCAGCGGCTTCAGCGGCGGCCTCGGCCTGGCGCTCCGTGTCCTCGACCTCGGGCAAAGGAAGAAAGTCTGGATGGAGGATCCCGGCTTTCCCTTCACCCGGCACGGCCTCGAACTTGCGGGATTGTCGATCGTGCCAATCAAGGTTGACGCAGATGGGATCGATGTCGACGACGGCCTGCAACAAGCGCCCGACGCCGCGCTGGTTGTCGTGACACCGGGGCAGCAGGCGCCGCTCGGATCCACGCTGTCACTGGCACGTCGATCGCGCCTGCTCGACTGGGCAACCCAAAACAACGCGTGGGTGATCGAGGATGACTATCTCAGCGAACTTCAGCTCAAGGGCCGGGCCACGCCGGCGCTCGCCTCGCTCGATCGCGCCGGCCGCGTCATTCACATTGGCTCCTTCAGCAAGACCGTAACGCCTGCCCTACGGCTTGGCTTTGTCGTTGCACCAGCCGCTCTGGCGTCGCGATTTGCCGAGACTGCGGCGTGCCTCGCGCCGGCACCCGGACCAGCGGTGCAGCTCGCCACGGCAGACTTCATCCGCGAAGGCCATTATCTGCGGCATCTGCGGCGCACCAAGCGCGCCTACAC
Organism: Bradyrhizobium sp. IAR9; assembly: GCF_013408065.1. Classification (NCBI taxonomy): domain Bacteria; kingdom Pseudomonadati; phylum Pseudomonadota; class Alphaproteobacteria; order Hyphomicrobiales; family Nitrobacteraceae; genus Bradyrhizobium; species Bradyrhizobium sp. IAR9. The sequence continues at coordinate 46,149 of NZ_JACBZW010000017.1, forward strand.
CGCGCAAGGCGATGCATTGCTGAAGCAGCTTCGAACGCGCACCACGAACGTTGCGATTGCAGGACTGGCCGCGGTCCTGCGCTTGCCGGACGGAGCGCCTGATCTCGCCATCGCCAGGCAAGCTGCATCGTTCGGACTGGCGCCCACGCCGCTCTCGCTCTGGTATGCCTCGAAGGCTTCGGCGCGTCCGGGACTGTTGCTGGGCGTCGCGACGTCTCCACTCAAAAGGATCGACGCGTCCTGCGACCGGCTCCTTCAGATCATCGACCGTCTGACATGATCCGACTCCGACCTCGGCGGCCTTAACCCGCCCTCGTCACGATCAAAGGTCCGTTGCGGGTGGCGACAACCGTGTGCTCGTATTGAACGGTCGGCGCCTCGGGGCTGCTGTAGAGCGTCCATGGGTCGTCGCCATTCTCCGCCCATTCGGCACCCATGGAGAGGAACGGCTCGACGGTGAACACGAGGCCATCCTTCATGATGCGGCGTTCGGAGCGGTCGGGCCAGGTTGCGATCTCCGTCGGCTCCTCATGGAGCGACAGGCCGACGCCGTGACTGGCCAGATTCCTGACCAGGCTGTAGCCGTTCTTTCGCGCAAATGTCCCGATCGCCTGGCCGATCCCGGCAATCGGCCTGCCGGCGCCAACCTGTTGCAGGCCGGTCCACATCGCCCGCCGGCCGTCCCGGCAAAGACGTTCGATCGCGCGGTTTACGGGGGGAACGGCGAACGAGGCTCCCGTATCGGCAAAGAAGCCGTTCTTCTCGGCTGACACGTCGATGTTCACGAGGTCGCCGCGCGCGATCCGCCGTTCGCCCGGAATGCCGTGAGCGATCTCCTCGTTCACGCTGATGCAGGTCGCCCCGGGAAAATCATAGGCCAGCTCCGGCGCCGAACGCGCGCCAGCGGCCTCCAGCAACTTTCGTCCGATTTGGTCGAGCTCGGAGGTGCTCATGCCCGGCTCAATCGCCTTCCCCATCGCCTCCAGCACATTGGCGACGATGCGACCGATCTCTTTCAGGCGCGTCAGGTCGTTGTCATCGGAGATTGTCATGTCAGGGCTCTTGTCCGGGAGGCCCGGACATAGCCCCTGCAAGGTCGGCTTGCAAACGCAGCAGGTACGCCAGAATCGTTCGCGCAGCCGCGTCAGCGTTCCGCCAACGCGGGATCGCAAGTCCTGCCAGACCTACATGAAGCCCGGATTGCGCGGAAGGTAACTAACCCAATCTCCGAACTGTCGATTGGACATCAGCAGCATCGGGAACGTCAGATGCATGCCGTAGTCGGTCGCCACCTTGAGCGCCGGCTCGCTCGAACCCGGCAGGAAGGCCGAGATGGTTGCAACATCGCTCCGCGCCGCCAACGAAAGCGCAGCCGCAAAGGCGGGGCCAACCAGATCCGGCCGGCGGACCGCGAGCGGGCCAATGTGTCCATCTGAAATATAGACATACCCGATTGACTCACGGCCGGCGTGAATGGTGAACCCGTTCGTCGTGCTGTCGCCGAGGAGATATCGATGATGCTTCGCTCTGGAGACGCCGAGAGCGCTGACATCGATCGGCACCAGGTCCTCGAACCGGGCCGTCGCGGCGGCAAGAGGTTCAAGACGCAGCGGCGGCTCGGCCAACCGTGACGCCAGGCGTTCACGAGGCACGCTGACCATGTAGATCAGACAGCGCGGGAATAGTCCGTGACGGATGTAGAGGCCCTGCGACACGTTGTTGAAGGCGAAGGTGATCAACGCTTTGACGGATGCTCCGCGCGTTACCGCGTGAGCGAATGACTTGCCGAGCAATTGATTGCCAATGCCGTCGCTCTGGCGATCAGGCGCCACGAACAGCTGCGCCAAGAACCAAAGCTCGCCACATACCCAACTCCACGCGAAGCCGACAATGTCTCCATCGTCCTCCGCAACCCATAGACCTTCGGGATCATCCGCAAGCGAGAAGGCTTGAAAATGCTGCGGGCGAGAGGAAGCCATCTTGCCGAACCCCCGCCGTTCCGTGAGTTCGTTGATGCTGGCGACCACGAGCTCGTCGGCTCTCGCCAAATCGTCGCTACAAGCGGGTCGGCACACGACAGCCATTCTCGAATTCTCCCGAAGACGGCCATGAGAGCGACGAAATCCTCAACCGGCAATCAGGCCAGGGGCCGGATGTTCTGGTTCATCCGGAAGAAGTTCGTCGGGTCGTATTTCGCCTTGATCCGCTGCAGGCGCCGGTAGTTCGGTCCATAGGCGGCCGCGACAGGATCGCCCGTCTCGTCATCGTCGAGATAATTGACATAGCGGCCGGAGGCGAAGAAAGGTCGCATCCTTTCGTAGGTGTCGCGCGCCCAGGACATGCAGCGGCTGGTATCGCTGGCCTGCATCCACTGCGCGAGAATCAGGAAATTATAGCCCTCCTGCCGATGCGGGAATGCCGTATCCCCAGCATCGACGCGGGCCGCCGCGCCGTGGACGTGTTCGACCAGGAACTGCCCCATGGGAGTCGGGCAGCGCGCGAAGCATTCGATCATGGTCGCAATCGCGCCATCACTGAGCTCCGCGAGGAAGTTCGATTTCCAATAGTTGAAGGCGCCTTTCGGATAGTTGGCGTCGAGCATGCGGTTGAGGTCGCAATAGGGAATCGGCCCGACTGCATCCAGGATCGGAGTCCCGAACTGTTTCAGCGGCCGCACCGCTCGTTCGGCATCCGCCAGCGGTCCGCAGTGACTGGTGACCAGGACCGCGACCTCCGTGCCGGAGCCGTCCGGCGCATGCGTCAGGGATGCAAACAGCATGTGCTCGTCCGCGAGCGACCGCGTGCTGGTCCGGAAGAATTCGAGCACCTCACGGGAGCGTTCGATGGGATGGACGATCGGACCGCCGGTCATGATCGGTCCGACCGGATGAAGATCGTATTCGAGACTGGTGGCGATCCCGAAGTTTCCGCCGCCGCCGCGGAGGGCCCAGAACAGATCGGGCTCCTCCTGCCTGCTGGCGCGCAAAACCTTGCCATCGGCGGTGACGAGTTCGACGGCTCGCAGATTATCCAGTGCCAGACCGTACTTGCCCATCAGCCAGCCCAGTCCTCCGCCGAGGGTCAGGCCGGCAATCCCGGTGGTCGAGACCACGCCGCCGGTGACCGCAAGTCCGTGAAGTTGCGTTTCGCGATTGACCTCGCCCCAGGTGGCCCCGCCCTGCGCCCAAACGGTCTTGCCGACCGGGTCGACCCGGACACCCTTCATGGGCGAGAGGTCAATCATGATCCCCCCGTCGATGGTCGCGCGTCCTGCCACATTGTGGCCGCCGCCGCGAACGGCGACTTCGAGGCCGAGCTTGGTCGCAAGAGCGACGGCGTCGACGACGTCGGCCACGCTGCGGCACCTGGCGATCAATGCCGGCCGCTTGTCGACCAGCCCGTTATGGACCTTTCGCGCTTCGTCATAGCCCTCGTCCGCCGGTTTGAGCAGTTGCCCTCCAAAGGAGGTGCCAAGATCGGCGGCAGCGCTTGCGACAGATGCGATGGACGACATGACCTGATCTCCTCAGCTTGACCCGCCATATCCTCGACCGCGCACTATCTCCGCGCAAATCCGAAGAATTCAGGTGACGATGAATTAGTTTCACCTAGACTGGGCGGGCATGCACAAGCTCCCGCCCCTGATCGAGCTTCGCGCTTTTGAAGCCGCCGCCCGCCATCTGAGCTTCAAGAAGGCAGCGGCAGAACTCGGCGTGACGCCAACGGCGATCAGCCACCAGATCGGATTGCTCGAGCTTTATTGCGGTCGCGCTCTGTTCCGCCGCAGACCAAGGCCGCTCTCGTTGACCGATGCCGGAGCGCGGCTTTTCCCCGCCATACGCGGCGGGCTCGAGGTGTTTGCCGCGGCCATTGCGAGCGTCAAGCAGGAAGGCGCCCAACAGCCTCTCCGGGTGACGACAACCAACGCATTCGCCAGCCGCTGGCTCGTGCCCCGCCTGCCCCTGTGGCGCAAGTTGCATCCCGACGTGCCGCTGGAGGTCATCGGCACCGACACGGTGCTCGATCTGCAGGCCGGAGACGGCGACGTCGCCATTCGCTACGCGACCAGCCGAGTACGGCCGACAGACGGCATCGTCGAAGATCTCTTCACCGATACATTCTGGGCCGTCTGCAGTCCGCGCCTGCTTGCAACGGGGCGCCTGAAGCGACCGGTCGACCTCGCAAATCACGTCCTGATCCACTCTTACTGGTCGCCGGCCGATCGTGAGCCGCCCACCTGGCAGCGATGGCTCTCCGCGGCTCAGCGCAGATGGCGTGCTGTGCCCCCGTTCAAGGACATGCAGCATCTGAGTTTCCGCGAGGAATTGCACGCCATCGAGGCGGTGATCGCGGGACAAGGAATCGGAGTGTTCAGTGATGTGCTCACGGCACACGACCTCGCCGCCGGTACGCTCGTGAAGGCGTTCAAGTTGAGCTTGCCTGGCTACGGCTTCCATGTGGTCAGCAAGGCAGGCCATCCGCGCGAGAGAACCATCCGCGCCTTTTCGGAATGGTTACGGTCAAATCCTTGATCCGCGTCCCTGTGCCGTTCGAGATGTCCACTCCGGATCCCGGCGAAAAAAACGTGGACCGCCATGCCACCGCAAGTTGTGATCACGCCGATCGTCGTATAGCGTCAGTCACGGTCCCTCACCATACGTAGTCGATCGCTCCATGCTCGCCCGAATATTGCTTCTGCTGGCCTTGCTGTCGCTTCCCGGCGCATTGCGTGCCGAAGGGACCCCGGCCGAGAAACCCGGCTTTGCCTCCAGGCTGACGATCTATCTCGCCAAAGGCGCGCCTGACGCGTGCGGGCCGGGCTGCGACCGCTGGATCGCGATCGAAGGCCAGATCGATCAGGACGCAGCGTCCCGCATTCGCCGCTTCCTCGCCGGCGTCAAGGACCTGCAGCGCCCGATCTACCTCCATTCGCCCGGTGGAAACGTTGAGCAGTCCTATGTCATCGCCCGGCTGCTGCGCAGCCGCAAGGCGATCGCCCGGGTTGGCCGGACGATCGCGACGGCGTGCGCCGCGGGCACGCAGATCGACGCCGCATGCCTGAAGATCAAGAACGCGACCGGCGAGGTCGAGGCCGAACTCACCACCTATCATGCGATGTGCAACTCGGCCTGCGGCTACCTGTTTCTCGGAGCGACCTCTCGCGAGGTTGCGCCCGATGCCGCGCTGGCGGTCCATAACTCCAGGCTGATTCTCCGGTTTCGAGGCGATCCGCCTCCGGAAGTGGTCGCCGAAGCGCGGCGGCGGCGGATCGCCGGCGCCGACCGCGACCGCGCCGCGTTCATTGCGGCGATGGGAATCAGCCGCGAGCTCGATGCGCTGATCAGCACTGTGAAGTTCGAAAGCCTGCACGTGCTGACGCGGCCCGAGCTCTACCGGTTCGGGATCGACACGCGACCGTTGGCCGAGACGATGTGGCGGCTGGAAAAGGGAGCGCGACCGTTCATCAGCAAGATCGCCGCGGTGAAGAAGGAGAGCGACGCCTCGTTCCGGACCATGGAATGGCGCCTGTATTGCGAAAACAAGAAGCGCGTGCCGCTGATGTTCGCGGGTGAGATCGACGCATCGGCCGCCGGCAAGAAAACGATCCTGATCGCGGCCAGCGCCGACATGAGCAAGCAAGCCGGAGGGCCTCCGGTGCGGTTCGGGAAGTACGAGGTCTGGAACGGCGCCGTCGACCCCGACATGGTCAAGGCGGTACTGGCCTCGCACTCCCTGCAGGTCCGGGAAACCACGCCGGAACCAGAGGGACGGGCTGACGTCACGAGCTTCAACATCGACACGACCGGTTTGGCCTCGGTGTGGACGCAGCTCGGGACGTCGTGCACCTCGGTGGCGACGGGCCCGGCAAAACCCTGGCCGGCGAATTCTCTGCAGCCGACACCCTGGACGGACAGTCCATGGACAGCAGGCGGTACCCTGCCGAACGCCAGCGCAACGCCCGCGGCCACGCAGTCGCCGTAGCGCGCAGGCTTGCAAAGCAGTCTTCAAGAGCTGGAGCCTGCCCCTCCCTCAGTTCTCGACCGGCGTGTAGATCACCAGCTTCAGTGCGGGATCGTCGTTGGCCTGGAAGCTGGTGTGCTCGAACCGGAGTACACCCCTGGTCGGATGGTTCATGGTCTTGAGACCCGCGGCGGTGTTGCGGATGTCGTGGGCTTCCCACCATTTGACGAATTCCGGACTGCCCTGGCGCAGCCGCGTCAGCAGCTCCGTGAAAGCGGGATCGCCGGCCCAGACGTCGTGATTGGCGCGGAACATCGCGACCATGCTCCTGGCGACGTCGGTCCAGCTCGCGCCGTAGAATTTTCGCGTCTGCTTGTTGGTCATCACCAGCAGCAGCGTATTGCGATCCTGCTCGGGCAACTGACCGAAGGCAAAGACCTCCTCGGCCGCCGCGTTCCAGGCCAGCACATCCCAGCGGCGCCCGGTGATATAGGCAGGCTGAGACAGGCTCTCGATCATCCGCCGAATGGGCGGCGGCACGATCTCGCGCGTGAACGTCCCCCTGGCGCCGTCGCGCGCCAGCGCCTTCAGATGCGCGTGCTCGGTCTTGCTGAGGCGCAGCGCGCGGGCCAGCGCGTCGACGGTGGTGACCGAAGGGCTGACGGTGCGGCCCTGCTCGAGGCGGATGTACCAGTCGACGCCGATGCCGGCGAGCTGCGCGACCTCCTCGCGGCGTAGCCCCGCGGTGCGCCGGCGCCCGCCGATCGGAAGCCCGACGGTCTTCGGCGATAGCTTTTCGCGGCGAGACCTCAGGAAGTCGCCGAATTCAACGCGGCGCGGATCGGCCATGATGTCGCTCCCCCATGGAGGGTCTTTGGAATACTAGGATAATACCAGGCCTTCTTGGCCCGTCCAAGGCGGCGCATATGGGTTTCACCGCGACTTTGAGGTGAACATCCATGAAAGCAGCCGTACTCAAATCCTTTGGATCGCCGCTGGTGATCGAGCATGTCCCGGAGCCAATCATCGGAACCGGTGAGGTTGTCGTCGACGTCGTCGCCACGCGCGTGCTGTCCTACATGAACGAGGTATTTGACGGGACGCGCAATTACGCGCTCGATCTGCCTGTTATCCCCGGTCCCGGCGGCATCGGCCGGGTGCGCGCGATCGGCCCGGATGCCACCAAGCTCAGCGTCGGCGACTGGGTGTTTTGCGACCCGACGGTGCGCTCGCGCGATGATGTCGTAGCGCCCGATATCGCCCTGCAAGGGCTCACCGCCGCCGGCCCCGGCGGCATGCGCCTGCAACAGCATTTTCGCCACGGCTCCTTTGCCGAGCAGATGCGCTTGCCGACCGAGAATGTGAAGCGGCTCGGCGCGATCGCGCCGGAGGAAGCGACGCAATGGTGCGCGCTGGGCACGCTGCTGGTGCCTTACGGAGGCTTTCTCGCCGCCAACCTGCGACCAGGCGAGACCGTGCTGGTGAGCGGGGCCACCGGCAACTTCGGCAGCGCCGCCGTTTCGGTCGCGCTCGCGATGGGCGCAGCCGGCGTGGTCGCGCCCGGCCGCAACGAGAAAATCCTCGCCGACCTCGGCCGCCGCTTCGGCAACCGCGTGAGGCCGGTCAAGCTTACGGGCAATGAAGATCACGACCGCGAGGCGATGAAGCGCGCAGCGCCCGGCCCGATCGATTGCGTGTTCGACATCATGCCGCCCTCGGTGAGCACGGAGGTCGTGCGCGCGGCGATCATGACGGTGCGCCCCTATGGGCGCGTCGCGCTGATGGGCGGCGTCGGCATGGCCGGCGGCGCGGGCCTTGAGCTGCCCTATCCCTGGATCATGCGCAACTGCATCAGCATCCACGGCGTCTGGATGTACCCGCGCGATGCCGCGAGCCGTCTGATCGCGCTGGTGCGTGCGGGGCAGCTCAGGCTGGAGGAATATGAGACGACGGCCTTCGGTCTCGACCAGGCCAACGAGGCGGTGGCGTACGCCGCGGCCAATGGCGGGCCGTTCAAGATGACGGTGATCAGGCCTTGAGTCTCAGGGTGCGACGAAATGGCGATTTTTTCGCAAGCCCCGCCAAGCACTTGGCTACTGTGCATGGGGTTGTTTTCGCGTTTTTTACTCGAGCTCGACCACCTGGCCGTTCGACAGCGACACCCGCCGGTCCATGCGGCCGGCGAGCTCCATGTTGTGGGTCGCGATCAGCATCGAGACCTTGGTCGCCTTCACCAGCTGCATCAGGGCCTGGAACACGTGATCTGCGGTGTGCGGGTCGAGGTTGCCGGTCGGCTCGTCCGCAAACAGCACCCGCGGCGCGTTGGCAACCGCGCGCGCGATCGCGACGCGCTGCTGCTCGCCGCCGGACAGCTCGGCCGGGCGATGGGTGATGCGGTCGCCGAGGCCGAGATAGCCCAAAATCTCCTTGGCGCGCTTGACGCTCTCGGACTTTTTGAGGCCGCGGATCATCTGCGGCATCATGACGTTCTCGAGCGCCGAGAACTCCGGCAATAGCCGGTGCGACTGGTAGACGAAGCCGATATCGGTGCGGCGAAGCTGGGTGCGCTCGATGTCGGGCAGCTGCGAGGTCGGCGCGCCCGAGACATAGACCTCGCCGGAATCGGGCGCTTCCAATAGCCCCGCGATGTGCAGCAGCGTCGATTTGCCCGAGCCCGACGGCGCCACCAGCGCCACCGACTGTCCGGCCCACAGCGCGAGCTTGGCGCCATCGAGGATCGTCAGCGGCACCTCGCCCTGCAAGTACTGCCGCTTTATCTCGTGGAGATAAATGACCGGAACGTCTTCCGCCCCCTGCTGCTGCTCCATCAACCCCTCACTCGTACCGCAGCGCTTCGACGGGATCGAGGCGCGCGGCGCGCCACGACGGATACAGCGTCGCCAGGAACGACAGCGTCAGCGCCATGATGACGACGGCCGTGGTCTCGCCGACGTCGATCTCGGCGGGCAGTTTCGACAGGAAATAGAGCTCTGGCGAGAACAGCTCGGTGCTGGTCAGCCATGACAGGAATTGCCGGATGGATTCGATGTTGAGGCAGATCACGAGGCCGACGACAAAGCCGACCAGCGTGCCGACCACGCCGATCGAGGCGCCCGTGATCAGGAAGATGCGCATGATCGAGCCTTGCGAGGCCCCCATCGTGCGCAGGATCGCGATGTCGCTGCCCTTGTCCTTCACCAGCATGATCAGGCCGGAGACGATGTTGAGCGCTGCGACCAGCACGATCATGGTCAGGATCAGGAACATCACGTTGCGCTCGACCTGGAGCGCGTTGAAGAAGGTCGAATTGCGTTGCCGCCAATCCACCAGGAACACCGGCCTGCCCGCAGCCTCGGTCACGGCCTGACGGAAGGCGACGATCTGATCGGGATTGGTGGTGAACACCTCGATCGAGGTGACGTCGTTGCTGCGGTTGAAATAGGCCTGCGCTTCCGCGAGCGGCATGAACACGAAGCCGAGATCGTACTCGGACATGCCGATCTCGAACACGGCGACGATCTTGTACGGCTTGATGCGCGGCGTCGTGCCCATGGGCGTCACCGCGCCTTTCGGCGCCACCAGCGTGATGCTGTCGCCGGCATGCAGCGACAGCTGGTCGGCGAGGCGCCGGCCGATCGCGACGCCCTGCCCGTCGTCAAAGCCCTCGAGCGAGCCCTGCTTGATGTTCTTGGCGATCGAGGTGAGGTTGTTGAGGTCGTCGGAGCGGATGCCGCGCACCAGCACGCCCGAGGCGTTCCAGGGCGAGGACGCCAGCGCCTGGCCGTCGACCACGGGCGCTGCAAGCCGGATGCCTTTGACCTGGCTGAGGCGGTCGGCGACGTCCTTCCAGTCGGTCAGCGGCGATTCCAGCGGCTGGACCAGGATGTGCCCGTTCAGCCCCAGGATCTTGTCGAGCAGCTCTTTGCGGAAGCCGTTCATCACGGCCATGACGATGATCAGCGTCGCCACACCCAGCATGATGCCGAGAAAGGAGAACCCGGCGATGACCGAGATGAATCCCTCCTTGCGGCGCGCCCGCAAATAGCGCGCCGACAGCATCCACTCGAATGGCGCAAAAGGCGCGGTTTGCACGGTTTCGGTCATGGTCTCATCCATCGCTCGATAATCCCATGATTCGGGGTCAATTGTGGCCGGATTGGCGGCCGCGATATCGGGCGATGAACAATATTCAGCCGACCAGGCTTATCAGCCCACAAGTCTTGCGACCGCGTCCGCAGGCGACATGGTCTCGCGGGAGCCGTCGGCTCGCCGCTTGATCTCGACCTTGCCGTCAGCGAGCCCCTTCGGGCCGATCATGATCTGCCAGGGGATACCGATCAGATCGGCGGCGGCGAATTTGGCGCCGGCGCGCTGGTCGGTGTCGTCATAGAGCACGTCGACGCCCTTGGCGGTGAGCTCGGCATAAAGCTTCTCGCAGGCCGCATCGACCGCGGCATCGCCCTGCTTGAGATTGAGAATCGACACGCGGAACGGCGCGACAGCCTCCGGCCATTTGATGCCGGCATCGTCATGGCAGGCCTCGATGATCGCGCCGAGCAGGCGCGAGACGCCGACGCCGTAGGAACCGCCATGGATCGGCACATCGACACCGTCAGGTCCCGCCACCAGGGCCTTCATCGCGTCGGAATATTTGGTCCCGAAATAGAAGATCTGGCCGACCTCGATGCCGCGGGTGTTCACCCGCTTGTCCGCGGGCACTTCCTGCTCGAAGCGCGCGGCGTCGTGGACGTCTTCCGTGGCGGCGTAGACCGAGGTCCATTGCTTGATGATCGGCGTCAGGTCGCTGTCGTAGTCGACGTCCTCGCCCGGCACCGGCAGGTCCAGCACGTCGCGATTGATGAAGACGCCGGATTCGCCGGTTTCGGCCAGCACGATGAACTCGTGGCTGAGATCGCCGCCGATCGGGCCGGTCTCGGCGCGCATCGGGATCGCCTTCAGCCCCATCCGCGCAAAGGTGCGCAAATACGCCACGAACATCTTGTTGTAGGCGACGCGCGCCGCGGCTTCGTTGAGGTCGAACGAATAAGCGTCCTTCATCAGGAACTCGCGGCCGCGCATCACGCCGAAACGCGGACGCTGCTCGTCGCGGAATTTCCATTGGATATGATAGAGATTCAGCGGCAGGTTTTTGTAGGACTTCACATAGGCGCGGAAGATCTCGGTGATCATTTCCTCGTTGGTCGGCCCGTACAAGAGCTCGCGCTTGTGGCGGTCGGCGATGCGCAACATCTCCGGACCATAGGCGTCATAGCGGCCGCTCTCGCGCCAGAGATCGGCAAGCTGCAGCGTCGGCATCAACAGTTCCAGCGCGCCGGAGCGGTCCTGCTCCTCGCGCACGATCTGCTCGATCTTCTTCAGCACGCGGAAGCCGAGCGGCAGCCAGGCATAGATACCGGCGGCCTCCTGCCGGATCATGCCGGCGCGCAGCATCAGCCGATGCGAGACGATCTCCGCCTCTTTCGGATTTTCCTTCAGGATGGGCAGAAAGAACCGCGACAACCGCATGGTAATACTCTGGGAATCAGTGATGCGTTGCAGTGAAACCGGATTGAGAGCGAAAACACAAGACCGGGAATGAGGAAAAGCCGCTAACGCAACGGAATTCCTGTCATTTTTCCGTCGGACTTCAGGTTCAGCCCGAGCTGCGGCTCACGGCGGCGTGACGTCGAGTTCATCTTCGAGCGTGATCTGCTCGAAGTCGGTCACCAGCGCGTCGATCCGCGCGTGCCAGCGGCCGGCAAAGGGCAGCTCGACCTTGCGCACATGCCAATAACCATCGGGCCCGAGCGAGGCCCTTCGCTCCATCGGCTCGATGCCGCGCTCGGGCAGGCTCAGGGTCAACGTCGCCTCCTTGGCCGCCAGCGGCGTCCCCTCGCCGGTCATGAGCTGGAGCACGACATCATTGGCCCCCGCCTTGCCTGGCGAGACCAGGACCTGGAACATCGCCTTGTCGCTATGGATGTGGATCGCCAAAGGCGTCTCCGGCACGATCGTCCGCGGCGGCGGCGTGAAGCGCCAGCCGGCGACCACCGCCAGGACGGCGAGAGCAATCGTACCTTCCAGCACGATCGAGCGCTTGAGCGCGGGCGTCCCTGTCTCGTTCCGTGCCAGGGCCGGAGTCAACCGGAACCGATTGAGCGCGGCCAGCGCCAGCAATCCCGTGACCAGAACTAGCTTGACCGAGAGGATCAGCCCGTAGCGAGTCTCGACCAGCGCTCCAGGCTTTTCGAGCTGCACGATCGCGAGTGCGAGGCCGGTCAAGGCCAACACGCCGACCGCGAGCGCAGCAATGCGGGAAAAGCGGTTCACAATCGCGAGCGTCGCAATCGTCGGCTTCGATACCAGCGCTACGAGCGGCGCGAGAGCACCGATCCAGATGGTGACACCGAGGCCATGAAGAAAGATTGCAGGCCGGGTCAACGCCTCAGGCGGGGCCGTTGCGGCGTGCCCGGTCATGGCGAGCGACAGACCGACGCCGACCAACGCCATGATCGCAAGAGCACGCGCGTACCACGCACTGCGCAGCGCCATCAACGCGAGTAGCATTGCAAGCAGGGCAACCAGCAGCGCAGGGCCGGCGCTGGTCGCGAGCGCGACTTTCCAGGGAGCAGCGGTCGCGAGGGCTGCCAGCGGCAGCCCGAGGAGATCGAGGCCCAACGCGCCGACGGACGCCACCGCGCTCGGGAGACCGAGCGCGAGCGCCATGCGCGGCACGGCCATGCCGGTCATCGACCAAGCAACCCAGCGCGCGAAGAACACGCCGCCGACGCCGATGAACAGCCCAACGTACAGGCCGACGCGCGCCAGCCAGATCAGCGCGTTCAACCCGCTATCCTCAGCGGCGGCAGGCTTCGTCGCGGTCGGCATGCCAATCGAGAAGATCACCGATCCGGTGACGGGATGACCGTCCTGCGAGATCACGCGATAGCTGACGACCGCGGTCCCCTCAGGCAGATCCGCCGGCATCGCGACCGAAATCGTCTCGCCCGATGCGCTAACGCGCGCATCATCCCGCGCCCTGCCCGCACCATCGATCAGCCGGATCGCGCCCGGCGTTACCGCCTCGTTGAAACGCAGCTCCACCGCCTTGGGCGCGGCCGCGAGCATGCTGCCGCTCGCCGGCTCAACCGAGAGCAGCGCCGCATGCGCCGACGCACCGCTTGCGAAGCCGGCAACGAGGAGCAGCGTCGCAAGCGCGGCGAAGAGGCGCATCAGGGTTTTGGCAGCAGTTTCACGCCCGGCGCCGGCGACTTGCCCTCGGACTTGCCCTCATGCGAATGCCCTGCCCCCGCCGCCGGAATTTCGATCCAGCGGCTGACGCCAGCCTCGCATTCCTGAACGACGGGGAAGTACAGCACCGTGTTCGGCTTCAGGCTGTCGGTCAGGAACGTGCTGAGGACGAATTCGTCATAGTTCTTGTCCGGCAGCTTGCCGCCGGACCACGCCACCTCCTTGACGCCGGAGGAGAGCTTGTTGCCGTGATAGTCGTACTCCGCGGCATATTTGCCCTCGACGACATCGATGGTCCAGCCGGCCTTCGGCATCGGCTTCACCGCGATCACCCCTTCCGGAATCTGCACCCGGATCTTCACCGTCGGCGAGCCCGCGCAGCCATGCGGCACAGTGAAGACGGCCTTGTAGGACGTGCCGACAGTGGCTTGCTTGGTCTCGATCGACACGTGCGCCGCCGCCGGCGAGGCGGCGAGCGCGGCAACCAGGATCAGGCAGGATTGCTTCGACATGTTCGGTCTCCCGAGAGTCCAGATCCGTCTCATTTCATCTTCATTCCCGAGTGATCCGGCATTTTCTTCATGTCCATATGACCTGAATGCCCGGCATCGCCAGGCGCCTGCGCGCCGACGCCCTGGACGTCGAGGGACACCGCGACCTTGCCGGCCTTCTCGAATTGCAGCGTCACCGGCACCTTGTCGCCCTGCTTGAACGCGCCCTTCAGCTCCTGGAGCATCAAATGATTGCCGCCGGGCGCGAGCTTCACCGTCTTGCCGGCATCGACCACCAGCCCCTTGTCGAGCGGGCGCATCTTCATCACGCCATTGTCCATCGCCATCTCGTGAATCTCGGCCTTGCCCGCGATATCGGCGGACACGCTGACCAGTCTGTCGGCCGCCGTGCCCTTGTTCTCGATGGTCAGATAGCCGCCGGCGACCTTCGCGCCGCCCGGCGTCGCCCGGCTCCAGGCCTGCGAGACGACGAGATCGCCGGCCTTGACCTCGTCGGCGACCGCCGGTGCTGCGGAGATCGCGAGAGCGAACGCAGCGAGCAGCACGTTTTTCGAGATTGTCTTCATATCGGTATTCCCTTTGCAGACTGAACTTCAGTGTTTGGAGCGTTGTTGCGCTGACCATTTTTCGAGATCGGCAATTTCAGCCGAGCCTTCGATCGTCGTGACGGTCCCTTCCGGGGAGATGAGCATGGTCCTGGGGATGTCGCCCTGCCAAGCCGGATCGATCTCGAACCGCAAACGCTCGACAAAGCCGTCGTTGAAGATGAAATTTTCGGTCGACGACAGACCCGCCTTGTCGAGCATCGATTGCGTGGCGGCCGGCAGGTTCGGCACGAGATCGGCGCTGACAGTGACGACGTCGACGTCAGGATGATCCTTGGCAAACTGGCCGAGCAGCGGCAGCTCGACCTTGCAGGGGCCACAGGTCACGCCCCAGAAATGCACGAGCACGGGGCGGCCGGCGTGCCCCCGAAGGACCCTTTGCCAAGTGCCGCGTTCGAATGGCTTCAAAGCGGGAGATGCGGCAAGCGCAGCCACTGAAGCGATCAGAACGACAAGTCCCGCAATGCCTACAAATCGAAATCTCATGGTTGGTCCTCGATAGCCCTGAGCCGATAGCCATCCGCCTTCGTCATCCACGACAGGTAGGTCTGCTTGCCGTTGGAGACGAGCAAAGGATGGTCGGACGTGTCGGTCGTACTCGATATCGTCTTCGGCGGCGACCACGTCTCGCCATCGTCGCGGGAGATCGTCATCTGGACCGAGGTCTTCTCGCCGTCGAACTCCTTCCAGACCATCACCGTTCCCGGCGCGCCCGCGAGCACGAAGGGGCGCGTCGGATTGCGATCCGGCCGCCCCAACGCCATCGGCGAAGAGAACGTGCGGCCTTCGTCGCGCGAGTGCGCGTAGAAAAGTCCCTTCCGCGCCTTTCCGTTGGTGTACCAGGCGACGTGATAGGTGCCGTTCGGCGCAACGGTGAGGCTCGGCCCATGGTGTGGGCAGGCATTGATCTGCCAGTCGTCGTTGCTGACCCGGCGGACTTCGCCTGGCGTCGCGACGTCGGTGAAGGTCATCACCGCGTGGTCGCGCACGCCGCCCTCAAAAATGTTCCTGAAGATTGCGACCGGCCGCCCAGACGCAGCGAATGCCAGCCCCAACCGGCAGCATTCGCAGGTGCCCTCACGCGCCAGCTTCGCGTCTGCGTAGGCGGTGCCGCCGTCGCTGGACGACGTGAAGAACAGCCCGGCCCCCTCGTACTTCTGTCCCGCTTCCTTCGCAAAAATGCGATTGCGCTTGTCCAGCCACGCCGCAAATACTGTTCCATCCTGATCGAGCGCCAGCGCCTCGAAACGTTGGCTCTCGTTGCTGGCGGTGATCGGCTTCAGCTCCGCGAAGCTTTTCCCGCCGTCGGCCGAGCGCGTGGTGAACACCTGACCGTTGAAGGCCTCGTCCCTGAAGGTCGAGAACGCGAGCGCGATGCCCCCCTTGCGGTCGACCACGATCTTCGGCCGCGCATCCGGCCCCCAATCGAGGTTCAGCCGCTTCGTCGTGACTTGAGTGGGCGTCGAGAAACTTCGGCCGTAGTCCTGCGAACTTGCGACCGAGACCTGCCCTCCCGCCATCCAGACCAGCCACAGCGTCCCGTCCGGACCGAAGGCGGGCGTCGCCTTGGTCGCACAGCGCAGCGTCGGCTCCTCGCACGCAGCTTCGGACGCGTGCTTGCCGTGCATCTGCCCCAGCGCCGCACCTTGCAGGCATGCGAGAGCGGCTATCGCGAGCAAGCCAGTTCGGATCATGGCCCTATTCCCTTCGAGAGCCCGGATCATTTGAAGGCCACCTTCATACCTGCAACGAACAGGCGTGGCGAGCCCGCATAGATCGACCCCGGTGCCGTGCTTGCGAGCGTGTTCCCTGGAATTTGCAGGCCGGCCGCCGTCACGGTGTTTGCGATGTTGTTTGCCGACGCAACATAGGTGCGATCGAATACGTTCCTGACCTCAAGAAACAGATTGAGTGACTTGAAGGTGTCCGACACCAAGTCGGTCTTGTAATGGACGTTCACATTGACCAGCTCGTAGCCCGGCGCCTTCAGCAGATTCGCGTTGTCCATGTAGAAAGAGTCCTTCCACTGGACCTCGACGAAGCCGCCGAGGCCTGCCAGCGGGCCGGCGAACTCGTCGTAGCCAATTCGAGCCGTCAGCTCGTTGGGCGAGATACCAGGAATTCTATTGCCGGCACGGTTGAAGCTGAAGACGGCGCCATTGGTGATGTTCTCGACATATTCGGTGTAGACCTCGTCGAGATAGGTGTACGCCGCCATGAACCGCCAGCCCGGATAGAACTTCCAGTCGGCGGCAAGCTCGATGCCCCGATGCTCCGATCGCGGCGCGTTGAACGAGTAGTTTACACCCGCGACCGATGTGGCCTGGTTGACGATCTCGTTACGGAAAAACTCGTAAAAGCCGGTCGCGCTGAGCTTGAACGCGCTGTTCGGCGTCCAATCGAAACCGAGATCGTAGCCAAGATTCTTCTGGGCCTGGAGCTGGGTATTGTTGCCCGGCAATCCCGTTTGAGCGACGAAAAGATTTGAGACCTGCGGTGTGCCATACCCCGTGGCAACGCGTGCCCGGAACAGCCATTCGTTGTTGAGATTGTAGAGCAACGCCAACTCTGGCGCAGTATTTTGAAACTGCCGGTCCGCGGTCGTCGGCGTCGTCGTGGTGATGCCGGTGGGACCAGCATATGAATAGGCCGTGTTGGTGCCCTTGAGCAAGGTCGTCTCCCAACCGATGCCCGCAACGGCCGTTAGCGACGATGTAAGCTTGAGCTCTTCCCTGGCACGAACACCATAATTGGTCGTCTCGCTGTAGAGATTGCTCGACAGCCTGCCGAGCGTCGCGTTGCCTCCCGGCATCACGTTTCGCGTATCGCTCGATGCCGTCAGGGTGTTGTAGAAGGCGCCGAAGAACGCGGTGGACTCCAGGCCGAGAATCTCTCCGCGCTTGGTGAGATCACTCATGTAGTTGTAGGACGGGAAGTCGCCGATCGAGCTGGTGGAGCCAGTTGGCTGACTGATGTTCCGGTCGTCGAACACGAACTGGTTGCGCCAGGTCGTATTGTTGTCGAAATCGTGCTCCCACCGGCCCCCGACGATGGTGCGGCGGTCGTTGCGGCCGAGCCCGGCCTGTACGGCCGTCTGCGTATCGGTCCCGGCGGTCGCGTTGAAGCCATTGTTGAACAGCCTGACCGTACCGCATCCGGGCGCCGCCGTGGCACCGGTCGCACAGCCCTGCTGGAAGGGATTTTGATAATATTGGTTCAGCGTGGAGCGAAGCGGCAGCCGCGCGCTGAGATCGTTGTTGATGATCTTGACCGTGAAGCGGTCGTCCGGCGTCGCCTTGAGCGTGCCAAGGAAGTTGACGGTCTGCGTATTGAACCAACTATTGCCGATATAGCCGTCGCCTCTTGTGTCGCTCGCAAACAGCGAGCCCTCGAAGTTCCCGACCTTCTTGCCGGCCGCAAGGTAATTGTTGAGGTAGCCATAGCTGCCGCCGTCGACGCCGTATTCGACGCCGTCGATCGTGCCGCCCGGCCGTGTGCGGAAATTGAGCGCGCCGCCGGTCGCATAATTGCCGTAGAGCGCCGATGAGGGGCCGCGGATCACGTCGATCGCACCATAGGCGTGGGGATCGATCAGGTCGCTACGCGACAGTCCGTCCGGCTGCGTGACGGGGAATCCGTCGTCGAAGATCACGAGATTGCGGATGCCGAATCCGTTCCGGGCATTGGATCCGCGAATCGAGATGCCGAAATCGCGCGGACCATTACCCTGCTTGATCGAAATGCCCGGACTGTCCCGCAAGACGTCGCTGACCGAAAACGAGGGCCGGTTGTCGAACTGGCTGCGATCGATGGTCGTCGCGGTCTGTCCGGCCGGCGCCTGATTGAGACCGGCCCGCACTGCGCCGGCGGACATCGTGTTGCTCTGCCCCTGGGCACCGTCGGTCGCGTTCGGCGCGACCGGCCTCGCTGCGCGCGCCGCCGAAGCGGAGAGCTGCCGCGTTGCCCGGGTGATTGGCTTGGGACGGGACGTCTTGGGCGCCTCGACCGTCACCGCGGGAATCGCTTCCGAGGCAGCCTGGGCGAGCGCGTCTGAACCGATCGGGGACACCAGTCCGAAAAGCACGGGCAAGCCCGCGCGCCCGATCGCACGAATGCGTAACATCTCTTGAATTCCTGACATCCGGCACCTCGACCGGTCCATTGAGCACGCCCATCGGCACAGCAACGGCGCGCGCCAATGGTTCGGTTTGTCGCTACGTCAGGAAAATTGAGGGGGGGCGCGGGCCTGGGCGCTCGAACCCCTGGGAGCGGCGATGGCGGACGCATCCGCCGGCTGCCACACCACGCGCGCGGCATGGCGGAAGGGAATCGAGAGTGCCGCGTGCGTCGGCGAATCCAGCGACGCGCCCGCTTGGGCCAGACAACACAGGGCGCACGCACCCGCATGCGCGGTCGGGGTGCCCGTCCGATCGTCGAGGCCACCCTGATCGCTCGCACTGTGGCAGATGACGGCGACTGACAGCGGATCGGCGATGGCTTGTCCCGTCGCCCAACAGGCGGCGATCGGCGCCAGCACCTGCATCACCAAGGCGAGCAGGACCAGGGGTAGGAATTTCTGTAACCGCGCGCGCATCCGCCGAACCGTTCGTTCGTCTGCTAACTAAACACCGCGCCGGGCCCAAGTCGAGATCAGTTCCGCCGCCTTCTTGGCCCAGCGCAAATTTGTCGGAAAACCATGGTCGGGCTACCCCATCATGGGCTCAGGGGCCGGCATTTGAGCCAGATCAAACGGCCCGAATTCCACAGATTTCTTATATCTGTCATATACTTGCGGGGTGGGAAGCCCGATCATTTCGTCTATTGCTCGAATTTTGAACATTCGTTGCCGAAAATGATGACAAGTGAGAAAAGTTGATCTAGCATCCCCTTGCTCAGGCTGGCCGTGAGGTCGAAGTCTGGTGGTCCAAGTCTCGGGAGGAGCCCCTGGCGCGCAAAACGCAGCGTCGCCCCGTCAATCAAGAGCAAATCTTAGAATCGGGGATAATAGGGTCGACACAATTTTTGAGCGGGGCCAGGGCCCCGCTCTTTTTTTGTCCGCATGGCACTTTCGCCGATGAATATGCCCTCCAATCCAGTCGAACTCAGCTTTGAACTCGCGGCCTCGCGCTGCGCGGATCTCACGCCCCTCGTCTACCAGCGCCTGTTCGACGAGCATCCCGAAACGCAGGTGATGTTCCGCTCGGAGGGCGCCGACCTCGTGAAGGGATCGATGCTCGCGCTGACGATCGAGGCGATTCTCGATTTCGCCGGGATGCGTCATGGGCATTTCCGGCTGATCGCCTGCGAGGTGGCCTCACACGACGCCTATGGCACGTCGCCCCAGCTGTTCACCGCCTTCTTCACCATTATCAGGGATACGCTGCGCGATCTGCTCGGCGATGAATGGTCGATCGAGATCGCGCAAGCCTGGGACACATTGCTCGTCGACATCGACGCACTCGCCGGCACGACGGCCTGACGCTTTGCGCTGCACCAACGCGGCGTGCTGCGATGGCGCGTGTGATTGCAGATTGAGTGGCATCAACTCTTGTGAGACACTTTCGACATCGGTTGCGCAATCAATGACGCGCCGACGATAAAATTTATGGGAGCGAGCGATGTCCGGGACGAAAGATTTCTCGACGACGAGGCGCGATCTTCTTCAGGCGGCTGCGACCGCCGGCGCCGGAGCTGCCCTCCTCGGCAGCATGGGCATAAACCCCGCATTGGCCGCCGAGGTCGGGCGAAGCGAGAAGCCGTTGAAGGCGGCGTTCTCCAATGCAGGCCTGCAGGCTACATGGTGCGCGCAAGGAAAGCAGGCCGCCGAATTCTGGGGCAAGCTGTTCAACGTCGAGGTCACCTGGTTCGACGGCCAGCTCGACGCCGTGAAGCAGCGCGCGGCCATCGACAACATGGCCTCGCAGAAATGGGACTTCGTCGCGATCCAGGCCTTCGGTATCGGCACCCTCACCCAGCCTGTGCAGAAGATGATCGACGCCGGCACGCCCGTGATCGACATGGACACGCTGATTGCGCCGCTCGACCAGATCAACGTCCACTCCTTCCTCGCTCCCGACAACGAGTTCATGGGCGCCTCGGTGACCCAGGCGCTGTGCAACGCGATGGGCGGCAAGGGCAAGATCATCATGACGCAGGGCGCGCTCGGCCACACCGGCGCGCAAGGGCGCGCAAAGGGCTTCACCAACACGGTGAAGCAATTCCCCGGGATCGAGGTGCTGGACACCCAGCCGGCCGACTGGGACGTCTCCAAGACCGCGCGCCTCTGGGAAACATACCTGACCAAGTATCCGCAGATCGATGCGGCATTCTTCCACAATGACGACATGGCGCTCGCCGCCGCCAACATCATGAAGGCGCGCGGCCGCACCAACATCCTGATCGGCGGCGTCGATGCCATGCCGCCGGCGATCCAGGCGGTGAGCGAAGGACGCATGTTCGCGACCGTCCGCAATCCGTCCTGCCGCATCCATGGCGGCGCCATCATCGCGGGCGTCTCCGCCGTGGTCGGCGGCGAGAAGAGCGGACAGGGCATTCCCAAGAACGTCGTCACCGACGGCCCGGTCGTGACCAAGGCCAATGCCGCCGGGATGCAGTGGATGCAGGATCACTTCCTGATCTGAGCTTTCATGCCCGAGGTGCGTTCGCCCATCCTTGAACTGCAGGGCATCACGAAGAGCTTCGGCGGCGTCGAAGCGCTTCGTGGTGTCGACTTCGCGCTCCATCCCGGCGAGATTCACGGTCTCGTCGGCGAGAACGGGGCTGGAAAAAGCACGCTGATGAAGATCATCGCCGGCGTGCATACCGAATTCTCCGGCCGCTTCCTGATCGACAGTCAGGAGACGCATTTCCGCTCGGCGCGCGATGCGCATGCGGCCGGCATTGCCATGGTGCACCAGGAGCTCTCTGTCGCGCCCGACCTCACGGTCGCTGAGAACGTTTTCCTTGGCAACCAGCCAACCAACGCCCTTGGCCTCGTGCAATGGCGGCGCATGGCGCGCGAGGCCGGCGAGCAGCTCGCCCGCTTCGGCATCGACGTCGATCCGATGAGCAGGCTGGGTGATTTGCCCATCGGGCTGCAGCAGTTGATCGAGATCGCGCGCGTGCTGTTCTCCGGTGCCCGCATCGTGATCCTGGACGAGCCGACCTCGGCCCTCTCCCCGCCCGAGGTCGAGCGGCTGTTCGCGACGCTGCGGCGGCTGCGTGAAGAAGGCACCAGCATCGTCTTCATCTCGCATTTCATCGAGGACATCCTGCGCGTGTCCGACACGGTGACCGTGTTCCGCAACGGGCGGAAAGTCGCAGAGACGGCCAGCGCCGCCACCAGCAAGGGCGCGCTGATCGAGGCCATGATCGGGCGCGGCGGCGAAGCGCTCGAGCACAGCTACACCGACGACCTGCTGCTGCCGCAACCGAGCGACAGCGCGGTGGTTCTGAAGGTCGACCAGCTGACGCTCGCCCGCAGCCTGAAGGACATCTCCTTCGAGGCGCGCGCTGGCGAGGTGCTGGGCATCTACGGCTTCATGGGCTGCGGCCAGCAGGAGCTGTCGCGCATCCTGTTCGGCAAGCTGAAGCCTGATAGCGGCGCGCTTCTCGTCGAGGGTCAGCCAAAAACCTTTGCCAGCACGGCGGCGGCGCGGCGCGCCGGCGTGGCGCTGGTGCCGGAGAGCCGCCGCGACATGCTGTTCCACCAGGAGCCGGTCTACAAGAACATCTCGATCAGCATTTTGGACCGCATCTCCTCCCTGCTGCTCAAGCCGGCGCAGGAGCGCGATATCGCGAAGCGTCAGGTCGAGCAATTGCAGATCCGGCCCCCGGTGGTCGGCCTCGATCTCGGCATGCTCTCCGGCGGCAACCAGCAGAAGGTGGCGCTGGCAAAATGGCTGACCTATCCGCCCAAGCTCCTGGTGCTGTGCGAGCCGACCCGCGGCATGGACGTCGGCGCCAAGAACGACGTCATCAACATCGTCCGCGACCTCCGCGCCAAGGGACTCGCGATCATCGTGCTGTCGACCGAGCCGGAAACGGTGCTGTCGCTGGCCGACCGCATCCTCGTGCTCAAGCGCGGCGCACTGGTGCGGGAATTCAAAAACGAGCCGGTCAGCAAGGACCGCCTGCTGCAAGCGGCGTGACGGAGAAGCACAATGACGAGCAGTGAGACGGCTTTGGCGGCGGGGCAGCGGGCGCGCGGGCTGGCGCCCTTCCTGCGCTCGCAGATGCGCAACATCGCCCCGTTCCTCACCCTGATCTTCCTGTCCGGCTTCTTCGCCTTTGCCAGCCCCTCCTTCGCGACGCTCGACAATCTCGGCAACATCCTCACGCAAGTGTCGGTCACCGGCATCATCGCCGTCGGCCTCACCTTCGTGATCCTGTGCGCCGAGATCGACCTCTCGATCGCCAGCATCGCCAATGTCACGGGCATCGCGGTCGCCTACTTCACGCTGCAGGAATCCTACGTCAACATCGCCAACATTCCCCTCCCCGGCGCGGTCGCCATCCTGCTATCGATCCTGCTCTGCGCCTTGCTCGGCCTCGTCAATGCGCTGGGGCTGACCGTGATCGGCATCCCCTCCTTCATCATGACGCTGGCGATGATGCAGATCGCCGCCGGCATCTCGGCGCTGCTGGTGCGCGGCCAGATCGCCTACAAGGTGCCGAGCCTGATCACCACGCTCGGCTCCGGCTCGATCGGCGGCATCCCCTGGCTCGTCATCATCGCCGCGCTAATGCTGCTCGGCGGGCATCTGGTGCTGACCTACACGCGCTTCGGCCGCTACGTCTACATGGTCGGGGGCAATCGCGAGGCGGCCGAATATTCCGGCCTCAACGTCAAGCTCATCCTAGGCGCGGTGATGGTGATCTCGGCGGTGTGCTCGGGCATCGGCGGCATGCTCGGCGTCGCCCATTTCGGCAGCGCGCAGCAGAACGAGTTCGACACCTATCTGCTCGACTCCATCGCCGCCGTCGTGGTCGGCGGCACCAGCCTGTTCGGTGGCCGCGGCGGCATCGGCAACACCATCGTCGGGCTTTTCGTTCTCGGTGTGCTCAACAACGGCCTCGATCACGTCAACATCGACAGCTTCCTGAAGATCCTGATCCGCGGCCTGATCCTGCTGGCCGCACTGGTCATCAACGTCTATGCGCAGCGGCTGAGGGAAAAGGCGGCGGACTAGACAGTCCTCAAAACAAAAACTGCGAAAACAACCCCATGCACAGTAGAAACTGTGAGGAAGTTCAGCTGCTTATCGAAGCCGCAAGTGCGTGAGCCCACCGCACCGGGATTGACCCGTCGGGCAAAACAGAAGCAGAAGCAACAATGACCCCGTCATCCCTAAGGAGCGGAGCAGGCGATGCGACAGCATCACATGCGGAGCCTCAGGATGAGCGGCCACGCTGCCAGCCGCTTCGAGGCGCGTTGAAGAAGCGGCCACCTCAGGGTGACGGTGACAGGGCAAGGCTCGCTGCACCGATCTCAT
Organism: Bradyrhizobium sp. IAR9; assembly: GCF_013408065.1. Taxonomy (NCBI): domain Bacteria; kingdom Pseudomonadati; phylum Pseudomonadota; class Alphaproteobacteria; order Hyphomicrobiales; family Nitrobacteraceae; genus Bradyrhizobium; species Bradyrhizobium sp. IAR9. The sequence continues at coordinate 69,972 of NZ_JACBZW010000017.1, forward strand.
CCGCCCGCCAACACCTCACCGCGTGTCCATCGGCTCGCGTCTCCAGCAGCGGCCCCGGCTCGTGCCGGCACACCGCCTCCGCATAACGGCATCTTGGGCTGAAGGCGCAGCCGTTTGGGGGATTGAGCGGGTTGGGAAGGTCGCCGCCTGTGGTCGCCAGCGGGGCATGGTGTAACGGATCAGGAATCGCGGCGATCAGGGCTTGCGTATAGGGATGCGCCGGGCGCTCGAAGATCTCGCGCCAGTGGCCGTTCTCGACGATGCGGCCGAGATACATCACCGCGACGCGGTCGCTCATGTGCTCGACGACGCCGAGGTCGTGGCTGATCATGATGTAGGACAGGCCGAGCGTGTCCTTCAGTTCCAGCAGCAGATTGATGATCTGAGCGCGGATCGAGACGTCGAGCGCCGAGACCGGCTCGTCGCAGATGACGATTTTGGGGTTGAGGATCAGCGCGCGAGCAATGCCGATGCGCTGGCGCTGACCGCCCGAGAATTCATGCGGGTAGCGGCCCGACTGCTCGGGCCGCAAGCCGACATGCCGCAGCATGATTGCGACGCGATCCTCGATCTCGCTTTTCGCGGTGACGCCGTGCACCCGCAGGGGATCTTCCAGCGTGCGGCGAACGGTCTGGCGGGGATTGAGCGAGGCGTAAGGGTCCTGAAACACCATCTGCACGGTGCGCGCCAACGCCTTCCGATCGCCGGATTGCCTGCTCCTCACGACCTGCCCGTCCAGCACGATGCGGCCGCGCGTCGGCGTCAGCAGGCCAAGGATCGACAACGCGACCGTCGACTTGCCGGAGCCGGACTCGCCGACGAGGCCGAGGCATTCGCCGCGCTTCAGCTTGAGATCGACGCCATCCACGGCACGCAGCATCCGCTTGCCGCGGCCCAGCAGGCCGCCGCCTAGCGGAAAGTGAACCGCGAGATCCTCAACGCTGAGGATGAGGCCATCGTCCGGCCTTCGGTCACCCAGCATATTTTGCGGCTCATGCATGGTGATGACACCTGACCAGACCGCCCGCCGCCAGCAGATCCGTCTCCGGCGCGATGGTCCGGCAAATATCGGTCGCCTGTGCGCAGCGCGGATTGAACCGGCAGCCCTCGGGGAAATTCGTGATCGCCGGGACGACGCCCGCGATCTCCTTGAGCCTGGTGCGGCCGAGCGCAGCGCGGCTGCCGAGCCTCGGCAGCGAGGCGACCAGGCCTTGCGTATAGGGGTGCGAGGGCGAGCGGAAGATATCGGCCGAACCCCGCTCCTCGACGATGCGGCCGGCATACATCACGGCGACGCGGCGGCAGACGTTCGCGACCAGGCCGAGATCATGGCTGATCATCAGGATGGCCGTTCCCCGCTCGGCGCACAAATTCCGCATCAGCTCGATGATCTCGGCCTGCACGGTCACGTCGAGCGCCGTGGTCGGCTCGTCGGCGATCAGGAGATCCGGACCGCAGGCGAGCGCAATCGCGATCATCACGCGCTGGCGCATGCCGCCGGAGAGCTGGTGCGGGTAATCGTTGACGCGGCGCTCAGGCGCGGGAACGCGGACGCTCGCCAGCGCCTCGACCGCCAGCCGGCTCGCTTCCCGCCAGCTCTTGCCCTTGTGCAGCACGAACATCTCGGCGATCTGCCGGCCCACGGGCGAGACCGGGTTCAGCGCCGTCATCGGCTCCTGGAAGATCATGGCAATGCGGTTGCCGCGCAACTCCCGCTGCCTGGCGGCGGAGAGGTGCTGGATCTCCTGTCCTTCGAACCGGATGACGCCGCCGCCGATCGAGAGCGGCGGCCGCAACAGCCCGATCAAGGCCAGCGCCGTGATGCTCTTGCCGCAACCGGATTCGCCGACGAGGCCGAACGTCTCGCCGCGTGAGATGCGGAACGAAATGCCCTCGGCCGCCGCGACGCGCCTCGATCCGTCGTCGAGATCGATGCGCAAATCCTCAACCTCGATCAGCGGCGCGCCGGTCATGTCCGCCGGCTCCGCGATTGGGGATCGAGAATGTCGCGCAGGCCATCGCCGAGCAGGTTGAGGCCAAGCACGGTCAGGAAGATGGCGAGGCCCGGAAACACCGAGAGCCACGGCGCCGTCGTGATCTGCTCGCGGGCCTCCGACAGCATGCTGCCCCAGCTTGGAAACGGCGGTCGGACGCCGAGGCCGAGGAACGACAATGCGGCTTCGGACAACACCGCGCTGCCCATGCCCAGCGTGCCGATGACGATGATGGGGCCCAGCATGTTCGGCAGCAGCTGCGTGATCATGATGCGCAGATCGCCGTAGCCCAGCACGGTCGCAGCCTGCACGTAGCCCTGGCTCCTCAGCGACAGCGCCGAGGCCCGCGCAATCCGGCACGTAAAGGACCAGTTGGTCAGCCCGAGTGCGATCAGCAGGCTGGTCAGGCCAGGTCCGAGCACCGCCATGATCGCCAGCGCGAAGATCAGCGAGGGGATCGCGAGCATGAGATTGGTCAGGGCGTTGACGACATCGTCCCACCAACCGCCAAAATAGCCGGCGCTCAGCCCCAAGGCCACGCCGATGACGCTGTTGATGAGCTGAGAGATGATGCCGACCGTCAGCGAGACCCGCGCGCCATACACGACGCGGGAATAGATGTCGCGGCCCTGGTCGTCGGTCCCGAACCACCAGGTCCAGCTCGGGGGCTCCTCCGCATTCATCAAATTGGCGTCCATGACCGGATCGGTGTGCGCCAGCCAGGGCGCGAGCAGGCCGACCAGGATCGCCAGCGCGAACAACACCCCACCGATGACGAGATTGGCGCGGAGCTTCATTGCAAGCGCTCCACCGCGAAAAGGATAATCGTGTGTGGCTTTAGCGAGAACTCGCCGCGGGCGCGTTTCGCCTCTCCCGCTTGCGGGGGCGGCCGACGCGCTCGGAGAGCGCGGCGGGTGGGGGCTCTCGCCACACAGGGAACCCCGATGCGGAGACACCCCCACCCCGACCCTCCCCCGCAAGCGGGAGAGGGGGCGCAGCACCCGTGACGCCACACCGCGCGCCTCGTATGCGATTGCCTTCCCGTCCAAGCGTGATGGAGCCCGCCCGCGCTCATGCGTATCTGATCCTGGGATCGATCACGCCGTAGAGTACGTCGATCAGCAGATTGATCGCGAGAAAGGCCAGCACGACGACGAGAATGGAGCCCTGGACCGCCGGAATATCGCGCTGCAAGACACTGTCGACCAGCAATGAGCCGATCCCCGGCCACGAGAACAGTTTCTCGACCACGACCGCCTGCCCCATCAGGCCACCGAATTGCAGGCCGACGGTGGTGAGAATGATGACGAGCGCGTTGCGCATCACATGCCACTTCACCACCCGCGTCTCGCTCATGCCCTTGGATCGCGCGGTGCGGACGAAATCGGCGGTCATGATCTCGAGGACCGCGGCGCGCGTCGTCCGGGCAAACAGCGCCATCGGCGAGACGCCGAGCGTCACCGCCGGCAGGAGCAGATATTTCAGTCCGCCATCGCCATAGCCGAAACTCGGCAGCCAGCCGAGCTTCAACGCGAACAGGTACATCAGAACCAGTCCGAGCCAGAATTTGGCGATGGAAAGGCCCGACACCGCGACGACCATGGCAAGCGTATCGACGATTCCGCCCGGTCGCAGTGCCGCGATGAAGCCAAGCGGCACGCCGATCACGACCGAGAACGCCATGGCTGCGAAGATCAGTTGCAGCGTCGGCCATGCCCGCTTGGCGATCATGGTCGTGACAGGCTCGCGGGTCCGGAACGAGGTGCCGAAATCACCGGTCGCGAGCTTGGCAATGTAGGCGCCGAAACGCACGTAAACGGGATCGTCGAGGCCGAGCTGCTTCTTCATGCGCAGCTCGACCTGCGGATCGCTGTCGTCGCTCATGGAGGAGACGATGCTGCCGGGAACCACGCTGAACAGCACGAAGACCAGCAGCACGACGGCGAGCACGGTCGGAATGGTCTGCAGCAGGCGACGGAACAGGAAGGAGAGCATCGGCACTTTTCCTCTCTCCCTCCATCGTCTGTGGCGACGGAGGGAGCGCGAGAGCGTATGTCACTTCGCGGGCGAGGTCTCGTCGACCCAGAGGTCTTCGACGTTCTGATGGGTCAGCTCCGTGGCGTTGAGCTGAATCCCCTTGAGCCACGGCTGCACCGCCATGACCGCCTTGTTGTAGTTGAAGAACCAGACCGGTGCCTCCTCATAGAGCAGCGCATTGGCCTTTTGCAGCAGTTGGGCGCGCTTTGCCGGGTCGTCGGCCTGCCCGGCCTCGTCGACGATCTTGTCGAAATCGGCGTTCTTGAAGAGCATGTAGTTGCAGGCTGGCTGCGGAGTCGACGAGTGGAAGCACTTGAGGGCCGCCTGCGGATCCGGGCCGCTCGCCTGGGAATAGATGAAGGCCTGGTAGTCGCCGGTGCGAACCACCTCCGCCAGCACCGCGGTCTCGACCTGCTTGACCTTCGCCTTGATGCCGACTTTGTCCAGCATCGGGATTACGGCCGAGACGATCGGCAAGCCCCAGCTCTCGTTCTGGCTGGTGGTCCATTCGAACTCGAAGCCGTTGGGATAGCCGGCCTCGTTAAGCAGCTGCTTGGCCTTGGCGGGATCGTAAGCGTACGGCTTCATCGCCTTGTCGTAAGCGGGCGAGGTCAGCGGCAGCCAGCTGGTGGCGCGATAGGCCTTGCCCTTGACCAGCTTGTTGATGATCAGGTCGGTATCGATCGCGTAGTTGATCGCCTGTCTGACGCGCTTGTCGGCGAACGGCTTGAATGACGGATTCATCCCCATGTAGCGGGTGAAGACCTCGGCGACCTCGACGATGGTGCCCTTGAGATTGGCGTCGGACTGATAGGCCACATATTGCGCGGGCCCGAGCACCGAGGTGTCGACCTCCTTGTTGCGGAAGGCAACATCGCGCGCCGCGGCCTCGCCCATGATCGACACGACGATCTTGTCGGCGTAGGGCTTGCCGGGCTTATAGAACCGATCCCACCGCTCCAGGACAATGCGCGATCCCGGTACGTGCTCGACGAATTTGAAGGGCCCGAGACCGATCGGCTTCTGGATAAAACTCTCCTTGGCGCCCTCGTCGGCGGGATAGATCGAGGTCAGCGCGGTGAAGAAGTAGAAGCCGGGATCGACCTTCTCGGTCAGCTTCATCTCGACGGTGAAGTCGTCGATCTTCTTCAGCCCGGAGATCTCCTTGGCCTGGCCCTTCTCGACCGCGGCCGCCCCCTCGATCACGCGGACAAACCGCGCGCCGGGATAGGCCTTGGTGCCGTCCATGATGCGGGTGTAGGACCAGATGATATCGTCGGCCGTCATCTTGCGGCCATTGTGGAAATAGGCGTCGTCGCGCAGCTTGAAGGTGTGAACGAGACCGCCGCCCGAGACCACATCCTCCTTGGCAAGCTCCAGGACCGGCTTGCCCTCCGCGGAATTCCAGATGTACAGCGAGCGGTGCAGCGCCTTGGCGTAGATCTCGTCCTGGGCACGCTGCGTGGTGTGAATGTCCAGACTGGTGAAACTCGAGCCATAGGGCGCGGTCATCCGGATGGTTCCGCCCTTGCGCGGCGTCTGGGCCTCCGCAGATCCAGCGAGCGCCAGTCCCAAGCCCGCGACGATCGCCATCATCCTGAACATCATGTGTCCCCCACCAACGCAGGTATTCCGATCAGGGATTTGATCATTCGCGGCCTGTCGAATGCAAGCTTCGTTTTTGATGGAGACCAATGTCAGTTCCGGAAGGCGGCCGTCCGGCGATGCCTTCGGGGCCGGTTGCATCCGCCCGGCGATGCAAGCCCTCGATTGACGCGGTGCGTCATCGAGCAACGGGAATAGTGAACATTTCTCGCGATCGGCGCGACCAAGCTCAGGACCGTTATCTGAGCCCCAGGGATCGCGGAAAACAAGGATCGCGCAAAAAAATGACCCGCCGAACGCTAGGTATCCTGCTCGCCGGCAGTCTGGTCGCCGCGACAGCGGCGATGGCGATCCCCGTCACGCCGGACCCTGCCCGCGACGGCCCGACGAAAAACATTCAAATCAATTGGTCCCACACCAAGCGGTCAAACGGGTTTGTCGACGATACATGGTGGGCACTCAGGGGCCGTTGCGCCCCGGACTATCTTGGCGAGCGCCTGCTCTGCGACACTGTCGGGCTTCTGACACAAGCCGCGAGCCGGACATTCGAGGCCAAGATGTCCGACGACATGGGCCTGCCGCTGGTCGACCGTTGGACCCTGATGACCGCGAAGAATTCGCCTTTCATGAGGTCGGCTCACGTCGAGACGCCGCTCAGTCTCGAGGACGTGCTCGGCTTCTATCGCGCTGCACTCGAAAAGCGCGGCTGGACCGAGAACGACGGAGCGGTCGTCGCGCCCGACAGAGCCGTCGTCGCCTTCACGACGTCAGACGGGCCGGCGCTGCTCCGGCTCGTCCGTCAGGGCAACACAACGATCGCCGACCTTGCGCTGCGCAAGCCGTTGGCCGCCACGGCCAAAATCCGGCCGGCGCCGGGACAAGTGATGTTGTTGCTCGGCAACAAAACGGATGAAGCGGCCGACATCACCGTCAATGAGCGAACCATCAGACTGGCGGCTCACGCCGGAGAAGAACTGATCGATTTTGACGCCGCTGCGGATGAGTTGCCTGATAGCCAGAAAATTGATCTGCCGCCGGGCCAGTACAAGGTCACCCTGAAGCTCAAGGGCAGCGCGGCCCAGACGCGTGAGTTCGAGGTCGCGGTCAACGAGACCTGGGGTCTGCTGGTCGGCCCCGAAGGCGCGCCGCTGCCGATGCGAATGTATTGAGCGCGCGCTGGCGTCTTGGACCGTCATCCTGAGGTGCGAAGCATGCGATGCGAACGCAGCGCGTGCTGAGCCTCGAAGGATGAACGGCCGCGATGCAGCCGGGCTGTCGCCCTTCGAGGCCTTCGCTACGCTCCGGCACCTCAGGGTGACGATGAAACATTGGCGCCTGTTGCACCGCTTTGTCATTGCGAGCGCGGAGGCGCGCTCCTCGCCATGAACTCTCTCAACCCGTTAGCTCCGGCCTCCAGTCCCGCAGTTTTCGCGCAGCACCCGTTACATCGCTAATCGTCCGAAACGTCCCTGTCTCCACCATCATCGCCCTCGCCAGCCGCACCGCGCGGGCTTCGCTGACGGCGCGCTTCTTCGAATCCTCGATCAGCTCGAAGTCGATGTTGTGGGCAAGGCCGAAGATGCGGCGGATGGTCTTTGCGGCGGCGAAGCCGACCGTGTCGGCGAACAGGCGCTGCATGTAGGCTTGGCGCTCGGCCTCCAAACGCGCAGCGCCCTGCGCGCCGGCAAAGAGTGAGACCGGATAGGCATCGCCAGTGCCATTCGCTCGCCAGAGGTCGAGGAATTTGCCGGCGAACTCGTTCCAGACCTGCTCGATCGTCTCCAGCACCCAGGCCTCGAACGCGGCCCGCTCGCCCGGTGCGCGCTCGTGCCCGGCGGAGGCAAAATAGGCCATCACAAGGTTGGCCAGCACGGCGCCGACGTCGAACCCCATCGGGCCATAGAATGCGAATTCCGGATCGATCACCCGCGTCTGGTTGTTCGTCACCATGATCGAGCCGGTGTGGAGGTCGCCGTGGAGCAGCGCCTCGGGGCTTGCCATGAACTTCAGCTTCAGCCGGGAGATCGCGACATGCAGCTCCATGTCATCGCGCAGGCTTGCAGCGAGCGCATCGAGATACGGCGCAGTCCAGCGGTTTTGCTCGGCGATGCGGTAGGGATCGGTGAAGATCAGATCCTCGGTGATCTTGCAGAGCGCATGATTGCCGGCGAAGGCCGCAATGCCTTCCTTCTTCTCGGCGGCGGACAGCGCGAGGTCGGAGGTGAAGAACAGCGTTCGCGCCATGAAGGTGGTGATGTCACCGACGAAGCCCGGGTATTTCGTTCCCGCAACCAGCCCCTTGCGCATGATGATGTGGGGCTCGAGCAGCTCCATCACCGTCAGCGCCAGGGCCTCGTTGTGATGCAGCAAAGCCGGCACGAGGCCGGGCGCGAGCTGGGCCTGCCGGGACAGAGCCAGATATTCGTAATGGGCCCGCGACAGCGGCAACGGCCAGCTTTCGCCGACGAGGCGGACATAAGGCAGCGCCTGCTTGACGGCGACGCCGCCGCGCCCGCCCTTCATGATGAAGACGAGATTGAGATTGCCGTCGCCGACCTCGGTGATCTCCCATGAGGCCGGCTCGCCGCCGAGGAGTGCGGCGATATCGGGAAGGCCTGCGAGATAATCCCGCAGCGCCGCTTCATGCAGAATTCGATAGTCCCCCGCCCGGTCCCCGGTCATGACGATCCCACCCCATGCTTGGCATGGCCTGGTCGTTACTCCCGCTTCTGGCAAGCTTGGGCGATCCCGGCCATTCTTTTGGTCGGATCGTAATCGCAATCAAAGCGGTCCGCCACCCGTGTATCGCCGGCGCACCCCGGGACCAGTTGCACCGAAAGTTCTTCGTGTCGGACGACCAAGCCGGGGGTCGCGAGCCCACCATTTGCCGATTTTTGGAACACAAGCGGGCTGAGGCAGTTTTGCGTGTCTGAGATTTTGAAGGAGTTAGCGATGAGCCGCGGAATGCCCTCCATGACTGCCCTTCTGGCGATGCTGGCCATGGCCGGCTATCAGAACCGCGACAAGTTGGCAGAGCTGCTGAAAGGTGCGACCGGCGGCTCATCCGCGGGCGGTCAGCAGCCGCCTGGGGGAGTGCTTGGTAATCTCGGCGGCATGCTCGGCGCGGGCGGGATCGGGGGCCTGCTCAATGGCGGCATTGGCGAGCTCCTGGAGCGGTTCAACCAGAACGGCCAGGGCGAGGTCGCCGATTCATGGGTGAAGCCCGGACCCAACAAGGAGATCTCGTCGCCTGAGCTGAGGAATGCGATCGGCTCCGACGTTCTGGAGAAGCTCGAACAGCAGACGGGGCTCTCGCAAGACGAGATCCTCACAAGGCTAACCCGGGAATTGCCCTCGGCGGTCGACAAGTACACGCCGGACGGACGTCTGCCTGAGGCATAGCTGTTGCCGCTTAATCTGGAAGAGGTGTGGAAATGGGTATTCTCTGGACAATCATCATCGGCTTCGTCGCCGGTGTGATCGCCAAGTTCATCATGCCTGGCGAGAACGAGCCGTCCGGCTTCATCCTGACGACCATCTTGGGGATCGTCGGCGCCTTCGTTGCGACTTACCTCGGGCAGGCGCTCGGATGGTATCGTGCCGAAGAAGGTGCCGGACTGATCGGTGCGGTCGTCGGCGCGATCATCGTGCTGTTCGTCTACGGGCTCTTCGCCGGCCGACAACGCCGAGCGATCTAGCCCGCCTGCGTGAGCGGCTGATCGGGCGTGCGCGAACTCGCGCCGCATCGAGCAGGCGGCGGCGCGCTCATGCCTGCGAGCGCCGGATCGTTACTCCCGCTCCAGGAAGCTCGACCCGATCTCGGCCTTTCTTTTGATCGGATCGTAATCGCAATAGACGCTGTCCGCCACCAGCGTGTAGCTGGCGCTGACCGTGTATTTGTCCAGCTTGGCGGAGTTGAGGCCGATCACCGAGGTGCTCTTGCCTCCGTTCCATTTGAACGGCGTCGAGCTCTTGGCCTGCTCGCAGGCCATCACCGCTTCGTTGAAGACATAGCCCTCGACGAACGCCTTCAGGGTACGCACCTGCGCGGCCATCCGCCATTCGAAATAGCCGATGGCACCGATGCCGGCGACGATCAGCACCAGAAGTGCAATGACGATCCTCTGAAAAGTCATTCGGTCCCCCAAACAATGTCGTCAGCAAAAACGTCTAGCAAGAACGTCTAGAAAGGCATTCCCATCAATTTCGACAGGCGCTCGATCGAGAGATAGCCGGCGTGATAGGCGACCATGCCGAGGCCGTAGATGATCGCCGAGATGATGGTGGTCCAGATCAGCTTGCGGCCCATCCGCGTCAGGATCGGCGCACCAGGGTCGGTGCCGGGCGCACCGACGCCATCCTCGTGCTGGCTGCGTACGCCGAACGGCAGCGTCAGGAACAGCGCGACCCACCAGATGACGAAGTAGATTGCAATCGCGGTTGAGATCTGGATGGCCATGGTTCGGCCTTATGCCTGCTCGATCTCGACCAGCGCGCCGGAAAAATCCTTCGGGTGCAGGAACAGCACCGGCTTGCCATGGGCGCCGATCTTCGGCACGCCGTCGCCGAGCACCCGCGCGCCCTCCTTCACCAGCGTATCGCGCGAGGCGATGATGTCGACGACCTCGTAGCAGACATGGTGGATGCCGCCGTCGGGGTTACGCTCGACGAATTTTGCGATCGGCGAGGCCTCGCCGAGCGGTTCGATGAATTCGATCTTGGTGTTGGGCAGCGTCGCGAACACGGTGATGACGCCGTGCTCGGGCAGCGGCACGGCTTCCGAGATCTGAGCGCCGAACGCGGCGCCATAGATCCTGGCGGCCTTGACGGCGTCCTTGGTCGCGATCGCGACATGGTTGAGCCGGCCTAGCATGCGTCTTCTCCCCTTACACTGTCAGTACGTGTACCAGACAGGGGGGCTTTTTGCCCCAATGTTCGTTGATCACGGCCCGGACAGCACGTCGCACCGACTCGCCCAATGCGTCGGGGTCGCGGCGGCGCGCCTTCGGCAGGCCCTCGATGGTGGAGACCACGGCATCGAAGACGAGGTCGTCGAAGGGCTCGCCTGCCCTGTTCTTCTCGGGGATGCCGACCAGATCGACCTCGGGATCGTCGGCCAGCTCGCCCTGCTCGGTCATGGCAATGGCGACGAACGCGCAGCCGGAAAACGCCATGCGCCGCCGCTCGACCACGGCTCGGGACTTGGAGTCCTCCAGGATCGTGCCGTCCTTGTAGAGGCGGCCGGAAGGCACTTCGCCAATGATGCCGGGATCGCCCGGGCCGAGCTTGATCAGGTCGCCGTTGCGGACCACCAGCACGCGCGGCACGCCGGCGGCGCGCGCGAGCTTGGCGTGCTCGTTCAGGTGCAGCGCCTCGCCGTGGACGGGGATCAGGAGCTGCGGCTTCACCCAGCCAATCATGTCGCGCAATTCGTCGCGGCGGGGATGGCCGGAGACGTGGACCAGATGGTCGCGGTCGGTGATGATCTCGACGCCCTGCAGCACGAGGTTGTTGATGATCGAGCCGACGGCCTTCTCGTTGCCCGGGATTGTCCGCGAGGAAAAGATGACGCTGTCGCCGCGGTTGAGCGTGATCTCGGGATGGTCGTCATTGGCGATGCGCGCCAGCGCCGCGCGCGGCTCGCCCTGGCTGCCGGTGCACAACGCCAGCACCTTGTCCTGCGGCAGATGGCCGTAAACCTCGGGCGAGCGGAAATTCTGCACGCCATCGAGATAGCCGCATTCGCGCGCGACCTGCACCACGCGCTCCATGGCGCGGCCAACCACGACGACCTCGCGGTCGGCGGCCCTGGCAGCGGCAGCGACGGCCTTGATGCGCGCGACGTTGGAGGCGAAGGTCGTGACCGCAACGCGGCCCTTGGCTGATTTTACCAGGTCGATGATGGTGCGGGCGACCTCGGCTTCCGAGGGTGAACGGCCATCGCGCACCGCGTTGGTGGAATCGCCGATCAAGGCGAGCACGCCCTCCTCACCGAGCTCGCGCAGCCGCTTCTCGTCGGTGGGCGCGCCAAGCGTCGGGGTGGGGTCGATCTTCCAGTCGCCGGTGTGCAGCACCGTGCCGGCTTCGGTGTGGATCGCCAGCGCATGCGCCTCCGGAATCGAATGCGCGACGGGAATGAACTCGACGTTGAACGGGCCGACGTCGACGCGGCCGCCGGACGGCACCACCGTCACCGGGATCTTCGGCGCGTTGCGCTCGGCGGCGCATTTGGCCTCGAACAGCGCAGCACTGAACTGCGTCGCATAGATCGGGCATTTCAGCTTCGGCCAGAGATCGATGATGGCGCCGAAATGGTCCTCATGGGCGTGGGTCAGCACCAGGCCCATCAAGTTCTTGCGCTCCTTCTCCAGGAAGCTGATGTCGGGCATGATCAGGTCGATGCCCGGCAGATGCTCTTCGTCGCCGAAGGAGACGCCGAGATCGACCGCCATCCAGGCGCGCTGCTGGCGGTTGCCGAGGCCGTAGATCGACAGGTTCATGCCGATCTCGCCGACGCCGCCGAGCGGCGCAAACACCAGTTCGTCGGGCTTGGCCATCACGCAGCTCCCACGGAGGCGGCCGAGCCGAAGAACACCTCACCCGCGGCGACCGGTACCCGGCGGCCCTCCGCGGTGCGGACGATCAGACAGCCGGTGTCGTCGATGGTGTCAAAAATGCCTTCCAGCGTCATCGTCCCCGTGTGGATTGCGACCCGCTCGCCGAGGCCGGCGGCGCGCTCCAGCCACAGCTTGCGGATCTCGGCAAAGCCGCTTCCATTGTCCCAGATGCCGCGGAACTCGACCCAGGCGTCGGATAGTGCCGAGAACAGCTCCTCGGCACTGATCTGCACCCCGAGCGCCGCCAACGACACCGCGGGCGTCGGCACGCCCTCGGGCGCTGCAACGACATTGGTGCCGATGCCGACGACGACGGCCAGGCGGTCGCCGATGGCTTCGGCTTCGAGGCCGATGCCGACGAGCTTCTTGCCCCCGGCCAAAACGTCGTTCGGCCATTTCAGGGCGTAGCGCGGACGATCAGGGCCGAGGCGGATTGCGGCCTCGAGGCTGACCTTCTCCAGCGCGGCCTCCTCGGCCAACCCGGCGGCAAAGCCGAGCGTGGCGGCGACGGCCGGCGCGACGTCCATGACCTCGAGGATGCTGGCGGCGAGATTGCCGCGGGGCGCGATCCAGGCGCGTTGACGGCGGCCGCGGCCGGCGGTCTGCTCCGACGTGACGAACCACATTGGGCCGCGCTCTCCGGCCCTCGCACGTTCGATCGCCTCGGTATTGGTCGAGCCGGTCCGCTCGAACGCCGCGAGCCTGTAGCCCGCGGACGATGCGCGAGGACCGAGCGCGAAACCCATCCTAGAACAGCGACTTTGCCGCGGCGGAGGCGACGCTCACCACCGGACCTGCGAACAGCGCGAACAGGATATTGAACAGGCCGAAAACCGCCAGCACCGTCTTCACCTCGACGCGCACCGGATCGACCTGGCCGGCCGGCTCGTCGAAATACATCGTCTTGACGATGGCGAGGTAGTAGTAGGCGCCGACCACGCTGGTCAGCACGCCGACGACCGCGAGCGTAAACAGGTTCGCCTTGATGGCGGCGACGAAGACGTACCATTTGGCGAAGAAGCCGGCGAGCGGCGGAATGCCCGCCAGCGAGAACAGCAGCATCGCGAACATGAAGGCGAGCAGCGGATTGGTCCGCGACAGGCCGGCGAAATCGCTGATCTGCTCGACCGCCTGGCCGTTGCGGCGCATGGCGAGGATGATCGAGAACGAGCCCAGCGTCATCGCGACATAGATCACGATGTACATCAACACGCCCTGCGCGCCTTCGACGGTGCCGGAGGCAAGGCCGACTAGCGCGAAGCCCATGTGGCCGATCGAGGAATAGGCCATCAGGCGCTTGATGTTGCTCTGGCCGATCGCGGCGAAGGAGCCGAGCGCCATCGAGGCGATCGCCACGAACACCAGGATCTGCTGCCACTGCGAGACGATGCCCGGGAAAGCGGTGAGCGTGACGCGGGTGAACACGGCAAGCGCGGCGACCTTCGGCGCCGACGCGAAGAAGGCGGTGACCGGGGTCGGCGCGCCCTCGTACACGTCAGGCGTCCACATGTGGAACGGCACGGCCGAAACCTTGAAGCAGAGGCCGACGAGCAGGAAGACCAGACCGAACACGAGGCCGACATTCGAGATCGTCGCGGCCGCCGCGATGCCGGTGAAGCTGACCGTGCCAGTGAAGCCGTAGATCAGCGAGGCGCCGTACAGCAGCATGCCCGAGGACAGTGCGCCGAGCACGAAATACTTCAGGCCGGCTTCGGTCGACTTGGCGTTGTCGCGGTTCGAGGCCGCGACGACATAGAGCGCCAGCGACATCAGTTCGAGGCCGAGATACAGCGAGATCAGGTCGCCGGCCGAGATCAGCACCATCATGCCGAGCGTCGAGAGCAGCACCAGGATGGCGTATTCGAAGATGCGGCGCGAGGGGTCGGACAGGAACTCGGTCGACAGCACCAGCGTCACCGCCGAGCCGATCAGGGCCAGGATCTTCATGAAGCGGGCGAAGTCATCGACGATGAAGCTGCCGCCGAAGGTCACCTGCTTGCCCGCGGGCAGCATGTATTCGAGCACGCCGACCACGACCAGGAGCACGACCGCCAGCGAGGTGACCGCACCGGTCGTCCCCTGCCCGCGATAGGCGCCCAGCATCAGCAGAGCCATGGCGCCGATCGCGAGCACGATCTCGGGCAGCACCGGCGCCAGTTGATAACCTGCAGTCTCAAAGCTCATGGCGATATCCTGACCTGCCCGATCACTGGAGCAGTGCGGCGGCCTTCACGGCCGTCACAGCGGTGTTGTAGTTGTTGACGAGTTGCTGGACCGAGGCGGCCGACATGTCGAGCACCGGCTTCGGATAGACGCCGAACAGGATCGTCAGCGCGATCATCGGGAACAGCGTCAGGCACTCGCGGAAGGTGAGATCCTTCATGCTCGCCAGCGATGGCTTGACCAGCGCCCCGAACACGACCTTGCGGTAGAGCCACAGCGCGTAGCCGGCCGAGAGGATCACGCCGAAAGTGGCGAAGAACGCGGTCGGGATCGAGACCTTGAAGGTGCCGAGCAACGTCATGAACTCGCCGACGAAGCCTGATGTGCCGGGCAGACCGACATTGGCCATGGTGAAGACCATGAAGGTCAGCGCGTAGAGCGGCATCCGGTTGACGAGGCCGCCATAGGCCGCGATCTCGCGGGTGTGCAGGCGGTCGTAGACGACGCCGACGCAGAGGAACAGCGCCCCGGAGACGATGCCGTGCGAGATCATCTGGAACATGCCGCCGGCGACGCCCTGCATGGTGCCGGCGAAGATGCCCATGGTGACGAAGCCCATATGCGCGACCGAGGAGTACGCGATCAGCTTCTTCATGTCCTCCTGCATCAGGGCCACCAGCGAGGTGTAGATGATGGCGATGGCCGAGAGCGTGAAGATCAGCGGCGCGAAGTCGTGCGAGGCCAGCGGGAACATCGGCAGCGAGAAGCGCAGGAAGCCGTAGCCGCCCATCTTCAGCAGGATCGCGGCGAGGACCACGGAGCCCGCCGTCGGCGCTTCGACGTGCGCGTCGGGAAGCCAGGTGTGCACCGGCCACATCGGCATCTTCACCGCGAAGGAAGCGAAGAAGGCGAGCCAGGCCCAGGTCTGCAGCGACCGCGGCACGGCAGTGTGCATCAGCGTCGGAATGTCGGTGGTGCCACCATTCCAGTACAGCGCCATGATGGCGAGCAGCATCAGGACCGAGCCGAGCAGCGTGTAGAGGAAGAACTTGAACGATGCGTAGACCCGGCGCGGGCCGCCCCAGACGCCGATGATCAGGAACATCGGGATCAGGCCGCCTTCGAAGAACAGGTAGAACAGCACGAGATCGAGCGCCGAGAAAGTGCCGACCATCAGCGTTTCCAGGATCAGGAACGCCATCATGTATTCGCGGACGCGGTTGGTGATCGCCTTCCAGCTCGCGATGATGCAGAACGGCATCACGGCGGTGGTGAGGATCACCAGCGGCAGCGAGATGCCGTCGACGCCCATGTGGTAGGTGATGCCGGTGGCGAGCCAGTTCGCCTTCTCGACGAACTGGAAGTCGGGATTGGCCGGGTCGAACCGCATGACCAGGATCACCGACACCGCGAAGGTGATCAGCGTGGTCCAGAGCGCGATCCAGCGCGAGTTGCGCTTGGCAGCCTCGTCATCGCCGCGGCTGAGATAGACGATCAGCGCGCCGACCAGCGGCAGGAACGTCGTGACCGATAGGATGGGCCAGGTTGTCATTTACTGGCCTCCAAAGCCGAACATGAACCAGGTGATCAGGCCGGCGGCGCCGATCAGCATGGCGAATGCGTAGTGATAGAGATAGCCGGTCTGGATCTTCACGACGTTGCGGGTGACGTCCAGGACGCGAGCCGAGACGCCGTCGGGACCGAGGCCGTCGATGATGAAGCCGTCGCCCTTCTTCCAGAGCTGATAGCCGATCCACTTCGCCGGACGGACGAAGATGATGTCGTAGAGCTCGTCGAAGTACCATTTGTTGAGCAGGAACTGGTACAGCATCGGCTGCTCTTTAGCGAGCTGCACAGGGATGTACGGCCGGCGGATGTAGAACAGGTACGAGACGAGGAAGCCCAGCACCATCATCACCGTCGGCAGGAAGGCGATGGTCTCGGGGATGTGGTGCATCTCCTCGATGATGTGCGGGTTCATCTTCACGGATTCGCGGAAGAACTCCTCGATGCCGTGACCGGCGAACAGCTCCTTGAACGGGAAACCGGCGACGATGGAGCCGACTGCGAGCACGCCGATCGGGATCAGCATCCAGATCGGAGCCTCATGCGCGGCCTCATAGTGATGCTCGTCATGCGGCTCGCCATGGAAGGTCTTGAAGATCAGGCGCCAGGAGTAGAACGAGGTCAGGCCGGCGGCGACGACCGTCATCAGGAAGCCGTACATCGCAAACGGAATGTGCGAGGCGTAGGCGGACTCGATGATCGCGTCCTTGGAGAAGTAGCCGGCGGTGAGCGGGAATCCGGTGAGCGCCAGCGTGCCGACCACCATCACCGCATAGGTGTAGGGGATCTTCTTCCAGAGCCCGCCCATGTTGCGGATGTCCTGCTCGTGGTGCATCGCGTAGATCACCGAGCCGGAGCCCAAGAATAACAGCGCCTTGAAGAAGGCATGCGTGAACAGATGGAACATGCCGACCGAATAGGCCCCTGCCCCCATCGCCACGAACATGTAGCCGAGCTGCGAACAGGTCGAGTAAGCGACGATGCGCTTGATGTCGTTCTGGACGAGGCCGATGGTCGCGGCGAAGAACGCTGTGGTCGCGCCGAAGAACATCACGACGGCCTGCGCATTCGGGGCGAGTTCGAACAGCGGCGACAGGCGCGCCACCATGAAGACGCCGGCGGTGACCATGGTCGCGGCGTGGATCAGCGCCGACACAGGCGTCGGGCCTTCCATCGCGTCCGGCAACCAGGTGTGCAGCAGGAACTGCGCCGACTTGCCCATCGCGCCCATGAACAGCAACAGGCAGGTCAGGGTCAGCGCATCGGCGTGCCAGCCGAGGAAGTTGATGGTCTTGCCGGTGAGGCCCGGCGCGGCATGGAAGATGGTCTCGAAATCGGTCGAGCTGGTCAGCATGAAGATCGCGAAGATGCCGAGCGCGAAACCAAAGTCGCCGACGCGGTTGACCACGAAGGCCTTGATCGCCGCCGCATTCGCCGACGGCTTCTGGTACCAGAATCCGATCAGCAGATAGCTCGCCAGACCCACGCCTTCCCAGCCGAAGAACAGCTGCACGAGGTTGTCCGCCGTCACCAGCATCAGCATGGCGAAGGTGAACAGGCTGAGATAGCCGAAGAAGCGCGGCCGGTTCGGATCCTCGTCCATATAGCCGATGGAATAGAGGTGCACGAGCGAGGACACGGTGGTCACCACCACCAGCATCACGGCCGTGAGCGTGTCGACCCGCAAGGACCACCAGACCTGAAGATCGCCGGAGAAGATCCAGGGCAGCAGCTGGACCCTGATGTCGTGATGCATGAAGCCGACATCGACCAGCGTCATCCAGGACAGCGCGGCCGAGACGAACAGCAACGCGGTGGTGATCAGCTCGGCACCGCGCGACCCTGCCGCGGCCGGCTCGACCG
Source organism: Bradyrhizobium sp. IAR9 (assembly GCF_013408065.1). Classification (NCBI taxonomy): domain Bacteria; kingdom Pseudomonadati; phylum Pseudomonadota; class Alphaproteobacteria; order Hyphomicrobiales; family Nitrobacteraceae; genus Bradyrhizobium; species Bradyrhizobium sp. IAR9. The sequence goes on from NZ_JACBZW010000017.1 coordinate 87,817, forward strand.
GGCCGTGGCCGTGATCATCGTGGGCGTCGTCGTGATGGCTCTCGTGGATGACGGACGCATCCTCGTTGATCGTATCGGACGCATGGACGTGCGCGTGCGCGCCATGGCCATGGTCGCCATGATGCTCGACCTCGTCGCCCGAGGGGTTGCGGGCATGCGCGCCGAACAGCGCGATCAGGCCAGCCAGAATGGCGCCCAGCAGAGGCAGAAAGACAATTGCCTGAACCATGACTGAGCTCAGCCCTTCATCAGATTGACGTCCTCAACCGCGATCGAGCCGCGGTTGCGGAAATAGACCACCAGGATGGCGAGACCGATCGCGGCTTCAGCGGCAGCGACGGTGAGCACCAGAAGCGCGAAGACCTGGCCGACGATGTCGCCGAGGAAGGTCGAGAACGCGACGAGGTTGATGTTGACTGAGAGCAGGATCAGCTCGATCGACATCAGGATGACGATGATGTTCTTGCGGTTCAGGAAGATGCCGAGGATGCCGAGCGTGAACAGGATCGCGCCGACCGCCAGATAGTGTCCGAGCCCGATCGTCATTTCACCCACTCCGCCGCGTCAGAGTCCTGGAGCCCCTGCCCCGGCGCCACCTTGCGCATCGCCATCGCCATATCGGGCGTGCGCGCGTTCTGAACGTTGATGTCCTGCCGCTTCACGCTCGCCTTGTGCCGCAGCGTCAGCACGATGGCGCCGATCATGGCGACCAGCAGCACCATGCCCGAGAGCTGGAAGTAGTGGATGTACTTCGTATAGAGCACCAGCCCGAGCGCCTCGGTGTTCGAGACGTTGGCCGGGATCGCCGCCGTGATCGTCTTGGCGACGCCGGGGTTGATGACCCAGAAGCCGACGGTGAGCAGCAGCTCGAACAGGAAGATGCCGCCGATCACCAGGCCGACCGGCAGGTACTCGATGAAGCCCTCGCGCAGCTCGGTGAAGTCCACGTCGAGCATCATGATCACGAACAGGAACAGCACCGCGACGGCGCCGACATAGACGACGATCAGGATCATCGCCAGGAATTCGGCGCCCATCAGCACGAACAGGCCGGAGGCGTTGACGAAGGCCAGGATCAGGTACAGCACGGAGTGCACGGGATTGCGCGAGACAATCACCATCACGGCCGAGGCGACACAGACGCCGGCGAAGAGATAGAAGAACAGCGCGGGAAGGATCATGCCCTCACCTCACCGGTACGGCGCGTCGAGCTCGATCGCTTTCGCGATCTCGCGTTCCCAGCGGTCGCCGTTGGCGAGCAGCTTGGCCTTGTCATAGAACAGTTCCTCGCGGGTCTCGGTCGCGAACTCGAAGTTCGGACCTTCGACGATGGCGTCGACCGGGCAGGCCTCCTGGCAGAGGCCGCAATAGATGCACTTCACCATGTCGATGTCGTAGCGAACGGTGCGGCGGGTGCCGTCGTTGCGGCGCGGGCCGGCCTCGATGGTGATGGCCTGTGCCGGGCAGACGGCTTCGCACAGCTTGCAGGCGATGCAGCGCTCTTCGCCGTTCGGATAGCGGCGCAGCGCATGCTCGCCGCGGAAGCGCGGCGAGATCGGGCCCTTCTCGAACGGATAGTTCAGGGTCGGCTTCGGCTGGAAGAAATAGCGCATGGCGAGGAAGAACGCCGAGACGAATTCCGACAGCAGAAGCGAGCGTGCAGTGGCGTTGACGTTGATACCCATGACGGCCCTCACTTCGGCGCGATGCCGGCGAAATGCAGCACGCCGGCCACCACGATCACCATCGCCAGCGACAGCGGCAGGAACACCTTCCAGCCGAGGCGCATCAATTGATCGTAGCGGTAGCGCGGCACGATCGCCTTTGCCATCGCGAACAGGAAGAACATGAAGAAGACTTTGAGCGAGAACCAGATGATCCCCGGCACCCAGTTGAAGGGCGGCAGGTCGACCGGCGGCAGCCAGCCTCCGAGGAACAGGATCGTCGCCATCGCGCACATCGTGACGATCGCGACATACTCGCCGAGCATGAACAGCAGATACGGCGTCGAGCCGTACTCGACCATGAAGCCGGCGACGAGCTCGGATTCGGCTTCCACGAGGTCGAACGGCGGACGGTTGGTCTCCGCCAGCGCCGAGACGTAGAACACCACGAACATCGGGAACAGCGGCCAGACGTACCAGTTCAGGATGGTGAGCTGCGGCAGTCCGATCAGGCTGGCGAGCCCGCGGACATGCTGGGCCTCGACCACGGCCGACAGGTTCAGCGTACCGGCGCAGAGCAGCACCGTGATGATGACGAAGCCGATCGAGACTTCATAGGACACCATCTGCGCCGCCGAGCGCAGCGCGGCCAGGAACGGGTATTTCGAGTTCGACGACCAGCCGGCCATGATGATGCCGTAGATCGACAGCGACGAGATCGCGAAGATGAAGAGGATGCCGACATTGATGTCGGAGATCACCCAGCCGAGATTGGTCGGGATCACCGCCCAGGCCGCGAGCGCGAGCACGCATGAGACCAACGGTGCAAGGAGAAACACGCCCTTGTTGGCGCCGGCCGGAATGATCGGCTCCTTCAGCACGAACTTCAGCAGGTCGGCGAAGGACTGAAGCAGGCCCCAGGGGCCGACCACGTTCGGGCCGCGGCGGATCTGCACCGCCGCCCAGATCTTGCGGTCGGCGAGCAGGATGTAGGCGATCGCCACGAGCAGGACGACGAGCACCAGGACGCTCTGCGCGACCATGATGATCAGCGGCCAGAGGAACCCGGTCCAGAATGCGCTTTCGAAGAATTCCATCAGATCACGCTCACTCCGCTGCGGTCAGCATGTGCCCGGAGGCGAGGCGCGAGCATTCCGCCATTACGGCAGACGCACGCGCGATTGGGTTGGTCAAATAGAAGTCCTCGACCAGCGGCTTGAACGGCGCCTTCTCGGGCGAACCGCCCTTCCCCGCCAGCTTCTTGATCTGGTCGGCCGAGCCGGCCTCGATCTGGTCGAGACGGATCAGATGCGGCACGGCCTTGAAGATCGCCTGGCGCAAGGCGGCCAGCGAGTCATAGCCGAGCTTCTTGCCGAGCGCCTCCGACAGCGCACGGACGATCGCCCAGTCCTCGCGAGCTTCGCCCGGCGGGAACGCGGCGCGGCCCGTCATCTGCACGCGGCCTTCGGTGTTGACGTAGATCGCGGACTTCTCGGTATAGGCGGCCGCCGGCAGGATCACGTCGGCGCGATGCGCGCCGCGGTCGCCATGGGTGCCGATATAGACGACGAAGGTACCATCAGGCGCGTTGATCTCGTCGGCCCCGAGCAGGAACAGCAAGTCCAGCGTGCCGAACGTCGTCATCTGCGCGGCGTTCAGGCCGCCGCCGGTGGCAGAGAAGCCGATATCGAGCGCGCCGACGCGCGAAGCGGTCTCGTGCAGCGCGCCAAAGCCGTTCCAGCCGTCCTTGACCGCACCGACATCGAGCGCGAGCTTGGCGGCGGCGGCGAAAATGGCGGCGCCGTCGTGACGCGAGGCCGCGCACGCGCCGACCAGGATGATCGGATTCTTGGCGTTCTTCAGCACGTCCATGAACGAGTGCTTGCCGGCCGCGAGCTCACCGAGCGTATCGGTGCCCGCGCCGAGATGGTCATAGTCGTAGGTCAGATCGACCTTGGCCCCGATCACGCCGACCTTGAAGCCGCCGGCGCGCCAGCGCTTGCGGATGCGGGCGTTGAACACGGCCGCCTCTTTCCGCGGGTTCGCGCCGATGATGAGCAGCGCATCCGCCTGCTCCACACCCGCCAGCGTCGGGTTGAAGATGTAGGAGCCGCGACCGAGCGCGGGGTCGAAGGCGTCGCCGCCCTGCACCGCCAGATTGCCCGAGCCGTATTTGGCGAGAAGATCCTTCAGCGCGAACATCTCCTCGACGCCGGCGAGGTCGCCGGCGATCGCGCCGATGCGCTTGCCGTCGGTGCGTGCTGCCTTGGCGGCGATCGCGGCGAAAGCCTCGGTCCAGCTCGCCGCGCGCAGCTTGCCGGCTTCGCGGATGTAGGGCCGGTCCAGGCGCTGGGTGCGCAGGCCGTCGACGACGTGGCGGGTCTTGTCGGATATCCACTCCTCGTTCACGGCCTCATTGATGCGCGGCAGCACGCGCATGACTTCGCGGCCGCGGGTGTCGACGCGGATCGCAGATCCCAGGCCGTCCATCACGTCGATCGACTGGGTCTTGCCAAGCTCCCACGGGCGCGCGGCAAACGCGTACGGCTTCGAGGTCAGCGCGCCGACCGGGCAGATGTCGACGAGATTGCCCTGCAGTTCCGAGGTCAGCGCGTGCTGGAGATAGGTCGTGATCTCCATATCCTCGCCGCGCCCCGTGGCGCCCATCTCGGGCGCGCCGGCGACTTCCGCCGAGAAGCGGACGCAGCGCGTGCACTGGATGCAGCGGTTCATCGACGTCTTGACCAACGCGCCGAGATATTTGTCCTCGACCGCGCGCTTGTTCTCGGCGAAGCGGCTGGTGTCGACACCATAGCCCATCGCCTGGTCCTGCAGATCGCACTCGCCGCCCTGGTCGCAGATCGGGCAGTCCAGCGGATGGTTGATGAGAAGGAACTCCATCACGCCTTCGCGCGCCTTCTTCACCATCGGCGAACGGGTGGAGATCTCCGGCGGCTCGCCCTTGGGGCCGGGACGGCAGTCGCGCACGCCCCAGGCGCAGCTCGCGACCGGCTTCGGGCCGCCCTTCACCTCGACGAGGCACATCCGGCAATTGCCGGCGATCGACAGCCGCTCGTGATAGCAGAAGCGCGGAATCTCGGCGCCGGCCGCCTCGCACGCCTGAAGCAGCGTGTACTCGGCGGGCACATCGATCTCTTTGCCGTCGATGATGAGCTTGGTCATTCTTCTTACTCCGCCGCGACCATGTTCACGGGATCGCGGACGCCGATATCGTCAACATCGGCCCTATGCGAATACTGGTCGATACGCGCTTCGATCTCGTGACGGAAATGCGCGATCAGGCCCTGGATCGGCCATGCCGCAGCATCGCCGAGCGCGCAGATGGTGTGGCCTTCGACCTGCTTGGTGACCTCGAGCAGCATGTCGATCTCGCGCTTGTGGGCGCGGCCTTCGGCCATGCGGGTGAGCACGCGCCACATCCAGCCCGTGCCCTCGCGGCACGGCGTGCACTGGCCGCAGCTCTCGTGCTTGTAGAAATAGGAGATGCGGGCAATGGCGCGGATCAGGTCGGTGGACTTGTCCATCACGATCACGGCCGCGGTGCCGAGGCCCGAGCGCAGCTTGCTCAGGCTGTCGAAATCCATCGGCGTGTCGATGATCTGCTCGGCCGGCACCATGCGCACCGACGAACCGCCGGGGATCACGGCCTTGAGGTTGTCCCAGCCGCCGCGGATGCCGCCGCAATGCTTGTCGATCAGCTCACGGAACGGGATGCCCATCGCCTCTTCGACGTTGCAGGGCCGCTCGACATGGCCGGAGATGCAGAAGAGCTTGGTGCCGACATTGTTGGGACGGCCGATGCCGGCGAACCAGGCCGCGCCGCGGCGCAGGATGTCCGGCGCAACCGCGATGGACTCGACGTTGTTGACGGTGGTCGGACAGCCGAACAGGCCGACATTGGCCGGGAACGGCGGCTTCAGGCGCGGCTGGCCCTTCTTGCCTTCGAGGCTTTCGAGCAGCGCGGTCTCTTCGCCGCAGATATAGGCGCCGGCGCCGTGGGCGACGTAGATGTCGAACGGCCAGCCGTTGACGTTGTCCTTGCCGACCAGCTTGGCTTCATAGGCCTGGTCGATCGCGGCCTGCAGGTGCTCGCGCTCGCGGATGAACTCGCCGCGGACATAGATGTAGCAGGCATGCGCGTTCATCGCGCAGCTCGCGATCAGGCAGCCCTCGATCAGGAGATGCGGATCGTGCCGCATGATCTCGCGATCCTTGCAGGTGCCGGGCTCGGATTCGTCGGCGTTGACGACGAGATAGCTCGGCCGGCCGTCGGTCGATTCCTTCGGCATGAACGACCATTTCAGACCGGTCGGGAAGCCGGCGCCGCCGCGGCCGCGCAGGCCTGACGCCTTCATCTCGTTGATGATCCAGTCGCGGCCCTTGTCGATGATGTTCTTGGTGCCATCCCAGGCGCCGCGGCGCCGCGCACCCTCGAGCCCCCAATCGTGGAGGCCGTAGAGGTTCTTGAAGATGCGGTCCTTGTCCTCGAGCATATCAGTGCTTTCCGATCAACGAATGGTCTGCTTGTAGGCAAGTCCGGCGGCGCAGACGGCGAAGGTCAGCGCCCAGAGCAGACTGGATTCCAGCGACGCGTTCAGGCCGAAACGCTGCAGCAGGAAAATGAAAGCGGCCGCCACGGCGGCGTGCAACGCGATGAAGCCCCACTTTTTCATGGCATCGCTCTCCTGCACGGAAGGCTGCGAGAGATCACCCATCAGGTGCTCTCCTTCAGCGAGGTCGGCCCGGTGATCGGCGCCGAGAACTGGCGGCCGTTCTGCGGACCGGGCTTGGGCGGATTGCCCGAGGCGAAACCGTCGAGCACCTTGCCGAAGCTTTCCTTGGTCAGGTCCTCATAGGTGTCCTTGCCGATCAGCACCATCGGCGCGTTCACGCAGGCGCCCAGGCACTCGACCTCTTCCCAGCTGAAATTGCCGTCCTTGGAGAGATGGAAGGGCTCGTGATGGATGCGGTGCTCGCAGACGTGGATCAGGTCCTCGGCGCCCCGCAGCCGGCACGGCGTGGTGCCGCAAACCTGGACATGGGCCTTCTTGCCGACGGGGGCGAGCTGGAACATCGTGTAGAAGGTCGCCACCTCCAGCACGCGGATGTAGGGCATGTCGAGCATGTCGGCGATGACGCGGATCGCGGCTTCCGAGACCCAGCCGTCGTGCTGCTCCTGGGCCCGCCAGAGGATGGCGATGACGGCGGAGGCCTGACGTCCCGCCGGATATTTCGCGATCTGCTGCTTGGCGAATGCGAGGTTCTCCTCCGTGAACGCAAAGCTCGCGGGCTGGACTTCCTTCGGTGCTAATCGGCGAACGGACATCTCTTCAATCTCTCACTGCATGCGGCGCGCTGTTTTCGCATTCAGGGCTTCGATCCTGTCCTGCCAAAATGCGCTTGCGGTGCCGAAAACATTGTAGCCGACATGGGTCGAGACCTTGATGCGGTCGAGGATCGACAGCTCGGTCACGGTCTCCATCCGGTTGCTGCGCGGATCGAACACGATCAGCTTCAGCGGGGTCTGTTCGAGGATGAAGCGCGACACTGCATGAGAGCGGTCGCTGCCGTGCTCCTCGCACATGATGACGCTGTCGGCCTGGAGCAGACGCGCGCCGCCCTTGATCGCCTCGATCTCGACGCCCTCGACGTCGAGCTTGATCAGGTATTTGCCGGCCCTTGCGACTTTGCCGTCCTCGATCAGATTATCGAGAGCGATGACCGGCACGTCCTCACCGCCCGCGGAGGGATCGCCGGCGATGCTGAAGGCCTCGTGCTTGGTGCCTGAAAGACGCGCGGTGCCGCGGGTGGCGCCGATCGCGCATTTCATGGTCTCGAAGCGATTGCCGTTGACCCGGGCGTTGTTGGCGAGCTTCGGATAGTTCTGCCCCGACGGCTCGATCGCGATCGCCTTGTGCGAGCCGAACGGCTTGCTCGACACCAGCACCGACCAATAGCCGTAATTGGCACCGCAATCGAGCAACGTGTAGTCGACGTCGACGCTATCGGCGAACAGCAGCTCGAGCTCGTCCTCATAGTTGTAGGAGCGGTTGAGCAGCTTGCTCCAATAGCCGTCGCCGTAAGGGAATTCGAACACGGCATCGGGATTGAGCCTGATCGCGATGTTGCGCTCAGGCAGCGTCTTCCGCAGCAAATTCGCGCAGGCGATGTAGCCCATATGCGAGAAGTGCGAGGAGATCTTCGATCCCGTCACAAGCGCCAAGGCAGCCGTCCGCTCCCACAGGTTGGCCCCTTCAAGGGCCCCCGAGGCGCGGTCAAACTGGATTGGCGCCTGCTGCCCCATCACCGATCGACCTCTCCGAACACGATGTCGAGCGAGCCGAGGATCGCCGAGACGTCGGCGAGCAGATGGCCGCGGCAGATGTGATCCATCGCCTGCAGATGCGCAAAGCCCGGCGCGCGGATCTTGCACTTGTACGGCTTGTTGGTGCCGTCGGAGATCAGATAGACGCCGAACTCGCCCTTGGGCGCCTCGACCGCGGCGTAGACTTCGCCGGCCGGCACGTGAACGCCTTCGGTGTAGAGCTTGAAGTGGTGGATCAGCGCTTCCATCGAGCGCTTCATCTCGCCACGGCGCGGCGGCGCGACCTTGTTGTCGGCGACGACAACGGGGCCCTTCCCGTCGGGCGCGTTCAGCTTCTGGATGCACTGTTTCATGATGCGGATGGACTGGCGCATCTCTTCCATGCGGATCAGATAGCGGTCGTAGCAGTCACCGTTCTTGCCGATCGGAATGTCGAAATCCATCTCGGCGTAGCATTCATAGGGCTGCGACTTGCGCAGGTCCCAGGCCGCGCCCGAGCCGCGCACCATCACGCCCGAGAAGCCCCACTCCCAGGCCTCCTTCAGCGGCACCACGCCGATGTCGACGTTGCGCTGCTTGAAGATGCGGTTGGCGGTGAGCAGGCGGTCGAGATCGTCCACGACTTTCAGGAACGGATCGCACCAGGCCTCGATGTCGTCGACCAGCTTCTGCGGCAAATCCTGATGCACGCCGCCGACGCGGAAGTAAGCCGCATGCATGCGGCTGCCCGAGGCGCGCTCGTAGAACACCATCAGCTTCTCGCGCTCTTCGAAGCCCCACAGCGGCGGGGTCAGCGCGCCGACGTCCATCGCCTGCGTGGTGACGTTGAGCAGATGCGACAGGATGCGGCCGATCTCGCAATAGAGCACGCGGATCAGCTGGCCGCGGCGCGGCACCTCGATGCCGAGCAGCTTTTCGGCCGCCATGCAGAAGGCGTGTTCCTGGTTCATCGGCGCGACGTAGTCGAGCCGATCGAAGTAAGGGATCGCCTGGAGGTAGGTCTTCTGCTCGATCAGCTTCTCGGTGCCACGGTGAAGCAGGCCGATATGCGGATCGACGCGCGCGACGACTTCGCCGTCAAGCTCCAACACCAGACGCAGCACGCCGTGCGCGGCCGGATGCTGCGGCCCGAAATTGATGGTGAAGTTGCGGAGATTTTCAGGTTGCTCGTTCATGATCAGACCTTCGGCCCCGCTTTTTCATCCCCCGGAAGCACCGGGTAGTCGGCACCTTCCCACGGAGACAAAAAGTCGAACTTGCGGAATTCCTGGTTGAGCCGGACGGGCTCGTACACCACCCGCTTCTCCTGGTCGTCGTAGCGGACCTCGACGAAACCCGTGGTCGGGAAATCCTTGCGCAGCGGATGGCCCTCGAAGCCGTAATCGGTGAGGATGCGGCGCATGTCGGGATGGCCGACGAAGAACACGCCGTAGAGGTCGTAGGCCTCGCGCTCGAACCAGTCGGCGCCGGGGAACAATTCGATCAGCGACGGCACCTGGGTGGTCTCGTCGGCCTGGGCCTTGAGGCGGATCCGCGCGTTCAGGGTCGGTGACAGGAAGTGATAGATCACGTCGAAGCGCTTCTCGCGCGAGGGATAGTCCGCGGCCGTGATGTCGGTGAAGTTGATGAAGCGACAGTTCGGATCGTCGCGGAGGTACTTGACCACCTCGACGATCTTGCTGGCTTCGACATCAACCGTGAGCTGGTTGAAGGCCACCGAATGACCGATGGCGGCGCCCGGAAGCGCGCTAACGATCGTCTGCCCCAGTGCGTCGAGCTTGGCGTCGTCCATGACGTAAAACCTTAGCGTTCGATGGTGCCGGTGCGCCGGATCTTCTTCTGCAGCAGCAGCACGCCGTAAAGCAGCGCTTCCGCCGTGGGCGGGCAGCCCGGCACATAGATGTCGATCGGCACGATGCGGTCGCAGCCGCGCACGACCGAGTAGGAATAGTGATAGTAGCCGCCGCCATTGGCGCAGGAGCCCATCGAGATGACATAGCGCGGCTCGGGCATCTGGTCGTAGACCTTGCGCAGCGCAGGCGCCATCTTGTTGGTCAGCGTGCCGGCGACGATCATCACGTCGGACTGGCGCGGCGAGGCACGCGGCGCGAAGCCGAAGCGCTCGACGTCGTAGCGCGGCATCGACACCTGCATCATCTCGACCGCGCAGCAGGCGAGACCGAAGGTCATCCACATCAAGGAGCCGGTGCGGGCCCAGGTGATGAGGTCGTCGGTCGCAGCCACGAAGAAGCCCTTGTCGGACAGCTCGGAATTGACCTCGAGAAAGAACGGATCATTGGCCCCGACCGGCCGGCCGGTCGACGGATCCAGGATGCCCTTGGGGGCCGGCGCGATAGCCGGACCTGTGGACGACACGGGGTTCAATCCCATTCGAGTGCTCCCTTCTTCCATTCATAGGCGAACCCGACCGTCAGCACGGCGAGGAACACCACCATGGACCAGAAGCCGGTCGCGCCAAGCTTGCCGAACGCCACCGCCCAGGGAAACAGGAACGCCACCTCGAGATCGAAGATGATGAAGAGAATGGCGACGAGATAGAAGCGGACGTCGAACTTCATGCGCGCGTCGTCGAAGGCGTTGAAACCGCACTCATACGCCGACAGCTTTTCCGGGTCCGGCTGCTGGAACGCCACGACGAAGGGCGCGATCAGCAGCACGAGGCCAATGAGGCCCGCTACCCCTATAAAGACGACGAGTGGAAGATAGTTCTGCAGAATGCCGCTCATGGCGAGCCCTTTTTCCCGCAGCCTCGGGACAGCCACGGATTCGTCCGATTTGGAATTATTCTGAGCCTTAGCGCAGTGCACCAATGGGCGCAAGACACGCTCTTTTTAGGCCCTTTGCCGCCCCCAGAACGGTGAAAATCCCGGAATCACCCCGCGTTGGTATGGAGCAGATCGCCAAGGCCAGCAAGGGCGGTTCGGGCCCGCGGCCGTGGCGTCTGCTGTTTGGGAAGGCCCACTTTATGTAGGCCGCGGCGCGGCAAAATACACATTAAAACGACGATTGCCGCTGGTCGGCCGCATTCCCACCCACCAAGCCCGCAGCCGCTCCGAGCAGCCTATCCACAGGCAAGGCAGGCACGAGCCATGCATCGCGCGGGGGGCGAGCCCCGCCTCAGGCGATATATTGCAGTCCGGCCGGGGTCCAGCCGCGAGCGCGGCGACGGCGACATCCTGGGCCGTCGCGCGCGCCGCGCTCGGATGAGCTTCGGGCTGGGGGGCATAGCCCGGGAGCTCATCTATCTCGTGAGGAAGAGCGGCGGCGCCAGATGGCGCCGCCCTTATCCCGCCCTCACCATTTGTAGGAGACGCTGGCGGTGACACGCCGGCGATCGCCGTAGAAGCACGACGTGGCCGACGCGCAGCTCGCGACATAGATCTTGTCGGTCAGGTTGATCACGTTCAGCGCCGTACGCCAGTTCTGCCATTCATAGTGGAGCGCGAGATCGCCGAGCACGACTGCGGGAACTTCGAGGGTGTTTGCAGCATCCGCCCAGGACGGGCCGATGTAACGCACGCCACCGCCAAAGCCGAACCCTTCCAACGGTCCATCCTTGAAGGTGTAGTCGGCCCATCCCGACACCAGAAGCTGGGGCGTATTGGTCGGCGTCTTGCCGACGAGGGTCGGGTCGAGGTCTTTGCTGTTGAAGAGATGATAGGACGTGAAGGCGCCGATGAACTTCAGCTCCTTCGTGGCATTGGCCACCGCTTCGAGCTCGATGCCGCGCGAGGTCACCTCGCCGGTCTGGTTCTGCAAGACCGGAACGCTGCCCGGTAATGTCGTCGCGACGTTTTGACGGACCAAATCGAAAGCCGAAACCGTGAAATAGCCATCGAAGCCTTTTGGCGCGACCTTCACGCCGATTTCGGCCTGCTTGCCGGTCTCCGGCAGGAACAGCTGGTTCGTCGCATTGAGGCCGATGATCGGATTGTAGCTCGTCGAATACGAGACGTAGGGCGCGATGCCGTTGTCGAAATTGTAGATCAGTCCGGCGCGGCCGCTGAACCTGCTGTCGTCACGACTGGCAACGGTTGCGCCGGTGTCCCGCGCTTCTTGCGTCGTTTCGACCCAGTCATTGCGGCCGCTCAGCACCAGCGTGAAGTTGCCGAGCTTCATCTGGTCCTGGAGATAGGTGCCGGCCTGCTTCTGTGTGATGAGGAAGTTACGGAACGGCGCGCTCGGCAACGCAACCTCGGCTCCCCCATAGGCCGGATTGAAAACGTTGATCGAGGGTACGCCGAATCCGAAGGCTTGATAATCGTCGATCTGGTAGCCTCTCAGATCGACGCCGAACAGCATTGTGTGTCTGACCGGACCGGTGTTGAAGCGATACTCGAGCTGATTATCGAGATTGGCCTGGTTGGCGGTGTTCTTCGCGTACCAATTATATCGTCCCATCGTGGCGGTGTTGATGCTGTCCCAATCGTTGCCGACATAGCCGCGGTAGCTGATGTCGACATGCGCAAAGCGGGCGTTCTGGCGGAACGTCAGGTCGTCGGTTAGATTGCGCTCGAACTGATAGCCCAGCATCTCCTGCTCGCGCGTGAATTTGTCCACGCTTGGATCTCCGACGAAGAAGCTCGTGGGAATCTTGCCGAACGGCGCGTTCGTCACCGTGCCCTGGTAGGGCAGGAAGTTGATGCCGCGGGTGTCCTGCTTCGAGGCAGACGCAAGCACTGTGAAGCTCGTGTCGGCATCCGGCTTCCACGTGAACGACGGTGCGATGACGTAGTTGTTGTCCGGCGTGAAGTTGACCTGCGTGCCGCCGTTCTGGACCTGGCCGACCACGCGCGCGAACAGTTTGCCGTTCTCGGGGCTCGTCGCGACCGGACCGCCCATGTCGAAACTGATATAGGCATTGCCGAAATTATTGACGCCGGCCTCGATGTAGCGGATCGGCTCGGCCGGCGGCATCTTGCTGATGACGTTGACGATGCCGCTCGGGCTTGATCCCCCGTAAAGCACCGCCGACGGACCGCGCAATACCTCGACCCGCTCCATGTTGGGGGTCTGCAGTTTCCAGCTGGCATAGGACGTGTAGAACAGCTGCATGCCGTCGAGAAACAGTCCGATGTCCTCGGACTTGAAGCCGCGGATCAACCACCAGTCGTTGCGGGTATCCGTGCCGAAAGTCCCTGCGCGCACGCCGGCAGTGTAGCGCAGGACCTCATCGAGCTTGTTGGGCTTCTGGTCGCGGATCTGCTCGGCGCCGATGACGGATACTGACTGCGGCGTCTCGATGATCGGCGTGTTGGTCTTGGTGCCGGACGAACTGCGACCCGCGACGTAGCCGTTCACTGGGCCGCGCGGCGTCTCGACGAAGCCGACGTTGCGCTGCGGCTGCGGCCTGTTCCTGTTGGCGATCTGCTCCGACGACCGCGGCGCACGGCGCTGAGGGGTCGTGGTCGCGCGGCGGCGCGCTTCCGGGGCGGTGACGGTCACCGGCGGCAGGCTCGCTGCGCCACCCTGCGCGGACGATTGTGCAAGCGATGCCTGCGGCATCAAAACCCAAGCGGACGCGGTCGCCAACACGGCCGACCGCAGCATTCCAAGACTGTTCAACGCGCCACCCCAAAGCTGCATGTTCGATGCGTCATGCCGCCTGTCCCCGGACGGCATGCGCTTGGAGGTGACGCTTATGGGAGCGCGCGAGAATTCCCTAATTGAAAGCTTCTTAGAAAGACTCTTAGAAGCGATCCAACATGTTCAGAGATTGCTGGATGATCAGCGCGCGTTCTTCTCGCTCTCGAGCATCTCGGCGGCGATCGCCGTGAGCTGGTCGACCTGTCCCAGCAGCGTGTGGAACTCGGCTTCGCTCAGCTGTTCCAGCAGGCGCCGATTGCGCTCCTGCGCGCCCTCGACGATCGCATCATGCGCGGCGAGCCCCGCTGGGGTCAGCGAGATCAGCACCTCGCGGCTATCTTTCGGATTCGCAGTCTTTGCGATCAGCTTGCGCGAGAGCAGATTGGCCAGCGCGCGGCTGATCTGTCCCTTGTCCTGGCCGACGGCTTCGGCGAGCCGCGCCACGCTCATCGGCGGCCGGCGGCCCAGCGAGGCGACGAGACCGAACTCGACCGAGGACAATCCGGTAAGGCGCTTGTAACGCAGGATCGCGCCGCGCTTGAGCAGATTGGCAAGCACCATCAGTCGCGACGACAGCATCAAGGTGATCGGGGCCGACGGTTCGCTCTCGTCCGCTGCGGGCGACGTCGCCCCGCCCCTGCTCTCGGTCTGGCTCATCATCCACCTCTGCCAAGAAAGCCCAAGCCTGCCAAGCCCGACGCTGCCAAGTCCGGGCCTGCCAAGTCCGAGCCTGCCAAGTCCGGCCGGACGCTTCATCAAATGCGATTAAGAGGCATTTGGAAGATCGTTGACATTGTCATCGAATTATCTTTCACTGGATCCAAGTGCCGAAAAGGGCCGGCCAAAGCGGGAGGAACCAGGTATGACCATCACCCAGCGGGATCGTGACCTCGGCACGGCCTATGCGATGAAGCCGGCGCACACCCGCACCGAGCTCACCTCGGTCGCGCGCGGCACGCCGATGGGCGAGCTGCTGCGCCGTTACTGGCACCCGGTCGGGCTCGTCGGTGACGCCACCGACACACCGAAGAAGGTGCGCGCGCTCGGCGAGGATCTGGTGCTGTTCCGTGACAAGCATGGCCGCGCCGGCCTGGTGCACGCCCGATGCTGCCACCGCGGCACCACGCTCTACTATGGCAAGGTCGAGGAGGACGGCATCCGTTGCTGCTATCACGGCTGGAAGTTCGACACCCGAGGGCCACTGCCTGGAGCAGCCCTGCGAGCCCGACGGCGGCCAGTTCAAGGACAAGGTGCGCCAGCCCTGGTATCCGGTCGAGGAACGCTACGGCCTGATCTTCGCCTATATGGGCCCGGCCGGGAAACGCCCGGTGCTGCCGGCTTACGAATGCCTGGAGACAATGGACGACGGTGAGCTGGTCGAGGCCGATGATTCCTCGATCGGCGGCGGTGGCCCCGCCATCATCCCCTGCAACTGGCTGCAGCATTTCGAGAACGTGGTCGATCCCTATCACGTGCCGGTGCTGCACGGCTCGTTCTCCGGACCGCAATTCACCAACATGATGGCGTCGATCCCGGAGGTGAGGTTCGAGAAATCGCCGCGCGGCGTCCTCGTGCGCTCCGAGCGCAAGCAGGACGACGGCAAGGTGTTCTATCGCGTCAGCGAGGCCGCGCTGCCGACGCTGCGCGTCGTGCCGAATCCGCGCGTCGCGCAGTTCGCGCGCGTCGAGTCGATCGGCTGGGTGCTTCCGATCGACGATGGCTCCTTCCGGATCTACGTCGCCGGCCGCGTCAAGAACTCCGGCGACATCAGCCGCATGCGCTCGAAGTTCAACGGCAAGTTCTGGTGGGACATGACCGAGCAAGAGCACCAGCAATTTCCGGGCGACTATGAGGCCCAGGTCGGCCAGGGCGAGGTGACGATCCATTCCGAGGAGCATTTCGGCCAGAGCGACCGCGGGATCCTCATGATCCGGCGCATGCTGAGCGACCAGCTCGACGCACTCGCCGCAGGCCGCGACCCGATCGGCGTCTCGTTCGATGCCGGCGCGCCGCCGGTCGAATTCGAAGCGGGGAATTACATCCGCGAAGGCTGACCTTCCAGCCCCTACTTCCGGGCTGGACCATTAACGACAATAAACACAAATTGGGGGAAGCGATGGTCGATGTGACGTCACAGATGTCGGTGCAAACGGCTGCCGCGGCAAAGCCCCCGGCGCGGCGCTATTACGTGCTGGGGCTGCTCACCATCATCTACGCGCTGAACTTCCTCGACCGCACGATCTTCAACGTGCTGATCGAGCCGATCAAGAAGGAGTTTGCGCTCAGCGACACCATGATGGGCCTGCTCGCGGGCTTCGGCTTTGCGCTGTTCTATTCCCTGCTCGGCATTCCCATCGCGCGCGTCGCCGACCGGCTCAACCGGCGCAACATCGTGGCCGTCGCCTTTGCATTCTGGAGCGCGATGACGGCGCTGTGCGGCGCAGCCACCAGCGTAACCTCGCTGGCACTGGCGCGCATCGGCGTCGGCATCGGCGAATCCGCCGGCTCACCCGCCTCGCAGTCGATCGTCGCCGATCTCTTCGCCAAGAACGAGCGCCCGCGCGCGCTCGGCATCTACGCCATCGGCACCTATCTCGGCGTCTTCCTCGGCTATTTCGTCGGCGGCTACGTCAACCAGCACTATGGCTGGCGGATGGCCTTCTATGTCGCCGGCCTGCCCGGCATCCTGCTCGCACTGGTGCTGTGGCTGACGATCTCCGAGCCGAAGCGCGGCGCGATGCAGGAGAGCTTCGTGCCCGAGCCGCTCGGGCCAACGCTACGTTTCCTGGCGTCGCAGCGCAGCTTCATCATCGTCCTGATCGGCTTCTGCCTCACCACCTACACGAACTACGCCACCGCGGCCTGGATCCCGCCGTTCCTGGCGCGCGTGCACCATCTGTCGAGCGCGGAGATCGGCACCTATGCCGGCACCTTCAAGGGCCTCGCCGGCATGGCCGGTACCCTGCTCGGCGGCTTCGTGGTGGCGCAAGTCAGCCGCCGCGACGACCGCTGGAAGCTGTGGGCGCCTGCGATCACCTCGGGCCTCGCCGGGCCGGTGTTCGCGCTGTGCATGCTGACGCAGGATTTCGCGATGATGGTCGCCATGCTGGCGCTGACCTCGTTCCTGGTCGGCTTCCATCTCGGCCCGATCTTCGCGATCGCGCAGACGGTGGCCAAGCCCAGCATGCGCGCGCTCGCCTCCGCGCTGATCGCGCTCACCGCCACCTGCTTTGGCCAGGGCGTCGGCCCGCTCGCAGTCGGCATGGTCAATGACGCCCTGAAGGGCAGTTATGGCGCAGAGGCCGTGCGCTATTCCCTGCTCTCGGCGGCGGTCACGACCACGCTCGGCGCCCTCTTGTTCATCTGGGCCGCCCGCGCGATCCGGGACGACATCGGCCGTGCCGCGGCCTGAGACCGACCCGGTGAGCCCGCCCGGCGAAACCAGCCGGGCGGCGAGATGAAACCATTTTGCGGAACCCGTGAAACCATCCGGAAACAGATGGTCCTTAAGACATGAGCCTACAGACGGCGGCAAAGCCCGTCGGGAGGCTCAGATGAACCACTCAATTCACTCTGCTGATCGTGCGACCCACCTGAAGATCGTGGTGGTGGCGCTGGTGGCTGGCATCACAGTGGCGGCCTTCGGCATCGCAGCCCGCACCAATGCCGATTACAGCCAGACCGCCCAGTCCACCCACGTCATCAAGGCCGGCAAGCCGGTGGTGGTGACGAGCGCGGGGACGTCCGAGATTCGCTGATACGTCCTCTTCCGGGCTGACCGATGGCCGCCTCCGGGCGGCCTTTTTCGTTTTCCAGAGCAATGCTTAGCCGAGTTGCACCGGTGAAGCGCAACGTCCTTGACTTCACTCAGCCCCGCCTTTAATTCCCCCCTCGTTCCGCGCGCATCGAGCGAACCACGCGGGAGTAGCTCAGTTGGTTAGAGCGCCGGCCTGTCACGCCGGAGGTCGCGGGTTCGAGCCCCGTCTCTCGCGCCATTTTGGCAATCCCTTCATAGTCTTAGCTTGAACTTCTAGACTTCCGCGGCATCTGCGCCGGCGATTGCCTGCCGCTGGCGGGAACTCTCGGCATAGTCAGCCCGCGCCCGAATCGTCTACGTCTCAAAGGACTTAGAGGGATCCCCACGCACTCTCGGCTTTTCCAGGGATACCCTGTCATTGGACAACCGAGGAGGCCAGTCATGGCTAAGAAGGATCCGGCCAAGAAGGATTCGACAAGGAAGGCAGCTGCTCCCGCCACTATCACGCTCAAGCACCTCGCCGCCGATATCGCCGAGAGCCAGGAGCTGTCGAAAAAGCGCGCCGAGGCGGTCCTGACCGACATGGTCGATTTGATCGCCAAGCACCTTAGGAAGGGCGACCGGGTCCGCATCGTCGGGCTCGGCATCCTCCAGGTCCGCAAGCGCGCCGCCCGCACCGGCCGCAATCCCGCCACCGGCGAGCCGATCCACATCAAGGCCAGCAAGAAGGTTACCTTCCGCCCGGTCAAGGAACTGAAAGAGGCGATCTGAGGCTACGCTTCGTTAAGCCTGATCCCACCTCCTTCCTGCCGCAACGCGGCCCGCTTTTCTGGTATACCGGCTGCTTCCCTGACCCCGGCGGTTTGACCAGAAATGTCCTCCCTCACCTTTTCGCATACCGTGACCGAGCGCTTCCTGCGCTACGTCACCATCGACACCCAGTCCGATCCGGAATCCCCTCGCTCGCCCTCGACCGAGAAGCAGAAGGATCTCGGCCGCGTGCTCGCCGCCGAGCTGAAGGCCATGGGCGTCGCCGACGCGCATCTCGACGATTACGGCTACGTCTACGGAACGATCCCGGCCACCACGGACAAGAAGGTGCCGGTGATCTGCTTCTGCTCGCACATGGACACTTCGCCCGACGTCACCGGCAAGGACGTCAAGCCGCAAGTTCTGAAGAACTATCGCGGCGGTGACATCACCCTGCCAGGCGATGCCAGCCAGGTGATCCGCTTCAACGAGCACCCCGCGCTGAAGAACCAGATCGGCAACGACATCATCACCACCGACGGCACCACGCTGCTGGGCGCCGACAACAAGGCGGGCGTTGCCGAGATCATGGATGCCGCGCACTTCTTCATCAACAACCCCGATGTGAAGCACGGCACCATCAAGATCCTGTTCACGCCGGACGAGGAGATCGGCCGCGGCGTCGACAATGTCGATCTGAAGAAGCTCGGCGCCGATTTCGGTTACACCATGGACGGCGAAAGCGCCGGCTGCGTCGAGGACGAGACCTTCTCGGCCGACGGCGCCACCATCACCATCAACGGCGTCAGCGCCCATCCCGGCTACGCCAAGGGCAAGATGGAGCACGCGATCAAGATCGCGGCCGCCATCGTCGAACGGCTGCCGAAGGAAGGCTGCTCGCCGGAGACGACCTCGGGCAAGCAGGGCTTTCTGCATCCGATCGGCATCGAGGGCGCGCTGGAGCAGGCAAGGCTCTCTTTCATCGTCCGCGACTTCACCGAGGAAGGGCTGAAGGAGAAGGAGGTCCTGCTCGAGACCATCGTCAAGGACGTGATGAAAGACTATCCGCGCTCGACCTACACGTTCGAGGTGCGGGAGCAGTACCGCAACATGAAGCAGGTGATCGACCGTCACCCGCACGTGCTCGAATACGCCATCGAGGCGATCCGCCGCGCCGGCCTGCGCCCGATGCGCACCGCGATCCGCGGCGGCACCGACGGCTCGCGCCTGTCCTTCATGGGCCTGCCCTGCCCCAACATCTTTGCCGGCGAGCACGCGTTTCATTCGCGGCTCGAATGGGTCAGCCGGCAGGACATGGAGAAGGCCGTGCAGACCATCGTGCATCTGGCGATGATCTGGGAGGAGAAGGCCTGACGCCTCCCATTGTTATGCATGCCGAAATGGCCGGGCTTGCCGCTCGGCCATCTGCTTTGGAGCTACGGCACCGGCATTGCGCGCGGATTGCGATGGAAGCGATTTGAGCTCGCCATCCAATTCGGCAATGGTTCTCCATCGCGATGCCGCCCACCGGCCACAGCCGCCGCCCACGCCACCGCGGCACCGATCAGGGTCGCGGCCGCGACCGAGAACGCCACGATGATCGAGTTGCGCCGCGCACGGTTGATGGCAGTCTTGGAGTCCGCGATCAGCGCATCGACCCGCCGTTCGGCGTCGGGGGCCTGTAGCCCCGTCAGACCAGCAACCTGCTGCACCAGATAGGCTCGGTCGTCGGTGCTGACTCCGCTATGGCTGGACGACGTCATCAGAATCCGTCCCGCCTCAGCGCGTGCCTCCCTCAGATCGATGTTTGGGGCGCGACGCGGCGCGCGGAACAGCTTGTCGAGCTCGTAGCTGAGCAGCGGCTCGGCCGCGGACGTATTGCTTGCCGAGCTGCGCATCGGCGAACGGTCGATCGCGGCAGCGCCGAGCAGCGCGAGCAGAGCCGCGCCAGCCAGCACGGCCAGGGCCCAGGAGGTCAGCCCGTGCAGGCCGTCCCGTCGCTCGCCATCGTCTTCGATCGTCGCCAGCGCGGGCGCTGGTCGCGTCGTCCGGCCGGCGATGTAGCCACCGAACCCGAAGCTGATGATCGCCTGGATGATCAGGTACAGCCCGGACAGCAGCGCCAGCGCCGCCGAGGCATCGCGCCATGTCGGCGAGGCTGAACTGACACCCAGGCCGACCGCGACGCCAAAGCCGATCAGGATGAACGACATTGCACCGGCGGCGAGAGCGCCTGCGAACACCGAGCTCCACTGGATGGTCCGGCGGTTGTCGGACGCCGCCCCGCCGCCCTCCATCATGTCTTCCCGTACGAGCGTTTCCATTGCCGTTCTCTCAGCGCAGGCCGAAGAACGACAGGATCGCCATGATCACGACGATCAGGCCGATCAGATAAATCAGTCCGTCCATAGTCCCATCCTCCTCAAACATTCCTGATCGCTAATCGGGACGAATGAGGAACGTTCCTAATTCGGCATCGAAGTGCGGAACGAACCGGCCCGATGCGCATTGTCTGCTCAAGTCCCAAGGATGAAGATTGTGAGCACGAAGGCCTCAGCCGGTCAGCCCCGGGCTGGGGCCTTCCTTTTGCGTTTCCTGTCCTATGTTAACGACGCCGGCTCTGCGATCATAAAGGATGCCACCGGGGCGGAACCTCCGGATCGGGGAGAGCCGCGTGGACCGCAGAACGGCGTGCCTTCATCAGGCAGATGCATTTCGGGAAAAGGCGATCGCCGATCCCGAGCAGCACGACAGATGGATCGATGAAGCCATCAAATGGCTGGAGCGGGCGATGGAAGCCGGCCGTTGCGCAATCGACCCGGCCGAGGACGGCGACACCGGCGATGTTCCAGAAGCGGCAGCCGACGCTCAACTGGGCCTGATCACGCGCCAGTGAGAAGCGCTGGCATATGCGGCCGGCACTGCGGCAATTCTTCAAGGGACGTAACAATGTTGCGGGTCGACACTGTTCCCGCCCCCATGCTAGGCCGGGCACAGACCGCAACCAGAGTGACGTCGTGCCCGCGAACCGCCAGCCCTCAGGAACTTGCCGCCGGTGCAATTGGCGCGGGCTCCTGTCTGTGCTGATCGCGGTCGTCTATCTGCTCGCGGGCGCGCTGCATGGCTCGCACGACATCGACGTCACCACGCCCGGCGGCGGCTCGGAGATCGCCGCGGTCCTTGATGGTCCCACGGGCCATAGTGACCACAAGGCCATCGGCGGACATCATTGCCATGGCTGCTTCTCGCTGACCGTGACACAGCCGGCGCCTGCGGCCGCATCGGTCGCGCTTGCAGCTGCATCGAGCCCGCAGCATGCGCCCCGGCTCGCCGGAATTACCCCCGATACCGATTCTCCGCCTCCCAAACATATTGCCTGAACGGATTGGTCGGGCGTCCGCGCCCATTAGGTTCATCCTTCACAGGTCGGTTTTATGTTTCGCAGGAGAATGGCCGCGCGCCTGGCGTGCGCGGTGGCGTGTCTGATTGCCGGATCGGCGATTGCGCCGTCGCACGCCCAGACTTTGACGATGCGAAGCGCGCTGTCGCGCGCGCTGGCCGCGAGCCCACGGCTGACGGCGGCGGAGCGCGACGTCGGCATCGCCACGGGCCAACGGATCCAGGCCGGCGCCCTGTTCAATCCGGAGCTGTCTTACGAGCAGGACGATTCATTCGGTTCCGGCAAGTACCGCGGGACGCGTTCGGCCGAGACCACGCTCCAGATCAGCCAGGCCTTCGAGCTGTTCGGCAAGCGCGACGCGCGGATCGCCGCCGGCGCGGCCGGTATCGAGGTCGCCGCGATCCAGCGCAAGGCGGTCAGGCTGGAGGTGCTGTCGGAGACTGCGATCGCCTTCCTCAGCGTGCTCGGCGCGCAGCGGCGCATCCAGATCCTCGACGAGCAGATTGCCGCGATCGACCGCTTGACGCCGCTCTTGCGCCGTCGCGTCGAGGCCGGCGCCTCCTCGCCGGCCGAGACCGGCCGCGCTGAAGTCGCCTCCGCCCTGGTGAAGGCCGACCGCGAGCGCTTCAAGGCAACGCTGGCCAGCGCCCGGCGCGAGCTTGCGGTGCTAATGGGCGAGGCATCCGCGAAATTCGGCGAGGTCTCCGGCCGGCTCGACACCATGGGCAAGCCGCCGACGTTCCAGTCGGTGGTCGCCGCCATCGACGCCAATCCGCAGCTGGTGCGCTGGACCGCGGTCTTCGCCCAGCGCAATGCCGAGCTCTTGCTGGCACGGCTCAAGCCCTATCCGGACGTGCGGATCGCGGCCGGATGGCGTCACTATAACGAGACCAATGACGATGCGGTGCGGCTCTCCCTCTCGGTGCCGATCCCCGTGTTCGACCAGAACCAGGGCAACATCCTCTCGGCGCAGGAAAGCCTCGCCAAGACCAAGGCCGAGCGCGAGGCCAACCGCAACGCGCTGATCGTGATTGCCGGCCGCGCCTACGACTCGCTCCAGGGCTCGCTGCGCGAGCTCGCGGTGCTGCGCGAGACCGCGATCCCCAAGGCCGTCGAGGCGTCCGAGGCGATCTCGCAAGGCTACGGCCAGGGCCGCTTCACCCTGCTCGAGGTGCTCGACGCGCAGGCGAGTGTTACCCAGGCGCGGCTGCGCGAGCAGGAGGCGCTTCAGAATTTCCACGCAGGCGTTGCGACCATCGAAGGCCTCGTCGGCAATCCCTTCACGCTGGCGCGGGAGAGCGCACGATGAAGACGTCCTCCACCATTCTCGTCGCCATCGTTGCCGCCGCCCTCGGCGCTTACGGCTATTCCCTGCTCGGGCCGGCCACGCCCGCGCATACCGAGCACACTGAGCATTCCGAAAAGAAGCCGAACGACCATGTCGAGCAGGATGAGCACGGCGCCGACCGCATCCGCATCTCCGACGTCAAGCTGGCAGCCGCGGGCGTCACGCTCGCCGAAGCCGCGAGCGCGACCCTGACCGACACGCTCGCCTTCAACGGCATTCTGCGCGCCAACCAGGAAGCCGTGGTGCAGGTGACGCCGCGCTTTCCGGGCCTCGCCAAATCGATCCAGAAGCGCATCGGCGACAAGGTCGGCAAGGACGATCTGCTCGCCGCGATCGAGAGCAACCAGAGCCTCACCGTCTACGAGCTGAAGGCGCCCATAGCCGGAACCATCATCGAGCGGCAGATCTCGCTCGGCGAATACGCCTCCGAGCAGAAGCCGGCCTTCGTCGTCGCCGACCTCTCCACCATCTGGGTCGACCTGTCGATCTACCGGCAGGACCTCCGGCGCGTCCACCTCAACGACGAGGTGCTGATCGATCCCGACGATGGCCGCGGCGAAATCAAGGGCACGATCTCCTACATGGCGCCGATCGGCTCGAGCGAGACCCAGACCGCGCTTGCACGCGTGGTGCTGCAAAATCCGGACGGCCGCCTGCGGCCCGGCCTGTTCGTCACGGCGCGGCTGATCCTCGCCGCACGCAACGTCGCGGTCGCCGTGCGCAGGAGCGCGATCCAGACGCTGGAGAACCGGACCATCGTGTTCGTTCGCGAGGACGGCGACAAGATCGAGGCACGCCCGGTCGAAACAGGCGATTCCGATCCGCGCCATGTCGAGATCAAGGCCGGCCTGTCGGCAGGCGAGCACTACGTTGCCGAGAACAGCTTCGTCGTGAAGGCGGAGATGGGCAAGGGCGAGGCCGAACATGATTGAGCGCCTGATCGCCGTCTCGCTGCATCAGCGCTGGCTGGTCCTGCTGTTCGCGCTCGGCGCCATCGCTTTCGGGACCTGGAATTTCCAGCGCCTCCCGATCGACGCGGTGCCTGACATCACCAACGTCCAGGTCCAGATCAACACCCGCGCGCCCGGTTATTCGCCGCTCGAGACCGAGCAGCGCATCACCTTCCCCGTCGAGACCGCGATGGGCGGACTGCCCAAGCTCGACTATACCCGCTCGCTGTCGCGCTACGGCCTCAGCCAGGTGACGGTCGTCTTCAAGGACGGCACCGACATCTTTTTCGCCCGCCAGCTCGTCGGCGAACGCATCCAGCAGGTCAAGGACCAGCTTCCGGCCGGCGTCCAGGTCGCGATGGGTCCGGTCTCGACCGGGCTCGGCGAGATCTTCATGTACACCGTCGAAGCGAAAGCGGGCGCCAAGACGCAAAGCGGTCACGACTATTCGCTGACCGATTTGCGCACGGTGCAGGACTGGATCATCAAGCCGCAGCTTCGCAACGTGCCAGGGGTGATCGAGGTCAACACCATCGGCGGCTTCGAGCGGCAATTCCACGTGCTGCCGGACCCGGGCAAGCTGATGGCCTACCGGCTCGGCTTTCGCGACGTCATGACGGCGCTCGCCGCCAACAACGCCAATGTCGGCGCCGGCTATATCGAGCGCAACGGCGAGCAATATCTGGTTCGTTCGCCGGGCCAGGTCGGCAATATCAGCGAAATTCAGGACATCGTCATCGGCTCGCGGGGCGGCAATCCCGTCCGGATCAGGGACGTCGCGACCGTCACGGAAGGCCGCGATCTGCGCACGGGCGCCGCGACGCGCGATGGCGAGGAGACCGTGCTCGGCACCGCCATGCTGCTGATCGGCGAGAACAGCCGCACCGTGGCCCGCCGCGTCGCGGCCCGTCTGGAGGACATCGCCAAATCGCTGCCCGATGGCGTCGTGACGCGAACCGTCTATGACCGCACCGATCTGGTCGAAGCCACCATCCGCACGGTCAAGAACAACCTCCTCGAGGGCGCGGCGCTGGTGGTGGCCGTGCTGTTCCTGATCCTCGGCAACATCCGCGCCGCCCTCGTGGTGGCCTGCGTCATTCCGCTGTCCATGGCGATGACGATCACCGGCATGGTCGAGACAAAGGTCAGCGCGAACCTGATGAGCCTCGGGGCGATCGACTTCGGCATCATCGTCGACGGTGCCGTGATCATCGTCGAGAATTGCCTGCGCATGCTGGCCGCGGCCCAACGCGAGAAAGGCGGCCTGCTCACGACCTCCGAGCGGCTGCGCGCGATCCTGCGCGGGTCGAGCGAGGTGATCAAGCCGAGCCTGTTCGGAACGCTGATCATCGCCGTGGTCTATCTGCCCGTGCTGACGCTGACGGGCGTCGAGGGCAAGATGTTCACGCCGATGGCGTTGACCGTGCTGATGGCGCTGGGCGCAGCCGTGCTGTTCTCGATCACCTTCGTGCCGGCGGCCGTCGCCATCTTCGTCACCGGCAAGGTGTCCGAGCACGAAAACCTGTTCATGCGGATCGCCAAGCGCGCCTATCTTCCCCTGCTCCGCTTTGCCATCGACAACCGGCTCGCGGTCGCCGTCATGGCTGCATTCATCGTGGTGGCAAGCGGCATCGCCGCTTCGCGGATGGGCGGCGAGTTCATTCCAAGCCTGGACGAAGGCGACGTGGCGCTGGCCTCGATCCGGATTCCCGGCACCAGTCTGACGCAATCGCTGGACCTGCAGAAGGCGCTGGAAAAGCGCATCACGCAGATTCCGGAGGTGAAGGAGTTCTTCACCCGCATCGGCACCGCCGAGATCGCCACCGATCCGATGTCGCCGGCGCAGACCGACGGCTACATCATGCTGAAGCCGCGCAGCGAATGGCCCGACCCGGGCAAATCGAAATCGGAGGTGATCGAAGCGATCGACAAGGCCGCCGACGACATTCCCGGCAGCGCCTATGAGATCTCCCAGCCGATCCAGTTCCGCGTCAACGAGCTGATCTCGGGGGTGCGCAGCGACGTCGGCGTCAAGATCTTCGGCGATGACCTCGACATCCTGCAAGGCGCGGCCAAGCAGGTCGAGGCCGCGATCCGCGGCATCCGCGGCGCCAGCGACGTCAAGATCGAGCAGGTCGCAGGGCTTCCGATCCTCACCGTCCGCCTCGATCGCCAGGCGCTCGCCCGCTACGGCCTCAGCGTCGGTGAGGTGCAGGGCATCGTCGAGATCGCGGTCGGCGGCAAGTCGGCCGGCAAGCTGTTCGAGGGCGACCGCCGCTTCGACATCGTGGTTCGCCTGCCGGAGCATTTGCGCGGCAATCTCGAGGCGATCCGGGCGATCCCGATCCCGCTGCCGCCCGGCGAGGACGCAGCAACCGGCACGGCCGTTCGCACCGCGCTGTCCGCCTCCCCACTCACCCAGATGCGCTATGTGCCGCTGTCGTCGGTTGCAACCGTCGACGCGACGCCCGGCCCGAACCAGATCAGCCGCGAGAACGGCAAGCGGCGCATCGTCGTCACCGCCAACGTCCGCGCGCGCGACCTCGGCTCCTTCGTCACCGAAGCCGAGACGGCCGTCGCCGAGAAGGTCAAGCTACCTCCGGGCTACTGGATCGGCTGGGGCGGCCAATTCGAGCAGTTGGTCTCCGCGACAAAACGACTGATGATCGTGGTGCCGGTGGCGCTTCTGCTGGTGTTCCTGCTGCTGTTCATGGGCATGGGATCGGCGGCGCACGCGGCGCTGGTGTTTTCCGGCGTGCCGCTGGCGCTGACCGGCGGCGTCGCCGCGCTCTTGCTGCGCGGCATTCCCCTGTCCATCAGCGCCGGTGTCGGCTTCATCGCGCTGTCGGGCGTCGCCGTCCTCAACGGCCTCGTCATCATCGCCTTCATCGAGCGGCTGCGCAGCGAGGGGCGGCCCCTCGTGGAGGCCGTGCGCGAAGGCGCGCTGACGCGGCTGCGCCCGGTGCTGATGACGGCGCTGGTCGCCTCGCTCGGCTTCGTGCCGATGGCGCTTGCGACCGGTGCCGGCGCCGAGGTGCAGCGGCCGCTGGCGACCGTGGTGATCGGCGGCATCATCTCCTCGACCGTGCTGACATTGCTGGTGCTGCCGGCGCTCTACGTGCTGTTCCGCCGTGACGCCGCAAACGAAACGCCTACAATGGCGCCTGATTTGGCGACGTCCGGGGAGCGCTAGAATTGGGCAGCCTCGACCATCACGGTCATCACCACCATGATCATGGCGACCATGGTCACAGCCATGTCCATGCCCCCGCCAATTTCGGCAAGGCGTTCGCGCTCGGTATCACGCTCAACACCGCGCTGGTCGTGGCCGAGGCGGTCTACGGCTATCTCGGCAACTCCACCGCCCTGCTCGCGGACGCCGGCCATAATCTGTCCGACGTCCTCGGTCTGGTCGTGGCCTGGGGCGCCTCGATCGCGGCACGGCGCGCGCCGAGCGGCCGCTTCACCTACGGTTTTCGCGCCTCCACCATCCTGGCGGCGCTGGCCAACGCGGTGTTCCTGCTGGTTGCGACCGGCGCAATCGGCTGGGAGGCGATCCTGCGCCTGCGCGAGCCGGAGCCGGTCGCGGGCGTGACCGTGATGGTGGTCGCCGGCATCGGCATCCTCATCAACGGTTTTACCGCCCTGCTGTTCGCAAGCGGACGCAAGGACGACATCAACATCGAAGGCGCCTATCTACACATGGCCGCCGACGCTGCGGTCTCGCTCGGCGTCGTCGTCTCGGCCGCGCTGATCATCTGGACCGGCTGGCTCTGGCTCGATCCCGTCACCAGCCTCGTCATCTGCGCCACCATCCTGTGGAGCACGACCAGCCTCTTGCGCGGCTCGATCGACATGTCGATGGCGGCAGCGCCCAAGGGCACCGACCTCGCCGCGATCAGAGCTTTCCTGCTCGCGCGTCCCGGCGTGTCGGCGATCCATGATCTCCACGTCTGGCCGATCTCGACCACCGAGACGGCACTGACCTGCCACCTCGTCATGCCCGCTGGGGCCGGCGATGCCTTCCTGATGGAGACGGCGCAGCTCCTGAAGGCGACCCATCGCATCGGCCACACCACGCTTCAGATCGAGACCCATCCGGACAATGGCTGCGCGCTGGCGCCGGATGATGTGGTGTGACCGCGTCTATGCCTCGCTGCCGCCGGCCCGGCCGGCCCTGGCCCTGAGCCAATCGAACAGCACACTCCCGAGGATCGCGCTCGAGCCGGCGAGGAAGGGAATGACGTAGTACGCGTAGCGATTGAGCCCATAAACGAGGAAGGTCGGAAACGCGGCGCTGACCATTGCCAGCAGGATCATCAAGGTGCCGCCGGCAACCAGGCGGCCGGAAGACCGCCGGACCCAACCCGCACGGCTCGCGGGGACGCCGATCAGGAGCACGAGCGCAAGGCAGAGTGCCGCCGAGGACAGCCACAGCATCGCACCCGGACGATCGTCGTATTCGGTCGAGACTTTCACCCCGCAGCACAGCACGACCAGATCCGAACTCGGCGCGTAACCACGCGCAAAGAGACGGTTCAGATTGAGCTGAAGCTGATCCGCGGTCGGCAGCAGCCGCGACAATGGCCACCAGGGCTTGTAATAGTCCTGAACCAACTGTCCGGACTTCAATCCGGTCGGACTGCCGAAGAACGGGAACCTGTCGCGGTCCATGAAGAACTCATAACCCTGCGGACTGGGCGTCCGCCGCGCCACCGAATTTGCGTCGAACAGCAGGAAGAACATTTCCCGCAGAAAGTGCTTCGTAAGGTGGCGATAGAGCGTCGACGGCGTCGTCAGCGTTTCGATGAAGATGTCACGCACGACCCTCTCGAGATCCGCCTCGCTGTCGCCGGTCTTCGCCAGCCGGTGCATCGCGCCGAACGGCCACTGGTAGACACCGATGTCGGGCCATCCCCGAGGCGTGTCCTCAGCCCGCATCTGCTCGACGTACCCCCGCGCCTGCGCCTTCCGGTCGAGATGAACACCATGCTCGAAATCGCCGGAATAGCCGACCACGAAGGCCATCACGGCCAGGGTCTCGTTGCCCGCGGGGCGCTTGCCGATCGCCAAATTGATCGCCGCCGGCGTCAGGTAGACGACTGATGCGACAAAGCCTGCCAGCGCAAGTACGCCGAGCCGGCGCAGCAGTCCCGCATCCAGCACCACCACCAGCCACAACAGAATGATTGCAGCCTGTCCTATCGCCGCCGACCGGCAGGTCAGCAAGGCGCCGAGCGTCAAGCCAACGGCCGCTGCGGCCGGCAACGCTGGCCATTTCCTGAAGGCGGCGCCCGCGGCGATGAATGCCGCAAGACTGACCAGGAAGTTGGAGATCGTCTCGGCACCGATTGTATTGTCGTAGTGGACGATGCGGCCGTGCAACGCCGCCAGACAAAACGCCACGAGCGCGAAGAAACGTGGCGCGCCGGCAAAGCGCACGATGGCCGCGACGAAAAGCGCAGTGCCGACGCTCATCAGGTGCTGCGCGATGACGAAGACGAGGATGTGCGGGCCGAACAGTTTTGAGAGCAGCACAAGGAAGGCGGCCACGCCGTACGGCCGCTTCATCATATCCTCAAGATATTGTCCTCTCAGGATGGATTCGGCCTGGATGATATAGGCCGCGCTGTCTTCGTGGATGAAGTGATCCGGCCAGGCCGCCAGGAAAGCAAGGTGGACCATCAAGGCCAGGCCGATTGCGCAAACCCAGACCCAGAACCACGCGATGGAGTTCACCCACCCGAGCACCCCCCATGAAGAACCAGTGCGCTGGTCCAGTGCTCGATCCATTTTCAATGCCCGCAGATGGTCATGTTCGAACCGCGATGTCACGTCGAAGCCTGGCTCGTCGGCGCCGACGCGGTCTGTGAGCGCCCCGCCAACCATCGCGCCGCCCAACGATTGATCGGGCGTTCGAACATCATCCAGGACGCCGATGAGATCGCGATGACGAGCACGAGCAGACCCCAGCGCCAGATCTCGCCATTCGCCTTGTCGAAGTGCCTCCATGCCGCCAGCCACGGCAAGAACATGAACACCGGCCAGTGCCACACATAAATGCCGTAAGAGATATCGCCGAGTCTGACGAGCAAGCGCGGCGCATATGGTAGCAGCGTCAAGGCGGCAACGGCCAGGCAGCACGCCAGCGGCGTCGACCATATCGTCAGCTGCGGGCCAACAACGTAGGCGACGACCGCCAAGACCAGAAACGCCAGACTGGAGATCCAGCGCGGCGAAAACCGCGCGACCATCATGTAGGCGAACACGCCGGCGGCGAAGTCGGCATAGTGACCGTCGGCAAAACGAGAGATGATCGGCGGCTGCGGCTCGATGCCGCGTCCGATCCACGTGGCGGCGATGCACCAGACGAACAACAGTCGGGGTCCGCCAAGCGGGATGAGCACTGCGGAGACGAGATAGAAAATCACCTCGTATTCGAGTGTCCAGCCAACCGCGTTCATGGGGGCGGGCTGCGGAACGATCAGGAGCGAACGCACTATCCGGCCCAGCTCGATCTCCTGCGGTGGCCCGCCGATGCTGCGGCTGAAGAACACAATCATGACCAGCGTTGCGAGCGCATTGAGGGGATAGATGCGAAAGAAGCGTTTGGCGAGGAAACTGAACGGTGTGTAGCCGGGCGCCGTCGAGACGTAGCAGACAATGAACCCGGAAATGGCAAAGAAGAGGTCGACCCCGTCGGCGCCTCGATTTGCCAGGAACCTCCAAGTAACGAGTTGGGATGCATCGAAGTGGTTCAGCGCTAGATGCGTGTGAAAATAAAACACTGCCAGAGCAGCGACCGCCCGCCCGAGCTGCACGCCGGGCAGCCGACCCTGAAGTTGAACATCTCCCATCCCGCACACAACCTAGCAGCGCCCCCGGCCCTGTGCAATGTCACACGGCCCGAGCAGGTTCACGCCTAAAGCGGCTCCGATGACGGGCGACTACCCCGCCTTCGCGGTCACGATCCAGATCGCGCCCTGCAGCGAAACCGATTGCCCCTTCAGGAACGGCGCGAGCATCTCGCGGATCGACGCCTTGGCAGCCGCGTACGTCTCCGGCGGATGTCCCTGCAGCGCGCGGCTGGCGGGGCCGATCTGCAAGGCGCCATCAACCGCGGCATCGAGGCCGCCGCCGATCGCCACATCCATCGCCAGATTGCGCGGCTCCATCGCCATGTCGACGAAACCCGCTCCCTTCAGGATGCGCATCACGCGCTCTTCCGAGGCGAAAGCGAACGGGCCCGGCTCCTCCGGCCCGACCGGCGGCATCTTCGGCACGTGTTTGTAGACCGCCATCAGCGGCGCCATCATCCACGGATTTTCCTTTGGCTCGCGCCAGCATACGAAGGCGAGCCGCCCGGTCGGCTTCAGCGCTCGCCGCAGATTGGTGAAGGAGGCAATGGGATCGGCAAAGAACATCACGCCGAAGCGCGAGGCCAAGAGATCGAAGCTCGCCGGCTCGAACGGATGCACGGTGGCGTCGGCCAGCACGAAATCGAGCGGCAGGCCCTTTGGCGCAAACGCGCGCGCCTGTGACAGCATCGGCTCGGACACGTCGAGGCCGAGCGCGAACCCATCGGGCGCCACCGCCTTGGCGAACGCGAACGTCGTCGCGCCGGAGCCGCAGCCGACATCGAGAACGCGCTCACCGGGTCTCGGCTTGGCGCAGTCGATCAGCGCCTCGGCAATCGGTCCGAGCAGGCTCTCCTGGGCCGCATGGCGATCGGCCCAGCGCTGGCCGCTCGGGCCGTTCCAATAGGCGATCTGATCGGCGTTTTGCTCGTGTCCGCTTGGCTGCTGCATGGTGTTCCCGGTCATTCCCATTCGCGATGCCTATCCCGTCGCGGTTTTGCAATTGCACAGGGGCGATACCACGTCGGGATGGCGGGCGCACCCCTTCAAGGAGTCAAGACGGGTCGCACGCCGAGCCCGGAATTACGAGATTGCGATGGTCGAATCGCCTCGGCTCATTCGACGCGCTTCGCGCAGGCACGCCCGACAGACATGTCGGTAGATGAGATCGAGCAGAGCACACATTGGCCAACCCTCCGTTGTGACTTGCGGGCGGACATTGGCCGATGCCGGTACGGGCGCCTGTGATGTTCGTCACATTAGGCGCCTTTGCCTCCAGGGCACACTGCGACTACTCTGATCACATTGCGATTTGGGGCTGCAATGGGCGCGATTCGGATTTTTCTATTTTTTCTGACGATATTCTGCCTGGGCTGCGGATCGGCGCACGCTGAAAAGCGCGTAGCTCTCGTCATCGGCAATTCCGCCTACAAGAGCGTGCCCCGGCTGACCAATCCGGTGAACGACGCCTCGCTGGTCGGCGGCATGTTCAGGAAGGCCGGCTTCGACACCGTGGACGTCAAGCTCGACCTGAGCGTCGTCGACATGCGCAAGGCCCTGCGCGAGTTCGGCAGCAAGGCGCGCGAGGCCGACGTCGCCGTCATCTATTATGCCGGTCACGGGATCGAGCTGGACGGCAACAATTATCTCGTTCCGACCGACGCCGCGCTGGAGACCGATACCGATGTCTTCGACGAGGCTTTTCCGCTCGATCGGCTGCTGTTCGCCATCGAACCGGCCAAGCAGCTCCGCCTCGTCATCCTCGATGCCTGCCGCGACAATCCCTTTGCCAAGACGATGAAACGGACGGTGGCCGCGCGCGCCATCGGCCGCGGCCTCGCCAAGGTCGAGCCGACCAGCCCGAACACCATGATCGCTTTCGCCGCCAAGGCCGGCTCAACGGCCTCGGACGGCGACTCCAGAAACAGCCCGTTTGCCGCAGCGCTGGTGGAGCGGCTGCCGACGCCGGGGCTCGACCTGCGCAAGGCGTTCGGCTTCGTCCGTGACGACGTGCTCAAGAACACCGGTTACAAGCAGGAGCCCTATGTCTACGGTTCGCTCGGCGGCGACGACATGCCGCTGATCGCGGCGAAGCCTGTCGTCGCCGGGCCCCAAGCAAATCCCGATAGCGAGATTCGGCGCGACTACGAATTGGCGCTTCAGCTTGGGACACGCGACGGATGGACCGCCTTCCTCAACCGCTTTCCGAGCGGCTTCTATACCGATCTCGCCAAAGGCCAGTTGAACAAGATCGCCGCCGAGGAAACCCGTGCGACCACGGCAGACAAGGCCCGGCAGGCGGAAGAGGAGAAGGCCCGCCTCGCCGCCGAGCGCGCCAACAAGGCCGAACAGGAGAAGGCGGCAGCCGCGGCCAAGGCGGCCGAGGAGAAGCGTCTCGCTGCCGAGAAGGCCAAGCAGATCGAGGAGGCCAAGGCCGCGGCTGCGGAGCAACGACGGAAGGACGCCGAGGCGGCAGTCGCGAAGGCAATGGCCGAGAAGCAGGCCGCGGAGAAGGCGCTCGCCGAGAAGCTGGCGAACGACAAGGCCGCCGCCGAGACGGCCGCAAAGCTGGCCGCGGAAAAGCAGGCCTCTGCCAGCGCGGAGCAGAAGGTCGCAGCGATAGCGCCCTCTTCGACCCCGCCGACAATGTCGCCGCAGGAAACGACGAAGCTGGTTCAATCGGAACTGCGCCGCGTCGGCTGTCTCTCCGCCTCCGCGGATGGGGACTGGAATGCCTCGTCTCAACGTTCGCTGACGCTGTTCAACAAATACGCCGGCACGAAGTTCGATGCCAAGCTCGCGAGCTTCGATGCCCTCGACGCGATCAAGGCCAAGCCGGGACGCGTCTGCCCGCTGGTCTGCGACCATGGCTTCAAGGCCGACGGCGATGCCTGCGTGAAGATCACCTGTCGCGCTGGCTACCGCGTCAATGACGACAACGAATGCGAGAAGGTGCAGGACAAGAAGCCGGTCGCCAAGCGCGACGACGCGCCCGCACGGGACACGGAACGCAAGAAGACCGAAGCTGCTCCGTCCAAACCGCAATCGAGCGGGCAGATCGTGTGCGGACAGGCCGGCTGCCGTCCGGTCCGGCCCGGCTGCCGCCTCGAAGGCAATTCGCCGGCGCTCTTTGCGAAGGGGAATATGGGCGGATACACAAACGTGGAAGTCTGCAACTGAGTTGCGCTTTGGGCTCCGACCCGACGTAGCCGGTCTCATCCGCGCGCATTACGGCCGCATTGGTTTCACCGAATGGCCACATCGGAATCAGATGCCAACCAGATTTCGTCGATAGGTTTCGCCATTCCTCAAACTGGAAAAGGCATGACCATGCGCAGCTTCACGGCATCCGTCATCGTTGCAACTCTCTGTCTCGGAACACCGGCTCTGGTGCAGGCACAGGGCGCATCGTCGCAACCGGGCGCGGAACAGCCGTCCACGCAGTCCAGCACGGAAATCCGGAGCATACAGGTTGTAGACGTCAAGGAATTGCAGCCGGCCGTGCGCGCGAAGGTCGATGAACTCGTGGCGCACACAAGCGACAAGGACATCCAGTCGCTCCGGCAGTCCATCGACGCCACACCGCAAGCAGCCTCCGTGCTCAAGGCCAAGGGCTTGAGCTCGTCACAAGTCGTCGCGATCAACATCGCCGATGGTGTCCTGACGATGTTCACCAAGACAGCCTGACAATCAGGCGGGGTTCCGGGCCGAGGCGTTGCGCAGTGGCGGCGAGCACGATCGCCGCCTCCTCGGGCGCGCTCGGCCCTTGCTCCGACACCCGCCGAGGCGCTAAAGAGGCGCCGTGGGGCGGTTAG
Organism: Bradyrhizobium sp. IAR9; assembly: GCF_013408065.1. Lineage (NCBI taxonomy): Bacteria > Pseudomonadati > Pseudomonadota > Alphaproteobacteria > Hyphomicrobiales > Nitrobacteraceae > Bradyrhizobium > Bradyrhizobium sp. IAR9. The sequence goes on from NZ_JACBZW010000017.1 coordinate 122,311, forward strand.
CTCAGCTGGTTAGAGCATCTCGTTTACACCGAGAGGGTCCGCGGTTCGAATCCGTGACCGCCCACCAGCCTTCGCTCGCTTCGCGAGCTTCGGCTCGGCAGGCCGGCATTGGTGCTCGTGGTGAAGGCGGGCTCTGAGCCGCGAGCTTCGGCTCGGCAGGCCAACCTCAATCCTGCGGCCTCCCCGGCAGCAGCGGCACCGCGTCGATCCACACCGCCGCCGACTGGCACCAGATCTGCCTGACGGGGCGCAATTTGTCGCGCTGGCGGATAGAGCCCCAGCGGATGCCCCAATCGTCGGCCTGGTCGCCCTCGCCGCTGGTGAACAGCGGGGAACCGCAATCGGCGCAGAAGTGCTGGAAGCGCATCCGGCCGTTGTCGCCGCGCTTGCCGTAGATCTTGGGCGTGCCGCCGGTCAGGCGGACATCAGCGCCGGCACAGACGGCCGTCACCCGGAACGGTGAGCCGGTCAGCGTCTGGCAATCGGTGCAGTGACAGACCGAGACGGCCTCCGGATCGACCTCGGCCTCGAAGGTGATCGTCCCGCAATGGCATTGCCCGTCGATCTGCATCGGCCTCCTCCCCCTGCCCCAAAACAAAAACGGCGCCCGAAGGCGCCGTTTTATCATCTTTTCGTTGAGCCTCAGTGAGCGGTCAGGCCGCCGGCGGCTTCATCGCCGTCCGGCTTCACCGTCACCTTGGTGTCCTCTTCCCAGACGATCGGCACCGGCTTCTTCACCAGCGCCTTGGCGACGACGTCGTCGAGGCGCGAGACCGGGATGATCTCCATGCCGCCCTTGATCGCATCGGAAATCTCCGTGAGATCCTTGGCGTTGTCCTCGGGGATCAGCACCGTCTTGATGCCGCCGCGGGCCGCAGCCAGCAGCTTCTCCTTCAGGCCGCCGATCGGCAGCACCCGACCGCGCAGCGTGATCTCGCCGGTCATCGCGACATCGTGGCGGACCGGGATGCCGGTCATGACCGAGATGATCGCGGTGGCCATGGCGACGCCCGCGGACGGACCGTCCTTCGGCGTCGCGCCCTCCGGCACGTGCACGTGGATGTCGCGGCGATCGAACATCGGCGGCTCGATGCCGTAATTGATCGCGCGCGAGCGGACGTAGGACGCCGCCGCCGAGATCGACTCCTTCATCACGTCACGCAGATTGCCCGTGACCGTCATCTTGCCCTTGCCGGGCATCATGACGCCTTCGATGGTCAGCAACTCGCCGCCGACATCGGTCCAGGCAAGGCCGGTGACGATGCCGACCTGCGGCTCGCTCTCGATCTCGCCGAAGCGGTACTTCGGCACGCCGAGCAACTCTTCCAGAGTCTTCTCGGTGACCTTGACCGACTTCTTCTTGGAGATCATCAGCTCCTTCACCGCCTTGCGGGCGAGTGTGGACAGCTCACGCTCCAGGTTACGCACGCCCGCTTCGCGGGTGTAGCGGCGGATCAGAAGCAGCAGGGCGTCGTCGTCGATCGAGAACTCCTTGGAGTCCAGGCCGTGCTTGGACACCGCGTTCGGGATCAGATGCTTGCGCGCGATCTCGACCTTCTCGTTCTCGGTGTAGCCGGCGATCCGGATGATCTCCATGCGGTCCATCAGCGGGCCCGGAATATTGAGCGTATTCGCGGTCGTGATGAACATCACGTTGGACAGATCGTAGTCGACCTCGAGATAGTGGTCGTTGAAGGTCCCGTTCTGCTCGGGGTCGAGGACCTCGAGCAGAGCCGAGGACGGATCGCCGCGGAAATCGGCGCCCATCTTGTCGATCTCGTCCAGCAGGAACAGCGGATTGGACGACTTCGCCTTGCGCATCGACTGGATGATCTTGCCGGGCATCGAGCCGATATAGGTGCGGCGGTGACCGCGGATCTCGGCCTCGTCACGCACGCCGCCGAGCGAGACGCGCACGAACTCACGCCCCGTCGCCTTCGCGATCGACTTGCCGAGCGAGGTCTTGCCGACGCCGGGAGGACCGACGAGGCACAGGATCGGGCCCGTGAGCTTGTTGGCGCGCGACTGCACCGCGAGGTACTCGACGATGCGTTCCTTGACCTTCTCCAGACCATAGTGATCGGAGTCCAGGATGGCTTGCGCCGCTTCCAGATCCTTCTTCACCTTGGACTTCTTGTTCCACGGGATCGACAGCAGCCAATCCAGGTAGTTGCGCACGACGGTCGCTTCCGCGGACATCGGCGACATCTGGCGCAGCTTCTTCAATTCATGCTGCGCCTTCTCGCGCGCTTCCTTGGAGAGCTTGGTCTTGGCGATCTTCTCTTCGAGATCGGCGAGCTCGTCGCGACCGTCGTCGTCGCCGAGCTCCTTCTGGATCGCCTTCATCTGCTCGTTGAGATAATACTCGCGCTGGGTCTTCTCCATCTGGCGCTTGACGCGTGAGCGGATGCGCTTCTCGACCTGCAGCACCGAGATCTCGCTCTCCATCAGACCCAGCACCTTCTCCAGGCGCGTGGTGACGGACAGAGTCTCCAGGATACCCTGGCGATCGGCGATCTTGACCGCGAGATGCGAGGCAACGGTGTCGGCGAGCTTGGCGAAATCGGTGATCGCCTGCACGACGCCGACGACCTCGGCCGAGATCTTCTTGTTGAGCTTCACATAGCTCTCGAAGTCGGACACGACCGAGCGCGCCAGCGCTTCCGCCTCGACCGACTTCGCATCGGTATCGGCCAGCGCAATGGCGGTCGCTTCGTAATAGTCGGCGCGATCGGTGTATTTCTGCACGCGCGCACGCTCGAGCCCTTCGACCAGCACCTTCACGGTGCCGTCGGGAAGCTTCAAGAGCTGCAGCACGCTGGCAAGCGTACCGGTCTCGTAAATGGCGTCGGGCGCCGGATCATCGTCGGACGCGTTCTTCTGCGTCGCGAGCATGATCAGCGCGTCGTTCTTCATCACCTCTTCGAGCGCGCGGATCGACTTCTCGCGACCGACGAAGAGCGGAACGATCATGTGCGGGAAGACGACGATGTCGCGCAGCGGCAGCACGGGATAGGCGTGCGTTTCGCCATGAACGATGGTTGGCCTGGGTTTTGGATTAGTCATGGCCTTTTCCTTTTGCTTTGCCCCCTTGCACGCAGCCCGCCATGCTCATGCGCAACCGCCACAAGGTGCCGAGGTGATCCGCAAAACCGATCGGTCCGTTTTTCGCGTTGGACCGGCTCGCCGGATCGGAACTGAGGCGAATCTGGAAGAGAATTTTCGCTCGCCGCCGACATTAGGTGGCTATCGACCCGGGGGGTGTCAAGTCATTGAAAAACGCGCGCCATCAGGCGCTTACGCAACGCGGTAAGCGACGCAACATCGGCTGCGGAGATACATTTCCGCAGCCCAGTTTGAGGATACAATTGGAGCGTTCCAGCGCCGAAAGATCAGGCGCTGGCGTTCTCGACGGCGCGATCGGACCGATCGGCGTAGATGTAGAGCGGACGCGCCGTTCCTTCCACGACTTCGCGCGAAATCACGACCTCTTCCACACCTTCCAGGCCCGGCAGATCGAACATGGTCTCGAGCAGGATCGCCTCGAGGATCGAACGAAGGCCCCGCGCACCGGTCTTGCGCTCGATCGCCTTGCGGGCAACCGCGCCAAGCGCCTCGTCGGCGAAGGTCAGCTCGATGTTCTCCATCTCGAACAGCCGCTGGTACTGTTTCACCAGCGCGTTCTTCGGCTCGGTGAGGATCTTCTTCAGCGAGGTCTCATCGAGGTCCTCGAGCGTCGCCACGACCGGCAGACGGCCGACGAACTCGGGGATGAGGCCGTACTTCAGGAGGTCCTCAGGCTCGACGTGACGGAAGATCTCGCCGGTCCGGCGGTCTTCCGGCGCCATCACCTGGGCCGCGAAGCCGATCGAGGTCGACCGTCCGCGCGCCGAGATGATCTTCTCGAGGCCGGCGAAGGCACCGCCGCAGATGAACAGGATGTTGGTGGTATCCACCTGCAGGAATTCCTGCTGCGGATGCTTGCGGCCGCCCTGCGGCGGGACCGAAGCCACCGTACCTTCCATGATCTTGAGCAGCGCCTGCTGCACGCCCTCACCCGACACGTCGCGCGTGATCGAGGGGTTGTCGGACTTGCGGCTGATCTTGTCGATTTCGTCGATGTAGACGATGCCGCGCTGGGCGCGCTCGACGTTGTAGTCGGCGGCCTGGAGCAGCTTCAGGATGATGTTCTCGACGTCCTCGCCGACATAGCCGGCCTCGGTCAGCGTCGTCGCATCGGCCATGGTGAACGGCACGTCCAGGATGCGGGCGAGCGTCTGCGCGAGCAGCGTCTTGCCCGAGCCGGTCGGACCGATCAGCAGGATGTTCGACTTCGCGAGCTCGACGTCGTTGTGCTTGGTCTGGTGGTTGAGGCGCTTGTAGTGGTTGTGCACCGCGACCGACAGGACCTTCTTCGCATGGCTCTGGCCGATCACGTAGTCGTCCAGGACCTTGCAGATTTCCTTCGGCGTCGGAATGCCGTCGCGCGACTTGACCAGCGAGGATTTGTTTTCCTCGCGGATGATGTCCATGCAGAGCTCGACGCACTCGTCGCAGATGAAGACCGTGGGACCCGCGATCAGTTTGCGGACTTCGTGCTGGCTCTTGCCGCAGAACGAGCAATATAGCGTGTTCTTGGAGTCGCTCGTGCCGACCTTACTCATTCATGTCTCCGTCCGCGGTTCGATCCCGTTCCGCTCGATCGCTCCATTCCGACACAGTGGTCGGCATGAAGCTTAAGTAGAGCAAATTCCGTACCAAAAAAGACCCTACGCGTTACATCCCGTGCGAATCACGGTCACTCGATTCTCCGCGATCATAGCCGATCAATCGTAGCCAACCATGCTGTCACCCGACTATCAAGAATTCGCTAATCGGGGGTCGCCGGCTACCCGTGACAATACCGTGATTTCCGGTCTTGGCACGGGCGAAGTGATCGAAATCACCCCGGCGTTGCTGGATTACCACGAAAAACAAGCACGAAAGCGGAACTTTCTGCTTGTCGCAGGGCGCAAATACCGTTTTGCGACGCGCGCACGCGTCCATAGCGTGAACGCCAACTGACGGTATGAGGCGATCCCAAGGAGTTGCCCAAGGGCTGAACAAGGGATCGCCGCAGAGCCCCAGTAGTGCTACGGGGTCTTCGCCGCCGCCGGTTCCTCGGCACGCTTGTCGATGACCTTGTCGACCAGGCCGAACTCCTTGGCGTCGTTCGCGGTCAGGAACTTGTCGCGTTCCAGCGCGTCCTCAATCGCCTTGTAGGTCTGGCCGGTGTGCTTCACGTAGATCTCGTTGAGCCGCTTCTTCAGGTTCAGGATTTCCTGCGCGTGCAGCATGATGTCGGTGGCCTGGCCCTGGAAGCCGCCGGAGGGTTGATGGACCATGATGCGCGCGTTCGGCAGCGAGAAGCGCATGTCCTTCTCGCCGGCGGCGAGCAGCAGCGAGCCCATCGAGGCCGCCTGCCCCGTGCACAGCGTCGAGACCGGCGGGCGGATGAACTGCATGGTGTCGTAGATCGCAAGGCCCGACGTCACCACGCCGCCCGGCGAATTGATGTACATCGAGATTTCCTTCTTCGGATTTTCCGCCTCGAGGAACAACAGCTGTGCGACGACCAGCGTCGACATGCCATCCTCGACCGGACCGGTCAGGAAGATGATGCGCTCCTTCAAGAGGCGCGAGAAGATGTCGTAGGCGCGCTCGCCACGGTTGGTCTGCTCGACCACCATGGGCACGAGGTTCATGTAGGTTTCAACCGGATCGCGCATGAGTCACCTAGGGTTTTTAAGAGGCGGACATCGCCAGGCTTGACTGCCAGTTTGAGCTGGATCTGCTGAAGGCCGATGGACGTCCCGTGATGCAGGAACTTGGTAGAGGTAGAAGGCGTACCGACAGATATAGCCCAATTCGCGCCTGACAAGTGCGGAGCGCATTAAGGCTTAATCCGTCGGGCAGTTGAAGCTGATTCGCACAAAGAGGCCCAGCCGGCCACCTGGCTAGCTGGGCCTCTTCGCTGATCATCCTTAATGGATGGCTGCCTCAGAGCCCCATTCCGATGGTATCGGAACGGGCCTCAGGCCGCGGTCTTTTCCGCTTCGTCGTCCTTGTAGAGGTCCTCGCGCGAGACCTTCTTCTCGGTCACGTTGGCGAGCTCGAGGATGAAGTCGACGACCTTGTCCTCATAGATCGGTGCACGGAGCTGGGCCAACGCCTGGGCGTTGCTGCGGTAATAGTCCCAGACCTCCTTCTCGCGGCCGGGCATCGAGCGGGCGCGCTCGATCACGGCGCGGCCGACCTCGTCGTCGGTCACGGTGATCTTGTTCTTCTCGCCGATCTCGGAGAGCACGAGACCGAGCCGCACGCGGCGGTCGGCGATCTTGCGGTACTCCTCCTTGGCCTTGTCTTCAGTGGTGTCCTCGTCGGCAAAGGTCTTGCCGGCGGAGTCCATCTCGGCCTTGACCGAGTTCCACATCAGATTGAACTCCTCGTCGACCAGCGAGGGCGGCGCCTCGAAGCGATGGGCTTCGTCGAGGCGGTCGAGCAGCGCGCGCTTGACGCGCTGACGCGTCGCGCCGGCGAACTCGACGTTCAGACGCTCGCGCGCGGCTTCCTTGAGCTTGTCCAGCGATTCCAGGCCAAGCGTCTTGGCGAACTCGTCGTCGATCGCGATGTCCTGCGGCGCCTCGATCGAGGTCGCGGTGGTCTCGAACTCGGCCGGCTGGCCGGCGAGCTTGTCGTTCATGTAGTTCTTCGGGAACGACACCTTCAGCGTGCGGGTCTCGCCCGCGCCGATGCCGATCAGTTGCTCCTCGAAGCCGGGAATGAAGGTGTTGGAGCCGATCACGACCTGGATGCCTTCGCCGGTGCCGCCCTCGAAGACTTCGCCGTTGATGGAGCCCTTGAAGTTGATGGTGACGCGGTCGCCGGAGGCGGCCTTTTCGCCCTCGGCCTTCGCGGCATAGCCGCGGTTGGTGTCGGCGATGCGCTTGATCGCCTCGTCGACATCGGCGTCGGTGACATCGGCGACGGGCTTCTCGACCTGGAAGGACTTGAAGTCGGCGAGCGCGATTGCCGGCACCACCTCGATCGCAACCGTGTAGGTCAGATCGGTCTTGCCGCTCAGGAGCTCCTCGACCTCGGCCTGCTCGCTCGGCATGGTGATCTTGGGCTCGGTCGCAAGGCGGAAGCCGCGCTCGGAGAACAGCTGCGTGTTGGTGTCGCGGATGGTCTGGTCGATGGTCTCGGCCATCACCGAGCGGCCGTAGACCTTCTTCAGGTGAGCAACCGGCACCTTGCCGGGACGGAAGCCGTTGATGCGGACCTTGTCCTTGAGGTCAACGAGCTTGGCACCAGCCTTGGCGTCGAGATCAGACGCGGGAACGCTGATCTTGAACTCGTGCTTCAAACCTTCCGAGAGGGTCTCTGTGACCTGCATGGCGTCCAATCTTCTTCTCGTTCGGTCCCGGCGCGCATGCATCGGGACGCTGTCATCGATCGATCCGGCGCGAGGCAAACGCCTCAACGCCGGTGCTTCATCGAACCGGCTCCCGGCGGACAAACTCCGCGCGAAAGCAGGTCTCGTAATCCGTGCAAACGCGATAAGCGCTTGGTGCGGGCGGAGGGACTCGAACCCCCACAACTTTCGTCACTGGAACCTAAATCCAGCGCGTCTACCAGTTCCGCCACGCCCGCGTGAATTTGCATCCAAACCGGCCGCGATGCCGCGGGCGGCCGGGCTTATAACATGTGCCTGACTGTTCGCAGCAAAAAAATGGCCCGATGGAGGCAGGCTTTACGTAGGCACGATCGCTGGACTTATCCAGCGTGGCGTGGTCCGGATCGGCCCATGAAAACGCGGTTCTTTGACCCGACCCGACGTGAGCTTTTGGCCGGCCTTGCCGCCGGGCTTGGCACCGGGCTTGGCGCCTCGGCGGCCGGGTTGGTCGCCAGCAGTGCCGCGCCGGCCCTGACCGCCCAGCTTTCCCTTCAGGCAAGGCCGCAAACCCTGGCTCTCAGGCCGGGGCAGCCCGCTACACCAATCTGGGAGCTGGCCGCCGTAAGCCACCTCGGGAACGTCCGTCTCAAGCGCGGCGATCGCTGCGAGGTGGTGTTTCGCAACGACCTGCCTGTCCCGCTTGCCCCAACCTGGTACGGCCTCAATGGCCCAGCCGCGGCCGACCCGCTGCGCGGGCGCGCGCCCGCCCCGCCCGGGACGACCGAAACCTCAATTATTTCAGTACCAAGCGCGGGAACCCTGCTGGCGGACTTCCGCCTGTTCGAGGACGTCCTGACGCGGCCTGCGCGCCCGCTTCCGGTCATCGCGCAGGAGGCAAACACTGGCATCGTCGATCGCGACGAGGTCCTGCTGATCGAGGAATGGCGGCTGCGGTCAGACGGCACCGCACTCCCCCCGGGACGCGCTCCAAAGGACGCGACGCCGCTCTATACGCTTAACGGGCAGACTTCATTTGAACTCTCAGCTGCAGCTGGCGAGCGTTTGCGGCTGCGCTTTATCAACGGCTCCCAACGCACTGTTCTGGCGATCAAATTAGAAAACCACGACGTCCGGGTGATGGCCCTGGACGGACAACCAGCCGAACCGTTTCCGGCGCGCAATGGCGCTCTGGTCCTGGCCCCGGGCGGGCGTGCCGATGCCATCGTGGATGCGGCCAGCTCGGCCCCGATTCTGCTCCATGACGGCAAGGAGGCGCACCAGATTGGCTCGCTTGCCGTCTCCGGCAGGCTGGAGCGCCGCGCGCCGCTGTTGCCGCCGCAGCCGCTTCCTTCCAACGACCTGCCCGACAAGCTCGATCTCAGAGGAGCCCTGCGGTTCGATGTCGCGCTCGGCGCGGCCGATGCTGGGTGGGCACGGTGTGCCGACTTCTCCAGATCCTCCGCCCCGGCCTTCCGCGCCAAGCCCGGCCGCACCGTCGTGCTGGCCCTCAAGAACCCCGGCCCTATGTCGACCGTCTTCCATCTGCACGGCCACCACTTCCGCCTGCTCGACAAGCTCGACGACGGCTGGAAGCCGTACTGGCTCGACACGCTCGCGGTCGAGCCCGGCCAGACCCAGCGCATCGCCTTTGCGGCGACCGCATCCGGACAATGGCTGCTCGAATCCGTCGTCACGGACTGGGCCGCGCCGCGGCTGGTGCGCTGGTATGGGGTGGAGTGAGGTTGCGGCTATGCGTGCGGTTTGGCCGTCAGTTCGATGCCGAGCGCCTTCATCACTGCGATGGTCGTTTTGAGCGTCGGATTGCCGTCGGTACTGAACGAGCGATAGAGCTGCTCGCGAGAAAGACCGGTTTCCTTGGCAATCTGCGCCATCCCCTTCGCACGGGCGACGACGCCAAGCGCATGCGCGATATAGGCGGCGTCCTCGGTTTTGAACGCCTCTTCCATGAACACGGCAATGGCTTCATCGGATTGAAGGTCCTCGGCCGGATCGTAAGTCGTCAGCTTCTTGCCCATCTTTATTCGCTCCACATCTCGGCAAGGCGCTTGGCCTCCTTGATGTCTTTCGCCTGCGTGGCCTTGTCGCCCCCACACAGCAAAATGATGATCGTCTTGCCCCGCTGCTGAAAATAGATCCGATAGCCGGGGCCGTGGTGGATACGCAGTTCGCTCACCCCATCGCCGACCGGCTCAACGTCGCCTGCGTGGCCTTGAGCTAGCCGATCCAACCGCGACGCGATCAACGCTCTGGCGCGCTCATCCCGCAGACGCGATCGCCACTTTCGGAACGTCTCAGTCTGCTTGAGTTCGACCACCTGTAGTTTTTAGACTACAATCGATCTGCGATCAAGTGGTCTTCGCTCCCAGAGGTAGCGAGCATCGGGCTCCCTCTCCTCGTTCCTCGAGCCGTCGGATTCATCGACCAACTCGAACCCACGCGCCTCATAGAAGCGCCGCGCCGGCGCATTACGCTGGAAGGTCCAGAGCTCGAGCCGGTCGTAGGCGCCTTTGGCGACGTCGAGGAGCTCACTGCCGGCGCTGCGGCCCTGGGCTGGGGGGAGCACGTAGAGCTGCTCGATCCAGCCCTCGCGGAACGCGATGATCCCGCTGAGCACGTCGCCGTCAAAACATCCCCACACCCGGCACGTCGGAAAGACCCGGTCGCGATAGAACCAGCGATCCTCGTCCGGCGTGTGCAGCCCGGCGAGCCATGGCATCGCCTGGTCAAACGCGATCCGATGGACTTGCGCCGCTGCGCCCATGTCGGCGAGCGCGAGCTGTCTGAGCACTAGTACTCCACCCCCAGCGCATCATAAATCCGCCGGTGCACGGCCGGCAGCGTCTCGGTCAGGTCCTCCGCGATCAGGCCCGGCCCGGCTTCGCGTCCCGCCTCGCCATGCATCCAGACGCCGATGCTGGCGGCCTCGAACGCCGACACGCCTTGCGCCAGCAGCCCTGCGATGATGCCGGCGAGCACGTCGCCGGCGCCCGCGGTGGCGAGCCAGGGCGGCGCGTTGGCGGCGATGGTGGCGCGGCCGTCGGGGGCGGCGATCGTGGTGTCGGGTCCCTTCAGGAGCACGACGGCGCCGGAGCGCTCGGCGGCATCGCGCACGCGCTCCAGCTTGGAGCGGCCCGGAAATTTGTTGCTGAGGTCGGAGAACAGGCGCGGAAATTCGCCCTCGTGCGGGGTCAGCACCACCGCATTGTCTTGCGAGGACTTGATCGATTCGAACAGGCGCTCGGGGGTTGCGGCAAAGCTCGTCAGGGCATCGGCATCGAGCACCAGACGACGCTGCGCACCGAGCGCGGTGTGAACGAGATCGCAGGTGCGCTCGCCGATGCCCGCGCCGGGGCCGATCATGCAGGTGTTGTAGCGCTTGTCGCCGAGCAGCTCGCCGAACTCGACGACGGTATCGACGGGGCGAACCATGACAGCCGTGAGCGCGGCCGCGTTGATCGCGAGCGCATCGCGCGGGCTCGCCAGCGTTACCAGGCCCGCCCCTGCCCGCAGTGCACCGCGCGCGGCCAGCCGCGCAGCGCCGGTCGCCGCCGCATCGCCGGAGACCGCCAACACATGCCCCCGCGCGTATTTGTGGCCGTCGATACGCGGTACCGGAAAAGCGGCGCCCCAGACATCCGGATCGTCCTCGAACGTCTGCGGCGCGATCTCGTCGAGCACCTGCGCGTCGATGCCGATGTCGGCGACGCGCACGCGGCCGCAACGCATCCGGCCGGGGAGCAAGAGATGCGCCGGCTTCTTGCGAAAGAAGGTGACGGTCTCGGTGGCGTTCACCGCCGCGCCCATCACCGCCGCGCTGGTGCCGTTGATGCCGCTCGGCAGGTCGACCGCGAGCACGGGGGCGCCGTTGGCGTTGATCGCCTCGATCATCGCGCGCGCCTCACCATCGACGGGACGGCTGAGGCCTGCGCCGAACAGCGCATCGATGATCAGCGCCGGCCGTCCGATCGCCTGCGGATTGAACGGGAGCACCGGGTGCTTCCAGCCGCGCGCGGCGGAGGCCGCGTCGCCCTGGAGCTGGTCGCGCTCGCACATCAGGATGACTGAGACCTCCCGCCCCTGCGCGGCGAGCTCGGCGGCTGCGACAAAACCATCACCGCCATTGTTGCCGGGGCCGGCCACGATCAGGATCGGCCCCTCCTCCACCAGCGCCTGGGCGGCATCGGTGACGGCCTGGCCCGCGCTCAGCATCAACTTGAAACCGGGCGTGCCGGCCGCGATGGTGAGCTGGTCGGCGCGCTGCATTTCAGCGGTGGTCAGAACTTCCATGCCACTTCCCTGGTCCAAACGCCTTTTCAACAGGCACGTTCCGTTCCGCCCCACCCTCGGGAACATCGATCTGCACACATATTGAACCGTTTGCCTATTTCGTAGTCTTCGGTATTTTGTGCAGGTCGGCACCACTACTCAGAGATGCTCGTTAAAAGGCTGATAACGCTCCAATAATCAGGGCATTTGCAACTTGGCATAGACCCTGCTTTCGAGGAAGCCGCTTCGGTTCGTCGTGCTCACTGGCATTTATCAAAGTGTGGCCGGCCGTTGTTGCCGGATTGGTCAGGGATCCCGGCATAGCGAAGACAAGATCGTGCGTTAAGAAAAGCGCATCCTGACGAAGACGTTGCTATTTGATCGAAAGGCCGGGAGGCGCGCAGTGAAGAAAATCGAAGCCATCATCAAGCCATTCAAGCTCGACGAGGTGAAGGAAGCGCTTCAGGAAGTCGGCCTTCAGGGCATCACCGTCACCGAAGCCAAGGGCTTTGGCCGGCAGAAGGGGCACGCCGAGCTCTACCGCGGCGCAGAATACATCGTCGACTTCCTGCCCAAGGTGAAGATCGAGATCGTGATCGGCGACGATCTGGTCGAGCGCGCCATCGACGCCATCCGCCGCGCAGCGCAGACCGGTCGCATCGGCGATGGTAAGATCTTCGTCTCCAACATCGAAGAGGCGATCCGCATCCGAACCGGCGAATCCGGGCTGGACGCTATCTGAGCCGGGTGCTATCCCGAATTTTGCGACACTCCGACTAGAAAGAAGGCTGCTTCGGCGGCCTGATTTCGTTTGTGCGGTCGCGCAAAACTCGCCCGAGCGAGAATAATTTTGCTCATCTGGAAACCGACCCGCAGAGCCAAAAGGGGTATGCATGAAGACCGCCAAAGACGTCCTGAAATCGATCAAGGACAACGACGTCAAGTACGTCGACCTGCGCTTCACCGATCCGCGCGGCAAGTGGCAGCATGTGACGTTCGACGTCAGCATGATCGACGATGACATCTTCGCCGAAGGAACGATGTTCGACGGCTCCTCGATCGCCGGCTGGAAGGCGATCAACGAGTCCGACATGTGCCTGATGCCCGATCCGGTCACCGCGACGATCGACCCGTTCTTCGCCGAGACCACCATGGTCATCACCTGCGACGTGCTCGAGCCGACCACCGGCGAGCCCTACAACCGCGACCCCCGCGGCATCGCCAAGAAGGCCGAGGCCATGGTGAAGTCGATGGGCGTGGGCGACAGCGTGTTCGTCGGCCCCGAGGCCGAGTTCTTCGTGTTCGACGACGTGCGCTATTCGGCCGAGCCCTACAAGACCGGTTTCCGGCTCGACTCCTCGGAGTTGCCGACCAACTCCGACACCGAATATGAAGGCGGCAATCTCGGCCACCGCATCCGCACCAAGGGCGGCTACTTCCCCGTGCCGCCGCAGGACTCGGTGCAGGACATGCGCTCGGAGATGCTCGGCGCCATGGCCAAGATGGGCGTCAAGGTCGAGAAGCATCACCACGAGGTCGCGTCCGCCCAGCACGAGCTCGGCATGAAGTTCGACACGCTGACGCTGATGGCCGACCACATGCAGATCTACAAGTACTGCATCCACCAGGTCGCGCACATCTACGGCAAGACCGCCACCTTCATGCCGAAGCCGATCTTCGGCGACAACGGCTCGGGCATGCACGTGCACCAGTCGATCTGGAAGGACGGCAAACCGGTGTTCGCCGGCAACAAATACGCCGACCTGTCGGAGACCTGCCTGCATTACATCGGCGGCATCATCAAGCACGCCAAGGCGATCAACGCCTTCACCAACCCGTCGACCAACTCCTACAAGCGTCTGGTCCCGGGCTATGAGGCCCCGGTGCTGCTCGCCTACTCCGCGCGCAACCGCTCGGCCTCCTGCCGCATCCCCTACACCGCTTCGCCGAAGGCCAAGCGCGTCGAGGTGCGCTTCCCCGATCCGATGGCCAACCCGTATCTCGGCTTCGCCGCGATGCTGATGGCCGGCCTCGACGGCATCAAGAACAAGATCGATCCGGGTCCGGCGATGGACAAGGACCTCTACGACCTGCCGAAGGAAGAGCTGAAGCAGATCCCGACCGTGTGCGGTAGCTTGCGCGAGGCGCTGGAAAACCTCGACAAGGACCGCGGCTTCCTCAAGGCCGGCGGCGTGTTCGACGACGACTTCATCGACGCCTATATCGAGCTGAAGATGACCGAAGTCGCCCGCTTCGAAATGACCCCGCATCCGGTCGAGTTCGAGATGTACTATTCGGGCTAAGCAGCCCGGACGTCTGCGACAAGCAAAAGGCGCTCCGCAAGGAGCGCCTTTTCGTTTGAATCGTAGCGTGTACGACCTGCCCGCTACCAGGTCGCCGTAAAAGCCTTCTGCAGCTCGGCCGGCGCCGTCACGCCGCCCGCGATCAGCAATTGCGTGAGCACGCGCGCCTTCTGCGGATTGAGGTCCTCGGACACGACGAAGCCGTTCTTGTCGTCGTCGACCTCGACGTTCCTCGTGACGAAACCCGAGCGAACCCGCGTCGAGCGAACCACGATGATGCCCTTCTTCGCCGCCGCTTCGAGCGCGTCGAGCGCCGGCTTCGAGGTGTTGCCGTCGCCGACGCCGGCCAGCACGATGCCCTTGGCGCCGTGCGAAATGGCATCCTCGATCGGAACGGCGTCCATGTTGGCGTGCGAGTAGACGATCGCGACGCGCGGCAATTGCTCGCCGGCCGGAAGCTGATAGATCGCGCGCTTGAGACCTTGAGCCTGCGCCATGAAGCGAATGCCGCCGGCGGTGTCGACATAGCCGGCCGGGCCGTCATTGGCGGAACTGAACGTCTCGATGCTGGTGGTGTTGGTCTTGGTGACCGAGCGCGCGCCCTGAATCTTGTCGTTCAGCACCGCCATCACGCCGCGCCCGCGCGAGCGCGGGTCGGCCGCCACCTGCACCGCCTCGTAGAGATTGCCGGGGCCGTCCGCGCTCACCGCCGTCGCCGGCCGCATCGAGCCGACGATCACCACCGGCTTGTCGCCCCGCACCACGTTGTCGAGAAAGAACGCGGTCTCCTCCAGCGTGTCGGTGCCGTGGGTGATGACGACTGCATCCGCCTCGTTCTTGTCGAAGGCCTCCTGGATGCGGCGGGCCAGCGCAAACCAGACCTTGTCGTTCATGTCCTGGGATCCGATCGACGAGATCTGCTCGGCATTCAGCTTTGCGAGCTTGTCCAGGCCCGGCACCGATTGCATCAGCTGCTCGCCCGAGATCTGGCCGGATTTATAGGCGCCGGTCGCTCGCGCGTCGGCCTGGCCTGCGATGGTGCCGCCGGTCGCAAGCACGAGAATGCGCGGCAGGCTGCCCGATTCCGCGGCCTGCGCCGTGGCGATGCCCCACGACCAAAGTGCGAAGGCGATCAGCGGAACGGCGAGGATTAACGGCCGATTTCGGCGGTGGATTGCGGGTCTGGCGGCATGCTTCGTCATCGAATTCTCCTCCCGTTCAAGTTGGGAGCGATATTCGACACGCCCAATGGGGCCGAAGATGGGTCAACCCAATGCTTGTCGCTAAGGATTATCCCGCCGCGGCATAAAATGGTCGAGCAAGCCCGTCGGCAGCGGAAAGACCACGGTCGATGACCGTTCGCCCGCGATATCGTGCAGGGCCGCGAAGTAACGCAGCTGCATCGCCTGAGGCTCCTGCGCGAGAATCCGGCCGGCCTCGACGAGCTTTTCGGCAGCCTGCTGCTCGCCCATCGCATTGATCACCTTGGCACGCCGCAGGCGCTCCGCCTCGGCCTGTTTGGCAATCGCGCGCACCATGGTTTCGTTGATATCGACGTCCTTGATCTCGATGCCGGTCACTTTGATGCCCCAGACGTCGGTCTGCTTGTCGAGGATCTCCTGGATGTCGGCGTTCAACCTGTCGCGCTCGGCCAGCATCTCGTCGAGCTCGTGCTTGCCGAGCACCGAGCGCAACGTCGTCTGCGCGAGCTGGCTGGTGGCGGCCATGTAATCGCCGACCTTGATGATGGCTCGTTCGGGATCGACGATGCGGAAGTACAGAACGGCGTTGACCTTGACGGACACGTTGTCCCGCGAAATCACGTCCTGCGGCGGCACGACCTGCACCATCACCCGGAGGTCGACCTTGACGAGTTGCTGCACGACCGGAATGAGGATGATGAGGCCCGGGCCCTTCACGCCGGTGAAACGGCCGAGCGTGAAGATGACGCCACGCTCGTATTCGCGCAGGATTCGAATGGCCTGGGATAGAAACATGATGACAAGCAGCAGAAGCGCCGCATAAGTCAGATATTCCAGCATCATGATGTACCTCCCTCACCGGTCCTGGCCGGTGCGCGCCGTATCAGCAGCGTCAGGTCGACGACGTTCGCGACTTCGACCGTCTCTCCGGGCTTGAACGTTTCGGCGCCACGCGCCTGCCAGCGTTCACCATGGGCGAAGACGTGACCTTCGCTCCCACTCCAGTCGAGAACCTCGGCGGGCAAGCCTCGCATCGCCTGAGCGCCGACCCGCTCCGGAGCCCGGGCGGCACGCCGAAGCGAACCAAGAACGACCAGAGCAAAGCCGGCGAACACGGCTGCCGTGATGCCGATCACCCACCACGACAGGTGGTAACCGGGCGCCTCGACCCTGAAGAGCATCAGCGCTCCCAGCACGAAAGCGATGATCCCCCCGAGACCGATCACCACCGTCGGATTGAAGGCTTCGACCGTGAGAAGAACGATACCGACCAGCATCAGGGCAAGGCCGGCATAGCTGATCGGCAGCAAGTTGAGCGCATAGAGACCGATCAGCAGGCAAATCGCGCCGACCACGCCGGGAGCGACGGCCCCGGGAGACATGAACTCGAAGATCAGGCCGTAGATGCCGACCATCAGGAGAATGAACGCCACATTCGGATCGGTGATGACCGCCAGGAAGCGGGATATCCATCCGGGGTCGATGGCTTCGACGACCGCATCCTTCGTCGCGAGACGCTGCGTCTTGCCGCCTGCAACCTCGACCTCGCGGCCATCGAGCTGCCTCAGCAACTCAGCCTGATCGCGCGCGACGAGTTCGATGGCATGGGACTGCAGCGCGCCGTTGGCAGAGAGAGTGGCGGCCTCACGGACCGCCTTCTCCGCCCAATCCGCATTGCGGCCACGCAGCTCCGCAAGGCTGCGGATGAAGGCAACCGCGTCATTGGTCACCTTTGCCGTCATCGCATCCTTGAACTGATCCTTGGACTGATCCTTGGACTGATCCTTGGGCTCGCTCTGCTGGTCGCCGTCCTTCTTGTCCTTGCCGCCCTTGTCCGGTGTACCGCCCGGCAGCCCCGGCAGCGGTCCGCCAATCTGCACCGGCGTTGCCGCACCGATATTGGTGCCCGGCGCCATCGCCGCGATGTGGGTCGCATAAAGGATATAGGTCCCCGCGCTCGCCGCGTGGGCGCCGGAGGGAGCGACGTAACCGACGACAGGGACGGGCGAGGCCAGCACATCCGCAATGATCTCGCGCATGCTGGAATTGAGACCGCCGGGCGTGTTGATTCTCAGAAGCACGACCTGGGCGCGCCGTTCGCTTGCCTTGGCCAAGGCCTCCTTCACGTAACTGGCCGACGCAGGGCCAATGGCCCCTTCGATCGACACAATCAGTGCAAGGCGGCTGTTCTCCTCCGCTGAGCTGGGAAGGAGGCAGCAGATCAAAGCAACGACGCCAATCGCCGCAACGAGGGCCGCCTTCATGGTCTGCACGGCAGGGCTCCCTTGCAGAGCATATGGTGTTGGTCTCTCGAACCTCAATGCAGCCGTGCGCTGGTGCAGGCCCCTGTCGTGATTGTGCGATGCAATGGAAACCGCCCCGTAGATCGGTTGAGCACGGGGCGACGGCGGGCGGACCATGCCTTGAGCTGATCCGCCCACGCATTCCGTGCTGCTAGCGCCGCGCGATCCGCGCCCCGTCCGCTCCGATCGCGCCGAACGTGCTCGCGATGATCTCAGCGGTCGGCTGCATGCCGCCGAGCGACCAGTGCGAGGACTCCTGCTCATCGATCCCGACCCAGACGTTGCGGCGGAAATCCGGGCTGCCTGCCCTTCGACCTCGACCAGGAGGTCGGTAACGCAGCCGATCAAGGCGATCGCGCGCACGACCGGCCATGAGGACGAGAGCAGCTTTCGCAAGGCGTTCCGCAACCGCACCTTGATGTCACCGCAGGCCTATCGCGCGCGACGGATGGAGCGGACGATGTGAGGCGCCTTCGAGCCGCCCGCTTTCGTTCTGCATCCGACTCCACTTCGTTCTCAAAGAACAAATCAGAGCCGCAAAAATCGGGGCGGACCAATTCCTACTGATTGGTTTACGTGGGGCGGATTAGCCGAAGGCGTAATCCGCCGACTGCTGGTGCACGCGCTCTCCAAAGTCGCCATCCGTGCTGCCGTCTCTTGCCCAGTCCTCCGGAAATAATCCGGACTGTACGTCTCGGGGCATTGAAGCTGCCCAATCAAGACAAGATGGCGGATTACGCCTTCGGCTAATCCGCCCTACACACCAGCGCGCGTCGTCACTCGTCCGGAAAATTCACACCGATTGCGGTCACCACCGGCGCCCATTTCGCCAGTCCTCGTAGGGCGGATTAGCCGAAGGCGTAATCCGCCGACTGCTGGTGACGCTCATGCGCTCTCCAAAGTCGCCATCCGTGCTGCCGTCTCTTGCCCAGTCCTCCGGAAATAATCCGGACTGTACGTCTCGGGGCATTGAAGCTGCCCCATCAAGACAAGATGGCGGATTACGCCTTCGGCTAATCCGCCCTACGGCGCGCTTTGGGCCAATGCGGCGGATGCGAGCAGGAGAAGGACGGCGACGGTAGCGCTGCGCTTCATCGCGAGGCCATCCCATCGCGGGAGAAATTCGGCCATTGAGCTGCCCTTAGCGAACAACGCCAGCCGCGTCGTCGCCGCTCGGAATCAGCCAATCGAGTCCGATCAGGCACGCTTCGAGGATAACGAACGCGACAATGCCACCGACCCAGCCGAAGAAGACGATGGAAAAGGTCCCGAGCAAGATTGCGCAAAACAGGTCGGCAAGCACCTTGCAGACGCGGAAGTCTCGGTCTTGTCCAGATGGGAAATACGGCATCGGGCTCCCCTTTCGCTGCTCTGGGCCTGGACTTAGCCACAGCGCGAGGCGACCGTCTACTCCGCCAGCCTGCTGATCAGTTGCGACGTCGCAATCGAGGTCTAAGGCTCCCTGCGCAAGGGCAGCGTTCGCAGGTCACCGACAGGCCTCTAATATTTTTGGATCAATCCCCGGGCGGGGATACCTCCTCAGTTCTTCGGCTGGCCGAAATCGAGCGGCGGCGGCAGCTCGATGTCGGGAATTTCGATCTTGATCTTGTCCAGATCCACCTTGGTGGGAGCATCCAGCAGCCCGGTGACCGTGATCGGAAATGCGATCACGACCGCAACCATGATCGCCTGCAGGCCGATCCAGGGCATCGCGCCCCAATAGATGTCCGAGCTCTTGACCTCCTTCGGCGCCACGCCGCGCAGGTAGAACAAGGCGAAGCCGAAGGGAGGATGCAGGAAGGAGGTCTGCATGTTGACGCAGAGCATGACACCGAACCAGATCAAGGCAGCGTCCGCCCCGACGATGGGGGTGAGCAGCTTCTGCGCGATCGGTGCGATCATCGGGATGATGATGAAGGCGATCTCGAAGAAGTCGAGGAAGAAGGCGATGAAGAAGATGAACAGGTTCATGAAGATCAGGAAGCCCCAGACCCCGCCCGGCAGCGATGTCAGCATGTGCTCCAGCCAGACACCACCGTTGCAACCGAGAAAGACGATCGAGAAGCAGGTCGATCCGATCAGGATGAACGTCACCATGCAGGTGATGCGCATCGTGGTCTCGTAGCCCTGCTTGACCAGCAAGCGCAGGTCCGGAATCCTGATCGCCTCGATGCAAACCCAGGCGACGGCGAGATAGGCAATCGCGAAGGCGATCTTGAACGGCAGATTCGGCGTGAGGTAGATGCCGATGATCGTGCCGACACCCGCCGCCGCGACGCCGACGAGCAGCACCTTGTGACCGGCCGAGCTGAAATCCTTGTGATGGATGACGGCAAGGACGATCGCGCCGACGGCGCCCATCGCGCCGGCTTCGGTCGGGGTGGCAAGGCCAAGCATCATCGTGCCGAGCACCACGAAGATCAGGACGGCGGACGGGATGATGCCCAAAAGGCATTTGCGCCAGAGCGCCCAGCCCGTGAGCGTCCTTGCTTCCTTGGGCACTGCCGGGACGTGGCCCGGCTTGATCACGCTCAACGCAAACGTGTAGCCGGCGAAGAGTGCGATCTGGAGGATCGATGGGCCCCAGGCGCCCAGATACATGTCGCCGACCGACTTCCCGAGCTGGTCCGCGAGCACGATCAGAACCAGCGAGGGAGGCACCAGCTGGGTAATGGTGCCGGAGGCTGCGAGCACGCCGGTGATGTAGCGCATGTTGTAGCCGTAGCGGATCATCACCGGCATCGAGATCAGCGCCATCGCAATGACCTGCGCCGCCACCGTCCCCGTGATCGCACCGAGGATGAAGCCGACGATAATCACGGAATAGCCGAGACCGCCGCGAACGGGGCCGAACAACTGCCCCATCGAATCCAGCATATCCTCGGCGAGGCCGCATCGTTCGAGGATCGCGCCCATGAACGTGAAGAATGGAATTGCCAGCAGCAGCTCGTTCGCCAGAACGCTGCCATAGATACGCTCCGGGATGGCCTGGAGGAAGCTGAATCCGAAGAATCCTTCGTGGATCGCGAGAAATCCGAACGAAAGCCCGAGAGCGGCCAGCGTGAAGGCGACCGGAAATCCGATCAGCATGGCCAAGACCAGCCCGCCGAACATCAGCGGCGGCATCATCTCAATCGTGATCATTGGGTCGGCCGCTCATATTTTGCGTCGATGGTGACTTCACCGCGCAAGGCGGCGGCGCGTTTGATGGCCTCCGAGACGCCCTGCAGAGCGACCATGAAGAACCCGGCCGGCAGCACGAACTTGATCGGCCACCGCAGGAGACCGCCCGCGTTGTTGGACATCTCTCCGATGATGAACGAGTTGTAGAACATCGCCCATGAGAGGTAGCTGAGGAGCAGGCACGCCGGGACGAGGAAAACCAATGTCCCGATCAGGTCGAGCCACAGCTGGCCGCGTTCGGACAGCATGAGGTAGAGGATTTCGACGCGCACATGCTCGTTGCGCTTGAAAGTGTAGGACGAGCCGAACATCACGACGACGGCGAACATATACCACTGCGTCTCGAGCCAGCTGTTGGAGCTGTAGCTGAAGGCATACCGGATCATCGCATTTGCAGCGCTGACCACGCAGGCCGCGAGCACCAGAATATTACAGACGTTACCGACCTTTTCGTTCAGCCAGTCGATAGCCGTACTCACCGCCAACAATGGGCGCATCGATGCCTTTTCCCCGCTCGCTGAGTGCTACCCCCGAACGCGCAGGACCATGGCGCTGAATCAGCGACCGTCCAGGTCTGCGCGGGAGCTAGTTCACCCTCCTGATGCTTCCGCTCATTATTGTTGTCGGTTTTCGCCGGGATGTATTCGGGTCCCGGCCGCGCGTGAAGCACGGCACCTTTACCGTCAGCAATTTCGTGGTCAACAGGAAAATGGACAGTTTGCCGCAGTGACCTCAAAAATGAGTCACTGTGCCTAATTTGGTCGATGCACGAGACAGCCGGCAATCCGGCTCTCGGACCCGCCTAACCCTCGACGTCGTACTGCTTGCAGAGGTGATCGCCGATCTGGACAAGCATGGCGACGCATTCAGGGTAGCCGGGCCGATCCGAGGTGGCCCGGTCTGCGCTGGCTCGAAACTCCCAGGAATTGCCATCACGGAGGATCGAAATCGTCATTCCATCGGGACAATCGGCATGAACCTTCAACTCGGCCTTGGCCATGGCGATCAGCTCGCTTTCAGTCTTCACAGGTCTGCTCATGAAAGTCATCCTCCGTCCCGGGACAGAACTTAAGGTGTATCTGCCAAACCCACCAAGCAAGTCTTTCCGATAAAGCGGCTCCCGGCATTGGGATAGCGCAATGCGTCCCTGCCAGGGCCCCTCCCGAGAGGCGTCGGGCAAAACACCCGGTCAAGCCCTCCACGGAAAAATATTCCTCTTTCCCGAATTTCGGATTTGTGGCATAGACGCCTCATCCCGGCCCTGCCAAAGGGGCGCTTCGCGATCGTCACGAAATGCGGGCCGGGTGGCGGTGGACGCGGTAGCGCCGGCGCGATCAGCCTGATGACAGGGCGGGCAACCGTGAGTCTTCAGGGGACGCGATACGACCCGGCGCGGTCACAGCGGTTTCGTCGATGCCTGGGGGCGAGCACACGCAAGCCTCCGGATATTCCGGCGGGATCGTCCGCGGACGGAGAAGTCGTGTGGTCCTGACGCCCGGGGTCTGTGCGTCAAGGCTTGCGGTGATGCGGCGGTCCGACCGGGCACGTGCATCGATCATTCCCGCAAGGCGACGGGGGCAATAGTGCATCGCTCCCCGAGGAGAGCACGAAGGACACCGTTAAAACCATCCGCGCAGGGAAGGCCGGGCGACCGGCATCACCTGTGGTCCACCCCGTGTGCATCTTCGTCGCGCACGGACTTGGGGTGCCGCCGGCGCCCGGCCTTCCCTGCGCCCTTTGGCCTTCAAAGCGCGCGAACGAAGCGACAAAGCTCGGGCGAAATGCGCCGCGAGAATGCGAGCGCGCGTCTGCCACCACACACTCCCTGTCATCGCCCGCGCAGGCGGGCGATCCAGTATTCCAGAGGCCATCGTGATTGAACCGAGAAGCCGCAGCGTACTGGATTCCCCGCTCCAGTGCGCAAATGCGCACAAGGCGGGGAATGACAGTGTCATTTGGAGAAGCACACTGCCGGCCCACTCTCTGTCATTGCGAGGAGCTCTTGCGACGAAGCAATCCAGACCGTCTCCGCGGAAAGACTCTGGATTGCTTCCGCCTTCACCAATGCTTCGGCGGACAAGTCGCTGCACTCGCAATGACGAGCTTAACGCAGCTGTGCGCCAGATTTCGCTCTCGTGCCCTACGCCGCCGCGCGCTGCCGCGCGGCCAGCGCTTCACCGAAGGCTTCGAACAGCTTGCGGTTGATCGGATTGTGCTGCGGATCGTATTCGGCGTGCCATTGCACGCCGAGCGCGAAGGTCGGGGCTTCCGCGATGCGGATCGCCTCGATGGTGCCGTCCTCGGCGACGCCCTCGACCAGCACGCGCTTGCCAGGCTCGAGGATGCCCTGGCCGTGCAGCGAATTGACCCTGATCTTCTCGCAGCCGAGCAGTTTTGCGAACGCCCCGCCCGGCGTCAGCTCGACGTCGTGACGGTCGGCGAACACCACGGTCGGATCGGGGTGGATCTCGCCGTTCTCGAGCCGGGGCATGCGATGGTTCATGCGGCCGGGAATTTCGCGGATCTCCGGATGCAGCGAGCCGCCGAAGGCAACGTTCATCTCCTGGAGGCCGCGGCAGATGCCGAACAGCGGCACACCGCGGGCGACGCAGGCGACCGAAAGCGCCAGCGCCACCTCGTCGCGATGGATATCGTACGGCTCGTGGCGCTCACACGGGTCGACATTGAAGCGGGTCGGATGGACGTTGGCGCGGGCGCCAGTGAGCACGATCCCGTCGACCACGTCGAGCAGCGCGCCGATATCGGTGATATCGGGCGCACCCGCGAACATCATCGGCAGGCCACCGGAAACCTCGGCCACGGCGCGCAAATTGCGCTCGCCCACCATCTGGACCTGAAATCGATTTTCGACGCGATGGGCATTCCCGATCACGCCGACGACCGGCTTTCTCATCTGTCGTTCCGCGCCTCTCCGATAAGAAGATTCTCCAAACATGCCCTTGGGCTGGAACAAATTCAACAGAAGGGATCGCGGACGGCAATGCTATTTTCGCGCAAATGCCTCCCGGGCCTCGCCCCCGGCGGGCAGCCCGGCGGCCTGCAGCGCGGTTGCGGCCGGATCGCCCCGCGCGGCCAGCCAGGGCAGTTTCGCGTCGATGCCGCGCGTCACGGGCTCTCCGAGCGCCCCACCGAAATCAACCGGCCAGAACCCGTTGGGCACGACTTCGACCGTGATGCCGCGGATCGCATACCCCTCGCCCAGAACCGCCTCCGCGTGGTCGCGGGCGACGAGGCGCGCGGTCTTGGGATCCTTGGGATCGCCCAAGCTGACGAGCACCGGCACGAGGTCTCCCTGCACCGGGACAACGCCGGTCTGCCGGTGGATATCGTTGAACGAGACGCGGTTGCCACGCGCGGCGCCATAGGCACGGAGCGCGACATAATTGATGTCGTCGAAGTCCAGCTTCGCGTCCTGCCGGTGCGCCAACAATGCCACCAGATTCTTGCCTTTGGCGCCGGCCTGGCCGAGGTCGACGAACACGGCCTCCCCGCGCGTGGTGGTGCGGCCGCCGCGGTTATAGTTGCGGTCGGGCACGACGGCCAGAACGCCGGATCCGGTCTTGATGCCGTCAGGTGTCGTGACCTCGACCGTGAGACGAAATTTGTGGCCGGGCCGGTTGATCCGGATCTGGTCGCCGACCACGAGCACGGCCAGAAGCCCGAGCAGACCGGCCCATTTGCTGATGAAGCTCAAACCGCCCCCATTGTTCTTTCCTCATCGCTCTGCACCGTTGGCAAGCCGACGTCAAACCAGCGCGTTGACGCGGTCTTGATCCGAAGCGCGTTTGTCGAGAGAGTGCAGCGCGCATTGCGCTGAAAAGGACCCGATGTGACCATGTCGTCCAAAGATGAACGCTCCCGGACCCGCGGCGACCTCGCTTGGGCGATCTCGGTCGGGGGCATCGGTGTCGTGCTGTTCACCGCGCTGCTCGCCTTCACCTGGTATTTTGCTGCCACCCTGCTGCTGATCTTCACCGGCATGCTGCTTGGCCTCGGCCTCAACGCGCTGACGGGCGCGCTCGGCCGCCGCGTGCCCCTGCCGCATCCGGTGCGGCTCGCGATCGTCTGCACCGCGCTCGCTTTGATGCTCGCCGGCATCGCCTATCTCGGCGGCGCCACCATCGCCGAACAGGCTTCGCTGCTGAGCAAGACCATCAAGTCGCAGATCGGGAACGTGAAGTCGTTCCTGGACAACCACGGCATCGACACCAGCTTCTTCGATTTCGGCAACGGCGCGACCGACGCCTCGGCCACTGCGCCCTCGGAGACGGCGCCCGCACCAGCAGCGCCCTCGCGCGGTCCCCTGCCCGGCGCCGGCGCGCTGGCCTCCAGCGGCGGCGCGATCGTGAGCCAGACCTTCAAGCTGCTGCTCGGCACCATCCACGGTGTCGGCAACATCTTCATCGTGCTGTTCCTGGGCTTCGCCTTCGCCGCCCAGCCCGCAATCTATCACGATGGTCTGCTGTTCCTGGCGCCGGCGAGGCACCGCACCCGCGTCGCCCTCATCATCGACCGCACAGCCGAGACGCTGGAGCGCTGGCTGATCGCGCAGATCATCGTCATGCTCGCAGTCGGCGTGGTGACCTGGATCGGGCTTGCCGTCATCGGCATCCCCAGCTCGTTCATCCTGGGAATTCAGGCCGGCCTGCTCGCCTTCATCCCGACCATCGGGGCCATCATCGCCGGCGTCGTCGTGGTGCTGGCGAGCCTCGCCTCGGGCTGGATCCCGGCGCTATCGGCCTTTCTGCTCTTCATGGGCGTGCACGCCATGGAGAGTTACGTGCTGACGCCGATCCTGCAGCGGCAGGCGCTGGACATCCCGCCGGCCACCCTGTTCGCGTTCCAGATCCTGCTCGGCGTCGTGTTCGGCATCTGGGGCCTGGCGCTGGCGCTGCCGCTGGTCGCCATCGCCAAGGTCATGATCGACCATTTCAAGTCCTATGAGGCGCCGACTCTGGCAGAAGCGGCCTAGAGCATGATCCGGAAAAGTGTGCAGCGGTTTTCCGATAAGATCATGCTCCAGAAATAAGCCCTCAGGTCGTGAGCACAGTCTCGGTGTGCTCGACCTCGGGCGGCGAGGCAAAGTACTGGCCAACGAGGCCGCGCCATTCGGTGAAATTCTCCGAGCCGCGGAAATCGACGGTGTGATTTTCCAGCGTCGCCCATTTCACCATCAGCCGGTAGCGCTGCGGCTTTTCGATCGATTTGTGCAGCTCGAAGCCGTGAAAGCCCTTGGAGCGGCCGAAGGCGGCCTTGGCTTTGGCGACGGCGGCCTCAAAATCCTTCTCGCTGCCCGGCTTGACGTCGATTTGCGCGATCTCGGTGATCATCGGTTTCCACCCGTTTTTTGTTCGATAGGCGTGTCTAGCGCAGCCGGCGAAAAAGAAAAAGGCGCCGAAACGGCGCCCTGGTCGGTCCAAAAATGCAGGTCTCTCAGATGAGCAGCAGAACGCTGCCCGCCACGATCAGGGCGCAGCCGATGAACAGCGCGAGCGGCCAGTAGCTGCGGCGGCCTTGCGTGTAACGCCCCTGCGCGCGGCGCTCGGTGATCAGCGCGCTCTCGTATTCATCCGCAGTGGAGAACAGACAGGCGAAACCGCTGCGTGCCGAGGCTGCAGCGGCTTCGAGCGACATCAGGGCAGCTTGCGGATTCTGTCGACGGATCGATTCCATGACCGCAATGGTAGGGATCGAATGGTAAACAGAGGATTACCGCGATGCTGCCTTGCGTCTCAGGCGGTGGCCGGCCGCGGCTGCGGCGCACTGATCCGCGCGGCGCTCTGGCGGCGCCAGTTCTCCAGCGACAGCGGCAGCTCCTCCGCCGCCTCGACGCGGTTACGGCCGCCGCGCTTGGCCTGGTAGAGCGCGGTGTCGGCGGATGCCAGCAGCACCTCGAGCTCGGTGCCGGCGGGCCCGCCGGCGACGCCGATGCTGACGGTGGTGTCCACCGGACCCTCGTCGACCACGACGCCGGAGGTCTCGAACGCCTCGCGCACGCGCTCGGCGACCAGCACGCCCTCCTCCAGCGAACACGGCAGCAGCGCTGCGAATTCCTCGCCGCCGATGCGGCCTGACATGTCGGTGATGCGCAAATTGCTGACGACGACGGTCGAGAACAGTTTCAGCATCTCGTCGCCGGCGGGGTGGCCGAAGCGGTCGTTGATCGACTTGAAGTGGTCGATGTCGAAGATCATCACGGTCACGGGACGTCCGGCCTTGGCCTCGCGCTCGATCACGCGGCCGCAGGCTTCCGAGAAGCCGCGGCGGTTGAGCATGCCGGTCAGGGGATCGGTCGACGCGGCGGTGCGGTGCGCAGTCACGGTGCGCTCGGACACCAGCATGAAGATCACGAACACGGTGCCGACGGCATAGAGGATCAGTTCGACCGCGAACACCTTGACCCAGATGCTCTGGGAGAAGCCGGCATCGTGCGGACGCAGGAAGCTGCCGATCAGGACCGGCAGCATCAACACGCAGCCATGCATCACCGGCATCACGAAGGCGGGCCAGCGCCGCTGCAGGCTCTTGCGCCGTTCGGTCCAGAGCTCGCTGGCGGTCAGTGCCGCATAAACCGAGACGATGCCGGCGCCGACGATCATCCGCAACATGGATGCCTCGGGGGCGAGCAGCGTGACGGCGGCGACCCAGGCGAGCGCACCGAGCACGAGGCCCGGCCAGTTCGGCTTGCGGCCGTGGAAGACGCGCGCCGCATTCCACACCATGCCGCAGGCGACGAAGCCGACCGCGTTCAGCGCAAGGTAAAGATGCGGGCCCAGCCTGTCGCCGGCTGCGGTCCACAGCGCGACGGAGGCGGCACCGAGCAGATACGCGGTGCCCCACCATTTCAGTGCAGGGCTATTCTCCTGCCTGCCGAAAAACACCATCATGGCGCCGAGCAGTGCGGCAACCATGGTGGCGACCAAATAGAGCGTGATGCTATCGAGCGACATCATGTCGGCCCCCTCTAGAACATAGCAGTTACGCGACCGGCCCCAGCCGTTTGCGCGCCCTTCCGAATGCGACGCTAGGTCGCGCGGGTTCCATTCAGGTTTTCGCGGGAGGCCAAGTTTTCGGGAAACACGCCATCAATTTGCATACAAACGAACAACAAAAAGGGCGCTGAAATCAGCGCCCTTTTGCATCTCATTGAAGCCGCTTTCGCGGCGAATGTGACCGAAGCGATTAACGCTTCGAGAACTGGAAGGACCGGCGGGCCTTGGCCTTGCCGTACTTCTTGCGCTCGACCACGCGGGAGTCGCGGGTCAGGAAGCCGCCCTTCTTGAGCACGGAGCGCAGCTCCGGCTCGAAATAGGTCAGCGCCTTCGAGATGCCGTGACGGACCGCGCCGGCCTGGCCGGACAGGCCGCCGCCGGCAACCGTGCAGATCACGTCGTACTGGCCGGAACGCTGGGCCACCGAGAACGGCTGCTCGATCATCATGCGCAGCACGGGACGGGCGAAATAGACCTCGACCTCGCGCGAGTTGACGGTGACCTTGCCGGCGCCCGGCTTGATCCAGACGCGGGCGACCGCGTCCTTGCGCTTGCCGGTGGCATAGGCGCGGTTGAACTTGTCGACCTTCTTCTCGTGCTTGGGCGCATCGGGCGCCGCCGCCGTCTTGAGCTGCGAGAGCTGGTCGAGCGACTGGATGGATTCGGCCATGTTATGCGGCCCTCGTGTTCTTGCGGTTCAACTTGGCGATGTCGATCTTCTCGGGCTGCTGCGCCTCGTGCGGATGATCGGCGCCGCCGTAGACACGGAGGTTGCCCATCTGCACGCGACCGAGCGGGCCACGCGGGATCATGCGCTCGACGGCCTTCTCGAGCACGCGCTCGGGATGCTTGCCCTCGAGGATCTGGCGCGCGGTGCGCTCCTTGACGTGGCCGACATAGCCGGTGTGCTTGTAATAGGTCTTCTGCTCGCGCTTGCGCCCCGTGAGGACCGCATGCTGCGCATTGATGATGATGACGTTGTCGCCGCAATCAACGTGCGGGGTGTAGGTCGGGAGGTGCTTGCCGCGCAGGCGCATGGCGACGATGGTGGCGAGGCGGCCGACAACCAGACCCTTGGCGTCGATCAGCACCCACTTCTTCGTCACCTCAGCCGGCTTTGCCGAAAAGGTTTTCATGTCAGAGTTTCCGTGGACGGGGAGCATCGGCGCGAACACCGCGCCGGACTGCGCGGTTTTCTAGAGAAGAGACGCGCAACGGTCAATGCCCATGAACCGAAATTAGCATCGCAATATCAATGGCTTGAAAATATGGTGCTATATTACCTGCGAAAAGCTCAAACATTTGGAATGGAATAGGTCGAGGTGACATGGGCGATCGGATCGGGCGAGCTGCCGGACAGCAGTTTCACCTCCCCGACCGCCAGCCGCTTGCCGAGCTTGAGCAGCCGAGCCTCCGCCAGCACGTCCTGACCGGGCTGGCCCTTGCGCAGGAAGTTGATGTTGAGATTGGTGGTCACGGCGAGCCCGACCGGCCCGATCGCGGACAGCAGCACCACGTACATCGCGAAATCGGCCAGCGCCATTAGCGTCGGGCCGGATACGGTTCCGCCCGGCCGCAGCATCCTTTCGCTGTAGCGCTGGCGCAAAAGGCAGGTCTGACCGTCCGCGCTTTCGATCGTGATGTCGTCGCCGCTGAACGCCTGGGGAAACTCGTGACGGAGGAACTGCTCGACCTCTGCCACGCTCATTTTCGCTGACGCCATGCTGTTCCCCACCCTCGCTTCACTTGCCCTGTTACATTAAGTTATCTGCGTCATTCAAATGCAATAATCCAACGGAAACGCTTCGATGTCCGCCCAGGCTGCCCGCGCCCCCTCCCCGCAACCGCCGATTCTGCTGCGCGAGACCGTAGGCCCGATCGCCGTGCTGACGCTGAACCGCCCCGCCGCGCGCAACAGCCTGTCGGCGGCGATGATCGCCAGCCTGCATGCGGAGCTCAACGAGATCCGCGATGACAAGGCCGTCCGCGGCGTCGTGATCGCGGCCAACGGTCCGGCCTTCTCCGCCGGCCACGACATGAAGGAGCTGACCGCGCGCCGCACTGACGCCGATCGCGGCCGCGCCTTCTTTGCCGAGATGATGACCGCCTGCAGCGCGATGATGCAGGCGGTCGTGCACCTGCCAAAGCCTGTGGTCGCTGCCGTCCAGGGCATCGCGACCGCGGCTGGCTGCCAGCTCGTGGCAAGCTGCGATCTCGCCATCGCCTCGGAGGCAGCACACTTCGCCACGCCCGGCGTCGACATCGGCCTGTTCTGCTCGACACCAATGGTGGCACTGTCGCGCAACGTGCCGCGCAAGCAGGCGATGGAGATGTTGCTGACGGGCGAGCCGATCCCGGCGACCCGCGCCCGCGAGATCGGGCTCATCAACCGCGTGGTGCCCGCCGGCACTGAACGCGACGCCGCGATCGAGCTCGCGCAACAGGTCGCGCTGAAATCCGCCTACACCGTCAAGCTCGGCAAGGAAGCATTCTACCGCCAGGCCGAGATGAGCCTTGCGGATGCCTATCGCTATGCCGCAGAGGTGATGACCGAGAACATGATGGCGCGCGACGCCGAGGAAGGCATCGGCGCCTTCATCGAGAAGCGCGCGCCGACATGGCGGGACGAATAGTCAACTCCTCATCCTGAGGAGCCGCGGAACGCGGCGTATCGAAGGATAGAGGCCTGACTGTGGCTTGATGGTTCGAGACGCGCGTGCCGCGCTCCTCACCATGAGGGTCAGAGAAAGAAAAAGATGAACCACGACGCCTATTCCGACAATTACATCCGCGCCATCCTCAACAGCGTGAAGTCGATCGCGATGGTCGGCGCCTCGCCGGTCAACGTGCGACCGAGCTATTTCGCGTTCAAATATCTGGCGCAGCGCGGCTACGACATGATCCCGGTCAATCCCGGCCATGTCGGCAAGGAGCTGCTCGGCAAACCCTTTATCGCCTCGCTCTCCGACATCGGCCGTCCCATCGACATGATCGACATCTTCCGCAATTCCAGCCACATCATGCCTGTCGTCGAAGAGGCGCTCACGCTCGACCCGCTGCCGAAGGTGATCTGGATGCAGCTCGGCGCGCGCGATGACGTAGCGGCGGCGAAGGCGGAATCGGTCGGTATCAAGGTGGTGATGAATCGCTGCCCCAAGATCGAATATGGCCGCCTGTCATCCGAGATCTCCTGGATGGGCGTGAATTCGCGCACGCTCAGCTCCAAGCGCGCGCCGGCACCGACGCAAGGCATGCGGCTATCCCTCAATCGGATGAGTGTCGGCGGCGGCGACACTGCGGCCTCCGATCGCGCGGCCAAAAACAAGACCGAGCAAAGCTGACGCAATTGCGAGGGATTCATTTTGCCAACGCGACAATGCGTAGCAAGATCATTCCCAAATGGTCTTGACGTGAAGCGGCGCCTTGACGGCGAGCGCGGCGCCCATCAGCATGCCGCGCGATTTCAGACCAAGAGAACAGGACGCCCTCAATGAGCGATCGCCTTCCGGGATTTTCAACCCTCGCCGTGCATGCCGGTGCACAGCCCGACCCCACCACCGGTGCGCGCGCGACGCCGATTTATCAAACCACCTCGTTCGTGTTCAACGATGCCGACCACGCCGCCTCGCTGTTCGGTCTGCAGGCGTTCGGCAACATTTATACCCGTATCGGCAATCCCACCAACGCCGTGCTGGAAGAGCGGGTCGCCGCGCTCGAAGGCGGCACGGCCGCGCTTGCGGTGGCCTCGGGCCATGCCGCGCAGGTCGTGGTGTTGCAGCAATTGATGCAGCCCGGCGACGAGTTCATCGCTGCGCGAAAACTCTATGGCGGCTCGATCAACCAGTTCACGCACGCCTTCAAGAGCTTCGGCTGGAACGTGGTGTGGGCCGATCCCGACGACGTCGCGAGCTTCGAGCGCGCGGTGACGCCGCGCACCAAAGCGATCTTCATCGAGTCCATTGCCAATCCCGCCGGCAGCATCACCGACATCGAGGCAATCTCGACGGTGGCCCGGAAGGCGGGCGTGCCGCTGATCGTCGACAACACGCTGGCCTCGCCCTACCTGATCCGCCCGATCGACCACGGCGCCGACATCGTCGTGCACTCGCTGACGAAGTTTCTGGGCGGTCACGGCAATTCGCTCGGCGGCATCATCGTCGATGCCGGCACCTTCGACTGGTCGACCGGCGGCAAATATCCGATGCTGTCGGAGCCGCGACCGGAATATCACGGCATCCGCCTGCAGGAGACCTTTGGCAATTTCGCCTTCGCGATCGCCTGCCGCGTGCTGGGCTTGCGCGACCTCGGCCCCGCGCTGTCGCCGTTCAACGCCTTCATGATCCTGACCGGCATCGAGACGCTGCCGCTGCGCATGCAGAAGCAATGCGACAATGCGAAAGCGATCGCCGAATTCCTCGCCGGCCAACCGGCGGTGGCCTCGGTCAGCTATGCCGGCCTTGCGAGCGACAGGTATCACCAGCTCGCGCGCAAATACGCGCCACGGGGCGCGGGCGCCGTGTTCACCTTCAGCCTGAAGGGCGGCTATGACGCCGGCGTCAGCCTGGTGTCGAAACTGCAGCTGTTCTCGCACCTGGCCAATGTCGGCGACACCCGCTCACTGGTGATCCACCCGGCCTCGACCACGCACAGCCAGCTCGACGACGCCGCCAAGGTGAAGTCCGGCGCCGGCCCCGACGTGGTGCGGCTCTCGATCGGCATCGAGGACAAGGAAGACCTGATCGCCGATCTGGAACAGGCGCTGGGGGCGTAGTCACCGCAGTCATTCCGGGGCGCGCGGCAGCGCGAGCCCGGATTCTCGACGCCCGGTTCGGTGCTTTGCACCGCCCCCCGAATGACGGTCGCTTTGGCGACCGTCAGTTAACGATCATTAACCATATCTGCCCCATACATCGTCTTTGGATCGCCCTTTTGATTCGGAGCCGACGATGCTGCGCTGGATGGTGCCTGCCCTTGCGGCGATGCTGACGGTTTCAGCCGCCGTTGCCGCCGACTTGCCGGCCACGCCGAAGCGGCGGGCCGCAGCTCCCCCGCAGGAGCCGCCGCAGGTCTATGTCGATACCGATCCGGATGCGCTGATCTCGCCGGCCTATGGCGTCGGCAGCTACATCCGCAACCTGCCGGGCACACCGCTGCTGCCGGGCTCGCACACCCTGCCGGGCTATTACGGCCGCCCCTGGAGCTACGACTATCAGGGTGCGTATTACGGCGGGAAGCAGGTCGATTATTTCTGGCGCCTGCCCTATTCGTGCGGCATCTACGGCTATTGCTGATCAGCCGGGCTGGCCAACTGGAACCGCGCGCGGCTGCGCCTCCGCAGGTCGCCGCGAAGCGAGCCGCTCCACCTGCATCACCGCAAGCGTCAGCACGACGATTGCGACCGCCTGGTGCGACAGCGCGAGATCAATCGGCACCTGGTTGAGCAGCGTGAGAATGCCGAGCACCGCCTGCAGGCTCACCGCCGCGAGCAGCCAGAGCGCGCCGCTTGCCGCCGCACCTGCGCGCGAGCGCACCGCGTCGAACGCGTGGAGCGCGGCCAGCGCGAACAGCGCATAGGCGGTCATGCGGTGCTCGAACTGCACCGTCAGCACATTGTCGAACATGTTGCGCCACCACGGCGTCTCGAACCACAGCCGCTCGGCCGAGGGAATCAACGCGCCGTCGATCTGCGGCCAGGTGTTGTAGGCGCGCCCCGCGCGCAGGCCCGCAACCAGTGCGCCGAAATAGATCTGCACGAACGTCACGACGAGCAGCAGCGCGCTCGTGAAGCGCAGCCGCGCCGGTGCTGCGATCTGCGGCCGCTCCTTGAGCCGCCGCACCGTCCAGACAATGCCGGCGAAGATCAGCAGCGCGAGCACGAGATGCGTCGCCAGCCGATATTGCGACACCTCGACCCGTCCCGTCAGGCCCGAGGCCACCATCCACCAGCCGACCGCGCCCTGAAGCCCGCCAAGCGCGAACAGCAGCCACAGCCTGCGCTTCAATTCACCGGACAGGCCACCGCGCCACAGGAAGAACAGGAACGGCAAGAGATAGGCGACGCCGATGAAACGACCGAGCAGCCGGTGGCTCCACTCCCACCAGAAGATCTGCTTGAACTCGGACAGGCTCATCCCCGCATTGAGCTCGCGATATTGCGGGATCTTCTTGTAGGCCTCGAACGCCTCGGTCCACTGCGCCTCCGACAGTGGCGGCACGCTGCCCGTGACCGGCTTCCATTCGACGATCGAGAGGCCGGATTCCGTCAGCCGTGTCGCGCCGCCGACCAGCACCATCAGCGCGATCAGTGCGGCGACCGAGATCAGCCACCAGCGCACGGCGCGATGCGGGTTGGTTGGGACAAAATTCGTCGTCATTTCAGAGGTTAAAACCAGGGCTTGAACCGGACTGCGTGCCCCTTATAGTCCCCCGCTCCCGCAGCGCAAGTTACGCGAAAGCCGCTAGTAGTCCGTCATGACGATCCGCACCCGCAAGTTCCTCGGCGCCATCCTGCTCCTCGTGCTGGCCACGGTCTGGGCCCTGCTCGGCATGGCGGCGGCGCAGATGCCGTGGATCGCCGAGTCCGGCTGGCGGCAAGCGATCTATTACGTGGTGGTCGGCATGGGCTGGGTACTGCCGGCGATGCCGATCGTGAGCTGGATGCAGCGGCCTGATCGCGTTAAGTCTGGCTCGTAGCGGTCGGCCTCACCGGCGCAAACGCAACACCCGACACCAGTACGCGCAACATGCGCAGCGAGCGTACGCGGCCATCCCAGGAAATCCGCGGCAGCGCGCGCAGATTGGTCCGCCCCTCCGCGTCCACGATACCCGGGATCGTCGACACCGCGCTGGCAAAGCCGGCCTCCTCCGCCATCACGACGTGGCTGCGCCGGAACGAGGTGCGGTCGCCGAACGGAAAGGCGAGATGCTTGACATCGCGGCCGAAAGCGGCTTCGGCAACGGCCCTGCCCATCGCCATCTCGCGCAGCGCCGCACTGTCCTTCATGTTGGTGAGAACGGGATAGTTCACGGTCGCGCTGCCGATCGTGACGAGTGGATCGGCAGCCAGCTTCGCCAGATCCTCCCAATCCATCGACGCCTCGCGCGAGAGCGTGGCAAGATCAATGCGGTAGCGCGTACAGAGATCGGCGATCGCGGCCGATAGATCCGCCGGTGACAGCGAGCGCAGCCAGCTCTCGAGATGCGAGAACAGCGCCTGCTTCTCGGCATTGCCGGTGACGGTGAAGCGCTGCTCCCTCTCGCCCATCATCAGGTTGATGCGGCTCTCGCGCGCGATCACCTGTTCGAGCCCGAGCCACCAGGCCTGCCCGACACCATCGGGAAACGCGGTGGGCACGTAGACCGTGAAGGGCACGGCGTGATGCGTCAGCACCGGATAGGCGAAGTCGATGAGATCCTTGTTGGCACCATCGAAGGACAGCGCCACGAAACGCCGTTTCTCCGGCAGTGTCACCGCGCGCCGGCAGACCTCGTCCATGCCGAGAAAATCGTAGTTCCAGCGCTTCAACGCGCGAATGGCACGGTCGAGAAATTGCGGCGTGATCTCGTTCGCGCGCAGCGGCTGAAACCCGCCGCCCCGCCGTGGCCGCACCCGCGCAAAGCGCAGGATGGCGCCGGCACCTCGGCTGCGCAGCGCGGCCTGGCCGGTGAACCAGGCCAGCTCGAGGCGCAGCCGTTCCAGCCATCTGTCGTCGGATGCCAAGATCCCACCTTCGCGCCCCAGGGCGCCGTTCCCTCTCCATTGTCCTTACCCTTTGTTGACATTTCTTTGCAAAGGTCGGCCACAGGCCGAATTACGTCTATTTTGATTTCTCGACAGGTTTCGCGAATGACCATGGCTGCGGCGATGCAAAGCCGGACGGCAGAAGCGCCAGCGCGGTCGAAAGCGAGCCGTATCGCGCATGTCGATATCGTCACCGATCTCGGCGCCGCCGAGGCGGTCTGGCGCGCCTTCGAGGAGCCCGGCCATCTCTTCACGCCCTATCAGCGGTTTGATCTGCTGAGCCCCTGGCAGCGACTGGTCGGCGAGCGCGAGGGCGCGCGGCCCTTCGTCGTGATCGGCCGCGACGCCGATCAAAGGCCATTGATGCTGCTGCCGCTCTCGCTGCGCCAGAGCCACGGCGTGCGCACGGCCTGCTTCATGGGCGGCAAGCACACGACCTTCAACATGGGCCTGTGGGATGCCGCGTGCGCCGCACAGACCAGCGCCGCCAATCTCGAAGCACTGCTGGCGCCGCTGCGCGAACATGCCGACGTGCTCGCGCTGACACAGCAACCGCTGCGCTGGCGCGACCAGCCGAACCCGTTTGCGCTGCTGCCGCGACAGAGCGCGATCAACGGCTGCCCGCAGCTGGTGATGGAGCCCGGCGGCCCGCCGCCATCGCGGATCAGCAATTCGTTCCGCCGCCGCCTCAAGAGCAAGGAAAAGAAGCTCCAGCACCTCGCCGGCTATCGCTATCATCTGGCGACGTCCGATGCCGACGTCACCCGCCTGCTCGACTGGTTCTTCCGCGTCAAGCCGGCGCGGATGGCCGAACAGAAGCTCCCGAACGTATTCGCCGAGCCCGGGGTCGAACAGTTCATCCGCAGCGCCTGCCTCGCGCCGCGCGGCGAAGGCCGCGTCATCGACATCCACGCGCTCGAATGCGACGACGAGGTGATCGCGATCTATGCCGGCGTCGCCGACGGCGAGCGCTTCTCGATGATGTTCAACACCTACACGATGTCCGAGCACGCCCGCTACAGCCCCGGCCTGATCCTGATGCGCTACATCATCGATCGCTACGGCGAGCGCGGCTACCGCTCGCTCGACCTCGGCATCGGTTCGGACGACTACAAGCGGATGTTCTGCAAGGACGACGAAGATATCTTCGACAGTTTTGTTCCGCTGACCTCGCGCGGCAAGCTCGCGGCGATGGCGATGTCATCGCTCAGCCATGGCAAGCGCCTGGTGAAGCAGAACCAGATGCTGTTTGATCTGGCCAGGCGGCTGCGGCAGGCGTTCGGGTAATATCTCTCCGCGAACGCCGATATCGTAGGGTGGGCAAAGCGAAGCGTGCCCACGTCTTTTGCGGCTGTCTTGGACACGCCGTGGGCACGGCGCAAGTGCGCCTTTGCCCACCCTACGATTTCGCGTGTGCGGAGAGAGAAAGAAGAAGCCTACGCCGCCACCACGCGGGGCGCATCCACCGCACCCGAAGCCTGCACCGGCTTGCTCAACATCGTCACCTCGCTGAAGCCGACCGCCCTCAGCTGCTCGCACATCAACGTACGCGCATCCGCCGTCATCGACGCATCGGGCACCACGACGGCGCGGGCATGCGCCGTCAGCAGCTCGGCCGGAAGGTCGGAGGCGCTGCCGGCGTCGATCAGCACGTGATCATAGGCGCGCAGCAGCGCGTCGATGGCCAGCGTCACCCGCGGCGATTGCAGCACGCTGCGGTCGAAGCCGGGACGGCCGGCCATGACGAGATGCAGCCGCGACAGCTTGTCCCGGGTGATGATTTGCGCGAACGACGCCTCGCCCTGCATCAGCTCGGCAAGGCCGGGCGCCGAAGCGTCGACCGACACCGCGGCAATCGTCGGCGAGGACGCGGCGAGATCGACCACGACGACGCGCGTCTCGCGGGCCAGATGCCGGGCGAGCGTCAGCGTCGACAGCGTGATGGCTTCACCGGAAGCGGTGCCGAGCACCGTGACCTTCCTCGCCGCAGCGCCCGCCGCGCGCAGGCTGCCGGCCAGATGTTCGATCTCGGTGAATTCTGTGACGTCGGCATCATCAGGCATCTCCGGCTGAAGCGGCGCGGGCTCCGCCATGACCGCATCGGCGATCGGCTCGACCGCGGGCCGGACAACCGGCTGGACGACCGGCTGGACAGCCAGTTCCTGGCGCACCGGTGCCTGCGTTTGCACCGGGCTGAACGCGGCCACCGTGCGCGGCGCGGTCTGGCGCAACAACTCGCCGGTGACGACGACGCCGGACGAAAGCAGCAGCGTGGCGATCGTCGCGATCAGCACGATCGGCAGCTTCTTCGGATAGGCTGGCGTATTCGAGACGATGGCGCGCGAGATGATGCGGCCATCGGTGGGCGCGGTGTCGATGGTCTCGCGGGTATTGGCCTCGCGGTACTTGGCGAGATACCCCTCGAGCAGGTCGCGCTGCGCCTTGGCCTCGCGCTCGAGCGCGCGGAGCTGGACATCCTGGCCGTTGGTGGCGGCCGCCTGCTTCTTAAGCTGTTCGAGACTTATCGACAGCTCCTGCACCCGACCGCTGGCGGCCTTCGCATCGTTCTCTAGCGCGCGCGCGATCTTGGCCGCCTCGTCCCGAATCTGGTTGTCCAGCTCGGCGAGCTGCGCCTTCAGTTCCTTGATGCGCGGATGGTTGCCAAGCAGCGTCGAGGATTGCTCGGCGAGGGTCGCCCGCAATGCCACACGCTGCTGGGAAGGCCCGCGCACCGCGTCCGAGTTCAGAACTTCAGACGCCTCGATCGGCTTGCCGCTCTGGAGCATCTCGCGGATCAGGCGCGCCTTGGATTCCGCATCTGCCTTCAGCGCGCGCGCATTGTTGAGCTGGGTGTTGACCTCGCCCATCTGCTGGTTCGACAGCGTGGTGTTGTTGGTGCCGACGAACAGGCTCGACTTGGAGCGGAAGTCCTCGACCCTGGCCTCGGCGTCGGAGACCTTCTTGCGCAGGCTCTCGATCTCGCCGGCGAGCCACTGGCTGGCGTTCTTGGCCTGCTCCTGGCGCGCGCCCTGCTGGAGCACGAGATAGCCGTCGGCGATCGAATTGGCGACGCGCGCGGCAAGGTCCGGATCGGCGGACTGGAATTCGACCACGATCACGCGCGACTTGTCGACGGCGTAGGCCTGGAGACGATCGTAATAGGCATCGAGCACGCGCTCTTCCGGCGTCATCGAGAACGGATCGCGGCCGATACCGATCATCGCGGCCAGCGACTTCAGCGGGGAGATGCCTTGCAGCACGGGATCGAATTCGGGGCGTTCGGCGAGCTTGTTCTTCTTGATGATCTCCCGGGCCAGATCGCGCGACAGCACCAGCTGCACCTGGCTGGTGACGGCCTCGGCGTCGAGCGCCTGCCGCTCCTCGGTGCGGTCGCTGCTCGGACGCAGGAACACGTTCTCGCGGCCGTCGATGAGGATGCGCGATTCGGACTTGTAGCGCGGCGTGACGAGATTGACGACGGCGACGGATGCGACGAGCGCCAGCACCGTCGGCACGATGATCCAGCCGCGCTTGCGCGCCAATGCCGCGCCGAGCGCGTGCAGATCGATATCGCCGGATTCGACTTGGGCCTGCTTGGTGACGATCGGCGCAGGCTTTGCTTCAAGCCTGACTTCAGTCTTGGTCTCGACCTTGGTCTCAGGCTTGGTCTCAGCCTTGGTCTCAGCCTTGGGCGCGACTTCGGGTTTGGCCTTTGAGACGGCTCGCGCAACCACGGCCTTGTCCTTGCCGGCACGCCAGAACGCTAAACGCATCGAACACTCCCGCAGGGGCAACGCCACTAAGCTACCTCAACCGTGGCGATTACACTCCATTAAGGTTGCCGCTGGGTTAATCGCGGCATGCGGCGACGTGCGCAGGCGCACTCGTCACCGTTTGTTAACCACGAGGCCCCTTAATCCGTCTCGATATTTTCCTAGGATTTGTTCGGCATTCGCCGTCGCGCGCTGGTTTTGACTCATGCCCCCCTCTCCTGACCGGCCGCTTCGTATCCTGCACGCCGTGCGTGCTCCGGTCGGCGGCATCTTCCGCCACATCCTCGACGTCGCCAACGGCCAGGTCGACCGCGGCCATCATGTCGGCATTCTCGCCGACAGTCTCACCGGCGGCGAGCGCGCCGACAAGGCCCTTGCCGAGCTCGCGCCGCGGCTGAAGCTCGGCGTGCACCGGCTCGCGATCCGCCGCGAACCGTCGCCGGACGACGTTCTTGTGTGGTTGCGCATGCGGCGCCTGATCGCCACGCTCAAGCCCGACGTCATGCATGGCCACGGTGCCAAGGCCGGCGCCTTCATCCGCATGCGGCGACGCTCCGACGACACCATCCGCATCTACACGCCGCATGGTGGCTCGCTGCACTACCCCCTCAACACCTTCAAGGGCGAGTTTTACGCGCGGCTGGAACGGACGCTGATGGGCGCGACCGACCTGTTCCTGTTCGAGAGCGCGTTCGCGCGCGACACCTATCAACGCATCGTCGGCACGCCCAAGGGCGTGGTGCATTGCGTCTTCAATGGCGTCACGCCCGAGGAATTCGAGCCCGTCGTGACCACCGACGATGCCACCGACCTCTGCTATGTCGGCGAGTTCAGGCACATCAAGGGCGCCGATCTCCTGGTCGATGCCGTGGCGCGCCTGCACGAGGGCGGCAAGAAGGTCACGCTGACGCTTGGCGGCGACGGCGAGGAAACCGCGGCGCTGAAGGCGCAGGTCGAGAGACTCGGCCTCACCCATGCGATCCGCTTCATCGGTCACGTCAAGGCGCGCTACGGCTTCTCCAAGGGGCGGCTGCTGGTCGTCCCCTCGCGCGGCGATTCCATGCCCTATGTCGTGATCGAGGCCGGCGCCGCCGGCATTCCCATGATCGCTTCCCGCATCGGCGGCATTCCCGAGATCTTCGGCTCCGACAGTCCGGCCCTGTTCGCGCCGAGCAATTCCGAGGCGATGGCGGAGGCGATCGCCGCGGCGCTCGATGATCCCCAGACCACCGCGCAGCGCGCCGTGTCCTTGCGCGAACGCATCTCGGCGCATTTCTCGCAAGCCGCCATGGTCGACGGCGTGATCGCCGGCTATCGCGACGCATTTGTCAATCATTAACCATCCTTAAGCCCGCTTTAGAAAATCTTCCGATTTGTTCGATAATCGAAGGACCAGGGGATGCCGCCCGGGGCGCCAACGCTATTGGCCCGCGGGTGCTTGAAATGGACGTGGAAGCCCGTGGAACCGCTCAACGCACGCTCGATGCTCGATGCCGCGACCAGCGCCGCGGCTAAACCCGCTGACCAACCCTTTGTAGAGCGCCGCCGCCGGCTCTCACCCGCAGCCCTCGACGTCGTCAACCAGAAGGTCGCTCGCGCCTATTCGCCGATCGTGATCGCCGGCTTCGTGCGCGTGGCCGACTTCGCGCTGCTCAGCCTCGTCGGTATCGCGCTCTATGTCGGCTATGTCATGCCGCTCTCCGGCTTCAGCTGGGTCTATCCCGCGGAGGTCATCGCCGTATCGATCGCCGCCGTAGTCTGCTTCCAGGCCGCCGACATCTATCAGGTGCAGCTGTTCCGCGGTCAGCTCCGGCAGATGACACGGATGATCTCGTCCTGGTCGTTCGTCTTCCTGCTGTTCATCGGCATCTCCTTCTTCGCCAAATACGGCAGCGAAATCTCGCGGCTGTGGCTTGCCGCCTTTTACTTCCTCGGTCTCGCCGCGCTGCTCGCCGAACGCCTGGTGCTGCGCTCGCTGGTGCGTGGCTGGGCGCGCCAGGGCCGGCTCGACCGCCGCACCATCATCGTTGGCTCCGACAGCAATGGCGAGCAGCTGGTCGAAGCGCTGAAGGCGCAGGAGGATTCCGACATCCACGTGCTCGGCGTGTTCGACGACCGCAACGACAGCCGCGCGCTCGACACCTGCGCCGGCGCGCGCAAGCTCGGCAAGGTCGACGACATCGTCGAATTCGCCCGCCGCACCCGCGTCGATCTCGTGCTGTTCGCGCTGCCGATCTCGGCGGAAACGCGCATCCTGGAAATGCTGAAGAAGCTCTGGGTGCTGCCGGTCGACATCCGCCTCTCCGCGCACACCAACAAGCTGCGCTTCCGGCCCCGCTCCTATTCCTATCTCGGCGAGGTGCCGACGCTCGACGTGTTCGAGGCGCCGATCACCGACTGGGATCTGGTGATGAAATGGCTGTTCGACCGCGTCGTCGGCAGCCTCGCGCTGCTCGCGGCCCTGCCGGTGATGGGCCTGGTGGCGCTGGCGGTGAAGCTCGACAGCCCCGGTCCGGCGCTGTTCCGCCAGAAGCGCTTCGGCTTCAACAACGAGCGCATCGACGTCTACAAGTTCCGGTCGATGTACCATCATCAGGCCGATCCGACCGCCTCCAAGGTCGTGACCAAGAACGATCCGCGCGTCACCCGCGTCGGCCGCTTCATCCGCAAGACCAGTCTCGACGAGCTGCCGCAGCTCTTCAACGTGGTGTTCTCCGGCAACCTCTCCCTGGTCGGCCCGCGCCCGCATGCGGTGCAGGGCAAGCTCCAGAGCCGGCTGTTCGACGAAGCCGTCGACGGCTATTTCGCCCGCCATCGCGTCAAGCCCGGCATCACCGGCTGGGCCCAGATCAACGGCTGGCGCGGCGAGATCGACAACGAAGAGAAGATCCAGAAGCGCGTCGAGTTCGACCTCTATTACATCGAGAACTGGTCGGTGCTGTTCGACCTCTACATTCTCCTGAAGACGCCGATCTCGCTGCTGACCAAGAACGAGAACGCGTATTGAGCTTCCGTCATGCCCCGGCTTGACCGGGGCATCCAGTACGCCGCAGCGGCAGCTGTTTTGCGCAATGGCCGCCACGGCGTACTGGATCGCCCGGTCGAGCCGGGCGATGACAGCGGAATTTGTGACGACGAGTTGCGTAAGCGTATGAGCATGTGATGGCGTATGCGGCGACAGCCGGTGGAGTGAACGTTGCCGTACCGGCTGCGCCCGGCGTGCTGGCGCTGCAGCGTACGCTGGTGTGGCTGGTCGGCGCCTCCGGCGCGGTCGTCTTCATCGAGCCGAGCCCCTACGAGATCATGACGCTGCTCGCGGCGGTCACGTTCTTCGCCACCGGCCTGCGGCTGCGGCTCGCGCTGATGCCGCTGGTGCTGATGCTGGTCCTGCTCAATGTCGGCTACACGATCAGCGCCATCCCGCTGTTCGAGCAGTCCGAGGTGGTGAGCTGGATCGCGACCTCCTGGTACATGGCGGTGACCGTGGTGTTCTTCGCCATGGTCACGTCCGAGGATACCGCAGCCCGGCTCGACATGCTCCGCCGAGGCCTCGTGGTCGGCGGAATGATCGCCTCGCTGCTGGCGGTCGCCGGCTATTTCCACCTGGTGCCCGGCGGCAACGACCTTCTCACACTCTACGGCCGCGCGCGCGGCACGTTCAAGGACCCGAACGTGCTCGGTGCCTTCCTGATCCTGCCCGCGCTGTTTGCGCTGCAGAGCGTGGTTTCGGACAGACTGGGGAAGGCGTTCCGCAACGTCATCGCCTTCGGCATCATGTCGCTGGCGATCCTGCTCGCCTTCTCACGCGCCGCCTGGGGCGGCCTGGTGCTGACCTCCGCCTTCATGCTGGCGCTGATGGTGCTGACCAGCCGCACCAACGCGCAGCGCTCGCGCATCATCATCATGGCGATCGTCGCCGCCGTGCTGGGGCTGGCGCTGATCGCGGTGCTGCTGTCGTTCGATTCCACCGCCGAGATGTTCAAGCAGCGCGCGAGCTTCGACCAGAGCTACGACGAGGGCCGCTTCGGCCGGTTCGGCCGCCACATCCTGGGTGCGGAGATGGCGCTCGACCTGCCGTTCGGCATCGGCCCGCTGCAATTCCACCGTTTCTTCCCCGAGGACACGCACAATTCCTATCTCAACGCCTTCATGTCTGGCGGCTGGCTCTCCGGCGTGTGCTATCCCGCGCTGGTCCTCACCACCGTCATCATGGGCTTCAGGCACATCTTCGTCCCGGTGCCCTGGCAGCGCGCTTATCTCGCAGTGTTCTCCGCCTTCGTCGGCACCGTCGGCGAGAGCTTCGTGATCGACACCGACCACTGGCGGCACTTCTGGATGATGCTGGGCGCGATGTGGGGCATGATCGCCGCCGCGCAGATCTACAAGATCAGGGACGACGCTTCTTCAACTTGAGAGCCGGACGCTTTTCCGGCGGCGTGTCGAGCAGGCCCTTCAAGGCCTCGGTCGCCGCGAGCACACCCTTGTAGCCTTCGTTGGCGAAACGCAGCAGCAGCCGCAATTCCTCGTCGGAATAGCCGCCGAATACCTTCTCCATCGCCTGCTGCATCGGCACGTAGAATTGGCCGATCTTCATCGCCGCGTCCGGCACGACGGCGATGAAGACCTTGCGGCGGTCTTTCTCGTCCCGCTCACGGCGCACCAGCCCGGCCTTTTCGAGCCGGTCGACCACGCCGGTGATCGCGCCGGTCGTGAGGCCCGTGACCTCGGCGAGCCTCCCTGCGGTGACGCGTCCCTCGAGATACAGGATGTCCATGCATTCGAGATCGGAATTGGCAATTCCGGCAACGTTGGCAACGGTTTGCCCATAGAGCACGCCCTGCGCCGACGACCGGCGCATCGCCTCCTCAAGCTCGTGCAGCAGCGCGTTGCGCGCCTTCGTCCTTGACAAGGCCGACCTCATATCTTAGGCGATATATATCTTAGCCACTAAGAGATTTAGCGACCGTAATTCCTCCTAGCACCACGGAAACGTCGGGAGCAAGCCATGTCCTATCGACCACGCAAGGCCCTGATCATCGGCGCCGGCATTGCCGGACCCGTGGCCGCGATCCTGCTCCGCCGCGCCGGCATCGAGTCCGCGATCTACGA
Organism: Bradyrhizobium sp. IAR9; assembly: GCF_013408065.1. Lineage (NCBI taxonomy): Bacteria > Pseudomonadati > Pseudomonadota > Alphaproteobacteria > Hyphomicrobiales > Nitrobacteraceae > Bradyrhizobium > Bradyrhizobium sp. IAR9. Next base: position 166,660 of record NZ_JACBZW010000017.1, read on the forward strand.
GGCCTGGCCCTATTCCAAGGGCATCGGCGGCGGCCTGCAGATCGCGCCGAACGGCATGCATGTGATGGACGAGATCGGGCTGGCGAACGAGTTGATCAGCCGCGGCTCGGTCGCGGAGGCCTTCGACTTCTATTCGCAGGGCGGCGCGAGGCTCGGCTCGATCAATCGCGACATGCAGCGGCGCTTCGGCCAACCCGCCGTGAACGTCTGCCGCGCCACGCTGAACGAAATCTTGATCGACAAGGCCTGGTGCGCCTGCGTTTCGCTCTATTTCGAGAAGCGCTTGATCAAGATCGAGGACCGCGGCGACCAGCCGATCATCGCCTATTTCGCCGACGGCACCACGGCCGAGGGTGACTTCCTGATCGGCGCCGACGGCGTGCACTCGATCGCCCGTCGACAGGTGGTGCCGGACGGACCGCAGCCCTTCAACACCGGACTGATCGGCTTCGGCGGCTTCGTGCCGCACGCCGTCCTCGACGGCAGGCCGATCGGCCGGCACGTCGAGACCACGTTCGGCCAGAGCGGCTTCTTCGGCTATGGCTATTGCAGCCCAGATCCCACGGACGGCGTGATGTGGTGGAGCACGCAGCCCGCGCAGGGCATGGACGCGGCTATGTTCCGCGCGCTCGACCCGTCGACGCTGAAGCAGCATCTGCGCGGCTTCCACCGCGGCTGGCACGACCCGATCCCTGATATCATCGAGGCCGCCGAGAACATCGTCGTCACCGACACGCTGGACGTCGCGACCCTGCCGACCTGGTCGCGCAAGCGCTCGCTGTTGATAGGCGATGCCGCGCACGCGACCAGCCCTCACGCCGGCCAGGGCGCCTCGCTGGCGCTCGAAGACGCGATGCGGCTTGCCCGCCTGATGCAGGAGGGCCAGGAGCTCGGCGCCACCTTTAGGGCATTCGAGGCGGAGCGCCGCCCGCGCACCGAGAAGATCGTCGCCATGGCGCGCCGCAACGGCAACAGCAAGCGCGAATTCAGCGCCACCGGCGCGTGGATCAGGAATCAGATGATCAAATTGTTGTTGCCGTTGGGATCAAAGAGCATGGATTTCATGTACGCATATGACGCGCGGGCAGCGTAGCGGCACGAACGCTGCCGTAGGGTGGGCAAAGGCGCAAAGCGCCGTGCCCACGATCTCGTCCTAATCGCGACAATGGTGGGCACGCTTCGCTTTGCCCACCCTACGGCACCGAGCTAGCTCTCAACGGTGAACGTCAGCCCCGCATTGTCCTGCAGCCGCTTGATCAGCTTGTGCTGCATCGCTGCGCCCGGGGTCCAGAACCCGGCCGGAACGTCCGCGGCGTCGCGGAGCAGGCAGATCGCGCATTCGGAAATCATCTTCGAGGTCGAGCCGTAGCCGGGATCGCGGTCGCCGGTGACGCCGGCGCGGACCTGGCGGCCGTCCGGCGCGATCGCGACATAAAGCAAATTGAAGAGTCCGTTGTCGCGCTCTTCCTTCGACGGCCCCTCGCCCGGCTTCGGCGCGTTCGGGCCGGTCTTCTCGGCATTGACCGCCATCACGCGCTTGGCGTTGGCCTCGCCCTTCTCGCCGGGACCGGTCAGGACCATCTCGTCGTAGACGAACTCGCGGCCGTAGGGAAAGCCCATCAGCATGTTGGAACGATGGACGTTGCGCGTGTTGATCAGTGCCATCATGAACGGCGCGGCCCAGGATTGCAGATCCTCCTCGTAAGCCGCTCTGTTGCCTTTCGGCTGCTTCGGACCGGTAAATCCGGGCGTCAACGCAAAATGGTCGTTGAGAATGGCGACGAGGCTGAGATCCTTGGCGACGGCATCGAAGGTCGCTTTCGCGCTCGCCGCGGTGCCGCCCGACAGGGTGCCGCGCATGTCGCGCACGCGGCCCTTGACGCGCGCAGCCGGCGCACCGAACACGCGCCTGGCCTCTTCCTGCACGAAGAACGTGCCGAGCTCGAACGGCACGGAATCATAGCCGCAGGAAAACACGATGCGCGCGCCGCTCGCCTTGGCCGCCGCATCGTACTTGTCGATCATCTGCCGCATCCAGACCGGCTCGCCGCAGAGATCGAAATAGTCTGTGCCCGCAGCGATGCAGGCCGCGAGCAGGTCCTCGCCATAGAATTGGTACGGACCGACCGTCGTGATCACCGATCTGGTCTGCGCCACCATCGCCTTCAGCGAGGCCGCGTCCGATGCATCCGCCACGATCAGCGGCGTATCCGCGGGCGCACCGATCGCGTCGCGCACCGATTTGAGCTTGTCGAGGCTACGGCCTGCCATCGCCCACTTCAGCGCCTTGTCGTCCTTGTAATTCGCCGCCAGATACTCGGCGACGAGCTGGCCGGTGAAACCGGTCGCACCGTAGACGACGATGTCGAATTTCGCAGAGCTCATGACTGGCCTTTACTTTTTCGCGTAACTTACGCCCATACCGGCGCGGACGTCGCTTTGAATGCCATAGGGCGGGATCGGATAGCGCAGGCCGTTCTTGGCCAGCGCCTTCATGCCTTCAATTGCCTTGGCGAGATGCGAAGGCTTCAAGGCCATCAGCATCTCCTCGTCCGGCACGCCGCCATAGCGCCGTTCGGCATAGCATGGCAAGGACAGGCTGGGCTCCCCGGTCTTGAGCGCCCGGCCCCAGGAATCCGCGCAAGCCGTCTCGCCGACGACGCCCCATTCGAACTTCTTGTAGCCGGTATATTGCAGCCCGTTGATCAGGATGATCATCTGACCGGGGGTCGCATAGACGAGGCAGATGTCGGGCGGATCGAGCCGGCCGCTGGCGAGCGGACTGACGGCAAGCGCCTCATAGTGTCCGAACGGAACCACGTCCAGCGCCTCCTGGCGCTTGCGCGCGTCCTCCGCGGTGCCGTGCCAGACCCCGACATAGTTCTCGCCGGCGAGCCATTTGTCGTCCTGCGGCGCAAGGCCGATCACCGCGCGGCACTGCGCGCCGACAAGGTCGTCGGCGGTGATGCCGACGGTCCAGCCGAGCCGTGCGGCCATGCTGACGATCTGGTCGGTGGTGTGGATCGCATTCGGCCGCCGGATTTTCGGGATCGCCTCCATGTCTGCGGCGCGCGCGAACAGCTTCATGCCGATCACATTCGTCTTCAGCCGCAGCAGGCTGTTGAGATCGGCGACGAGGCCGCCAAGATCGATGCTGTCTGCACTCTGCTGTTGCATGGCTTCCTCCGGGCCGGCGATCGTGCGCCGGTGTTGTGTTCTTATTTTGCAGCTCTCGTTCTAGTCCTTGCCCGGTCCCGGAAGCAACTCGCCGGTCCTGCCCATCAGCCGGTAAGCCACCAGGCCGATCCACTCGCGCACAGCAACTTCGGTTCGGCCCAGCCCGTCCGCGCCCATATTGGTGAAGGAGAAGAGATCGTCACGGCCGCCCATCCGCCAGTCCACGGGATAGGCCTCGACGTCAAATCCGGCCTTGCGGAAGATTCCCATCGAGCGCGGCATATGAAAGGCCGACGTCACCAGCAGCCAGCGCTCGCCCGGCTTCGGCGCCACCAGCTCTTTCGTGAAGATCGCATTCTCCCAGGTGTTGCGGGAGCTCCGCTCCAGGATGAGGCGCTGCTTCGGTATGCCGAGATTTTCGAGGATCGGCGCGGAGTAGTCGGCTTCCCGCGCGTCGGTCGCGACCAGGTTCGCGGTCCCCCCGGTAAAGACGATGCGCGCATTCGGATAGCGGCGCGCGAGCTCGGCCGGCGCAAACAGACGATCGGCGGCGTGCGCGACCACCGGCGTGCGATGCGCCGCCGACAGATCGGTGTCGACCGAGCCGCCCAGCACGATGATGCCGTCGGGCGCGCCACGCGAGGGATCCCACGCCGGAAACCGCGACTCCAGCGGGTAGATCAGGAGATTGCCGAGCGGCGAGAACGCCGCCAGCGCCAGCAGCACCAGCGTGGTCACCGCAAGCTTGCGGCCGAGCGCGGCAAAGCGCGTCGCCATCAGCACCAGCGACAGGATACCGAGCTCGACCATGAAGTTGATCGGCAGCAGCGCGGTGCCAAGCGTCTTGGAAAGCACGAAAAACAGGGGAGCCTCGCTGGAATGAACTGGCCGGTCCGCGGGGCTTGACCTGCCCGGCGATCTTCAGAAATCTTCTTGAAAGAGGATCGATCGCCGGGTCAAGCCCGGCCTGATGAAAGCGACCGGACGCGGCAAATGACCCATCACCACCTGCATTCCAGCTCCAAAACCTGCCATTGGGGCTTCTTCGAAGCCGCGCTCAAGCCCGTGCTGACGATCAAAAGCGGCGACGAGGTGACGGTCGACACCATCAGCGGCGGCGCCGACATGCTGCCCGATCGCGACAAGTTTCACATTCCGCCGGAGATGTTCGAGGTTCATGCCAATAACGAGCGCATGCTGCCCGGCCACATTCTCACCGGCCCGATCGCGGTCGAAGGCGCCCAGCCCGGCGACGTGCTCGCGGTCGAGATCCTCGATGTCCAGCTCCGGCAGGATTGGGGCTGGAACATGATCAAGCCGCTGTCCGGCACCCTCCCCGACGATTTTCACGAGACCCGCATCCTGAACATCCCGCTCGACCGGGCGCGGATGGTCGGCCGCATGCCGTGGGGCCTCGATCTGCCGCTCAAGCCGTTCTTCGGCGTGATGGGCGTGTCGCCGCCACCTGGCTGGGGCCGCATCTCCTCGCTGATCCCGCGCGCCATGGGCGGCAATCTCGACAACAAGGAGCTCGGCGCCGGCGCGACGCTCTATTTGCCGGTGTTCGTGCCGGGCGCGATGTTCTCCTGCGGCGACGGCCACGGCGTGCAGGGCGACGGCGAGGTCTGCGTCACCGCGATCGAGACCGCGCTGCAGGGCCGCTTCCGACTGACGCTGCGCAAGGACCTTAAGTTCGACTATCCACGCGCCGAGACGGCGACCCACTACATGACCATGGCGATGGATCCCGACCTCGACCAGTGCGTCGTGCGCGCGCTGCGGGACATGATCGCGCTGCTCGGCGAGCGGCGAAATCTATCGCGCGAGGATGCCTACACGCTGTGCAGCCTGGCGGCCGATCTGCGCGTAACCCAGACCGTCAACGGCGCCAAGGGCATCCATTGCATGATCGAAAAGGCGATCGTGCACGGCTGAGCCGGCCCGCTCCCCCCGACCTATCGACGCCACGCCGCCGCCGGGACTCTCGCGCGGCGCGCCTCGTCGCGTCTAATTTCCCGTGCGATTCCAACATGCTGAGCATCAAGCTCAGCCTGGATTTGACTTCCACCCCCGAACCTAAATAGAGTCTTAATCGTTACTTTTATGTACCCGAGTAAGAGGCTAGCGTTCGGGCCATGGCCACCGAAAAAGCCGAGACTGACCGTATTCCCGTAACCTTGGCGCTCTCGACCATCACCTATTTGGAGAAGCTGGTGAGACAGGGCACCCACGGCACCAGCGTTCCCGGCGTCGCACGTACCCTGATCGAGGAAGGCATCCGTCTCGCCATCAAGGACGGGCTTTTGTCGATTCGCGACAATGGCAGGACGTGAGCGCGCGCCGAACGTGAGGCGGACGGATCTCGGAAGGCGGATGGCTACATCTGCAACCTGGGACCGTGACACATGCCTGTTCTTTCACCCACCTGGACCGACGATCGCATCGAACTTCTGAAGCGGCATTTCGAGGCCGGCCTCTCCTGCCGCGAGATCGCCGCCGATATCGGCGTCAGCCGCAACGCGGTGATCGGCAAGCTGTCCCGCCTCAATCTCACGCGCGGCCGCACCATCGACGAGCGCAAGGTTCAGGACCGGCCGGCGCGAGCGCCGAGAGCCGTGCCGCGGCTGCAATATGAGATGCTCGCCACGATCTATGGCGACACCGACGCACCCGTGGCCACAGGTCCGATCGACGACGCCAATCGCTGCTCGCTGATGGAGCTGGCCGAGAACCGCTGCCGTTGGCCGATCTCGACGCCGGGCGCCGAGGATTTCTGCTTCTGCGGCAATGCCGCGCCCGACGCTCAGCCCTATTGCGCCGGCCACAGCCGCCTCGCCTACCGACCGAACTCACGCGCCCGCGTGATGCGCGGTTAGCATCTGCTTGACGCGTTTTCTTGACGCGAACCGGTATCCACTTTGCTCGAGACGCTGTGCCTCCCAAAAACGAAAAACCTCCGGCGGGGCATCGCCGGAGGCTTCTGGAGGCTTAGCGTGAAGCTAAGAGCCGCAACTTTCGTATTTGGCTTGGAGATATATAGCTTAGTAACTCATGTAAGTAAATAAATCTGCGGCAATTGAATCGCATAGCTCGTCTTCGCCGTCTGCACGGACGGTTGGATTGCGAAGATCTCCACAAACAAAAAGCCCCGGCGGTCTCCCGCCGGGGCCCTGTCGCATCGAGGGACGTCAAGCTTACCAGTTGCGCTGGGCGCGCAGCAGCATGCTGTAGGTGTCCTGGTCCTTCAGCTCGTAGGTCGCCGCCGGCTTGGCGACGCCCGTCAGTGCTCCGGTCGTGATCACGCCCGAGTACTTCTGGTCGAGATGGCTGTAGGTGAAGTCAGCCGAGAAGGTCAGGTTCTTCACCGGCGTCCAGCGTGTGATGACACCGACCTGGCCGATGTTGAAGTCCGGGTTGCAGGAGCCGGTCAGGGTGGCGAACGCCGCGCTGCCGCAGATCATGCTCTTCGCCGTGCCGCTGTAGTTGACCGCAGCCCACGCGCCGTACAGCGCCGTGTTCCAGTACGGGCTCCAGTTGTGGGTGAAGGCACCCCGGAAGCCGTAGGTCTTGGTCAGCTCGAGCTGCCCGCCCGGTCCGAACACCGCGTCGGACACGCCGGCGAAGCCGATGCTCTGATAGGCGGCATTCGAGCTGCCGAACATCGAGTAGCTGGTCGCGGCCAGCTCCTGGAAGTTGTAGCGGCTCGCGCCTTCGGTGTAGACGCCCGAGATGTTGATCACGTCGCCGGCGCCGGTCGGGATGTTCTTGATGCCCAAGGCGAGCTGAACGGCCCAGCCCCATTTGTCTTCGGGATGACCGGTGGCTTCGGTCGCACCGTAATAGGCGACATGGTTGTCGTGCGCGGCGACCGACGCCTGGAACAGGCCCCAGGCCTGGTCGACGCGAACCATGGCGACGAGGTCGGGCGAGCGGGTGCCGCCGAGGTCGTTGGAGCCGTAGGCACCGCCGAGAACGCCGGTGGTGGACATGCCCGCGGTGTTCCAGATGTTGGTCTGGAAAACCTGCGTCTGGTCCTGCGCCGAGAACGCGGCCGTCACACCCTGGCCGAAATCGGCGGTGTAGGTGAACTGGGTCACGCCGTTGGTGGTGCCGCTGCCGCCGACGAGCTGGTCGAAATTGTTGCCGGGATAGTTGATCCAGGGCGCGTCGAACTGCGACACGGCCTTACCCATGGTGAAGCCGGCGAACTGGACGAAGGCGTAGTAGACGCCGAGCGCGCCGCCGGAGAGATTGCCGTCGGTGCCGTTGATGTTGCCGCCGCTCGAGCCGGTAAGGCCGGTGCCGGCCGCGTTGAGGCCGATCGTGCCGCTGTACTGGGTCGCACCCGTGCCCGAACCGGTCCCGCCATAGCTGCCGGTCGTCCAGGTGAAGACCGCGTCGAAATAGGTGCGGACCACGCCGTACTCGGTCGCGGTGCGCGTGTCGATGTTGAGATCTTCACGAGCGCGCATCGAGTAGTAGTTGGTGAGGCGGTTGTTGGCCGCGAACACGCCGTTGTACTGGGCGCTGTAATTGCCGCCGGCGTTGAGCGCCACTTCGGCACGCACATAGCCGCCGAGCTTGATGCAGGTGTCGCTGCCCGGGATGTAGTAGAAACCCGCGCCGTACAGCGTGCAGATCTTGACGTACTCGACTGCCTTGGCCTTGACCGGAAGATCGGCCGCCTGGGCTCCAGCGACGGCGATCAGACCCGCCGCAGTGCCGAGCAAAAGGCTCTTCACCACTTTCATCTCAAAAACCTCCAAGTTGCTCATTTTACGGAGACCGGACCGTGAGGCCCCCCAAGATCCCCGTCTCCATCAATCCGCTCGGCCGCTTTCGGACACACCCGCTTTAGACGCAAGCAACGTGAGCGAACCACCTGCAACGGGACGATCGAGAACCCCCCACCGTCAGGGACCAATATGCCTGCGTCGTTGGCTAATCAAAATAGTTTATTAAGTCAGCTTTCCGGTTTTCGCTAAGCCTGTGCCCCGCGCGCAACACCGGGGCAGGGCCAATCGCTGACCTGATCATCTTTGTAGTTTTAGTGACGAAATTACCCTGCCCTGCACTTGCGTCAGAGCAGGCTTGCGTGGACTATGGCCCTCCACGAACACCGGCCTGAACAATCGGTTCACGGGAGTGACGCTGTGTCCGCGACGAGGAAAGAAGGAGCGCGCCTGCGCTCGATCGGCAATCTGGATATCATCAGGCGCTTCACCTGGGAGATATCGTCGATCAACATGTATCTGGAGGAGCTGCGTCAGTTCTGGGCGAAGACGCTCGGCATCAGCGGTCCGCAATGGCTGATCCTGATGGCCATCTCCGATCTCGACAAGGACGACGGCATTCCGGTCAACGTCGTCTCCAAGCTCCTCCACGTCGATCCGTCTTTCGTCACCACCCAGTCCAAGCTGCTCGAAAAGAAGGGCCTGCTGCGCCGTCGCCCCTCGCCGACCGACGCCAGGGTGGTCCGGCTGTCCCTGACCGACAAGACCCAGAAGCACATTGCAAGCCTCAATGAGCAGTACAAGACGATCCGCGAGTTCGTCTTCCAGGAGTTCGACGAGAACGAATTGACGGAATTCACCGGCAAGCTCGCGACGCTGAAGAACCGCCTCCAGAAAGCCTGCGTCCGGATCTCGCTCGACTTCTAGGGTCCTGGGGCCCCGCGCTCAGAACCGCCGCGCGGCGGTGCCGAGCCGCGATTCGAGCCAGTCGAAGATGTATTCGTTGGCAAGGCTCGGATTGTCTGCATGGGCCTGCGCCGCGCCGGTTTCGGCCGCGGTGAACACCTTCAGCATGACATCCGAGGTGGCGAGCCGGGAGCTCTCGACGATCTGACGCGCCCGGTCGGCCTTGAGCCAGCCGTCCTCGCCGAGCGTGATCAGCACCGGACAGTCGGCGCTGGAGGCCATCAGCGGCGCATGCGGCACCGGCACGATGCCGACGTCGCTCATCGCAAATCGGCTGGCAAAGAAGGCCCGCTCGTGCAGGTCCCACAGGCCGCCGTCGCAGACGGCGGCGGCAAGCCGCGGCTCCTGCAACACCGCGCGCGCCACGAAGGACGAGCCCCAGCCGTCGGCGATGATCCCGACCCGGGCGAAATCGATGTCGCCGCGCGTCTCCAGATAGTCCATGACGCCGGGAATCGCGCTCTCGAGATCCCGGCGCCGCAACAGCGCGTCGAGATAGTCGTCGCGCTGGTCGCCGAACAGGTCGAGCGCCAGCATCGAGAATCCACGCTCGCGCGCATGCGGCACGAGCTTGAACAGGAATTCCTCCTTGCGATGGCCGGGCTCGCCGATGCAGATCACGGTCGGAGCCCGTCCGCTTTCCGACGGCGCGGGAAGGAAATAGCCCTGCAGCGCATGTCCGTCGAGCCAGGGGATCGTCACGACTTCGCCGGCCGGGCCGCGCGCCGCGAGGTAACGGCGGGCACATTCCTGCATCGCGAGCACCGCGACCCAGCGGCGCTCGTCGGCCGGGTCGAGCGGCATCGCCGCCGCACCGTAGTAGTTCATGGCGCGCAGCCAGTTGCGCTGCGCGCTCGCCATGTGGCCTTCCGCGAACGCGGCCTCGGCGCGCTGCCGATTGGCCTGCGCGAGCTTCTTCCACTCGCGATGCCAGGACCGGTCGTCGCCGCGCTTCAGCTGCCGCGCGATCATCAGGCATTCGGCGATCGTGGCACCGCCCTCCTGGGCCGCGGTCAAGAGCCGCGTAAATTCAGCGGAGATGTCCTCCCGCTCCGGGCAAAGGATCCAGTCGTCGGAGAGGCATGCGGGAATCATCGGAGCTACGCTCTATCATCGCGTTATCCCTGATTGACTAAACTATTTCAGTTTACCGACCAAGCAGCCGTGCACCGAATGAGAGCCGTTCGAGATCACCATCGCTTGAACGAAACGGCCCCCTCGCATGCGTGACATTCCAATTCGTCATGAGGCGATGAGCATTGGCAGGAGGTGGCACGTACAATTACCTGCGCGCCTCTTGCCATGATGATTATCATACCTATATCCGCGCGCCTTTCGAGGCGATCTCAACCGAGCCGCCAGCCGACCTCCTGCGTAAAGCTATCGTAGAAGGCGCGGTCGTAGGCCTGCTCCGGCGTAGCGCGCACGCGTTCGTCGAGACGCTTGGCGTCCTCGCCGACGAGGATGCGCCATCGCTCCGCCTTGACCCCGTCGAGAATGATCTTCGCGGCCTGTGCCGCCGTCGTCGGCGCATCCTCCAGGAAGCTGCGGGCGCGCTCGGCGAACGCCGCCTGGATGTCCTCGTCCGACATCTTGTCGGCATCCGGCACGCCGGCCGCGACCATCCGCTTGCGGGTCAGCGCGACCTCGTCCGCGTTGAGCCGCTCCGACCCGTCGGCGCTCTGCACCTTGCGCGAATTGGAGACGATCGAGGTGCCGATGTGACCAGGCATCACCACCGAGCATTTGACGTGCGGGGCGTGCAGGCGAAGGTCGTTGATCAACGCTTCGGTAAATCCCTTCACCGCGAACTTGGCCGAGCTGTAGGCGGTGTGCGCCTGGCCCATGCCGATCGAGGCCCAGAAGCCGTTGACGCTCGCGGTGTTGACGATGTGGGCCTCGTCCGCCGCGACCAGCATCGGCAGGAAGGTGCGCACGCCGAGATAGACGCCACCCCAGCAGATATTGAAGGTGCGCTCCCACTGCTCGCGCGTGTTGGTGAACAGGCTGCCGCCACCGCCGATGCCGGCGTTGTTGAACAGCAGATGGATCCTGTCGGTCTTCTGCTGCTCGGCGAGCTCGTCGCGAAAACGCTTCAGATGATCCTCGATCGAGACGTCGGCGACATGCGTCGTGACGCGCAAGCCTTGCGGCAGCTTCTCGATCTCGCAGAGCCGCTTGGTCTCCGCCATCGCGGCTTGCGAGACGTCGCACATCGCGACATTGCAGCCCTCGGCAACGAGTTGCCGCGCGAGCTCGCGCCCCATTCCCGTGCCGCCGCCGGTGATGACCGCGATCTTTCCTGCGAAATCCTTCATGGGACTTTCGGCCCCTCCCTTGTCGGTATGTTTCTTCACAGCGCCGCTTGCCGGACGCGCGCACGAAATGTAGCAGCGCCGCATCCGCAAATGAAAGCGGATCGGCGAAGCAATCTTCGGCATCAATTATTTCGGCGTGCGGACTATTGGCCTGCAGTCGCCACGCTGTCGTTGCAGATGAGAGGAGACCGCGAAGCGGTCGTCTCGAAGGACGAGGCGCTTGCTCAATCGTCGCCGGAAGCACCCGCGATAGCCCGGCCGTTGCGCGGGAGCGTCCGCGGCGCTGCTGCCACAGTTGGGGCAAAAGTGCCCGGTTCCCGTATTTGTCCGGCTTCGGTTTATGGGTAATTTTTTTACAATCCGAATCGTCAAATGGACTCCGGACGCTGGGTCGAGTCGGCCAGGCCAGCGTGTTGTTTGCGTGTCACAGGCTCTGGCACTCCGCTTGCATCCTCTTCGTGGTCTGAAACTACCGATGAGGTGACAGGAATGTTCGTGACCGTCGTTGCCGTGCTCTGCCGGCTGAGTGCAGCCAGCTCAGGCAGTTGCATCGAGGAAATCGTGACCGACAGCAACATGACGCCCGAGATGTCGTTGATGCAATGTGCGATCGGCGCACAGGCGCCTTTGGCGAAATGGATGGGCGAGCATCCGATCTATCACGCCAATTGGCGCCTGGATCGGTACAAATGCGTGCCCGGCCATTACGAGATCAAGGGCCACGCCTAAGGCCCCGCAAAACTACTGATCCGAAGACGACGGATACGAGGAAACGCCCGGGGGCCGCTTGTCCCTTCGCGGGCACTGCCAGCGCCAAGCCCCAGCGAGGCGGCGCGCGCCCTGTGACCACGGTCACACGCTTCTCCCATCACGCCACCGCGCGCATGATGAGCGCCCGCGCCTTGCGCCCCTCCGGGGTCGGCATCAGCGCGTAATTGTGCGGCTGGTCACGCAGCAGATGCAGCTCGACCGGCACGCCCACCGCCCTCGCCCGCTCGGCGAGATCGACGCTGTCGGGGTAAAGCAGATCGCGCGTCCCTGCGAAGATCGTCATCGGCGCCAGTGCACGGAAGGTACCGTTGAGCGGACTGACGAAGGGATGGCCGATATCGAGCTCGCCGGCGTAGAGTCGCCCGGCCTCGACGATGCCCGGAATGTCCTGGATCGGATCGCGCTTTGCGATCTCGATCTGCTCCGGACGGCTGACCGAGGCATCGGCCGCGGGCGAGATCAGCATCATCTGGTCCGGCTGCCGATGCCCGCGATCGCGCAGCCATTGGCACGCCGCGAGTGCGAGCCCTGCGCCGGCCGAGTTGCCTGCTACCGTGACCTTCGCAGACCCGGCGTCTTCCAGCAGCATGCGCAACAGCTCGGCCGTCGCCGGCACGACATCCTTCGCGGTGGCGCGCGGTGCCAGCGGATAGATCGGCACGACGCACACGACGTTCGCCTTGCGCGTTATCTGGCCTATGAGGCGCCAATGCGCCGGCACGATCTCGTTGATGTAGCCGCCGCCGTGCAGGAACATCACGAAGTTGCAGCCCTCATGTCCCGACGCCGGCGCGGTGTAATAGACCGGCCAACCGCCCATCTTCGTCAGCGTCACCTCGACGTCGCGCCCCAGGTTCGGCGGCTCGAACGAAGCCGGCTGCAAGGCGAGCTTCTGCACATGCGCCTGCACCGCTTCGGCTGATGCCAGCTGCTGCTTGTAGGGCAGCAGGGCGAGCAGCGCGTTGAAGCCGCGGCTCTGCAGGCTCGGCCCGGGCTCGCGATTCCGAGGTGCGCAAAGATCTGGACAAAACTGCAGGGCCGACACGATCCTTGCGACGCTCATGGTCAGTTCTCCGCCTGGCTGGGCATCCATATGGCGACGAAGAGGCTTGCCGACAGGTCGCCATATGCGCGTATAATGCGAGCATTCGCTCGCTTTTCCTACTCGCATTCGGATCGCAAAGCCCATGGCGCGCACGCCGCCGACAAAACCCCGGAAAAACGCTTTGCAGGCGCGCTCACGCGCCACCGTCGACGCGCTGGTCGAGGCGACTGCTCGCATTCTGGTCCGCGACGGTTTCGAGAAGGCCAGCACAAACCGCATCGCCGAGATCGCCGGCGTCAGCGTCGGCTCGCTCTACCAGTATTTTCCGAGCAAGGAAGCGCTCGTCGCCGCCGTGATCGACCGTCACAACGAGGAGATCATGGGCCTCGTCCGCACCGCGCTCGCGGAAGTCGCCGACCTACCGATCGACAAGGCGGTGCGAAAGCTCGTCACCATCGCAATCGAAGCCCACCGCATCGACCCGAAACTGCACCGGGTGCTCGCCGAGCAGATCCCCCGCACCGGCCAGCTCAAAGACGTCGAAGCCTTCAACCGCGAGGTCCATGACCTCGTGCGTACCTATCTCGAAAGCCGCCGCAAGGAGATGCGCAAGATCGACCTCGACGTCGCAACCTTCGTCTGCGTCAGTTCGATCGAGGCGGTCGCGCACAACACGGTGCTGAACGGACCCGAAATGCTGTCGGAGAAGATGGTGCGGACGCTGGTCGACGAGACGACGCGGATGGTGGTGGGGTATTTGAGGTAGGCGGCCCTTAGAGAGATCTGATCCAGGCTCAAAAGTGATAGTTCACGCCCACTCGCGCCACGTGGAAATCCGCCCGGCCGAAATTCGCCGTGTATTTGGACAGGGTCGGGCCAATGCCCGTTGCGAGTGCGGTGGCCGTCACTGACGATTTGCCGAGGTCGACGTAGAGATATTCGGCCTTGAAGCTCCAGCGAGGCGCAAAGCGCCATTCGCCGCCTCCACCCACCGTCCAGCCAGCCTGAATGCGGGAATTGCTCCCCATAAGGCAGGTCAATCCCGTTGTACAAGCAAATGAAGTGCCGCCGACGGAGATACTGAATCCTGCAGGCGGTCCGTTTACGATGTAGTCGTCAAATGTGGCCACCCGACCAAAAGCGAAGCCGCCGGTCCCATACAGAAGAACGCTGGGCGAGACCAGCGCCCCAAAGCGCCCACGAATACTCCCCCACCAATCAATCTTTTGCTCGGCCGAGATGGTCTGTGTGAAAGCTGGGGGCAGAATCGGCACCGTTTCGCGACCGCTTCCGCGCAAGCTGGATGCGCTCAAGTCGCCTTCAACGCCGACGAGCCATTGGCCGCCCAGCTGCCAATTGTAGCCCGCTTGCAGGCCCCCCGTTACACCATTCATCGAAAAATCGTGAGGGCTGAGAGCAACCTGTCCCGCAAACGGAGCTACAAGCGGGACTCCGGGATTGAAAAGGAAAGCGGAAGCGGCGTCACTCGTAAAACCCACGGACCGGTTTGCCCATGCGCCACCAACGTTGCCGCCTACATAAAATCCCGTCCAGCTTGGGCTGGAGTCAGCCGTGCGCGCTTTCGTGAAAAGTGCGGGGCTTTGGTCAGCAGCTTCCGCCCCCGACGCGACACTCGCCAAGACTGCTACAGCAGCCAGTGCTCTTCTCACGGGACGCCCCTCCGCGATTCCAACGCGCCCGAAATTCTTAAATCATGTTGACGCTGCACGCTGTGACGCCAGGGCAACACTCGCGGAACGTTGCAACCCAAGCGGAAACGTGCGGCCCGCGGTAAACCCGGCCGAAAAGGAATTTGATTCTTTGAAAAATGGTCGGAGCGAGAGGATTTGAACCTCCGACCCCTAGTCTCCCAGGCGACGGCAGATCGTTGCTTCTACGGGAGAATTTTTGGAAACGACGGAGCGGCTTCGGTTTGCAAAGACAGGGTCTTTTACCGAAATTGTAAACCGATCGGGAGGCTGCGCACGGCGCCAGCGAACGGCCGAGCGTGGCTGTGCTTGATACACACTTTGCTACTATGTCGTGATCTGGGACGATCTTCACATCGGCCGCATTTTCAGAACCACTGCCGTCGGCGGCGGCGCCGATTGGTCCTGTCATGCTTTCTGCCCAACGTGCCGCAGCGGAGTGCCCATCGCGGCCACGCCGCCAGCATGGACGCGGCCAAGATGGCGTTCCGATCCGCTTGGGCGGCTTTGCAATCGGACCTCAGTTACGACGAGATCAAGCAGGCGCGCGTGACCGACGCCGACCGCAGCCGTCCCTGGCATAAGGGCGCATGACGGGAGCGCCGGCGAGTTCGACGAGCCGATCGCGCTGGCTTCCCAGGAACGAAGGCCCGGGGATGAGATTAAGAGTCTCGCTGGCTTGCCGCCGAGCTGGCGGAGCGGACCCCGGCCCATACCCCCCTAGCGCCCCTGCGAGCCGGGGCCGTCTCTCCGCTGCTTTTGTATCGGAGTATGCGTATGCGTTCCTCGCCCTCGATCGTGCCGGCCGATCGCCTCGACCGCGACATCTACCTGGTGCTTGAGGATTTCGGCGCGGGTGCCGGGTGCGCATGGCGTGAGACCGACGAGGCCGACACCGATCTCGAGACCGTCCTACAGGACATCCTCTCCGGCCAATATGCCTATCCGCTTCGGATCGTGCGCTTCAATGCGATCGAGGGCTGGTCCCGCGACGCGACGTCCGACCTTGCCGACGCGCTGGCCGAGCGCGCCGCCAACTCCGACGCCGAGATCTCGCCGGCTCTGCAGGATTTCATCAACGCCAACGCGACGCGACGATTTGACCTGCAGCTCGCCCTGCCCCTGCGCGGCGCTGCCCGATGACATCTGAAGGCAGGCCTGTGGGCTCGGCGAAATGCGCCGCGGCCGGCCGGCGCGCGGGGCGAACATGCCATTCACGGCCGCGTGTACGAAGCCAATTGAGGCCTCCAACGAAGCGAAGCTGAAACAATGCAATCCGATACTGCGACGGTAACGACCGTTGCGGGAGGCTCAAATGCGTAGCCTGATTTTCGGTACGGCTCTCCTGGCGCTGGCGACCATCGGATGTTCCACGTTTATTTCCGCTGCTCTTTCTGCCGCGAGGGATGCAAAGGCCGCAACATTCTCAGAACGGTTCGCGCCGGCAATGACTCTCCCAGCCGGCTAGGTCCGCCAGCGTGAAACGGCGAGCCGATTGCGACCGCCTTAATGGGGAGCTTTGCCTTCTCGGTTGAGCAGCTCCAGTCGTCGTTCTAGCTCTTGCTTCTTCGCCGCAAGCTTCTCCGCCAAAACATCATTGACGACGGTGTGGAGTCGCCACAGCTCTTCGAGAGACATGCTCTCAAGAGGCTTCCGATCCATGAATCCCCCCGACTCACGTATCGCACAAGGTTAGCGACAAAAACGAGACACTGCCACTTTCTCCCGACGAGATTCACATTTGCGAATGAAGGTACAAAGGTGAATGCCCTCCCTTAGCTTGCTGGGCATATTGGTTGGGAGCATGCTGCATTGACTGATAACATTCCGGCGCAGAGCCGATATTTCGTTCGAATGGGCGGCAAGGGTTGGATGGTTTACGATCGAGTACGCAAGGGCCCGACACTGATAGGGACCGCCTGGGCAGCCAATTTGACAAAGGAGCAAGCCGAACAAATCCTACGCTCGCTTACTTCTTCGGCCGCGGAGAAGCCACTTTCTGCAACCGACCGAGGCCCACGCTAGCGCGATACCGGAGCGGCCTCAAAAGGGCGGCCTCAGCTGGGGCGGCAGCTGAGGCCATTGGGGTCTGCTCCGGCTTCAGGGGGGCTTAGGATGGCCGGAGCAGAGAGACAATTCGCCCGATTGCCACTTGTTCCCGATCTCGCAAATTGAGCGGGAAGTCTTATTTTCGGTCCATGCGTATGACGTACGAGCTCTGCTTGGCTACCGCCGCCAAGCACGTCCCTTCAGGGCCTGACTGGATCCACGAGGTAAAGTACGACGGCTACCGAATGCTGGTCATTCGGCAGAACGAGCGGGTGCGCCTCCTCTCTCGCAACGGTACGGATTGGACCAAGCGCTACCCCTGGATCGTCCAGGCCGCGCTGAAGAACCGCGAGCGGCACTTCGTCGTCGACGGAGAGGCCGTGGTGCTCGGCGTCGACGGCGTCTCCGACTTCAACGCCCTGCATTCGCGTCGGCATGATGACGGGGTGCAGCTTTACGCCTTCGATATCCTTGTGCGCGGCGGCGAAGATCTGCGGCCCCTGCCCCTCTCGCTGCGCAAGAGCAACCTGGCGCGCTTGCTGCGCGGCCGGCCTGACGGCATGTTCGTTGCGCCATTCGAGGCAGGCGAGATCGGGAGCGAGCTCTATCGCGCCGCGGTTCGCATGGGCCTCGAGGGGCTGGTCTCCAAGCGTCGCGATCGGCGCTATAGCAGCGGTCGCTCCAAGGACTGGATCAAGGTCAAGAACCGGACGCATCCCGCGATGTCGCGGGTGATGGACGCCCTCAATAGCCCTTCCGTTTGATGCGGTAGTGGTCCCGATCTGAACACGGGAAAGCCGCGGTCATGTCAGCTGTCTGGAGAGGACCGAACGTCACATGATCGTTCGCCTGACGGCTGCTCATGACCCAATTCGGACTTGGTTTGCCATGGGCGATTCAAGCCCTTCCGAAAATGAATTTAAGCGGTTCAGTCTGAGTATTTTTGTAGTATCCTGTTGGACCTTCCAGCTCCGCAATATTTGGGAGGAGGTTTGGATGAACAAGTCCTTTGCCGGTGCCATTTTGATCGCGTTGGCAAGTTCTGCGATGGCTCAAGATGCGATGAAGGTGGTCAAGCCCGATGGGTTGACGTGGATAGAGCATCCGGTCTTCAGGGGCGCGCAAACCGCCCTCTTGATCGGTGACCTAACAAAGGCCGAGACGATCGTCCAGCGGGTCAAATTCCCGCCGAATTATAAAGTTCCGCCGCATACTCATCCCTATGCCGAGGTCGTCACCGTGATGAGTGGCAGCTTTGGGAACGCCATGGGGGAAAAGTTTGATCCCTCGAAAGGCGAGATATTGAAGCCGGGCTCCGTCTTCACGCTGCCGGCGAAGCACCCCCACTATGTATGGACGACAAACGAAGAAACGATGGTCCAAATTGTATTCACCGGGCCGGGGGGCATTGTGTTCATCGATCCAGCCGACGATCCGCGCAAGAAGTAAAAACGAAGCGCCGAAGCATAAAAAGAGGCCACCTCAATCGGGTGGCCTCTTTCGTCATTCCGACACCGGCGCGATGTGGGCTGTTGGCCCTTAGCGGACCTTCACGGGGATGCTCGCTGAGGGCCGCTTGTGACCCTGGCTGTGTGAAAACGCTGCGCTTGATGTGATTCGCGCGATATGATTCCCGCACGATTTGCGGGGGGCTGGAATGA
>NZ_JACBZW010000018.1:0-158996 GCF_013408065.1 Bradyrhizobium sp. IAR9
GAGACCTCGCTGGCAATTGCCGTGACCGCGCCCCTCTCTCCTCATGTCCTCAGCCTCCAAGACCGATAACGCAACAGGCCCACAAGGGGAGAAGGGAAGAATCTACGTGGCGACGATTGCGAACTACGTGCGCCTTGCCAAAAACCGCGTGATCGCCCCACCGAGCTTCGCATTATCCATTGGCTCGGTCAGCGATGCGCGTGCCGTCGCCACCACGTCGTCCGGCGCCTTGCCGTCGCGGAGATCGCAGCACACTTGCGCGAACGCCACGTCGAACTCCGGATGCGGCTGCACGGTCAGCGTGGTGCCGTTGGCGTAGAGCAGGCCGGCATGCGGGGTAAAGTCGGACGACAGGATCGTCAGCGCATCGTTCGGCGGCTCGATCACCTGGTCCTGATGCGAGGCGGCGATGGCGACGGCTTCGCCCTCGACGACGCCGTTCTCCGGCAGCACCTGATAGACATGCCGGCCGATGCCCCAGCCCTTCTCGGATTTGCGCACGGTGCCGCCGAGCGCCTGCGCGATCAGCTGATGGCCGAAGCAGATGCCGACCATCGGCGTCTTGTTGGCGTAAGCGGTGCGGACGAAATCTTCCAGCGGCGCGATCCAGTCGAGCCCGTCATAGACGCCGGCCGCCGCGCCGGTGATCAGCACGGCCTCGAGCTTGCCCGGATCAGGAAGCGCGTCGCCATTCGGGATGCTGACGACGTCCACCGTAGCCGTCGGGTCCTCGGTGCGGACCATGCGTTCGAACATGTCCGGGAACGAGCCGTGCTGCTCCCGATATTTTTGCGGGACCTGCCCGGTCTCGATGATCGTGATGCGTGCCATGTGCCCCCGGAAGGTTGCGAAGCTCAGTCGCTTTCTGCCCGATATTGCTGGTGTGACGCTGTACGCTCCAGCAGTGCGCTTTCCTTGCGGACCTCGTTGAGAAAGGCCTTGGCGAGGCGCGACAGCGGCTCGGCCTCCGACCATAGCATATAGGCGACCGCGTGCGTCGTCGGCGTGAACGGGCGGACGACGAGGCCGCTGCCGCCGTTCTGCCGCGGCGAGTAGGGATCGACCACGGCGGCGCCGACGCCGGCGGCAGCCAGCACGCAGGCCGTGTTGCAGTAGCGCACCTCGACGGTCGGCCGAAACGGCGCGCCGGCGCGGGCAAAACTGTCGCGCACGGCTTCACCCAGCCGCGTGCCGCGTTCGAGCCCGATGAAAGGCAGGCCGGACAGATCCGAAGCCGAGATCACGGGCCTGTCGGCCAGCGGGTGCTGCGGCGGCAGCACGCACACCATCTCGCCGGTATGCACCACCTCGTGCGCGATGCCGGGATGATGCGTCAGGCCGAGCGCGAAGCCGAGTTCGGCGACGCGGCTGAGCACACCTTCGATGATCCCCTCGTAGCGCCGCACGTCGAAGAACACGCGCGTCTCCGGGCGGCGCCGCAGGAATCCTGAGAGCGCGGAGGGAATGATGCTGTAGGCCAGCGGCGGCGTCGCCACGATGGCAAGATGCCCGGAGCGGTTCTCGCGCAGATCGCGCACGCGGTTCTCGAGTTTTGCGTGCAGCGCGAAGATCGCCTCGCTCTCCTTGTACAGCGCCATCGCTTCCGCGGTCGGAAACAGCCGGTTGTTGACACGCTCGAACAAGGCGAAGCCCGCCTGCGCCTCCATCGTCTTCAGCGCATTGCTGACCGCGGGTTGCGACAGGGCCAGCTGGTCCGCGGCGGCGACCGTGGTGCGATGGCGGATGACGGCGCGCAGGATTTCGAGCTGACGCAGGTTCATATCACTGCCGATTATACTCAGGGCCAAAACATCATAGCAGAACGAATTGATTTTGCAGCCCCGCTCGCCCGTAATGGCAGCGGATTTGCACGTCGCATCAAAGGGTTCATTCGCCCATTGAGGCAGCACTGCGCACAGATTGGAGGCAAACTTGGTTCGTGTCCTTCGCGCCGCCGCCGCTCAAATGGGGCCGACGCAAAAAGCCGATACGCGCGAGCATACGCTGTCGCGGATGCTTGCATTGCTTGAGGAGGCGGCCGGCCGCGGCGCGAGCCTCGTGGTGTTCCCCGAGCTTGCCTTCACCACCTTCTTCCCGCGCTGGCTGCTCGAAGGCGAGGCGCTCGACCGCTATTTCGAGCGCGGAATGCCGAACCCTGCGGTGGCAAAATTGTTCGATCGTGCGAGGGCGCTGCGCGTCGGCTTCTATGTCGGTTATGCCGAGCAGACCGCGGACGGCCGCCGCTACAATTGCGCGATCCTGGTCGATCGCGACGGCGAGATCCTGGGCCGCTATCGCAAGGTTCACCTGCCGGGTTCGGTGGAGCCGCGGCCGGGCGCACGCTACCAGCAGCTCGAGAAACGTTATTTCGAATATGGCGATCTCGGCTTTCCCGCCTTCCGCGCCGGCTCGGCCTGGGCCCACGCCATCATGGGCATGATGATCTGCAACGATCGGCGCTGGCCGGAATCCTGGCGCGTGCTCGGTCTGCAGGGCGTCGAGCTCGTCTGCATCGGCTACAATTCGGCGGCCTACGATCCCAATGGCGGCACCACCGAAGACGGCGCCCTGCGCACCTTCCACTCGACGCTGGTGACGCAAGCCAACGCCTACATGAACGCGACCTGGGCAATCTCGGTGGCGAAGGCGGGCGAGGAGGACGGCTCCGGGCTGATCGGCGGCTCCTGCATCGTTGATCCCATTGGGCGTATCGTCGCGCAGGCGCAGACGCTCGCCGATGAAGTGATTGTCGCCGACATCGATCTCGATCTGTGCCGCCAGGGCAAGGACAAGATGTTCAACTTCGCCGCCCACCGGCGGCCGGAGCAATACAGGGTGATCACTGAACGTGCCGGGGTCATCGAGCCGGCCGTTCTCGACGCGGATTGATTTCAAACGGCCGGTCGCGGCGCCAGCCAAAGGAGCTGACATGACACGCCTTTCGCATTTCCTCGCCCTTGCAACCCTGGTTGCCGCGACGTCGGCACAGGCGGCCGAGCTTCCGGCCGAGATCAAGCAGGCGGGCACGCTGAAGCTCACGGTCAACTCCACCTACGCGCCGATGGAATATCGCGATCCCGCGACCAATGAGCTGGTCGGGCTCGACATCGATCTGGCGAACGAGCTCGCCAAGCGGCTCGGCGGCCTCAAGATCGTCTGGAGCGAGACGCCGTTCGCCGAGCTGATCCCCTCGCTTCAGACCAAGCGCGCAGATTTCATCATCTCCGGCATCTCGGACCGCGCCTCGCGGCGCGAGACCGCCGATTTCGTCGATTACCTCGCTACCGGCCCGCAGTTCTTCGTGATGGCGGACAATGCGGCCAAGGACGCGACCGATCTCTGCGGCAAGAAGGTCGGCACCACCCGAAGCACCAGCTTCCCGGTCGAGATCGAGAAGTGGAGCAAGCAGAATTGCGAGCCGGCCGGCAAACCTGCCATCCACTACGTTCCGGGCGAGAACTCGATCGACGTCCGCAACCAACTCAAGCAAGGCCGCATCGACGCCGCCGTGCAGGGCAGCGAGACGCTGCCTTACGCGCAAACGCAGGAGCCCGGAAAATACCGCGTCGTCGGCGAGCCCTTCGCCAAAGGTTACCAAGGCATCATGTTCCGCAAGGACGATGCCGCCCTGCGCGAAGTCGTGACGGAGAAGCTCGCCGCCATGATCGCCGACGGTGCCTACAAGGCGGTTCTCGACAAATGGGGCTTAGGTGCGAACGCTGTGGCCCAGCCCATGCTCAACGCGGCGCCGCAATGAAGCCGGCGCCGGCACTCGCGGAAGGTTTCCCCGATCTGTCGGGGCTGAGCATCGCGCGCGAGCCGCATTGGTTTCGCTGGCTCAGCGCCGCGCTGATCATTCTCGTGCTTGCGGCCATTGCGCGCGCGTTTGCGAACGGGCAGATCGAATGGTCCTATGTCAGCCGCTTCCTGACCGCAAAAGTCATCCTCGAAGGCATCGTCAACACCATGGTGATGGCGGTGCTGGCGATGGCGCTCGGCATCGTGCTCGGCATCGTCGTGGCGATCATGCGGCTGTCGCCCAATCCGGTGCTGAAGACGGTCGCCGCCGGCTACACCTGGCTGTTCCGCGGCACGCCGCTGATCCTGCAACTCTTGCTGTGGTTCAACCTCGCGCTGGTGTTTCCAACCATCGGCATTCCCGGCCTGTGGAGCGCGCGCGCCGTCGACGTCATGACGCCCTTCCTTGCCGCGCTGCTCGGGCTCGGCATCAACCAGGGCGCCTACACCTCCGAGGTGATGCGCGCGGGAATGTTGTCGGTCGACATCGGGCAGTATGAAGCGGCGCAGGCGATCGGCATGGGACGGTTGCGCGCGCTGCGCCGGATCGTGCTGCCGCAGGCGATGCGCGTGGTGATCCCGCCGCTTGGCAACGAGTTCATCGGCATGGTGAAGGCGACCTCGCTTGCGAGCGTCATCCAGTATCCGGAACTGCTGCACAACGCCGAAAACATCTACTACGCCAATTCCCGCGTGATCGAGCTCTTGATTGTCGCCGGGCTCTGGTACCTGCTCGTGGTCTCGATCCTGACCCCGCTCCAGATGCTGCTCGAACGCCGTTTTGCGCGCGGCACATTGCGGCTCGCGCGATGACAAAGCCCCTCGTCGCGATCCGCTCCGTCGCCAAGAATTTTGGCGAGTTCCAGGCTCTCAAAAGCGTCTCGCTCGACGTCTGGCCCGGCGAGGTGATGTGCCTGATCGGCGCCTCCGGCTCGGGCAAGACCACGCTGCTCCGCTGCATCAACCAGCTGGCCACGATCGATGCCGGCGGCATCTGGCTCGACGGCGAATTGCTCGGGGTGCGCGAGCAAAGCGGACGGCTGCATCGCCTCAGCGAGCGCGAGATTGGGCGGCAGAGGCTGAAGACTGGTATGGTGTTCCAGCGCTTCAATTTGTTTCCGCACAAGACGGCGCTGGAGAACATCACCGAAGGTCCGCTCCAGGTTCAGGGCCGCAAGCTAGATGAGGTACGCACTGAAGCGCTCGAGCTGCTGCGCCGCGTCGGATTGTCTGCCAAGGCGGACTCGTATCCCGCACAGCTCTCGGGCGGCCAGCAGCAGCGTGTCGCGATCGCGCGGGCGCTGGCGATGAAGCCGATGCTGATGCTCTTTGATGAACCGACCAGCGCGCTCGATCCCGAGCTCGTCGGCGAGGTGCTCGCCGTCATGAAGGAGCTGGCGCGGAGCGGCATGACCATGATGGTGGTGACGCACGAGCTCGGCTTCGCGCGCGAGGTCGCCGACCACGTCGTCTACATGGACCAGGGCGCGATCGTCGAACAGGGCCGCGCATCGGACGTGTTGGGCGCCCCGCGCGAGGAGCGTACCAGGGCATTTCTTTCGGCTGTGATCTGAACGGGAGCGTGTTGATGAAAAGATTTTTGGTTGCGGCGGTGTTCCTCGGCGTCATCAGTTTGCCCGCGATGGCGATCGATCTGCCCGCGGAGATCGCCAAGCGGGGCAGCATCAAGGTGGCGCTGGTGCCGAACTATCCGCCGATGGAGTTCCGCGATCCCGCGACCAATGCGCTGTCCGGCTTCGACATCGATCTCGGCGAAGCCATCGGCCGCAAGCTCGGCGTCAAGATCGAATGGCAGGAGACGAGCTTTGCCGAGTTCATGCCGTCGATCTCGACCGGGCGCGTGGACGCCATCCTGTCCGGCTTCACCGACTATGCCAGCCGGCACGAGATCGCGTCCTTCGTCGATTATCTGCGCAGCGGTCCGCAGTTCTTCGTGCAGCAGTCGCTCAAGGCGGAGTTCAAGGACGCCGCATCACTCTGCGGCAAGAAGGTTGGCGCCAGTCGCCGCACCATGTTCCCGGCGCAGATTGCGGCGTGGAGCGAAAAGAATTGCGGCAGCAGTCCGATTCAGTTCGTCGGCACCGACGGCTCGGCCGACGCCCGCACCCAGCTGAGGCAAGGCCGCATCGATGCCGCCGCCCAGGGCAACGAGACGCTGCCCTACATCATGGATCTCGAGCCCGGCACCTATGCAACGGTGGGCGAGCCCATCGCACAGCAATTCACCGGCATCGCCCTGCCGGTCAAGGAAAAGGCCTTGCAGCAGGCCATGCTGGAGGCGGTCGACGCGCTGATCGCCGACGGCACCTACAAGACCCTGCTTGCCAAGTGGAAACTCACCGACAACGGATTAGAGAAGGCGACCATCAATGCTGGACAGTAAGGCACTCCAGAGCATCCCGCTCGTCCCGGCCAACACCGCAGATCCCGCGCCGGACTATCCGTGGCCGAAGCCGTACAAGTCGGCGATGTTCCTGTCGTTCGACGTGGACGCCGAGAGCGCGTGGACCAGCAAGGACGCAGTGCACGCCCAGCGGCTCATCACCATGAGCTATGGCGGCTATGAGGCCCGCGTCGGCACGCCAAAACTGCTGGAGCTGCTCGACCAGCTCGATCTCAAGGCCACCTTCTTCGTCACGGGATGGTCGGTCGATGCGCATCCCGCGATGGCCGAGTCCATCCTCAAGGCCGGTCACGAGATCGGACATCACGGCTATCATCATCTGCTGCCCGATCCCGGCGATCCCTGGATCGAGGAGGAGCTGGAGCGCGGTTTCGAGGCGCTGAAGCGCCGGCTCGGCGTCAAGCCGACCGGCTATCGCGCGCCCTACGGCGAGTTCACCGAGGAGCTGCGTGTGGCGCTGGTCCGTCATGGCATCGTCTACACCTCCTCGTTCCGCGACGATGTCAGGCCCTATCGCCACCGTCTCGCCGACGGCAAGCCCGGCACGATCGAGCTGCCGGTCACCGCGAGCTATGACGACTGGATGCATGGTCTCTCCGCCCGCTTCAGCCCGCGCTCGATCTTCCCCAAAGAACATGTGCTCTCGATCTGGAAGGACGAGCTCGACGAGGTCCGCGACTGGGGCGCGATGGTGACGACGGTGCTGCATCCGCAGTGCAGCGGCCGCCCGATGCGGCTGCGGCTGCTGCGCGAATTTCTGACTTACGCAAAGTCGTGCCCGGATGTCTGGATCACCACCGGCGAGAAGATCGCGGAGAATTTTTTGCGCCACGAGGCCGGTAACCGCTAGGGAGCGCCATGACCCGTATCCTCGTCATCAACCCGAACTCCTCGGCCTCGGTAACGGCGGCGATCGACGAGGCGGTCGCGCCGCTGCGGATCGCCGGCGGGCCTGAGATCGAAGTGGTCGGCCTCGCCGAGGGGCCGCCGGGCATCAGCTCGCAGCGCGATGCCGACAGCGTCGTCATGCCGCTGGTGAATCGCGTCGCGCGCGAGGATGCCGATGCCTTCGTGCTCGCCTGCTTCAGCGATCCCGGCCTGCATGCGGTGCGCGAGGCGGCCGGCGGTCGTCCCGTGATGGGCATTGCCGAATGCGGCATCTTTCGCGCGCTGATGCTGGGTGAACGTTTTGGCATCATCGCGCTGTCGCCCTCGAGCATCCGGCGCCAGCAACGGATGGTGCGGCTGATGGGCGTCGACGGCCGCTATGCCGGAAGCTGGTCGGTCGGCGCGAGCGCAGCCGAGACCGCAGCTGCAGATATCCGGGGACGGTTGATCGACGCCGGCCGCGCCCTGGTCACGCAATGCCGCGCCGATGTCGTGGTGATGGGCTGCGCCGGCATGGCCTCGCACCGCGCGGCAATTGCGGAGGCGATTGGCGTGCCAGTGGTCGAGCCAGCGCAGCAGGCGGTCGCCGCTGCGATCGGTGCGGTCCTGCTCAACACGTAGAGCGCAATTATGGGACCCCGCTTTGTGACATCGCTCTGGCCGCGCGCTCGCTGCAACCTCTCCCGCTTGCGGGGGAGGTCGACGCGCGAAGCGCGGCGGGTGGGGGCTCTTTCCTCTCGGGGTCATCGCCTGCGGAGACACCCCCAACCCCAGCCCTTCCCCGCAAGCGGGAGAGGGAGCACACCGCGGCCGCGGCTGCATGTCACCGCACTCAGGAGCCTCTCGTAATGTCTATCTCCCGCCGTTCGCTCCTTAGGGCTGCCGCAGCCATGCCGGCGCTTTCGCTGCCGGGCATCGTGCGCGCCGAATCCCAATCCACGCTGCGCTTCATCCCCGTGATCGACCTCGCTTTCGTCGATCCCATCTACTCGACCGCGCAGGTGTCGCGGAACCACGGCTTCATGGTCTACGACACGCTCTATGGCATGAGCGCCTCGCTCCAGGTCTCGCCGCAGATGCTGTCGGGTCATGTCATTTCCGGTGACGGGCTGCAGTGGGACCTCAGCTTGCGCGACGGCCTGTTCTGGCACGATGGCGAGCGCGTGCTCGCGCGCGACTGCGTGGCGAGCATCCGCCGCTGGGCCGCACGCGACGGTTTTGGCGGTGAGCTGATGGAGGCGACCGACGAGCTGTCCGCCGCCGACGACCGCATCATCCGCTTTCGTCTCAAGCGTCCGTTCCCGCTGCTGCCGCAGGCGCTCGGCAAGGCCGCAATCAATGCCTGCTTCATGATGCCGGAGCGGCTGGCGAGCCAGGATCCGTTCAAGCCGCTGACCGAGGTGATCGGCAGCGGCCCGTTCCGCTACCTCGCTGACGAGCGCGTGCAGGGGGCGCGCAACGCCTACGCCAAATTCGAGCGCTATCAGCCGCGAACCGACGGCAAGCCGGATTGGACCGCGGGTCCGAAGATCGTGCACTATGATCGCGTGGTCTGGACCACCACGCCCGACGCCGGCACCGGCGTCGCTGCGCTGCAGACCGGCGAGCAGGATTGGCAGGAGACCACCCCGCACGATCTGCTCCCGATCATCAAGGCCGCCGGTGACATCGAGACGCGCATCCTCGATCCCCGTGGTTACGCCTGCATGCTGCGCCTCAATCACCTGCAGCCGCCGTTCGACAATCCCGCCATCCGCCGCGCACTGCTCGGCGCGATCGACCAGTCCGCGTTCATGACGGCGGTGGCCGGCGTCGATCCCGCCTTCCAGGTCTCGCCGATCGGCTACTTCGCGCCTGGTACCCCGATGGCGAGCGAGGTCGGGCTCGACGTGTTCCGCGGGCCCCGCGACTACGCCAAGGTCAAGGCCGATCTGAAGGCGGCCGGCTATAATGGCGAGAAGATCGTGGTGCTCGTGCCCACCAATTCGCTGGCGCAGAAGCCGCTCGGCGAGATCGCGGTCGATAGCTTGCGCAAGGCCGGCATGAACGTCGAATATGCCGGGCTCGACTTCGCCGTCGTGTTGCAGCGCCAGCTCAAGAAGGATCCGATCGGGCAGGGCGGCTGGAGTGCGGCGGTCGGCAATTGGCAGGGCATCGACTGGCTCAACCCGGCCGGCAACACCAACATCCGCGGCGAAGGCAAGGTCGCCGGCTGGTATGCGAGCGAGAGGATGGGGCCCTTGCGCAGCCAGTGGCTGGCGGCGTCCGAGCTCGCCGAGCAGCAGCGCATCTGCCGTCAGGTCCAGGCGGTGGCGTTCGAGGAGATTCCCTACATCCCGATCGGCCTGTACAAGCAGCCGACCGCCTATCGCAAAGCCATCACCGGCATTCTCGACGGCACCGCCGTCTTCTGGAACGTACGCCCCGCATGAGCACCATCGCAATCTTCGGCAGCTATGTGCTGTCACGGAAAGACGGCGCGCAGGATGTGCTGCGCGACCATTGGGTCCTGATCGAAGGCAAGAAGATCGCCGCGGTCACGCGCGACAAGCCGCGTGCCGATGAGGTCTACGATCGCCCCGGCCGCTTCGTGCTGCCGGGCCTGCTCAATCTGCACAATCACTGTTTTAGCGAGGCGGTAGCGCGCAGCCACACTGAGGACGGCAACGGCCGCAAGAACAACCAGAGCATCGTCTACACGGTGCTGTTGCCGCTGACCAAGCGTGGCGCCGATATCTTGTCGGCGGAAGAACGTATGGCGGTGGCGCGGCTCGGCATCCTCCAGCTGCTCAAGGGTGGCGCCACCACGGTGATGGAGCCGTTCCGGAATTCGATTCCGGAGATGTTCGACGCCGCCGAGGAGATGGGCATCCGCTTCTACGGCGCGCCCTATCTGTTCTCGACGTCGGATGCCAAGGCGGGCCCGGACGGCGTGGTGCGTTATTCCGGCGATGACGGCGCCGCCGACATGGCGACCTGGGATGCGCTCTACCAGCGCTGGAACAAGCGCGGCGATGGCCGCATCGGCCTCGCCATGAGCCCGCACGCCACCGACACCTGCGGCCCCGATCTCCTGAAAGCTTGCGCCGCGCGAGCGCGCGAGCTCGGCGTGCCCATCACGACGCATATGGCGCAGAGCCGCGCCGAGGTCGAGACCATCGGCAAGCGCTATGGCGGCCGCACGCCGGCGGAGTATCTGGACTGGCTCGGCCTGCTCGCGCCCGACCTGATGGCCGCGCATTGCATGTTCAGCACCGACGACGATCTCAAGCTGATGGCCGCGCGCGGCATGACCGTGCTGAACTGCCCGCGCGTGTTCGCGCGCGCCGGCGTCACCGCGGCCTTCAGCCGGTTCGCCGAGCATGGCGTGCGCACCGTGGTCGGTACCGACGGCTACAACACGGACCTGCTCGGCGAGCTCAATGCGGCGTCACTGATCTCCAAGACCACCTCGCAGCGCGCCGATGTCGCCAATTCGCCCGAGTTGATCGAAGCGAACACGATTGTCGCCGCCGACGTCATCAGGCGGCCCGATCTCGGCCGGATCGAGCCGGGCGCGACCGCCGATCTGACCGTCGTCGATCTCACCCATCCGCATCTCCAGCCGCTGTTCGATCCCCGCCGCGCGCTGATCGCGCTCGCCAACCGCGCCAATATCGATCAGGTCATGGTCGACGGCCGCGTGCTGGTCGACGAGGGGCGCTATCTCGGCGCCGACGAAGTAGCGATCACAGCCGCCGGCAGCGCCGCGATCGGCAAGATCTGGGACCTGCCGGAGGCGCAGGCGGCGTTCAACGGCTGAGCGCCGCTGGTGCCACGAAAAAGGTGCGCTCCCTCTCCCGCTTGCGGGAGAGGGCTCTCTCCGACCGGGGACACTCCCGATGCGGAGAGAGCCCCCACCCGGCGCTTCGCGCCGACCTCCCCCGCAAGCGGGAGAGGTTGCCAGCGAGTCTGTGGCTGCATCGTTCCGACCCATGCCCTAGCCCTCGAACTCCATCAGCGCCTTGCGCATGGTCTCGACGAGATCCAGCGCCACCGGCGACGGACTGCGCTGTGCCGGAAATACCGCCGAGAATTCGAAGTCGATGCGCGGCAGGAAGCGCCGCACGACGACGCCGCGCGTGGCAAATTCCTGCGCGGTGAAGGGATCGCAGATCGAGACCCCGAGCCCGGATGACACCATCCCGCACATGATCTCCGACAGCGTGGTCTCCACCCGCAACACGCGGCGGACGTCGCTGCGGTGAAAGACCTGGTCGACGAGGTGGCGGCTCGACGATCCCGCCGACAGCGAGATGAACGTCTCACCCTCGAAATCGCGTGGCTCCAGCACTTCTTTCTCCGCGAGGCGATGTCCGGTCGGCAGCACCGCGACGCGCGCCAGCGCCGGCAGCCGCAGGCTCGGCAGGCCGGAATGGGCAATCGGCACCTCGGCGAAGCCGATGTCGCATTGATTGTTCAAAACCCAGTCGACCACGATCGGCGAGATCACTCCGAAGAAGGCCAGGTTGAGGTTGGGCCGTTCCATCAGGAAGTGCCCGGCAAGCCGCGGCAGATAGCCGTTCGCCAGCGCCGGCAGCGCGGCGATGCGCAGCGAGCCGGTGCGGCGTCCCCGGATTTCTTCGGCCGCAGCCGTGATGCGTTCGAGACCGACGAAGGACCGTTCGACTTCGGTGTAGAGCGCCATTGCCGCGGCGGTCGGCACGAGGCCGGTGCCGCGCCGCTCGAACAGCTCCATCTTCAACAGCGCCTGGAAGTCGCGCAGCAACCGGCTGACAGCCGGCTGCGTCACCACCATCAGCTTCGCGGCCTCGGTGACGCTGCCGGTCAGCATGGTCGCGCGGAAGGCCTCCACCTGCCGCGAATTGATCCGCGCCATTCCAAACATCCATAACATTTAGGCATACAGAGGTTGCCATTATTCATTGGACGATGGAAGTATAGGTTGCGATCTTTTTCATCAGGACTGGAGACAGCCCGCTTTTTCGGCAGATTGGAGGGGTTCAAGCCTCCAGATCGCGCCAAAACCCGCCGAATGGGCGCCGGAGCCCTGTTTGGAGACGGGATTGCGCGGAAGGAAATGCGGAAGAGGCTTCAGCCAGCGAGACTCGTCGGCACGTCACCTCATTCCGGTATGGAGATCGGTCCACATGAAGACTTTTCGCCTTCTGACCGCGGTCAGCATCGCAGCGCTCATTGCCGCCCCCTCAGTCGCTTCGGCCCAGCAAAAGACTCTCTACGTCGCCGGCTATGGCGGCTCGTTCGAGAAGACGATCCGCGACGAGGTGATCCCCGCCTTCGAGAAGGAGAACGGCGTCAAGGTCGAGTATGTCGCCGGCAACTCCACCGACACGCTGGCCAAGCTCCAGGCGCAGAAGGGCAACCAGCAGATCGACGTCGCCATCGTCGATGACGGCCCGATGTACCAGGCGATTCAGCTCGGCTTCTGCGGCAAGCTCGAGGGGCTGCCGGCCGATCTCTACGACACCGCGCGCTTCAAGGACGATCGTGCCGTCGCGATCGGCATCGTCGCGACCGGGCTGATGTACAACACCAAGGTGTTCAAGGAGAAAGGCTGGGCGCCGCCGACCTCCTGGAATGACCTGAAGGACACGAAATACGCCAAGCAGCTCGTGATCCCGCCGATCAACAACACCTACGGCCTCGAAGCGCTGGTGATGCTGTCGAAGATGAACGGCGGCGGCGAGACCAATGTCGATTCCGGCTTCAAGATCTTCAAGGAACAGATCAATCCGAACGTGCTCGCCTACGAGCCGTCGCCGGGCAAGATGACCGAGCTGTTCCAGTCCGGCCAGGCCGTGATCGCGGTGTGGGGCACCGGCCGCGTGCAGAGCTTTGCCAATACCGGTTTCCCCGTCGACTTCGTCTACCCGAAGGAAGGTGCCGCGACGCTGCTGACGACGGCCTGTCCGATCACCAAGCCCAACGCCTCGCCGCTGGCAGCAAGCTTCGTCAAGATGCTGCTCGACCCAAAAATCCAGCTCGTGATGCTGAAGGATTACGGCTACGGCCCGGTGCTGAAGTCGCTGGTGATCCCGCCCGAGCTCGGAAAGATGGCGCCGATCGGCGAGCGTGCGGCCAAGCTCTATAATCCGGACTGGACCGTCATCAACGAGAAGCGCGAGGAGTGGACCAAGCGCTGGAATCGCGAGGTCGAGCGTTGATCTGATCGTCGCAGCGGAGACAGCGTATGGCCTATCTCAAGCTCGATCGGGTCGCCAAGCAATTCGGGGCGCAGACTGTGGTCGACGACTTCAGTCTGTCGGTGGGGAAGGGGGAGTTCATCTCCTTCCTCGGCCCCTCCGGCTGCGGCAAGACCACGACGTTGCAGATGATCGCGGGCTTCCTCGATCCCACCCGCGGCGCCATCCGCCTCGAGGGCAAGGACCTGACTGCGATCCATCCGGCCAAGCGTGGCCTCGGCATCGTGTTCCAGAGCTACGCGCTGTTTCCGCACATGACGGCGGCGGAGAACGTCGCCTTCGGTCTCGAGATGCGCAACGTGCCGCGCACTGAACGAGCCGAGCGCGTTCGTGCCGCGCTCGCGATGGTCGGCCTTGCCGGCTTTGAGGACCGTCATCCCCGCCGCATGTCCGGCGGCCAGCAGCAGCGCGTGGCACTCGCCCGCGCGCTGGTGATCAAGCCGAGCGTGCTCTTGCTCGACGAGCCGCTGTCCAATCTCGACGCAAAACTGCGCGAGGAGATGCAGATCGAGCTGCGCCAGATCCAGCGCACCATCGGCACCACCACGATCCTCGTGACCCATGACCAGAACGAGGCGATGTCGCTGTCCGACCGCATCGTGGTGATGAGCCAGGGCAAGATCGAGCAGATCGGCACGCCGCAGGAGACCTATGAGAAGCCGGCCTCGGCCTTCGTCTCGCAATTTCTCGGCAAGACCAACGATTTTGCCGCGGCGGTCGATCGGACCGCTACGCCAGCGCGGGTGACGGCGGGCTCCTGGAGCGCGCCGGCCCCGGCGGGCCTCAGCGGCCCCGTCACTGTCAGCATCCGTCCTGAAAGAATCGGCTTCGGCAATGCCGGCCTCAGCGCAAAAATCGTCACGCGTATCTTCCAGGGCAATCACTGGCTTTTCCAGTGCGACAGCGAATGCGGCCCCGCGATCGTGATCCGCCAGAATGACGGCAAGGCGCAGCCGGCCGAGGGCGAGGCGGTTCACCTCGCCTGGCGACCCGAAGACATGAGCGTCCGCGCGAGGGCCGGCGCATGAGCGCGGTCGCCGAGGAGCGCAGCCCGCGTGCGCCATGGGCGCTGACGGCGCCCGCCCTGATGTTGTTCGTCGGTGTGCTG
Organism: Bradyrhizobium sp. IAR9; assembly: GCF_013408065.1. NCBI lineage: Bacteria > Pseudomonadati > Pseudomonadota > Alphaproteobacteria > Hyphomicrobiales > Nitrobacteraceae > Bradyrhizobium > Bradyrhizobium sp. IAR9. The sequence goes on from NZ_JACBZW010000018.1 coordinate 14,444, forward strand.
CTGATTCCGCTGGCGATGACGGTGATGCTGTCGTTCCACGATTGGGGCCAATACAAGGGCATCGAGCCGGTCTTCATCCTCAAGAACTGGCACGAGATCGCGACCGATCCCTATTACGCCGAGATGTTCTGGCGCACCTTTCGCATCGCGATCCTGACCACGCTGCTCACCGCGCTGCTCGGGGCGCCCGAAGCCTACATCCTCAATCGCATGAGCGGGCGCTGGAAGAGCTTCTTCCTGCTTGTCATTCTCGGACCGCTCTTGATCTCCGTGGTGGCGCGCACGCTGGGCTGGGCGCTGTTGTTCGGCGGCAACAACGGCCTCGTCAACAAGCTCCTGATGTCGCTTGGGGTGATGCGTTCCCCCATTCCCTTCATGTTTACCGAGACGGGCATGATCATCGCGCTCGCACATGTGATGATGCCGTTCATGGTGCTCTCGGTGTGGGCGGCGCTGCAGCGGCTTGATCCGCAGATCGAGAATGCCGCGATGTCGCTCGGTGCGGGTCCCGCCACCATCATCCGGCGCATCATCATGCCGCAGATCATGCCGGGTGTGCTGTCGGGTGCGATCATCGTGTTTTCGCTCTCGGCCAGCGCGTTTGCGACGCCCGCAATCATCGGCGGCCGCCGGCTCAAGGTCGCGGCGACGCTCGCCTATGACGAATTTCTCAACACGCTGAACTGGCCGCTGGGTGCGGCGGTCGCCACGCTCCTGCTGGTCGCGCTGGTGCTGATCGTCGTCGGCAGCAACGCGCTGATCGAGCGGCGCTACGCGGAGGTGTTCCGATGAGACGGAACGGCCCGCTGGCGCTGATCTTCCATACCTTCTTCGTCATCGTCATGGTGGCGCCGATCCTGGTGGTCTGTCTCGTCGCCTTCACGCCCGAAGGCTTCCTGTCGCTGCCGACCAACGGCTTCTCGCTGCGCTGGTTCAGGACGATCGCGAACTATCCCGAATTCATCCACGCCTTCTGGGTCAGCCTTGGCCTCGGCGCGCTGTCATCCTTCGTCGCGCTGCTCTTCGCGGTGCCGGCGGCATTGGCGATCGCGCGCTATCGATTCCGCGGCCGTGATGCGCTGGCCGCGCTGTTCCTCTCGCCGCTGATGATCCCGCATGTCGTGCTCGGCATCGCTTTCCTGCGCTTCTTCACCTCGGCTGGCCTCGGCGGCAGTTTTGCCGCGCTGATCATCGCGCATGTCATCATCGTGTTTCCCTTCGCGCTGCGGCTGACGCTTGCGGCCGCGACGGGCATGGACCGCACGGTCGAGATAGCCGCGGTCTCGCTCGGCGCCGGCGGCTGGACGCTGTTTCGCCGCGTGACCCTGCCGCTGATCCTGCCCGGCGTCATCAGCGGCTGGGCGCTCGCCTTCATCCAGTCCTTCGACGATCTGACCATGACCGTCTTCCTCGCGGCACCCGGCACCGAGACGTTGCCGGTGCGCATGTTCCTTTATATCCAGGACAACATCGATCCGCTGGTGACGTCGGTCTCGGCCTGCGTGATCGCTGTGACCATGACCGCTCTCATTCTGCTTGACCGCTTCTACGGGCTCGACCGCGTGCTCGCCGGCAAAGGCGATACGGGGCGATAGGAGAACTTATGCGAACGGATTACGACGTCGCCGTGGTCGGCGGCGGGTTGCTCGGCTCCGCGATTGCCTGGGGCCTCGGCCGGCTCGGCAAGAAGGTCGCCGTGCTCGACGAAGGCGACATTACCAAGCGCGCCTCGCGTGCGAACTTTGCGCTGGTCTGGGTGCAGAGCAAGGGCCTCGGCATGCCCGCCTATACGGTCTGGACCGTGCAGGCGTCGCAGGCTTGGGGCCGGCTTGCTTCCGAGCTGAAGCAACAGACCGGCCTTGATGTCTCGCTTCAGCAGAATGGCGGCTTCCATCTCACGCTCGGTGAGGACGAGTTCGGCCAGCGAACCGAGCTGGTCAAGCGGATGCACAACCAGACCGGTGCTGCCGACTATAAGATGGAGATGCTCTCCGCATCCGAGGTGAAGAAGTCGCTGCCGCTGATCGGACCGGAGGTTTCCGGTGGCAGCTATTGCCCGCTCGACGGCCACGTCAATTCGCTGCGCACGTTCCGCGCCTTTCACACCGGCTTCAGGGCATTCGGCATCGACTATTTCCCGGAGCGTCCGGTCTCGGCGATCAGCAAGAGCGGCGGCGAATTCCACCTGACCACGCCGAAGGGCGAGCTGCGCGCCGCCAAGATCGTGCTCGCTGCCGGCAATGCCAACCAGACGCTGGCGCCGATGGTCGGCCTCTACGCGCCGATGGGCCCGACCCGCGGCCAGATCGTGGTGACCGAGCGCACCATGCCGTTCCTGCCGCATCCCCTGACCACGATCCGCCAGACCGACGAGGGCACGGTGATGATCGGCGACAGCAAGGAGGACGAGCTCGACGATCGCGCGCTGAAGCATTCGATCAGCGCCGTGATGACCGATCGCGCGCAGCGCATGTTCCCGCATCTGTCGCGGCTCAACGTGGTCAGGAGCTGGGCCGGCATCCGCGTCATGCCGCAGGACGGGTTTCCGATCTACGACCAGTCGGAGACGCATCCCGGCGCATTCGTCGCCTGCTGCCATTCCGGCGTGACGCTGGCCTCCAACCACGCCTTCGAGATCGCGCGCATGGTCGCACAGGGCGCGCTCGAGCCGGAGCTGGTCGGTGCGTTCTCCGCCAGCCGGTTCGGCGACGCGGGGGCTGCGAACAACAGCGGCTATTAGAGAATTTTAAGGAGCCACGAGGCATCCCATGTTTAAGAGATCCGAACAGGACAAACGTCCGCAGGTGCAGATCCTCGTCGACGGCGTTGCCGTTGCCGCGCGCCAGGGCGACACCGTCTCTGCCGCGCTGCTGGCCTCCGGCTTGGACGCGCGGCGTTCGACTGCGGTGAGCGGCGCGCCGCGTCTGCCCTATTGCATGATGGGCGTCTGCTTCGACTGCCTCGTCACCATCGACGGTGTCGGCAACCGCCAGGGCTGCCTCGTGCCTGTCGCTGAGGGCATGCAGATCGAGATTCAGAAGGGCAAGCGGGAGATCGGAAAATGACTGTGGCTCCCAAACGCGAAGCCTATGATGTCGTGGTGATCGGCGCCGGGCCAGCGGGCCTTGCTGCCGCTGCGACCTCCGCCGAAGCCGGCCTCTCGACGTTGCTGCTCGACGAGAACATCGGCCCGGGCGGCCAGGTGTTCCGCGCAATTTCGTCCACACCGGTGACCGATCGCAATCAACTCGGCGCCGATTATTGGGTCGGTGCCGATCTCGTGCAGGCGCTGCGTGCGACCAGCGCCGAGGTCATCCATCGTGCCACAGTCTGGAGCCTCGACCGCAACCTCGAGATCGCCGTCTCGGTCGGCGGCGCGTCCGCCTTCGTCAAGGCGCAGCGTGTGATCCTCGCGACCGGCGCACTGGAGCGACCGTTTCCAATACCCGGCTGGACGTTGCCGGGCGTGATGACCGCGGGCGCGGCGCAGACGATGCTGAAATCATCGGCGCTGGTTCCGGATGGTCGCACGGTGATCGCGGGGCAGGGGCCGCTGCTCTGGCTGCTCGCCGCGCAGATCCTGCGCCTCGGCGGCCGCATCGACCGCATCCTCGACACCACCGAGCGCGGCAATTACCTCGCGGCGCTTCCGCACGCCTTCGCGTTCCTGACTTCGCCCTATTTCGCCAAGGGCCTCGCGATGATGCGTGAGGTGAAGGCGAAGGTGCAGGTCGTCTCCGGCGTCGCGGAGCTCTCGGCGGCCGGCGACGGCCAGCTCGCCAGCGTGAGCTATGTCGCCGGCGACAAGCGCGAGACTATCCCTGCGGATCTGCTGCTGCTGCATCAGGGCGTCGTGCCCAACGTCAACCTCGCGATGGCAGCCGGTGTCGAGCATCGCTGGGACGATCTGCAATTGTGCTGGTCGCCGGTGCTGGATGCCAGCGGCAGCTCGTCGGTCGCGGGTATCGCGATCGCCGGTGACGGCGCCGGCATCGGTGGTGCCAATGCAGCCGTGGTGCGGGGCCGCATTGCGGCGCGTGCAGCGGTCGAAGCGTTGGCACCCGCGGCCGCCGCAAAACTGCCGTCGATGGCAGCGTTGCGTGCCGATCTCACCAGGGCGGAGCGCGGCCGCGTCTTCCTCGACACGCTGTTCCGCCCCGCGCCGCAGTTCCGGATTCCCTCCGGCGACACCATCGTCTGCCGCTGCGAAGAGGTCTCGGCAAAGGACATTCTCGACGCGGTCGCCATCGGTGCAACCGGCCCCAATCAGCTGAAAGCCTATCGCCGCACCGGCATGGGCCCATGCCAGGGCCGGCTCTGCGGCCTCACCGTCACCGAGCTGATGGCGCAGGCGCGCGGCAAGACTCCGCAGGAGATCGGCTATTACCGGCTGCGCGCGCCGGTCAAGCCGATCACGCTCGCCGAACTCGCGGCCGTTCCGAAGAGCGAGGCCGATATCAAAGCGGTGGTGCGCGGATGACAAGATGCGTGGATGCGATCGTCGTCGGCGGCGGCATCCACGGATGCTCCACCGCGCTGCATTTGTGCCTTGCCGGCCTCAAGCCGGTGCTGATCGAGAAGGATTATGCCGGACGCCACGCCTCCGGCGTCAATGCTGGCGGCGTCCGCCAGCTCGCGCGACACATCCCGGAGATTCCGCTTTCGATCCGCTCGATGGGAATCTGGGAGAAGATCAGGGATCTGCTCGACGACGATTGCAGCTTCGAGAGCCACGGCCAGGTGCTGGTCGCCGAGAACGAGGAGGAGCTCAGCGTTTGCCGCGCGCGCGTGGCCGAACTCAATGCGCTCGGCTTCACCCACGAAGAGCTGATCGACGCGACTGAATTGCGCCGGCTGGTGCCGGCGGTGGCTGAAAGCTGTCCCGGCGGCGTGGTCTCACGCCGCGACGGTGCCGCCAATCCGGCGCAGACGACGACGGCGTTCCGCCGCAGGGCCGGACAGCTGGGTGCGACCGTGCGCGAGGGCGTCGCCGCCAGCAACATCCGCTACAGCGATGGGCTCTGGCATGTCGATGTCGGCACTGAAACCTTTGCTGCGCCGGTGCTGGTCAACGCCGCCGGCGCCTGGGCCGGCAAGATCGCGGCTGCGCTCGGCGAGCCCGTGCCGGTCGAGACCGTGGCGCCGATGCTGATGATCACCTCGCGCGTGCCGCACTTCATCGACCCCGTCGTGATCCTGCGCGGGCGCAAACTCTCCTTCAAGCAGTTCTCCAATGGCACCGTGCTGATCGGGGGCGGCCATCTGGCGACGCCCTATCAGGATCGCAACGAGACGGTGCTGGACTGGAAGAGCCTCGCCATCAGCGCCCGCACCGTGTTCGAGCTGTTCCCGGTGATGCGCAGCGCCACCATCGTTCGTGCCTGGGCCGGGATCGAGGCGAAGATGAAGGACGATATTCCCGTGTTCGGGCCGAGCAGCCGTCACAGGGGGCTCTATCACCAGTTCGGCTTCTCGCTGCACGGCTTTCAGCTCGGCCCCGGCGCCGGCGCTGTGATGGCGGAGCTGATCGTCAATGGCGGCACCCAGACCCGCGTCGGCGATCTCGGCATCGACCGTTTTCATCCCACTACGCTCGGAGCATGAGGCCAATTTGTCGGATCAATCCCAAAACGGGCTCGTTCCAACCTCTCCCGCTTGCGGGGGAGGGAGCGCACCGTCTTCGCGATCTCGACCTAATCTCGTCACGCTCTAGCAACAAGAGGACATCATGAGCATCACCCGCAGCATCCGCACGCCCATCATGCACCGCGCCGTCGAGGCCAACGGCTTTGTCTTCCTCGGCGGCACCATTGCCGACGACACCTCGGTCTCGATGGGTGACCAGACCCGCAACATCCTCGGCAAGATCGCCGGCTATCTGAAGGAAGCCGGCACCGACAAGAGCCGCGTCGTCAGCGCCTCGATCTTCGTCACGGATCTCTCCAAGAAGAAGGAGATGGACGCGGCCTGGACCGAGTTCTTCGGCGACAATCTGCCGACCCGTGCCACGGTCGGCGTTGCCGATCTCGGCGGCAGCGCGCTGATCGAGGTGGTGGTCACCGCACTGAAGGGCTGAACGCGACAGGGACGTCGGCGCTCTCCGCGCCGTCGTCCCTCGCGCGGTGCCTTGATCTCGCCTTTGGAAGGTAATACTTAGAGGCTCCCTCAATCAGGACATTCGAGAGCCATGGATTTTACCCCGACCGCAAAGCCAATCCGCCTTGCTCACGGGGAATTCCATGCCTGCTTCAATCATCCTGTCGAATCTGTCGCTGTGCACGCCTGACGGCCGTTCTCTCTTTTCCAACCTCGATCTGACGTTCGGCGCCGAGCGGACCGGCCTCGTCGGCCGCAATGGCGTCGGGAAAACCACGCTGCTTGCATCGATCTCCGGGGAGCACCGTCCCCCCGCGGGACATGTCGCCGTCACCGGATCCGTTGGCTTGCTGCGCCAGGATGTCCAGCTCTCAGCGGGCGCGACGGTGGCCGATCTGTTCGGAGCGCGGGATCAACTCGCGTTGCTTCGCCAGGCTGAGCGCGGCGAAGCTTCGGCCGACGACCTCGCCGAGGTCGATTGGACTCTCGAAGCGCGCTTGCAAGTCGCCCTTGCACGTCTCGGGTTCGATCTCGCTCCCGAGACCGAACTGGAGCGGTTGTCCGGCGGCCAGATCACGCGGGTCCGTCTCGCCGCATTGGTCTTTGCCGAGCCTGACTTCCTGCTGCTGGACGAGCCCACCAACAACCTCGACCAGGACGGCCGCAAGGCGGTGATCGATCTCCTCGCGGCCTGGCGCGGTGGCGCGATCATCGTCAGCCACGACCGCAACCTACTCGAAGCGATGGATGCGATCGTCGAGCTGACGTCGCTCGGAGCCACGCGATACGGCGGCAATTGGAGCCGTTACCGCGAACAGAAAGCCGTCGAGCTCGCTGCCGTCAGGCACGACCTCGCGCATGCCGAGAGACGGCTATTCGAGATCGACGGCAAGGCGCAGGAGGCCGCGGAGAAGAAAGCGCGCAAGGACAGCGGCGGCAGGAAGAAGCGCGCCAAGGGCGACATGCCGCGCATCCTGGCCGGGGCGCGCAAGGATCGCAGCGAGGATACCGGCGGCAAGACCGCACAAATCGCCGAGCGGCAGCGCGCGGAGGCGCTTCAAGCTGTCGACGAGGCGCGCCGGCGCGTCGAAATTCTTCAGCCGCTCTCCGTCAAGCTGCCCGTGACCGGCCTGCCGGCCGGCAGGGAGGTGCTTTGGCTCGACGGCGTCAGCGCCGGCTATCGGCCGGAGCAGCCGGTCCTGCGCGATCTCTCATTCGCCGTCGTCGGTCCGGAGCGCGTCGCGCTGGTCGGGCCCAACGGCTCGGGCAAGACGACACTGCTGAAGCTGATCGCGGGCGAGCTGCGTCCGCTCTCGGGCACCCTGCGGGTCAGGCCGGATTTCGCGCTGTTCGATCAGAAGGTCAGCCTGCTCGATCCCGCGATCTCCATCCTGGACAATTTTCGGCGCCTCAATCCGAAGGCGGGCGCGAACGAATGCCATGCCGCGCTGGCGCGGTTCATGTTTCGCGCCGACGCCGCCTTACAGGCAGCCGGAAGCCTCAGTGGCGGGCAAATGTTTCGGGCGGGCCTCGCTTGCGTGCTGGGCGGGTCATCGCCTCCGTCGCTGCTGATCCTGGATGAGCCGACCAATCATCTCGACATAGAGTCCATCGAAGCGGTCGAAGCAGGCTTGATGGCCTATGACGGCGCGCTGCTCGTCGTCAGTCATGATGAAGCGTTCTTGCAGGCGATCGGGGTCACGCGACGGCTCGACCTCGCCGCCAAGGTCCTGCGCACTCATGGCGGGATCGTCTGATCCCGCCCGGCGGTCCTGATATGGCAGTGATTTTCAAAAACCCGACGCCCTGCCCCCAGCGCGTCGGGTGGAAAAAATGAGTATCAATCCGTGATCCCAACGCAACTGTTGTGACGCGTCCTGCAGCAATTGACCACTCCGGGAAACTACCGCGTCGGAATCGCGCTGAGCCGGCTGGTTTGCAACCTACGATGCTGCACTCCCGCCCGGCTCGAGCGCTTCGCCGATCTCGAGCGGATGGGCCATGGTCTCATGCAGCGCCTCGCGATCGAGCTCGCCTTCGGAGATGCTGATGACGATGCAGGCGACGCCGTTGCCGATCAGATTGGTCAGCGCGCGGCATTCGCTCATGAACTTGTCGATGCCGACCAGGATCGCGATCGACTGGATCGGGATGTCAGGCACGATTGACAGCGTCGCGGCGAGCGTGATGAAGCCTGCTCCGGTCACGCCCGAGGCGCCCTTCGAGGTGATCATGGCGATGCCGAGGATGCCGAGCTCCTGCCAGATGGTCAGATGCGTGTTGGTCGCCTGCGCCAGAAACAGCGTCGCCAGCGTCATGTAGATGTTGGTGCCGTCGAGGTTGAAGCTGTAGCCGGTCGGAATCACGAGGCCGACCACCGAGCGCGAGGCGCCGAGATGCTCCATCTTCTGGATCATCTGCGGCAGCACGGTCTCGGAGGACGAGGTGCCGAGCACGATCAGCAGCTCGTCCTTGATGTAGGCGATGAAGCGGAGGATCGAGAAGCCGGCGAGCCGCGCGATTGCCCCTAACACCACGAGCACGAACAGCATGCTGGTGAGATAGAACGTGCCGATCAGGGCGGCGAGGTTGATCAGCGAGCCGAGGCCGTAGGCGCCGACCGTGAAGGCCATCGCGCCGAACGCGCCGATCGGGGCGACGCGCACGATGATGCGGATGATGCCGAAGAACATCTTTGCGGCCTTGTCGATCGCGTCCGCAATGGGCTCGCCGGCTTTGCCGAGGAAGGCGATGGCGAAGCCGGACAGGATCGAGATCAGCAGCACCTGCAAAAGGTCGCCGCGCGCGATCGCGCCCAAATAGCTGTCGGGGATGATCGCCATCAGATGGGCGACGATGCCCTCTTCCTTGGCTTTGGTGACGTAGGTGGCCACCGAGTTCGGATCGATCGTGGCGGGATCGATGTTGAAGCCGTGCCCGGGCTGGAGAATCTCGCCGACCAGGAGGCCGACCGCGAGCGCGACGGTCGAGACCGTCTCGAAATAGATCAGCGACTTCAGCCCGACCCGGCCGACCCTCTTGAGATCGCCCATCGAGGAGATGCCGTGCACCACGGTGCAGAAGATCACCGGCGCGATCATCATCTTGATCAGCGCGATGAAGCCGTCGCCGAGCGGCTTCAAGGCCTTGCCGAGATCGGGGTAGAAATAGCCGATCAGCACGCCGAGCACGATTGCGATCAGCACCTGCACGTAGAGGATCTTGTACCAGGGCTGATGCCGGCGATGGATGGCTGGCTGGATCGCGACTTGTGTCATAGAGTGGCCCCGGAACGCATTGATTTTGCGTGATTTCGATCTTGCATGGCTTGCATCATGTGATGGTCGCCGCAGAAGCGACAATCACATTTTTGTCTGTTCGCACGAAGATCGATCGCTGCACCGCAACTGGGGGGAACATGTCGACTTCATCAGGCTCCGGCCGGCAACAGCAAGGCTATTTCCCGCGTTGGACGTTGAAGACCTCGGGCGTGATCATGCCGGAGGAGCGGCTGTCATGGGGCCAGACCATCGTCTCCGGTCTCCAGCATTGCGTCGCGATGTCGGGCTCGACGATCATCGCGCCGCTGCTGATGGGGTTCGATCCCAATGTCGCCGTCCTGTTCTCCGGCATCGGCACGCTGATCTTCTTCGTCATCGTCGCCGGTCGCGTGCCGAGCTATCTCGGCTCGAGCTTCGCGTTCATCGCCGTCGTCATCGCGGCCACAGGCTATGCCGGGCAGGGGGCGAATCCCAATATTTCGGTCGCGCTCGGCGGCATCGTCGGAGCCGGAGTGCTCTATGGCGTGATCGCGCTGATCGTGATGTGGTCGGGAGTCGGCTGGATCGAGCGGCTGCTGCCGCCGGCCGTCACCGGTGCCGTGGTCGCCGCGATCGGACTCAACCTCGCGCCCGTGGCGGTCAAGGCGGTGAGCGCGAATGCGTTCGACACCGGAATCGGTCTCGCGACCGTCCTGATCATCGGCGTGGTGGCCGTAGCCGCCCCAGGCTTGTGGCGCCGCCTGCCGATCATCCTCGGCGCGATCGGCGGATATCTTCTGTACCTGCTGTTCGCCAACGGCCTCGGTTTCGGCAAGCCGATCGACTTCGCGCAACTCTCAGCCGCGGCATGGTTCGGCATGCCGAGCTTCACCACGCCGACATTCCAGGCCGATGCGATCTTCCTGATCGCGCCGGTTGCGATCATTCTCGTCGCCGAGAATCTCGGTCACATCAAGGCCGTCGGCGCCATGACGGGCCGGAGTCTCGATGCCTATCTCGGCCGCGCCCTGTTCGCCGACAGCTTGGCTACCATCGTGGCGGCCTGCGGCGGCGGCACCGGCGTCACCACCTATGCCGAAAACATCGGCGTGATGGCGGCGACGAAGGTCTATTCGACATTGCTGTTTGCCTTCGCCGCCATCGTGTCGATCCTGCTCGGCTTCTCGCCGAAATTCGGCGCGCTGATCCTGTCGATCCCGGGGCCCGTCATTGGCGGCCTCTCGATCGTGCTGTTCGGGCTGATTGCGGCGATGGCCGGCCGGATCTGGGTCGAGAACAAGGTCGACTTCGCCAATCCTGCAAACCTGATCACTGTCGCCGTGGCGCTGACCGCCGGGGCGGGCGACCTCACGCTCAAATTCGGCGCGTTCACGATCGGCGGGATCGGCACCGCAACTTTTGGCGCCATCATTCTCTATCAGATTCTGACCTCGCCACTGGCGCGCCGCGCGGAATGAATCCCAGCGATGCACGAAAGGGGATGGAACAAAACGCGCCGTCCGTCGATGATGAGCATCCCCGGAGAAAATCCATGCCGCAAACCGATCGCTCGACCTCCTTTCCCTCGCGCCTCGTCGGCCAATACGCCCTGGTGACCGGCGCCTCGCAAGGCATTGGCCGCGCCGTCGCCATCCGGCTCGCCCAGGAAGGCGCAACCGTCGCCATCAATTATTTCGAGCACGATGAGCGGGCGGAGGAGACGCTCGCGCTCGTGCGGGCCGCTTCGAGTGATCGCGGCCACGGCGCGCCCGATCATCGCATCGTCAAGGCCAATGTCGCCGACGAGCAAGAGATTGCTGCGATGTTCGAGGCGATCCTTTCGCGCTGGAAGCGTCTCGATTGTCTCGTCAACAATGCCGGCTTCCAGAAGGAATCGCCGAGCGAGGCGCTCGACATCGAGACCTATCGCCGGATCATCGACGTCAACCTGAACGGCGCCGTGCTCTGCGCGCAGAAGGCGCTCGCGCACTTCGTCGCGCGCGGCGGAGGGGGCTCCATCATCAACTGCTCCAGCGTGCATCAGATCATCCCGAAGCCGGGCTATCTCGCTTATTCGATCAGCAAAGGCGGCATGGCCAATCTGACACGCACGCTGGCACTGGAATTCGCCGGCCGCGGCATTCGCGTCAACGCGGTCGGGCCTGGCGCGATCGACACGCCGATCAACGCGGCCTGGACCGGCGATCCCGAAAAGCGCGGCGTCGTCACCAGCCACATTCCCATGGGGCGTGTCGGCACGCCGGAGGAGATCGCCGCCGTGTTCGCCTTCCTCGCGTCCGACGATGCGAGCTACATCACCGGGCAGACCCTGTACGCTTGCGGAGGCCTGACGCTATTCCCCGAGTTTCGCGAGAACTGGGCGAGTTGATCTCGGTTTGAAACTGCGAGGATGGCGGTTGGTCCGGGTAGGGGTCTGCGGCGCCGTGTGCTATCGACCGTGGACGACGCTGCCGCTATTGGCAAGCGTCGACACATGAAGGGCTCGTGACCACAAGCATCAACATCAATGCCTACAGCGACGCGCTGGTGGTCCTCGGCACGGCCGGTGTCGTGGTGCCGATTGTCCGCCATTGGGGCATCAATCCCGTGCTGGGCTATCTCGGCGCCGGCGCCATTCTCGGCCCGCTCGGGCTCGGCTCGCTCGTCAAGGACCTTCCGTTCCTGTACTGGTTCACCGTCGCGGACGCGCAGAACGTCGAGGGGATCGCCAATCTCGGCATCGTATTCCTGCTGTTCCTGATCGGGCTCGAGCTGTCTTTCAGGCGGCTCGTCACGATGCGACGCCTGGTGTTCGGGCTTGGCGGCCTGCAGGTGCTGGCGACGTCCGCCATGATCTTTGGCGCGGCGCTTCTCACCGGGCAGAGCTCGGATACGGCCGTCATCCTGGGCGCGAGCCTTGCGCTGTCCTCGACGGCGATCGTGCTCGAGCTTTTGTCCACTGAGAAACGACTTGCGACCACTGCCGGCCGCGCGACCTTCTCGGTGCTGCTGGCCCAGGACCTCGCAGTCGTTCCCATTCTGGTTTTCGTCTCGGTGCTCGGCGCCGGCAGCGGCGACTCGGTGTTGACGCACATCTCCAGCGCAATCCTGAAGGCCGCGCTGGCCGTCGCTGTCCTCACTCTGCTCGGGCGGCTGCTGATGCGGCCGCTGTTCCAGATGGTTGCTGGCACCCATTCGACGGAGCTGTTTGTTGCCGCGACCTTGTTCGTCATCGTCGGCGCAGGGATTGCCGCGCACCAGGCAGGCCTGTCGATGGCGCTCGGAGCATTCGTTGCGGGACTGATGTTGGCGGAGACCGAATATGGCAAGGCCATCGAGGCCACCGTCGAGCCGTTCAAAGGCCTGCTGCTGGGCATCTTCTTCTTCACGGTCGGTATGGCCATCGACTTCCGCGTGTTCATGCGCGAGCCTGGTTGGCTGCTGGCCGCGGTCATCGGCATTCTCGTCGGCAAGGCGATCGTGCTCATCCTCCTCGGCCGGCTGTTCAAGCTCTCCTGGGCAACGGCGGTCGAGATCGGCTTCCTGCTGGGTCCCGTCGGTGAATTCGCGTTCGTCAGCATCGGGATGGCGGTGGCCGGCGGTCTGATCGAGCCTCGCGTGTCGAGCTTTGCCGTCGCCGTCACCGCGGTGACGATGGCCTTGACGCCGCTCTTGAGCATGCTCGGACGCCGACTGGCCGCGAAGCTGGGTCCTGAGCGCTCGCCCGATCCCGAACTGGCGGTTCGGCCGCCCGGCGACCGGGCGCAGGCCATCGTGGTCGGCTACGGCCGCGTTGGGAAAGTCGTCTGTTCGCTGCTCACCAGCCACGGCCTGAACTACATCGCGGTCGATCACGAGGCAGTCGCCGTGGCGCGCGACCGCCGCGACGGCCACAAGGTCTATTTTGGTGACGCGACGGAACCGGGTTTCCTCGAAGCTTGCGGCCTGATGCAGACGACCGGTGTGATCATTACCATCCAGTCGCGGCCGGCGATCGATGCTGTCGTCGAGCGGATCCGGGCGGTGCGGCCGGATGTGCTGATCGTTTCACGTGCGCGGGACGCCGACCATGCCCGCCACCTCTATGCGATCGGCGCAACCGATGCGGTGCCGGAAACCATCGAGGCAAGCCTGCAGCTTTCCGAAGCCGCACTGGTCGGCCTCGGAGTTGCGGTCGGGCATGCGATAGCCTCGGTGCACGAGAAGCGGGATGAATTCCGGCTGACGCTGCAGCAAGCCGCCCGCGTTGCCGGACAAGAGAAAGCGCGTCCGCTCGATCTCACCGGCCGCCAATCCCCGCGATAGCCCATCCGGGGTCGCTATGCGCCGCGGACTGCGATGATCTGGCAAAACCGGCCCGCGCAGACTACATCTGCGCCATGGCAAACGCTCCACGGGCAAGCTCCCCGCTCCAGGATTTCGTCGGCCGGCACGAAAAGCTGTTCGTGCTGACCGGCGCCGGCTGCAGCACCAATTCGGGCATTCCCGATTATCGCGACAGCAACGGCGACTGGAAGCGGACCCAGCCGGTCAACTTCCAGTCCTTCATGTCGGACGAGCATACGCGGCGGCGCTATTGGGCGCGCAGCCTGATCGGCTGGCGGCGGTTCGGCCAGGCTCGCCCGAACGATGCGCATCACGCGCTGGCCCGGCTCGAGGCCAACGGCCGGTGCGGGATGCTGCTGACCCAGAATGTAGACCGGCTGCATCAGTCCGCCGGCCATAGGCAGGTGATCGACCTGCACGGCCGGCTCGACCTGGTTCGCTGCATGGGCTGCGGCCGCAAGACGCCGCGCGATGAGTTTCAGCACGCGCTTGGTCGCGCGAATGCGGCATGGCTGACGCTCGATGCGGCCGATGCACCCGATGGCGACGCTGATCTGGAGCACGAGGATTTTTCGTCCTTCCAGGTGCCTCCTTGCGAAGCCTGCGGCGGCATCCTCAAGCCCGACGTCGTGTTCTTCGGCGAGAACGTACCCCGCGACATCGTCGCCACCGCGAAGGATCATCTGGCGCAGGCTGATGCCATGCTCGTCGTCGGATCCTCACTGATGGTCTATTCCGGATTCCGCTTCGTGCAGGCTGCCGCGCAGCGCAATATTCCGATCGCGGCGGTCAATCTCGGACGCACCCGCGCCGACGATCTCCTGACGCTGAAGGTCGAGGAGCGCTGCGAGGCGGCGCTTGCATTCCTGCTCTGATCGCGCCAGCGCCGAACACGTCTTGCCTATTGCATAGGTGGCAAGCAGAATGGCCGGGCGCGGCGTTGTCCTCGTCGTCCATGGCATGGAAATTGCTGCGCTTTCGACCCCAGTCTTGACGATCAGCGCGGAGAATTTGGAATGCTTGAGGGAGCCGAGGTGCGGCTTGCCGTTGATATCGGTGGCACGTTCACCGACATCGTGCTGGACGTGGGTCAGGATCGCAAGACGCGCAAGGTGCTGACGACGCCGCAGCGTCCCGAACAGGCCGTGCTGGACGGGATGCGTCTCATTCTCGCCGATGCGCGCGCGCATATCAGCGACATCGACGTCTTCATTCACGGCACCACGCTGGCGACCAACGCCATCATCGAGCGCCGCGGTGCCAAGACGGCCCTGATCGCGACCGAAGGCTTTCGCGACGTGCTCGATATCGGCACCGAAAGCCGCTACGACCAATATGATCTCGGAATCGACAAGCCGAGGCCGCTGGCGCCGCGCAGTTTGCGTTTCACCGTGCCCGAGCGCGTCGACGCCCACGGCGCGGTCCGTCTCCCGCTCGACGAAGCGTCGGTGCGTGCACTCGCGCCGAAATTGCGTGAGCTGGGCGTCGCGAGCGTTGCGATCGCCTTCCTGCACTCCTATGCCAATCCCGAGCACGAGCGACGTGCGGCCGCGATCCTGGCCGAGGAGATGCCAGGCATCTCCGTGACGGTGTCCTCGGCCGTTTGCCCGGAGATCCGCGAGTATGAGCGCACATCGACAGCGGTCGCGAACGCCTATGTGCAACCCCTGATCGACGGTTATCTCGCCCGCATGGCCGACGCCTTGCAGGTCGAGCAGTTCCGCGGCGCCATCTATCTCGTCACGTCAGGTGGCGGCGTCACCTCGATCGAGACGGCACGGCGCTTTCCGGTGCGCCTCGTCGAGTCCGGGCCTGCCGGCGGCGCAATCTTCGCGGCGCAGATCGCGGCGCGTCTTGGCGAGAGCAAGGTCCTGTCCTTCGATATGGGCGGCACCACGGCAAAGATCTGCCTGATCGAAAAGTACCAACCCGAGACTTCGCGCGTATTCGAGGTCGATCGCGCTGCGCGTTTCCTCAAAGGCTCCGGCTTGCCGGTGCGTATTCCCGTGATCGAGATGGTCGAGATCGGCGCCGGCGGCGGCTCGATCGCGCATGTCGATGCGATGAAGCGCGTCACCGTCGGGCCCGAGAGTGCCTCGTCCGAGCCGGGCCCGGCCTGCTATGGCCGCGGCGGCCAGCGTCCGGCCGTGACCGATGCGGACGTAGCGCTCGGCATGATCGATCCCGATGCTTTTGCGGCCGGTACGATCAAGCTCGACCCGGAACTTTCGAAGCAGGCGCTGCTGCGCGATGTCGGCGAGCCGCTGGGCCTGTCGGCAGAGACTGCGGCCTATGCCGTGCACGAGGTCGTCTGCGAGAACATGGCGAGCGCGGCGCGCGTCCATGCGGTCGAGCGCGGCGAGATCGTCGGCCAGCACACCTTGATCGCCTTTGGCGGTGCCGCGCCGCTGCATGCGGCGCGCGTTGCCGAGAAGATCGGCGTCTCCCGGGTGATCGTGCCGTCCAATGCCGGTGTCGGCTCGGCCGTCGGCTTTCTTGCCGCTCCGATCGCCTATGAGCTGGTGCGCAGCCGACATGTCCGGCTCGATGATTTCGACACCGAAGCGGTGTCGGATCTCCTGCAGGAGATGGTGACCGAGGCGCGCGCGCTGGTCGAGCCTGGCGCCGCCGGTGCGCCGGTGCGCGAGCGCCGTGCCGCCTTCATGCGCTATGTCGGCCAGGGCCATG
Source organism: Bradyrhizobium sp. IAR9 (assembly GCF_013408065.1). NCBI lineage: Bacteria > Pseudomonadati > Pseudomonadota > Alphaproteobacteria > Hyphomicrobiales > Nitrobacteraceae > Bradyrhizobium > Bradyrhizobium sp. IAR9. The sequence goes on from NZ_JACBZW010000018.1 coordinate 30,814, forward strand.
AGATCTCGGTCGAGCTGCCGAACCGGCGGCTGACGACGGCTGATCTCGCCGGCCTTCGCCAGAAGTTCGAGGCGGACTATTCCGCGATGTTCGAGCGGCCGATTCCGGGCGCCGCCATCGAAGTGCTGAGCTGGTCGGTGCTAGCGACCACCGAGGCGCGCAATCCGCCCACCGTTGCGGCCGTCACGCGCAAGCCCGCAGGGAAGGCTGTCGGCAGCCGCAAATTCTTCGACGGCCGCGCCGGCGAGCTGATCGAGATCCCGCTCTATCGCCGCGAGGACATGGCGCCGGGCGCGACCATCGCAGGCCCGGCCGTGATCGCGGAGGACGAGACCTCGACCTTCGTCTCCACCAGTTTTGACGCCCATATCGACGGTGCCGGCAGCATCGTCATGGAACGAAAGGCGGCCTGATCATGAGCAAGGCAAATGGCGCGAGCCTGATCGACCTTCAGATCATGTGGCACCGGCTGATCGCCGTGGTCGAGGAGCAGGCGCAGGTGCTGCTCCGCACCGCCTTCAGCCCGATCGTGCGCGAATGCGGCGACCTCTCGGCCGGCGTGTTCGACCTCAAGGGGCGGATGCTGGCGCAGGCGGTGACCGGCACGCCCGGTCACGTCAATTCGATGGCGGAATCGGTCAAGCACTTCATCAACCACTTCCCGATCGAGACGATGAAGGAGGGCGATGCCTACATCACCAACGATCCCTGGATGGGCACCGGTCATCTCAACGACTTCGTCGTCACCACGCCCTGCTTCAAGGACGGCAAACCGGTCGCGCTGTTCTCCTGCACCAGCCATCTCATGGACATCGGCGGCATCGGCTTCGGGCCCGACGCCACCGACGTGTTCATGGAGGGGCTCTACATCCCCATGCTGAAGTTGATCGACCAGGGCGTCGTCAACGAGACGCTGATGGCGATGATCCGCACCAACACGCGTCTGCCGATCGATACCGAAGGCGACACCTATTCGCTGGCCGGCTGCAACGACGTCGGCTGCGAGCGCCTGGTCGAGATGACGACCGAGTTCGGTATCGACACGCTCGACGAGCTCGGCGACTACGTCTGCGACCGTTCGCGCGAGGCGGTTCTCGCCGAGATCGCGAAACTGCCGAAGGGCAGCTGGCGCAACACCATGGTGGTCGACGGCTATGATGCGCCGGTGACGCTGGCGGCGACGCTGACGATCTCGGATGCGGGCATCCATGTCGATTTCGACGGCACCTCCGCGGCCTCGAAGTTCGGCATCAACGTGCCCTTGTCCTACACCACCGCCTACACCGTGTTCGGCCTCGGCTGTGTCGTCGCCTCGCAGATTCCCAACAATGCCGGCTCGCTGTCGCCGCTGACGGTATCGGCGCCCGCAGGTGCGATCCTCAATGCACCCAAGCCGGCGCCGGTCGCCTCGCGCCACATCATCGGCCAGATGCTGCCCGACGTCGTGTTCGGCTGCCTGCGTCAGATCATTCCCGAGCGCGTGCCCGCTGAAGGCACCTCGTGCCTGTGGAATCTCAACGTCCGCGGCCAGACCCGCTCCGGCGTCGGCGGCAATTACGGGTTCTCGATGGCGGTGACATCGAATGGGGGCACCGGCGCGCGCTTCGGCAAGGACGGGCTGTCGGCCACCGCCTATCCCAGCGGCGTGCGCGGCACGCCGGTCGAGATCGCGGAGACGCAGACGCCGCTGATCTTCTGGCGCAAGGAGCTGCGTCCGGATTCCGGCGGGGCAGGGCGCACCCGCGGCGGCCTTGGGCAGATCATCGAGGTCGGTAGCGGCGTCGATGCGCCGTTCGACATCCTGGCGGCGTTCGACCGCATCGATCATCCGCCGCGCGGACGCGATGGCGGCCAGAACGGCGAGGCCGGCTATGTCGGCCTCAAGTCCGGAAAAAAGCTGCGTGGCAAAGGCTTTCAGCAGGTGCCGCCGGACGACCGGCTGGTGGTGCTGACGCCCGGCGGCGCCGGCATCGGTGCTCCCACGACGCGCGATCGTGCGGCGGTCAAGGACGATATCGAAAGCGGGCTTGTGTCCGCCGACAATGCGGCTGCAGTTTATGGGTACGCGCGCTGACATGTCAGTGCGCTTGATCAACGGAGGGGAGCAATGATCACGCGACGGAACTTCACCGCGGGCGCAGCGACGCTGCTCGCCACCGGTCACATCTCGACCCGCGCCCGGGCGGCGACGACGAGCTGGGACATGTCGACGGTCTGGCCCGACGGCAATTTCCACACCCAGAACGCGATGGCTTTTGCCGAAGAGGTGAAGAAGCAGACCGGCGGTGCGGTCGCGATCACCGTCAAGGCCGGTGGCCAGCTCGGCTTCAAGGGGCCCGAGCATTTGCGCGCCGTGCGCGACGGCCTGGTGCCGCTCGCCGACGTCCTCAACATCCAGCAGGTCGGCGACGAGCCCTTCATGGGCGTCGAGAGCATTCCCTTCCTCTGCGGCTCCGTGGACGAGCTCAAGGTGCTGCACAAATATGTGCGACCCGAATACGAGAAGATCGCCGCGCGCAACAACCAGAAGATCCTCTACATCGTGCCGTGGCCGACGCAATATCTGCACCTCAAGGCGAAGGTCGCCGACGTCGAGGGCCTGAAGAACATCAAGATCCGCGTGCCCGACAAGAATGCGGTCGATATGCTGAATGCGATCGGCATGGCCGCCGTGATGATCCCCTGGGGCGAAACGATTCCCGCGCTCGCCTCCGGCGCGGTGGCCGGGGTCTCGACCTCGTCTGTGTCGGGCGTCGACGGCAAGTTCTGGGAATTCCTGAAATATGTCTACCCGACCAACCACGTCTGGTCGTCGCAGATGCTCACCGTCAATCTGGATTCCTGGAAGGCGCTTCCCGCGGATCAGCAGAAGCTCGTGGGCGATATCGCTGCAAAGATGGAGCCGGGCTTCTGGGCGAACTCGCTCAAGGCCGACGTCGACAGCCTCAACCGCCTCAAGGAGGGCGGCATGGAGGTGGTGCCGGTCTCTGGCGCGATGATGACGGATATCCGAGCCAAGACCGCGCCGCAGCTGGATGCCTTCCTCAAGCGCGTGCCGGCGGCCGACAAGCCGGTGCGGGCCTATCTCGCCGAAATGAAGCGCGGCTGAGGGGCGGGATCGTGGTGAGCGTTTCGCCCGAAGCACCGCAAAGCCTCAATGCGGCGGCACCAGTGCCGCTGCGCATCCTGCTCGACGGAATCGACCGTCTCGGCCGGCTCGACGGCTGGATCGGCGGCGGTTGCCTGTTGATGCTGACGTTGCTGATGCTGTGCGAGGTCGCAACGCGCTTCCTCTCGAACTTCCTGCCGTTCTTTCCGCCGACGATCTCGATTGCCTGGGAGTACTCGTCTTATCTGATGGCGGCCTCCTTCACCTTCGGCGCCGCCATGACCTTGCGCGTCGGCGGCCATATCCGCGTCGTGCTGCTGCTGAAGAATGCACCAGTGCCGGTGCAGCGCGGGCTCGAGATCCTCTCGGCGGCCGCCGGCTTCGCCTTCATGGCGTTCCTGACCTCGGCCATGGCGAAGTTCGCCTTTGCCGCGTATACGCGCGGCCAAGTCTCGACCTCCAGCGATACGCCGCTGTGGTTTCCGGAAGCCGTCGTCACCTTCGGCATGCTGCTGCTCACGCTCCAGTTCCTGGCGCGCGCGATCCAGGCCGTGCTCGGCCTGCCGCTGGAGGATCATCGCATGAAGGCCTCGCCCGTCGAATGACAGCCGCGCCCGCACCCGGATTCAAGATCGCATGACCATCGAAGTCGTCGCCCTGTTCGCGATCCTGTTTGCGCTGCTTGCCTGCGGCGTGTGGATCGGCCTCACGCTAGCGCTCACCGCGACGCTTCTGCTCGCGATGTTCCGCTCGATCCCGCTCGACAAGCTGTTGCCGCAATATGCCTGGAACATCCTGACCACGCAGGAGCTGCTGGCGCTGCCGCTGTTCATCCTGATGGGCGAGCTGCTGTTTCGCACCCGCCTGTCGCGCTCGCTGTTTCAGGGGCTGGCGCCCTGGGCCGGGCTTCTGCCGGGCCGGCTGCTGCATGTCAACGTGATCGGCTGCACCATCTTCGCGGCGATCTCCGGTTCGTCGGCCGCGACCACGCAGGTGATCGGCCGCATGTCGCTCAACGAGTTGCTGCGCCGCGGCTATTCGCGCGACATCGCGATCGGCTCGCTCGCGGGCGCCGGCACGCTCGGCTTCCTGATCCCGCCGTCCAACATCATGATCATCTACGGCGTGCTCGGCGACGTCTCGATCCTGAAGCTGTTCACCGCCGGCGTGCTGCCCGGACTTCTGCTCGCCGCAACCTTCATGGGCTGGGTGATGCTGCATACGAGCCTCAAGCCCGCGATGGTGCCGGAGACGGAAGCGAAGCTTTCGCAGGTGCCCTGGAGCGAGCGCTTCGCCGCGCTGAAGGATCTCGCGCCGGCATTGTTCCTGATCGTTTGCGTGCTCGGTTCGATGTATGGCGGGCTCGCGACGCCGTCGGAAGCCGCCGCCGTCGGCGTGCTCGGCGCCGCGCTGGTTGCCTGGGCGCAGGGCTCGATGTCGCAGCAGGTGATGCGCGACGTGCTGATCGGCTCGGTCGTGACCTGCTCGATGATCGCGCTGATCGTGCTCGGCGCCTCGATCCTCGGCAATGCCGCGGCCTTCCTCGGCATCCCGCAGGCCGTCGCCGCCTTCGTCAAGGGGCTCGGCCTGTCGCCCTTCATGTTGATCGTCGTGCTGATCGTCTTCTACCTGATCCTCGGCTGCTTCCTCGACGGCTTCTCGATGATCGTGATGACCTTGCCGATCGTGCTGCCCATCGTGAAGGGAGCAGGATTCGACGAGATCTGGTTCGGCATCTTCCTCGTGCTTGCGGTCGAGATGGCGCAGATCACCCCGCCCGTCGGCTTCAACCTGTTCGTGATCCAGGGCCTGACGGAAGATGGCCTCGGCTACATCGCGCGCGTCACGATGCCTTATCTCATGATCATGATCGGCTTCGTGCTGCTGCTGACGCTCTGGCCCGGCATCGTCACGATTTTACCGCGGGTGCTGTACGGGTAATCGACATCTCGTCGCCGACTTTCGATAGCTCCCCGGCCAGGCCGCCCGGCTCGTCCCACCTACCATCCGTTGTGTTGCCCGACGGGCAAAACACGCCAGCACTGGGTCGATAGCTGCTTGCAAAAATATTCGAATTTACAGAAGTTCGGTTTTGCCGTACAACCGCGCCATCCCGCCTGCCACAAGGGGCGTTTCGCGATCGTCACGAAGCGCGGGCCGGGATGCGGTGGCCGCGACGGCGTCGGCGCGAATGGTGGCTGCAGGGCGGGCAACCGTGAGCAGCGACAGGCGCGATACGACACGGCGCTGACAGCGTCTTCGAATGGCCTCGACGGCGAGCGCACGCCAGCCGTGGAGAACCCAGCGAAGATGTGCGCGGACGGAGAAGTCGTGTGGTCCTGACGCCCGGGGTCTGTGCGTCAAGTCCTGCGGAGATGTCGCGCCAACCGGCGCGCATCGATCATCCGCAAGGCGACGGGGGCAATAGTGCATCGCTCCCCGGGGAGAGCACGAAGGACACCGTGAAAACCATCCGCGCAGGGAAGGCCGGGATGTCCCGGCGTCACCTGTCGTCCACCCCGTGCGCGCTTCTTTAGCACACGCGGGACTTCGGGTGCCAGCCGGCGCCCGGCCTTCCCTGCGCCCTTGCTTTCGAGAGGGCGGAAGAGATCAGCAAAAGCTCGGGCGAAACAAGCCGCGAGGATGAGCAGCCATGTCTATCGTCTATCGCAAAAAAATCGGTCTCGTGCCCCGGATGCAGCGCAGCAGCGTAAGAACGCTGCCGCGCGTCCGGGACACGAGAGAGGCGCGCCAAACGTCGTCCCGGCTTGTCGACCGGGACGACTTGCGCGAGCAAGAGCGAAGGGGTGTTCAGCTCGGCTTACGCCGCCGCCTTCTTGCGCGCGAGCTCGGCCTTGTACAGCTCGAACTCTTCAGCGACCGCCTTCGCGACTGACGGCCGCTGGCGCAGGCGCTCGTAATAGGCCTTCACGTTCGGCCATTTCGCGAGCTCGATCGGCGGCGTCGCCATGGTCCAGTTGATGACCGTGACCAGATAGGCGTCGGCGACGCTGAAATGGTCGAGCAGGAAGTCGCGCCCCTTCAGGTAGTTGTCGAGATAGTCGAGCCGCGACAGGTTCTTCTCGAGGGCATAGGCCTTGGCCTCCTGCGGCGCCTTGCGGTCGAGCAGCGGGATGAAGAGGCCCTTATGAAGCTCGGTGCCGACGAAGCAGAGCCATTGATGCAGGCGGGTGCGTTCGATGCCCTCTGCGGCGCCCAGCCCGGATTGCGGGAAGCGGTCGGCGACGTATTGCAGGATTGCCGCGTTCTCGGTCAGAACCACGCCCTCGTCGGTGCGCAGCGTCGGCACCAGGCCGATCGGATTGACGGCGCGGAAGTCGGAGCCGTCGCTCAGCACGGTCTTGGTCGGCGGGTCGACCTCGAGATAGTTGGCCTCGGCACCGGCTTCATACAGCGCGACGCGGGTTGCCATCGAACAGGCGAGCGGCGAGAAATAGAGATCCATCTGTAGCCTCCTTGGGCAATTCCTGGGATTTCGCTCAACCTGGCCAGATTGATTTTTGTACCATCTTGCATAATATGAGGTTGGTCAAGGATTAATTTGCGAAATGGTACAAAAATCGAAGCCGCCAGCTGCTGCCAATGAGCCCGAGGGCCGCGGCCAACCCGAGCGCGGCGGCCAACCTAAGCGCCGCGGCCGTCCGCGTGCCTACGAGCCTGACGTTGCACTCGGCAAGGCGCTCGACCTGTTCCGGAAGCAGGGTTTTGCCGCGACCTCGCTCGATGATTTGAGCGAAGCGACCGGGATGAACCGACCGAGTCTCTACGGCGCCTTCGGCGACAAGCGCGAGCTCTACATCAAGAGCTATCAACGCTACCGCGAGGACGCGCGGGCTTCCATGGCCGCGATCTTCCGCGAGGAAATGCCGGTGCGTCAGCGGCTGGAGCGCATCTTCGCCTCCGCGCTGAGCATCTATCTCTCAGGCGAGACCGGCCCGCGCGGCTGCTTCACGGTGGTGACCGCGGCGTCAGAAGCCGTTGGCGATCCCGAGATTCGCGCCATGGTGCTCGACGGTCTCACCGAGCTCGACAAGGCCTTTGCGAGCTGCTTCCGCCGCGCCAAGGAGAAGGGCGAGCTGCCGGAGAGCGCCGATCCGGTCGTGCTGGCACAGATCGCATCAGCCACCGTCCACACCATCGCCATCCGCTCGCGCGCGCGCGTGTCGCGCAAGGAGCTGGAGGCGATCGTGAAGGGCGCGATCGACGTGATGGTGGGGGGCAAGGAGTAGGCTGTCGTCCCGGACAAGCGCAGCGAAGCGGAGCGCAGATCCGGGATCCATAACCACGGGGAGGAGTTTGGCGAAGACTCGGAGTTACCAGCTCGCCTAACAACTTCTCCCTGGGGTTATGGGTCCCCGCCTTCGCGGGGACGACAGTGAGTATGCTGCGCGATCCTGCGTCCCAACTACGCCGCGCGAATCTGCGCGAGGAAGCGATCCACCTCGTCCCGCAGTCGCTGCGACTGCTTCGACAGCTCGATCGCCGAACCCAGCACCTCCTCGGCCGCCGTGCCCGTCGCGGCGATGCCGGCGGTGACACCGGAGATGTTCTGCGAGACCTCGCCGGTGCGGGCAGCCGCCTGCTGGACGTTCTGGGCGATCTCCTGCGTCGCCGTGCCCTGCTGGCCGACGGCTGCGGCGATCGCGGCGGAAATTTCGTCGACCTGCTGGATCGTCGCGCAGATCGACTGGATGCCGTCCACAGCGCCTGATGTCTCGCCCTGCACCGCGTGGACCTGGGCGCCGATTTCCTCGGTCGCCTTCGCCGTCTGCGTCGCCAGGGCCTTGACCTCGGAAGCGACCACGGCAAAGCCGCGGCCGGCTTCGCCCGCGCGCGCCGCTTCGATCGTCGCGTTCAGCGCCAGCAGGTTGGTCTGGCCCGCGATGCCGTTGATGAAGGAGACGACGTCGCCGATCTTCTGCGCCGCGTCTGCCAGGCTCTGCACGCGCTCGTTCGAGCGCCGGCCGTCGCTCGCGGCCTTGCCCACCACTTCGGTGGCGTGGGCGAGGCGCCGGCTGATCTCGGTCATCGACGAGGACAGCTCTTCCGCCGCCGCTGCGACGGTCTGCACATTCTCCGAGGCCAGTGTCGAGGCCGACGACACCGCGCGCGTCTGCTGTCGGGACTGCTCGACGATGGCCGACATCGACCGCGCCGTATGCTCCATCTCGACCGCAGCCGAGGACACCGTGGTGACGACGTCGCGGATGCTGGCCTCGAAATTGTCGGCAAGCGCGGCGAAGGCGCGCCGCTTCTCCGCTTCGGACTGCGCCTTGGCTTCCAGCTGCTCGGCCTGAAGCTTGCCAAAGTTGACGGCGTTGTCGCGGAACACCGCGACCGCCTTCACCATCGCCCCGACTTCGTCGTTCGCCTTGCTGGCGGGGATGGTGACGTCGGTCCGGCCGTCCGCGAGCTCGCGCATGACGGACGTGATGGAGAGGATCGGACGCGAGATGCTGCGGGCGATGAGATAGCCGACGATGGCGGCAAGCACGAGCCCGATCGCGGCGATTGCGATCGCGAGCATCCAGGCGCGGTCGGCCGAGGCCTCGTAATCGGCATTGTCCATCACCAGCTCGACGGCGCCGAGCGGCTTTCCGGAAAAATCCTTGATCGGGCCGAGCAGCGCTGCCACCGGCGTGTTGTCGAGCTTGGCCCGCTTCACCGTGAAGCTGCCTGTGGTAGCGCGGCCGTAATCGGCCGCGTCGAAGAAGCTCTTGCCCTTCAGCGTGCCGCCGAACAGCTTGAAGCCCGAGCCGTCGGCGAGGTGGAAGGCGACGTCGACATGGCGGTTGGTCTTGAAGTCGTCGAGGAAGGACTGGCCGAAGGTCAGGCCGAATTCGACCGAGCCGAGATGCTTAGCCCCTTGCGCGATCGGCACCACGCCGCGGATGCCGAGCCCGGCAACGCCGCCTTCGAGGCCGACCACGACCTTGCGATCCTGGTTGGCGACGACGACGGTCTTGCGGAAGCCGGAGAGATCGTCGCCGAATTTCGCGGGCTGGTGCACACGCAGGAACGAGGTCGCCGGCGCCACATGAAACTGGAACTGCTCGACACCGTATTCCGATTTGGTCGCGGCAAAGACCGGCCCGAACAGGGCTATCAGAGCGTTGCGGTCCTGCTTGGCCATCGCATCCTGCGTCGCCGGCATCGCGGCCACGACCGTGCTCATGGCGGCGGCCCGGTGCGATTCCTCGGCGATGCGCGACTGAAGGGCATCATAATGGCTGTGCAGCTCGCGCTGGTCGGCGCGGTCGATGATCCCAGCGATGATCCACATCGCCCCGAGCACCGCAAACAGGGCGGTTGCCGCCGCCGTCACCGCGAGGGCAACCGTGATCCGCATCCTGAGGCCGAGGCTCGCGCGCATGTCCGACTCGTTGTTTGAGCGTTGGTTAACACCGCTTATCAACTTCACGCTAAGAGAGAGTGAACGGGATACCGGCGGAACGCGGTGGTTGTGGGGGGAGGCTGTCTGCCCGACAAGCGGTGTCGTCCCCGCGCCCGTGCGCAATTGCGCACTAGGCGGGGACGACACTGAATATGAGGTGACGGTGCTCGCGAAAATCCCGGCGCCTAATACCCCCTGGCCCGGTCCACCACGTTCTCCAACGCGCCGCCGGCCTCGAACCGTGCGATCTGCTCGGCGACATAGGCCGAGATCGCATCCGCATCGGTGTCGGCTGCGTTGTGCGGCGTCAGCACCACCTTGGGATGGGTCCAGAACCGGCTGTCCGCCGGCTGCGGCTCCTGCACGAAGACGTCAAGCGAGGCGGCGCCCAGCGTGCCGTCGTCGAGGCAGGCGAGGATGTCGGCCTCGTTCTGCAAGCCGCCGCGGCCCGCATTGATCAGCACCGGGGCGCCGAGCGGGCTGTTGCGGTTGAGCTTGGTGAAGACGTCGCGGTTGAGGATGCCGTGCGTCTCCGGCGTCAGCGGCAGCAGGCAGACCAGGATGTCGGTCGCGCGCAGGAACGCATCGATCTGGGCCGAGCCATGGAAGCATTCGACACCGTCGATGGCGCGCGGGCTGCGGCTCCAGCCGGCGACGCGGAAGCCGAGCCGGCGCAGCACGTCGGCCGCATCCGCTCCTAACGTGCCAAGCCCCATGACACCAACCGTGACGGCGCTGGCAGGCCATTGATATTTCGGCTCCCAGCGTTTTGCGCGCTGCGAGTCCCGCAAATAGAGCTCCTGGCGGTGGTGCATCAGTACGTGCAGCACGACATATTCGGTCATGCGGCCGGTCAGATCGGGTACGGCGACCCGGACCAGCGGCACATCGGGCAGGCTCTTGTCCGCCATCAGCGCATCGACGCCGGCACCGAGATTGAAGATCGCCCGCAGATTGGGGAAGGCGCCGAGATCGCCCGGCACCGGCTTCCACACCGTGGCATAGTGCACCTCGGCCGGATCGAGCGTGGAATCCGGCAGCAACACTACACGGCGGCCGCCGCAGACAGCATCAAACCGGGCCTTCCAGCGCTCCGGCAACCAGTTCTGCTGCGTGCTATTGATCAGGACGGCCAGTGTGCCCTTGGTCATTCGAATTGCCTCGTCGGGTTCCGCTTACGAAGGCCCTCCTTGGCACGATCTGCCGGATTTTTCTCGCAAATTTTTTCCGCAGTCCTGTCGGGGCGGGGCATATTGGCGCGTCTTTAGAACAGACGAGGAAAGTGTCGCCTATGCTTTATGCCATCCTTTGCTATCACGATGAGGACTTCGTCGGCTCCTGGAGCAAGGAGCAGGACGAGGCCGTGATGAAGAAGCTCGCCGTGGTGCAGGAGAAGCTCACGAGCCAAGGCCGGCTCGGGCCGGTGGCGCGGCTGCTGCCGACTACGGCCGCTGCTACCTTGCGCAAGGAGGACCCGCCGCTGGTGCTCGACGGCCCCTATGCCGAGACCAAGGAGCAGCTGCTCGGCTTCTACATCGTCGACTGCAAGAATCTCGATGAGGCGCTCGACGTCGCCCGCGACCTTGGCGCTGCCAATCCCGGCGGCGCCTATGAGGTGCGTCCCGTCGGCGTGTTCCGGCCCGGAGGAAACCTGACGTGAGCGAGACCGACACCGGCTGGATCGAGACCGCGCTGACCTCGGCGCGACCCCAGGCGGTCGGCGCGCTGCTGCGTTATTTCCGCGATCTCGACACCGCCGAGGAGGCGTTCCAGAACGCCTCGCTGCGCGCGCTCAAGTCCTGGCCGCAGAACGGGCCGCCGCGCGATCCTGCGGCCTGGCTGATCATGGTCGGCCGCAACGCCGCCATCGACGAGGTGCGCCGGACCCGCAAGCAGCAGCCGCTGCCTGAGGACGACCAGGCGATCTCCGATCTCGACGACGCCGAAGGCGCGCTGGCCGAACGGCTCGACGGTTCGCACTACCGCGACGACATCCTGCGGTTGATGTTCATCTGCTGCCATCCGCAATTGCCGGCGACGCAGCAGATCGCGCTGGCGCTGCGCATCGTCTCGGGGCTTACCGTGAAGCAGATCGCGCGCGCCTTCCTGGTGTCGGACGCGGCGATGGAGCAGCGCATCACCCGCGCCAAGGCGAAGGTCGCCGAAGCCGGGACGCCGTTCGAAGCACCCGGCGCAATCGAGCGCTCCGAGCGGCTCGCCGGCGTCGCGGCGATGATCTACCTGATCTTCAACGAGGGCTATTCGGCGAGCGGCGACACCGCGGAGATCCGCAAGCCGCTCTGCGAGGAGGCGATCCGGCTGGGGCGCCTGCTGCTCAGGCTGTTTCCGAGCGAGCCGGAGATCATGGGGCTCACGGCGCTCATCTTGCTGCAGCATGCGCGCAGTGCCGCGCGCTTTGCCGCCGACGGCTCGCTGATCCTGCTGGACGACCAGGACCGTTCGCTGTGGAATGGCACCATGATCGCGGAGGGGCTGGCGCTGATCGACAAGGCGATGCGCCACCGTCGCAGCGGGCCCTATCAGATCCAGGCCGCGATCGCTGCATTGCATGCCCGCGCGGCGACGCCGGAGGAGACCGACTGGGCGCAGATCGACCTGCTCTACGGCGCGCTCGAGGTCGTGCAGCCGTCTCCCGTGGTGACGCTCAACCGCGCGGTCGCGGTCTCCAAGGTGCGGGGGCCGCAAGCCGCGCTCGATCTGATCGAGCCGCTTGCACCGAAGCTCGCCAACTACTTCCATTTCTACGGCGTGCGCGGCGCCTTCCTGATGCAGCTCGGTCGCAACGACGAGGCACGTGTCGCCTTCGACCGCGCCATCGCGCTTGCCAACACGTCCGCAGAAGCGGCCCACATTCGCATGCACATCGATCGCCTGATCCGGGACAGCCAGCCGAAGGCGGGCGCGCGGCAGGGCGCGAAAGTGAAGTAGACCCGTCGGTCTCCACATCATCGTGTCGGGACAAGCCCGGCCATGACGTGGGGTGGGTAGCGTGCAAAATTTCATTCCGGCAATTGTCGGCTCCTGCCGTTCCCGTTCGTCCTAAGCCCGTACCCACGGAGCCCCTTCATGCTGAAAGCCATTGCCGTCATCGCCGTCGTGCTCGCCGTTGGAATCGCGGGCGTCCTCGCCTTTGCCCTGACAAAATCTGACACCTTCCGCGTCGAGCGGAGCCTCGCGGTGAAGGCGCCAGCCGGAGCGATCTATCCGCAGGTCGCCGATTTCCGCCGTTGGACCAACTGGTCCCCCTATGAGACCCGCGATCCCGCCATGAAGCGCACCTTCGGTGGATCTGAGGGAGGCAAGGGCGCGACCTATGCTTGGGATGGCAACAACAATGTCGGCGCCGGCCGCATGGAGATCCTCGAGGCGACCGGGCCGTCCAAGCTTCGCATCAAGCTCGATTTCGAGCGGCCGTTCGAAGGTCACAACACCGCCGAGTTCACCTTTGTGCCGCAAGGCGATGCTACTCTGGTCACATGGGCGATGTACGGTCCGGCTCCGTTCATGTCCAAGATCATGCAGGTGTTCATCAACATGGACAGCATGATCGGCAAGGATTTCGATGCCGGCCTCGCCAGCCTGAAGAAGCTGGCCGAGAAGCAATAAGCCTCACTGCAAACGAAGAGGAGAGAAACGATGCTCAACGCTTATCTGTTCTATCAGGACACCTGCGAAGCTGCGTTCAACTTCTACGCCAAGGTCCTGGGCGGCAAGATCGACGCCATGATGCGGTCATCGGATGCGCCGCCGGAGATGCCCGCCGCGCCCGGCCGCGAGAAGATGATCATGCATGCGCGGATGTCACTGCCCGACGGCAGCGTGCTGATGGCTTCCGACGCGCCGCCGGAGCATTTCGTCAAGCCGCAAGGCTTTTCGATCTCGCTCACCGTCAAGGACCCTGCGGACGGCGAGCGTAAGTTCAATGCACTCGCCGATGGCGGCACCGTCACCATGCCGTTCAGCAAGACGTTCTGGGCCAAGGGCTTTGGCATGTGCGTCGACAAGTTCGGCATTCCCTGGATGGTGAACTGCCCGGCCGAAGGAATGTGACAGGCGCGAGCCTGCACGATCTGTGGAGCTGCGATCCCCTCTCTCCACTGTCGCGGGAGAGGGGACGCCTGGATTTATCGCGTCATACCCGGATCGGTCGTGAGCTCGCTCAACGGACCGATCCGGTCGCGTCCTCGCTCTGCTGCGGCGACTGAACGCAGCGAGGGCAGATCACGAGCTTGGTGCCGAGCTGCTTGTCGTTCTCGGCTTCGATCTCGTCATGGACCGCCCACCACGCATCCGAATATGGCCGCAAGGTGCCGAGCACTCGTTCCCGCTCCTGATTGGGATCAGCTGCCGCGGGCGCGGGGTTCGTCGCGCGCCGCTTCGCGACATGCGGGCGATGCGAGGCTTTGTTGGGGTCCTGGCCGAGGCCATCCCATGCGATCGGACGACGCTCCTGCGCCGGTGCGACTGCACATCCAAGCAGCGCTGTGCAGAAAGTAAGCAAGATGAAGCCGCGTCGTATCATGCCGGACCCAAAGTTCGATGCGCAATGCGCAAGCTTCCACACGGGAAACTTGCATGCATCGCTCAAATGGAACTTAAGGCAAACGATTGGCGGGCGTGGCCGAGGAATGAACTCACGATTCGCATCACTTTGCGGGAGCAGTGAGGCCGCTTCGTGAAACCATGCGGACTGCATCGCACAACAATTGACGCAATATTGGGCTGTAATCTGCACGTCAGAATCGCTATTGGTGAATCACAAAATCTAAAAAGCTGGGGTGGACGTCACTTGGAAGGGGAGCGACCGATGGCGGCGGCGCTACAGATCAATTTTGCCCTGTGGGGGATGCTTATCTGCGTCAGCATGAAGCTGGGGCCGGTGATCCAGACTCTTTATTGACGGCAGCCAAAGTGTGAAGGCGTGGAGACCCCGGTGCGCACATTGGGTGCGACACAGGGAACCTGCCGTGTGGCCTCGGGCCGGCCAAGCCAAATGCCTTTGATGTGACGCGGTTCACAGAACTCATTCACGTCACATCCGTGGCGGCTGCCACATTCGTCAGCGGCAGCGCGGATAGATCGCGGCGAGATCGCGCCCCTTGAGCAAGAGCAGCCGCGAGGTGAGGCCGCCACGGCGGCTGATCCAGTCGCGCACTGGGCCGGGATAGGCGGCAAGCACCGCGACCGATGCTTCCGGCTCGGCATAAAAGCGCCCGCGCCGGTCGACCGAACGTGCCGCATGGAAGCCGAGCACTGCGCGCTTGGTGACGCAGATGCGCTCGCCCGGCACGATGCTCAGCACCAGGGTACAAGCCGATAGGCAGGGACCATCGATCACCACGCGCTCGCCGCTCTCGCGCACCTTCTCGAACAAATCGAGGAACGGCCCCACCTGTCCGCCCGGAGACTGGATGATGCGGATTTCAGCGGACGCGGGCGCGGTGGCGAGCAGCGCGAATGCAAGCATCAGGGCGTTGAGCAAGGAGATGCGTCGCATGAAGTCTCCACCTAAATCGGTTCCGTAGGGTGGGTTACGCCCAGCGGCCCGCGCAGCGGCAGTGCTAACCCACCCTACAATTTCCGGACCTATCCGTTGCGGCGCTGGCCGCGCAGCGTGGGCAGGCCGATACCTGCCGCATCGAAGCCGCCATCAACGGCCAAAATTTGGCCGGTGATGTAGCTCGCATTTGCCGAGCACAGGAAGTAGATCGCTTCCGCAAGCTCCTCCTCCAGGCCGTAGCGATTGAGCGGAATGGCGTCGTGATAGTCGGCGCGGATCTCCTTGGTATGCACCTGCTTCGCCATCGCCGTGTCGACCGTCCCCGGCGCGACCGCGTTGACGCGGATGTTGAGCGAGGCGAGCTCGACCGCGAGCTGCTTGGTCAGGTGCGCGAGCCCGGCCTTGCTGGTGCCGTAGGCCGAGCGCAGCGTCGAGGCGCGCACCGCCGAGATCGAGGTGATGTTGACGATGGCGCCGCCATGGCCTTCGCGCATCAAGGGAACCGCGGCCTTGGCGCAGAGGAACGGGCCGGTGAGATTGACCTCGAGCACGCGGCGCCAATCGGTCTCGGACGTCTCCATCAGCGGTGCGAACACCGCGATTCCGGCATTGTTGACCAGTGCATCCAGTCGGCCGAACCGGCGCTCGACCGCCTCCATTGCATCGCTCACCGCGGCGGCATCCGAGACGTCGCAGGTCAGCGCCAGCGTCGCCTCGCCTTGGTCGATTTCGGCGACCGCCCGGCCGAGCAACTCGCCCTCGATGTCGAGCAGCGCCACGCGCCAACCCTCGGCCAGGAACTTCTTCGCGGTCGCAAGCCCGATGCCGCGGGCGGCTCCGGTAACGAGAGCGATTTTTTGCGGGGCTTGCGGCATGGCAGAATTGTCCTCGAGTAGCATATGGGCGCAGGAGTGCAGGCTCCTTTTACTGCGCTTTTGTGCTGACGAGGAAGGGGCAGGCGAGGGCTGCGTACAGCTGGCAAAATGCCAAATCCGTCACCCGAGGCGGCCGCTTCTTCGCGGCCCTCGAAGGATGACGAACATGGAGGGGAAGTCGTCCTTACGCCAGCTCCGCCGAGGCACGCTGCATGTTGGCCGACATGTCCGCGGTCACAATGCTCTGCTCCTCGACCGCGGCTGCGGTGGAGGCGATGAACTCGTTGACACCTGCGATCGCGGCCTTGATCGCGGTCAGGGAGCTCGCGACGTCGCCGGAGATGGTGTTCAGCGCGTCGATTTCGGACGTGATCGTGTCGGTCGCCTGCTTGGCCTGGCTCGCGAGATTCTTCACCTCGGAGGCGACCACCGCAAAGCCGCGTCCCGCTTCGCCGGCGCGGGCCGATTCAATCGTGGCGTTGAGCGCGAGCAGATTGATCTGGCTGGTGATGCCCGAGATCATCTCGACGATGCCGCTCATGGCCTGTGCGGCGGCCGTCAGCTTCTGGGCCTGGAGGTCGGCGGACTCGACCCTTGTGGTCGCGACCTTGGACGTCTCGCGCGACTTCGTCATGGTCTCGGAGATCTCGCGGATCGAGGCGCTCATCTCTTCGCTGCCGGCCGCGACCGCATCGATCAGCCCGCGCGCGTTGTCGGCCTTCTTGCGGCCGATCGCCTGCGCGGTGATGTCGGTGGCGTATTTCACCACCTTGTACGGCTTGCCGTTGAGATCGAAGATTGGGTTGTAGGACGCCTGGATCCAGATCTCGCGGCCTCCCTTGGCGATGCGCTTGTATTCGGCGGCCTGGTATTCGCCGCGATTGAGCGCTTCCCAGAACTGGCGGTAGGCGGCCGAATTCTTCTCGTTCGGCTCGACGAACATGGAATGGTGCTGGCCCTTGATCTCGGCCAGCGCATAGCCCATCGCCTTCAGGAAGTTCTCGTTGGCAGTGCGGATCGTGCCGTCCATGTTGAACTCGATCACCGCCTGCGACTTCTGGATCGCGGCGAGCTGGCCGTCATTGTCGGCCGCCTTCATCTTCTGCGCGGTGACGTCGGTGGCGAACTTCACCACCTTGAACGGCTTGCCGTTCTCATCGAGAATCGGATTGTAGGTGGCCAGAATCCAGATTTCCTTAGCCCCCTTGCCGAGCCGCTTGTATTCGGCAGCCTCGAACTCGCCACGGTTCAGCTTGGCCCAGAACGCGGCATAGGCCGGGCTCGCACGGTCCTCTGGTGTCACGAACATGGAGTGGTGCTTGCCCTTGATCTCATCGAGCGAATAGCCCATCGCGCCAAGGAAATTCTCGTTGGCGGTGACGATGGTGCCGTCCATGTTGAACTCGATCACGGCCTGCGCGCGGTTGATCGCGGCGATCTTGCCGGACTCTTCCATGGCCTTGATCTTATAGGCCGTGATGTCGGTGGCGAACTTGATGAAGCTGACCACCTTGCCGTTTTCGTCGCGTAGCGGGGCGTAGGACGCGTGGACCCAGACTTCCCTGCCGCCCTTGCCGAAACGCTTGTATTGCGTGGTCTGGAATTCCCCGCGGTTCAGGCTGGCCCAAAAATCGCGGTAGCGAGCGCTCTCGCGCTCGGCCGGGTTGACGAAGATGCTGTGATGCTTTCCCTTGATCTCGGCAAGTGTATAGCCGCTCATCTTGAGAAGGTTTTCGTTGGCGTCGAGGATGGTGCCGTCGAGACCGAATTCGATCACGGCTTGCGACCGGTCGAGCGCCTCGACCTCCGCGATGGCGTGCCTGACCTTCTTGCTCAGGAAATTGAACACGTAAGCCCCGCAATGCTCGGACGCGATCCGACAGGATCGCCATACCGTTTCCCCTGAGCTGAAAGTTGCATGCTATCCTTGAGCATCGGTAAATTCCGGAACACGCCGCGACGAGCTCCGCGACTCCACGTGCGACGGCCAACTACTTCAACTGACAGCTGCTCTTGGTTTATATGCACGCTGGAGTTCACAACGCGGAGCCGTACTTGTACGGGGGCGCCGCCGAGATATTTTTTCGCGTCGCCTCGCATGGCGGTGTCGGCGCGGTCGAGGGCGAACCGTCTTTAACAAGATGCTCGCTGCGGAGACTATTGATGCCCGACGACCGCGAACGCCTGATCCGCGACCTCTTCGCCGCCTATCTCGCCAACGACCGGCAGCGGGTCGCCGACGCACTGGCCGACGATTTCCGCTTCACCAGCCCGTTCGACGACGACCTCGACAAGGCGACCTATTTCGAACGCTGCTGGAGCGACAGCGGCTGGATCGCACGGCATGACATCGAGCGCATCTTCGTCCGGGGCGAGGAAGCCTTCGTCACTTATCTCTGCCTTGCGACAGATGGCAGGAGTTTTCGCAACACGGAGTTCTTCACCTTCGCAGGCGGCAAGGTCCGGCGCATCGATGTCTATTTCGGCGCTGCCCGGCGGGATGGTCGTTTCCTGCCGCAGCCGCGCTAGGGCCGGGGCCCTCCAGATTATTTCCGCCGGCGTGTCGGTTCCGTGAGAGTTCGTTCGTCTTGAAGGCGAGCGGGCCTGCGCCTCACGGCGCATCCCGGAACCACCGCAGAAGCCAGGATACGACCCATGCGATTCATGATGTTGATGATCCCGCTCGGCTACGAGGCCGCGCCGCCGGACGTCCAGCTCGATCCCGAGCGCGTCGCGGCGATGATGCGCTATAACGAGGCGCTGAAGGACGCGGGCGTGCTGATCACGCTCGATGGCCTGCATCCGCCGTCGATGGGCGCGCGGGTTTCATTTGCGACCGGCGAGCCTGTCGTGACCGACGGCCCATTCGCTGAAGCCAAGGAAGTCCTTGGCGGCTATTGGATGATCGAGGTCGCCTCGCGCGCAGAGGCGATCGCCTGGGCGAAGAAATGTCCGGCTTCGGCCAACGAGATCATCGAGATCCGGCAAGTCCAGGAGATGAGCGACTTTCCGCCCGACGTGCAGGAGGCCGCGGCCGGTTTCGGCGACCTGAAGAGGTAGCCACAGCGATCGCGATGAAATCGCGTCTGTCGTCAGTCAATCAACAAGGAGAGAACCGATGAGCACCGAACACAAATTCCTCGCCGTCTATCTCGGCAGCATGAGCGGCGAAAAGATGAAGGCCTGGCATGCGATGCCCGAAGCCGAACGGAAGGCAAAAGAGCGCGAGGGCATGGCCGCCTGGCACGGCTGGGTCGAGAAGCATAAGGACGTCATCGTCGAGATGGGCGGCCCGCTCGGCAAGACCCGCCGGATCGACGGACGCGGCATTACGGAGATTAGCAATGCGCTGACCGGCTTCACGGTGGTGCGGGCTGCCTCGCAGGAGGAAGCTGCAAAACTGTTCGAGAACCATCCGCATTTTGCGATCTTCCCGGGCGAGGCGATCGAGGTCATGCCCGTGCTGCCGATTCCGCAGATGTAGCTGCGGACGAGGCCAATTCCGGGTGCGATGCCGTCGCTCAGGCCCGGCATCGCCCGTGAAAGTACGGGGTTAATCACGCCCGATTCCTGCTAGTGACCTTCACCGCCGGCTCATGTAAAGATCGTTCACATGAGCTGGCGCAAGGAGCAGCGCCGCGCCGAGCGCGGCTATCACCACGGAAATCTGAAGGAAGCCCTGTTGCAGGCCGCCCTCGGGCTGATCGCCGAGAAGGGCGCGGCCGGCTTCACCTTCGCCGATGCCGCACGCATGGCCGGCGTCAGCGCAGCGGCGCCCTATCGGCATTTCCGCGACCGTGACGAGCTGTTGTCCTCCATTGCCCAGCGCGGCTTCGAGCAGTTCGAGCAGCGCCTGACCGCGGCCTGGGACGACGGGCGCCCCGACACGGTCACGGCGTTCGAGCGCGTCGGCAAAGCCTATCTCGCCTTCGCCCGTGAGGAGCCCGCGTTCTACAACGCGATGTTCGAATCGGGCGTGCCGGTCGATGCCAATCCCGCACTTCAGGCCGCCAGCGAACGCGCCTTCAACATCATTCGCGCGGCAGCCGAGCGGCTCGCGGCGCTGACGCCGCCGGGTACGCCGCGGCCGCCGGCGATGATGATGGCGCTGCACATCTGGTCGATGGCGCACGGCGTGGCTTCGCTGTTCTCCCGTGGCGACGCCGCGCGACGAAAACTGCCGATGTCGCCGGACGAGCTGCTCGAGG
Source organism: Bradyrhizobium sp. IAR9 (assembly GCF_013408065.1). Lineage (NCBI taxonomy): Bacteria > Pseudomonadati > Pseudomonadota > Alphaproteobacteria > Hyphomicrobiales > Nitrobacteraceae > Bradyrhizobium > Bradyrhizobium sp. IAR9. The sequence goes on from NZ_JACBZW010000018.1 coordinate 50,942, forward strand.
CCGAGGTGCTGATCTATCTGCGCGGCCTCGGCTTCCCGACCGACCGTCGTCCTGCGGGCAAGGGCGCCGAGCCGCCGCCGGTGCCCCCGGAGGTGCCCTCCGGTTCAGGCGTGCCGCCCGGCGGCACTCCAGGTGGTCCTTGGGGCAAGCCGAAATAAAATTACCCAAATGATCACGCGGGCGTGTCTGGCGGCCAGCTTGACAAAATCGCGGGATGGTCTAGCTATGTAAATGTTATTTACATTCACAACGGCGCTGGTGCCGTGATGGAGATGGGAAATGGCCTACACCGCTGACGTTAATCGCTGGCGCGGCCCTTCGGACCAATACCAACAGTACGAACGTCCCCGCATGCTCGATACGCCCTGGCATCCCGGCTGGATCGCCGTGACCATCCTCGGCTTCATCATCTGGTGGCCGATCGGACTTGCCCTTCTCTTTTTCACACTCGGGAGCAGAAGAATGTCGTGCTGGAGCCACCAAGATCGCTGGCAGAACAAGATGGAAAAGATGCAGTACAAGATGGACCGCATGCGCGGCCGCATGGAGCGCCGCGGCTTCGGCTTTGGCTTCGGCCCCCCGTCCTCCGGCAACCGCGCCTTCGACGAGTACCGCACCGAGACGCTGCAGCGGCTCGAGGAGGAGCAGGTCGAGTTCAAGAACTTCCTCGACCGTCTGCGTCACGCCAAGGACAAGGAAGAGTTCGACCAGTTCATGGCGCAGCACAAGACGCGTCCGACCCCGCCGCCGACCGACCAGCAGCAGGGCTGACCTTCAAGGCTGACTGACACCTCTCAAAGCCTTCAGGCGCATGCCCCCAAAGTCCTGATGGCCCCGAGCCGCCCGTCTGCGCAACCCGCAGGCGGGCGGTTTGGTTTTTGGGTTCAATCTCTCGCGCGCGCGAGAGAGAGCAGGCGTTGGCCGGTTTCGGCCGCCATCATTGTTCGCATTGCTCGTCGTGCCGGGCCTAGCCCTGTCGCGAGATGCGGGTTGCAATTGATGGCAGCGGCAACTGGCAGTCACTAAACCGGACGTTGCTGCAAAATGCCGCCCGACTGGGGCAATGCGGCCTGTCCCGAAATCGAATCTCCTCTTGCAACCAAAGGGTGCTGTGCATAGTCTAAGTACGTTTTCACTCGATGATATTTCGCTGAATATTTATTAGGGAGTATTTTCGTGCGGATCGTAACGATCGTTCGGAAGGTAGCCCCTCGCTGCTATCCCAATTACCTCAAGGCTTTTGAAGACGGCGACGAAATCTTCGACCGCTTCAAGATCAACACGCCGCTTCGCATCGCGCACTTCCTCGCTCAGGCGCTATATGAAACCGGCCGCGGTACCGTTCTGTTCGAGAGCCTCAAGTACAAAACCACGGCGCGCCTTCTCGAGATTTTCGGCATCGGCCATCATAGCGCGGCCATCCGGCCCGACGAGGTCGATCAATATCTCAACAATGATCGTGCCTTGGCCGAGCGCGTCTATGGACTGGGTAATCCGAAGAAGGCGAAGGAGCTCGGCAATACCAAGCAAGGAGACGGATACAAATATCGCGGCGGCGGCCTGTTGCAGACGACGGGCGGCGCCAACTACCTGCGCATGGGCAAGCTTGCAGGCGTGGACTTCTACAATAATCCGGATCTGATTGTCGCACCCGAAGCGGCTCTGCTTCCCGCCCTGCACGAATGGAATGAGGGAGGCCTGAACGCGTATGCGGATCGGAACGACATCCGTACGATCACGCGGCTCATCAACGGTGGCTACAACGGCCTGAGCGGACGCACGGAGCTCTTCGAGATCGTGTGGAGCGCAGTAGGCAAGAGCGGCGCGAACCAGGTGGCCTGGAAAGCCGCAACCACGTCGGATGAAACGCGCGAGCTTCAGGAGGCCCTGAACGATCTCGGGGCTGAGCCGGCGCTTGTCGTGGATGGACGATATGGTCCCGCCACCGCGCAGGCGGTCGAGTGGTTTCAAAACCACGCCAAGATTCCGGTCGATGGAAATGCAGGCGTGGTGACGCAGGCGGCGTTGAATCTCCGCCTGAATTCCCGGACGGCTTCAGAGCGCCCCTGAGAGCGTGCCGCCTTTTGACGCGCGAAGTTCGCCGGAGCTTCGCGAATAGATGTCTCGATTATTGAGGGCCGAATTTTAGCAAGTTCATTGCGCAGAAGGAATTGAGCATGACCGACGGCGAAAAGATGCTGAAGCTGGCCGAGTCCCGCATCGGCGAGAAATACGTCAATGTCTGCGTTCCCAAGAACAACAAGAACTGGCACGGTCCATGGGACTGCGCGGAGTTCATGTCCTGGCTGGTGTATCAGGTCGGTGGAATCCTGTACGGATGCGTCGACGACAACGGCAATCCTGCAACGGTCGAAGCCTATACGGGCGCCTGGAAGAGCGATTCACAAAAACTCGGAAAGCGCGTGCCGTGGCGGCAGGCAGCTTCAACGGTGGGAGGCATTCTTCTCCGCTACCCGCCCGGACCGGGCATGATGGGGCACATCGTCGTTTGTGACGGCGAGGGCGGCACCGTGGAGGCGATGGGCACCGCTTATGGCGTTCGTCGCGGCAAGGTGTCGGGCCGGAATTGGGATACCGGCGTCTTGCTGCCGAACTTTACGTATGGGGCGGCGGGTGGAGCACTCGACCTGGCTGAGCCGAGCCAGCTGTATGCGCTTGGGCAGCCGAACATGAAGGCGTCCGTCATTCGGGACATTCAACGCGCTTTGAAAGAGCTGGGATTCAATCCGGGGCCGATCGACGGTGAATACAATGACCTGACGGTGGCGGCGGTCGCAGCGTTTCAGGCGACCAAGGGACTCATTGTCGACGGACAGGTAGGACCGCAGACCGCCAAACGGTTGAAGGTCGAACTCTAGGGATCGGCGGGATTCTCTCACCTGCCGCGCGCGCGACGGAAGCGTCCCGGCGCCATGACACGCGCCGGGCTGCATCACATGATCGCCGGCTTCAGCGCGCGGTGGCGAGCTGCGCGTGAACCGAAGCCAGGAAGTGTTCGTAGGCGTGATCCACGATCTCGTTGAGCGATCGCGTTCGTGCGAACATCGCCTTGGCCTCGGCGAGAAACTCCTCGCGGGTCGGTATCTTCGGCAGATGCAGGTGTGTCAGCGCGTCGACGCCGTCATGCGCGCGATTGAGGATGTCGTGCAGCGTTGGCAGCTGCAGCTGGGTCGGGTCGGCGCGGTGCAGCGCCGAAGAGATCGCATGGGCAAGCTTCGGCGCGTCGAACCGCCCGGCAAGCTCGCGTGCGGCCCGATTGATGACGCGGGCGCCGAGCGGCTGCTCGTTGCGCAGCACCTGTTCGGGCGGCGCCTTCATGTTCCAGACGATTCCGAACCAGGACAACACCTTCAGCACGTAATAGGTGACGTCGATCTCCCACCAGCGAAAACCCTGCCGCACGCTGCTCTGATAGGCGTGGTGATTGTTGTGCCAGCCCTCGCCCATGGTGAGCAGCGCCAGCAGCCAGTTGTTGCGGGAGTCGTCGCCCGTCACGTAGCGCTTGCGTCCGTGCACATGGGCCAGCGAATTGATGCAGAAGGTCGCGTGATAGACCAGCACCGTGCTCCACAGGAAGCCGACGATCAGACCCGACCACCCCGCCGCCATGAAGCAGAGCGCTGCAAGCACGAAGGCCGGCAGCAGCTCCAGCCGATGCAGCCACATCAGCTCGGGAAAGACCGTGAGATCGCCGACTTTCACGAGATCAGTCCCATCGTGCTCCCGGTAAAAGATCCAGCCGAGATGGCTGTACAGGAAACCGCGCTGCCGCGGCGAATGCACATCCAGTTCGGTGTCGGAATGCAGATGATGATGCCGGTGCTTGGCCGCCCACCACAACACGCTCTTCTGCGCGGTGCTTTGCGCAAGGCAGGCCAGGATGAACTGAAACACGCGGCCGGTGGCGAAAGCCCGATGCGAGAAATAGCGGTGATAGCCCGCCCCGATCGCAAACATCCGCACGACATACAGCGCCCCACAGATCGCGACGGCCTGCCACGTGACGCCTGACCAGATCGCCGCAAAGCAACCGAGATGGACCAGCACGAACGGTATGGCGGAGGGGTACATGACGTCGTCGTGGTGGTCGTCGGCGGGCGCGTTGGGCAACATGTTTCAGCGTGACCTCAGGTAACGGGGATCCGGGATTTTGCATCGGCAGCATTGAGGGCTGCCGGGTACGAAAAACCCGCGGGTGGCGGACCACCGCGGGGCTTGAGCGAGCTGCTTTGCGTGATCATCCCGGCCAAAGCAGCGTCGGCCGAAAATTCGACTGACTATATGGTCGCGGATGGCTGGCATGCAAGCTCGTAGCCCCACGGGGAGCTGCGGCATGGTGCTCAGGTAGTCATTGCGGCCGCCGCGTGGCGCGCGGGTTGCCCGCAGCCTATATTCGACACGTGAAGGAAGCACCAAAGCACCACCGGAGGCGGCCTTGATGGCAGCTGCGACCGCAACGAATGATCGTCTCTGGCAGAATATACGCGCGGAGGCGCAGCGTGTGTGCGCATCCGATCCCGTCTTCGGCAAGTCGCTTGCCGATGCGGTGCTGGCGCATGATAGTTTTGCCGCGGCTCTGGCCGATCTGATCGGGCGCAGGCTTGGCGGCAACGCCGCCGAACAGGCACGCTTCACGGCCTTTTCTATCGACGCCTTTCGTGGCGCGCCGGAATTGATCGAAGCGGCCGGCCGCGACTTGCAGGCGATCGTGCTCCGCGATCCCGCCGTCGCCGGCCTGTTGCCGCCGCTGCTGCATTTCAAGGGCTATTTGGCGCTCCAAGCCTGGCGCGTCTCGCACCGGCTCTGGCGTCATGACCAGCGCGACGCGGCGCTGCTGTTGCAGAACGAGGCCTCGAACGTCCTGCAGGTCAGCATTCATCCCGCCGCGACCCTTGGATCGTCGGTGTATCTCGACCACGCCACCGGCATCGTGATCGGCGCCAATGTCGTGATCGGCGACGAGGTCACCATCCTTCAGAACGTCAGCATCGGGCGCCATGGCGACTTGCCGATGCGCTCGCCTCGCATCGGCCGCGGCGTCTTCATCGGCTCCGGCGCGACCATCCTCGGCGACATCGAGGTCGGCGATTTCGCCAAGATCGGCGCCGGGACGGTCGTGATCAGTGACGTGCCCGCCGGCTGCACGGCAATCGGCAATCCCGCGCGTCTGACCAACTGCCCCGAACCCGCTTCCGCGGCCTGACGCTCACCGAGAGCGCGACGTTCCAATCCATGCGCCCGCGCAAAAAGACAGGCGCCTTAGAACCGAATCGCGATGAGGCCCGACCAAGCCCCGACGGCGCCTTTTCGCCTGCGCCGACGGGTACGACCATGACCACTATTGTATGCAAGGAGACCAGGCAGCGCATCGCGCTGCTTGCGCGTGCCTCGGACCTGTTCGAACGGTTCGGATGCTTGCTGCCGGTCGCGATCGCGTTCCTCAATGGTTGGCCGACCGAGGTCAAGACCTATCAGGAGTTCGTGGAAAGCGGTGCGTGGCACGTCTTTCTCAGCGGCGCCCTCTATCAGCTTGCCGCCTTCGCGCTTGGGCGCGCTGTTTCGTTTGCGGAAGCGGGGCTGGACCCATGATCCTGCTCCGCGACTTTGCGCTCTTTGTTCTGCCTGTGCTGATCGCGGCAGGCGGCTGGCTCTATGTGCTCAGCCTGCGCCGGCGAGCTCGCCCGTAACGCGATCGCTGGTTTCAGGCGGCGCGACGATGGCTCTCGCCGCCATGCTGGGGCGTGACCGGCTCCGAACTGGTCTGGCCCGGCGCATCCAGCACCGCGACGTGATGACGGTAGACCATCTCCCAGCCCTTCCATCCCGTGAACAGGAGGATGCCGACCACGATCAGGGAGAGCACCACGCCCCACGGCTTGATCGCAGCCTCGGCGCCTTGGGCGTAGCGCAGGTAGAAATTGATCAGGGCCAGCACGACCGCCCCGAGATTGCCGACCATGTGGTACCAGGCATCGTTGAGGCGGCGGATGCGGGGCTCGCTGAAGAAGTCCGTAAAGCCGGCCACGGCCGCGACGAGCGCCATGACGATGCCAGCCCCGATCAGCCACATCGCGGCTCTGGCCCAGAAATTGTCGCCGGTTCCGATGAAGGCGAGATCGGCGATGGGCGCGCCGACCAGACATGCGACCGGGAACGGGATGAGCATGGGGTGGAGCGGGTGATCGCCGATCGCGGCGGTCGTCTTGGGGTTGATGGTCATGGCAGGACCTCGCGGAAAGTGATTTTTGGGACAATTTTTCGGGCGAGGGCTGGTTCCTCCGGACCAGGTGTCCGGACCCAAGCCGATCCAACTGCCTGCGCGGTCTACCTTTCCCGCAGCCAAATTTGCCTGCGGTAACCTCGCATTAACCAACGCCGGGCTCTGGTAAGGGCGGACAGTCGCGCCCAAAGCCCGAAGCCGAGACCCGTCAAGGCCCGGGGCCAAAGGCCCATAGTTTTGACATCTTGGCAGGGAATGCAGACGGCCGGCTTTGGACGAGCCCCTGCACCCAGAAAGACAAGGCTTTGAGCGGGCTTGCCGGCCGCGCCGGTTCTAGCGCGGCCATTGGGGAACCGGCAGCCATTTGCTGGCCGGCACATCGGGTAACGATCGCCTTGAGAGGATACTGCTTATGAATCCGGCCGACGTGGCTCAGTCAGCCCTTCCGGTTGCCGCTTCCGCGGACGTGTCGCTGATCGCGCTGTTCTGGCAGGCTCACTGGATCGTGAAAGCGGTGATGCTGGGACTTCTGTCCTGCTCGGTCTGGGTCTGGGCGATCGCCATCGACAAGATCTTCCTGTTTGCCCGTACCCGCCGCTCGATGGACCGTTTCGAGCAGGCCTTCTGGTCCGGCGAATCGATCGAGGAGCTCTATCGCACCCTCTCGGCCAAGCCGACGCATTCCATGGCCGCCTGTTTCGTCGCCGCGATGCGCGAGTGGAAGCGCTCGTTCGAGAACCAGGCCCGCTCGGTCGCGGGATTGCAGATGCGCATCGACAAGGTGATGAACGTCTCGATCGCGCGCGAGGTCGAACGGCTGGAACGCCGGCTGCTGGTGCTCGCGACCGTCGGCTCCGCCGGCCCCTTCGTCGGCCTGTTCGGCACCGTCTGGGGCATCATGTCGAGCTTCCAGTCGATCGCGGCGTCGAAAAATACCTCTCTGGCGGTCGTCGCCCCCGGTATTGCGGAAGCACTGTTTGCGACCGCGGTCGGCCTTATCGCCGCCATTCCTGCCACTATTTTCTACAATAAGTTCACCTCCGAGGTGAACCGGCAGGCCCAGCGGCTCGAGGGCTTCGCTGATGAATTTTCCGCCATCCTGTCGCGTCAGATCGACGAGCGGGGCTGACGGACGGCATGTATAGTGTGAAGGGCAATTTGGGCACGCGATCATGGCGATGAACGTTGCGAGTTCGTCCGGAGGCGGCGGGCGCCGTGGCCGGCGCAAGCCCGTCGTGGCCGAGATCAACGTCACGCCGATGGTCGACGTGATGTTGGTGCTGCTCATCATCTTCATGGTGTCGGCGCCGATGCTGACGGTCGGCGTGCCGCTCGACCTGCCGCAGACCCAGGCCAAGAGCCTCGAAAACAACGACCAGAAGCCGATCCAGATGTCGATCGACATCAAGGGCAAGGTGTTCATCAACGACGCCGAGATCGCGATCAACGAGCTGGTGCCCAAGCTGAAGGCGATCACCGACGCGCGCGGCGGGCTCGAGGAGCGCATCTATCTGCGTGCCGACAAGAAGGCGGATTACGGCACGGTGGCCAGGGTGATGGGCCAGTTGTCCGGCGCCGGATTCAAGAAGCTCGCCCTCGTCACGGAAGCGGATCAGGGATAGGCCGGTGAAGGTGAACGTCGACAAGACACTTGTTGCGTCGATTGCCCTGCATGTCCTCGTGCTGGGATGGGGCCTCGTCACCTTTAGCAGCAAGGCCTACGTCGCGCCGGAAGAGTCGCTCCCGATCGACATCATCTCCACCGATCAGCTCGCGAAGATGATGGCCGGGCAGAAGACCGGCAAGAAGGAAGAGCCCAAGCCCAAGGTCGAGAAGATCGCCGAGCCCAAGCCGGAGGAAGACGCCGTCGGCAAGGTCACCGAGAAGAAAGAGCTGATCAAGACCAATTCGCAGCCAGAGCCGCCGCCGAAGCCGGTCGAGAAGCCGGTGGAGAAGAAGCCCGAGCCGCCGAAGCCCGTCGCCGAGGCGAAGCCGAAGGAAGAGCCGAAGCCGCAGGAAAAGAAGCCTGATCCGGCCAAGGAAGATCCGATCGCCGAGCTGCAGAAGAAGCTGGAGACCAAGAAGCCGCCGCCCAAGCCCGTGGAGCAGAAGGTTGCGGCGGTGCAGCCGCAGCAGCAGCCGAAGCCCAAGGAGCGCAGCTTCGATCCCGCGCAGATCCAGCGCGACCTCGACAAGCGCGCCGCGACCCGGCACGAGCTCACGGGAACGGCGCTGAACGCGTCGGCCTCGCTGGGATCGGCGACCGGGACTGCTGCCAACAACGTTGCGACATGGCGCGGTGCGTTCCAGGGCGCGGTCAAGCGCTGCTTCACGCCGACCTATAACGGGCAGGATGCCGACCAGTACGAAGCCGACATCGACATTCCCATGAAGATCGACGGATCGCTGGCGTCCGAGCCCATCGTGGTCGCGGTGAGGGGACCGTCGCGGTCGATCGCCCAGGCGGTGGCGGAGAGCGCCAAGCGCGCCATCGTGCAGTGCCAGGTCTACTCGTTCATGCCGAAGCAGCAGTACGAGAGCTGGAAGCTCATTCCGATGACTTTCGGCCTGAAAGATATGTTGTGACATCCGAACAAAAGAATTTTGCAATGAATGACGTCCGATCGATGAACCGCCGCCGCTTCATGACCCTGACCGGATCGACGCTCGCGATGCTCGGGGGCGGACGTGCCTTCGCTCAAGGCCAGGACGGCCGCATCCGCATCGACCCCAATGCATTTCAGCCGATTCCGATCGCGATCACCGGCTTCGTGCCGGGCTCGCCGTCCGACGGCGACGTCGGCAACGGCGTCACGCAGGTCATCACCAACAATCTCAAGCGTTCGGGCCTGTTCGCGCCGATCGACCAGGCCGCCTTCATCGAGCGCATCAGCAACATCGACGTCGCGCCGCAATTCCAGAACTGGAAGACCCTCAACGCGCAGGCCCTCGTCACCGGCCGCATGACGCGGCAGTCAGACGGACGGCTGAAGGCCGAATTCCGTTTGTGGGACGTGGTCTCCGGCCAGCAGCTTGCCGGGCAGCAATATTTCACCTCGCCGGAATATTGGCGCCGCATCGCCCACATCATCTCCGACCAGATCTACGAGCGGATGACCGGCGAGAAGGGCTATTTCGACAGCCGCGTGGTGTTCGTGGACGAAAGCGGTCCGAAGGAGCGCCGCGTCAAGCGGCTCGCGATGATGGACCAGGACGGTGCCAATGTGCGCTACCTGACCCGCGGCTCCGACCTCGTGCTGACGCCGCGCTTCTCGCCGAACTCGCAAGAGATCACCTATATGGAGTTCGGCCAGGGCGATCCGAAGGTCTATCTGTTCAACATCGAGACCGGCCAGCGCGAGATCGTCGGCAACTTCCCGGGCATGACCTTTGCTCCGCGCTTCTCGCCGGACGGCCAGCGCGTCATCATGAGCTTGCAGCAGGGCGGCAATTCCAATTTGTTCGTGATGGATCTGCGCTCGCGCTCGACCACGCGCCTCACCGACACGCCGGCGATCGACACGTCTCCGTCTTACTCGCCGGATGGCACCCGCATCTGCTTCGAGTCCGATCGCGGCGGCAGGTCGCAGATCTACGTGATGGGGGCGGGCGGCGGACAGGCGCAGCGCATCTCCTTCTCCAAGGACGATACCAACGCCAGCTACTCGACCCCGGTGTGGTCGCCGAAGGGCGATTACATCGCCTTCACCAGGCAGGGCGGTGGACAGTTCTCGATCGGCGTCATGAAGCCGGACGGCTCCGGCGAGCGGCTGCTCACCTCCGGCTTCCACAACGAAGGGCCGACCTTCTCGCCGAACGGCCGCGTGCTGATGTTCTTCCGCGATCCCGGCGGCAGTGGCGGGCCGTCGCTGTACAGCGTCGACATCTCTGGCCGCAACGAGCTCAAGGTGCCGACGCCGGGCTTCGCCTCCGACCCCGCGTGGTCGCCGCTGCTGTCCTCGACGGCGGGCTGACAAGAGAACGCTAAAACATCGCGCGTTCAGACGCGCGATGTTGTCGAAAAACGCGCCGATTTTTTCGACTTCTCGGCGCCAAGCAAGCTTTCCTTCACCTTGCGCCCGGCAAGGCTTGCCTAGTTGCTTGATATTTAAGCGGAAATCGGTTCGCTGATACCGAAAAACAACTCGACTTTAACGATGTTCCCTCAGAAAGACTTCATCTGGGCTGGGTAAGACTACGCGCCAAACAGGACGCGTAACAAGCCAATGCAACTGGCCGACCAGAAGCAGAGTGATCGAGACGAGCTGGAGCCGATACTCTACGCCGCTCTCATCAACTCCATGGTGCAGAATTTCTGGGCGATCTTCTTCGGCTCGGCCTCCGCGGCCGTGGCCGCGGTGATGACTGCGTTGAAGACGGGCGATGTCTGGCTGTGGCCGCTCGCGTTCCTGCTGATCGCCATCGGCACCGCGCGCGCGTTCCAGATGCGCGGATATGAAAACCGCACCCAGGTGCTGTCATTCGAAGAGGCCAAGCACCTGGAGCCGCGTTACTGGATCGGCGCGCTGAGTTATGCGGCCGTGCTCGGTGTGTGGGCCTTCGTCGTCATCTACAACAACAACGATCCGGTCGCCGACATGCTCTGTGTGGCCATCGGCATCGGCTACACTGCGGGCGGCGCCGCCCGCAATTACGGGCAGCCGCGGGTGATCCAGTGGCACGTCGCACTGGCCTGCGGTCCGATGTCGCTCGCCCTGCTGCTGCACGGCGGCTTCTACCACATCGGTCTTGCCATCCTGCTGGTGTTCTTCTTCATCGGGCTGAAGAACATCAACCTCAGCCTGCATGCGATCTTCGTCAAGGCGCTGACCTCGAGCTTCCGCGAATCCGCGCTGGCGAGCCAGTTCGACACCGCGCTCAACAACATGCCGCATGGCTTGTGCATGTTCCGCGCCGACGGCCGCCTTGCGGTGATGAACCATCGTTTCGGCGAGCTGATGGCCTTGCCCGAGGACCTCGTCAAGCGCGGCGCCACCGCCGCCGATATCGCGGCGGCCTGCGTTTCCGCCGGGTCGATCTCGGCGGAGAGCGGCGATCAGATCCTGGCCGAGATCGAGCATGCACGGATCTGCGAGATCGTCACCGCGGATCCGGATTCCTCGCGCGGCCGCACCCTGGCCTGGACGTTCCAGCCGATGACCGGCGGCGGCACGGTGCTGCTGCTGGAAGACATCACCGAACGCACCAATGCGGAAGCCCGCATCAGCCATCTCGCCCGTTATGACGAGCTCACCGCGCTGCCCAACCGTGTCAGCTTCCACGACGAGATCGAGCGGCTGCTGAAGAATTCGCATCATGCCGAGCGGCTGTCCGCGCTGCTCTTCGTCGACCTCGACCAGTTCAAGCAGGTCAACGACACGCTCGGTCATCCCTGCGGCGACCAGCTGCTGTGCGCCGTCGCCAACCGTCTGCGCGAGATGCTGCGCCCCGAAGATTTCGTCGCCCGTTTCGGCGGCGACGAATTCGTCGTGTTCCAGCAGAACATCTCCTCGCCCGAGGACGCCGCCGCGCTGGCCCGCCGCATCGTCGAGCGGCTGAGCGAGCGCTACCGCATCGACAATCATTTGGTCGAGATCGGCGCCAGCGTCGGCATCGCGCTGACCTCGCCGGGCGATGCCAGTGCCGATACGCTGCTCAAGAATGCCGACATGGCGCTGTACCGCGCCAAGGCCGACGGCCGCGGCACCTTCTGCTTCTTCCGCGACGAGATGGCGGCGACCGTCGAGGCCCGCCGCATCCTCGAGCTCGACCTGCGCAAGGCGCTCGCCAACGAGGAATTCGAGCTGTTCTACCAGCCGCTGGTCAATCTGAAGTCCGGCAAGATCACCACCTGCGAGGCGCTGCTGCGCTGGAATCATCCGGTGCGCGGCACGGTCTCGCCGATCGACATCATCCCGGTCGCCGAGGACATGGGCCTGATCGTCGATCTCGGCCGCTGGATCCTGCGCCGCGCCTGCATGGAATGCATGAAGTGGCCGGAGGGCGTCAGCGTCGCCGTCAACTTCTCGCCGCAGCAATTCCACCAGCGCGACGTGCTGAGCGAAATCCGCTACGCGCTGGAGGTGTCGGGCCTGCCGGCGCATCGGCTGGAGATCGAGATCACCGAGTCCTCCCTGCTGCGCAACACCCAGCTGACCCACGACATCCTGTCGCAATTGCATGCGCTCGGCGTGCGCATTTCGCTCGACGATTTCGGCACCGGCTATTCCAGCCTCAGCTATCTGCACAATTTCCCGATGCAGAAGGTGAAGATCGACCGATCCTTCCTCGAAGGCATCGACACCGACCGCCCGCTGACGCTGCTGCGCGGCGTGGCGCGGCTGTCCGCCGATCTCGGCATGGCCGTCGTGGTCGAAGGCATCGAGACCAATGAGCAGCTCGATCTGATCAGCGCCGACGGCACCGTCTCCGAGGCGCAAGGCTATCTGTTCAGCCGTCCGGTGCCCGCCGTGCGGATGCGCCAGCTGCTCAACGCCTCGCATGGACGGCGCGGCGAAGGCCAGCTCCACGTCGCCAGCTCGCGCTCCTTCGCTTAAGTCCGTTTCTCAAAACGTCCCAACATTTCAGGCTGTTGCAGGGTACCGTAGTGCTACGGTGGTTAACCCTAACCGTTCGATTGCTTTGCATACTTGTTAAGAAGGTGTTAATAAATCATGGCGCGCGCGCAAGTTGTCTTGCGGGAATTGCCTTTGAATGTCGCGACGTGAGTGTGGGTAAGGAGTTGGAATGCAGTCCTCAGCCAGATCTGTCATTTCGGCTGTTGGACGGGGAGCGGAGCTTCTGACCGACGTCGATTATCATCTTGCGGAAACCGTCGCTGAGAAGGAGGAGATCTACAATCTCCGCTACCGCGCCTATCTGCGGGAGGGCGCGGTCAAGCCCTCCGCCGATGCGCGGGTGACCGACCGCTACGACGAGCTGCCGAACGCGTGGACCTTCGGCGTCTATCTCCATGGCGAGCTCTGCAGCTCGGTGCGCATCAGCGTGCTGACATCGGAATGGCGCGAGTCCACCTCGGCCGATGTCTTCCCCGACATCCTGCTGCCGCGGCTCGACCGCGGCGAGGTCATGATCGACCCGACCCGCTTCGTCGCCGATCCCGACCAGGTCAAGCGGGTTCCGGAATTGCCCTATCTGACGACGCGTCTCGCGTACATGGCCTGCGAGCATTTCAGTGCCGATCTCGGTCTCGCCATCGTGCGTCCCGAGCATCAGGCTTTCTACCGGCGGGTGTTCCTGCACGAGACCATCGCCGAGCCCCGCCTGGTTCCCGGCCTCACCAAGCCGTTCGGACTGATGGCCGCGGATTTCCCGACGTTCCGCAAGAAGGTGTTCGAGCGTTATCCGATCATGCGGTCGACCGCCTTCGAGCGGCGGATGCTGTTCGGGCGCGGCGGCCAGCGCCAGGTGCCGCAGCGACCGGTGCTCGTGGCGGACGCCGCGCACGCCTGAAGTCGGCGGTGGCGCGGATGCGGCTCCAGGTTTGAGCCTGGGCTCGGCCTTTTGCCCGTCACCCTTTACCCGTCGCGCGTCGCCACCATCACGTCCTGGGCCCCAAATTCAGGCGAAAGCCGGCGTTTTTGCCGGGCGGTGCGACTTGCCTTCACCCTCGCGCCACATTTACAACCCATTAACCATGACGGGTGCTTTTCGCTGGTTGGGGGCATTTGATCGGCTGAGGCAAGGTTCCGTCAAGGTTGACGGAACGTTCGCTTAACCAACCCCCTGTAGACCGGACAGCAGTGGACTAACGTGAGCGTGGAGGCTCCGGAATGAAACATCCTATGCGTATCCTCCAGGGATTGAAGCTGGTCGCGGTGCTCGCCGTCGCGCTGTCGATGGGCGCCTGCGCCAACAAGAATGCTGCGACGGATGCGATGGCCAATGCGGCAACGCCTGGCAGTCAGCAGGATTTCGTCGTCAACGTGGGTGACCGCGTGTTCTTCGAAAGCGACCAGACCGATCTGACCCCGCAGGCGATCGTGACCCTGGAGAAGCAGGCGCAGTGGCTGCAGACCTATCCGCGCTACAGCTTCACCGTCGAAGGCCACGCCGACGAGCGCGGCACCCGCGAATACAACATCGCGCTCGGCGCCCGCCGTGCCCAGTCGGTGCGTTCGTTCCTCGCCTCGCGCGGCATCGATCCGAACCGCATGCGCACGATCTCCTACGGCAAGGAGCGGCCGGTCGCCGTCTGTAACGACATCTCCTGCTGGTCGCAGAACCGTCGTGCCGTCACCGTGCTGAACGCGAGCTCCTGACGCCGAGATACTGGCTCTCAGTCAGGCGCCGTTCATCTTCCAAGACCGATTATGCCGGCGCCCTCTCGGGCGCCGGTTTCGTTTCAGCAATCCGTGACAGAATCCCCGTGGTGCCAGACACATTTTTGGCGTACTCCCCTTCAATGTGTGGCGCGTCGCATGTTCCGTCGCAGGCCATTTCGCTTTCGTCGTCAGGGCAAGATGTCATCCAGATTTAAGGTCTTTACAGGCGCCGTGGCCATCGCCGCGCTGCTCCCCTTGTGCACGCCCGTCTTCGCCCAGACCGATGATGATCCCGAGATGCGGATCGAGCGGCTGGAGAACCAGCTGCGCCAGCTCACCGGCCAGAACGAAGAGCTGCAATACCGCAACCGCCAGCTCGAAGAGCGGCTGCGGGCGCTCGAGGGCGGCGCCCAAGGCGCGCCCGGACAGGCGCCCAACGTCGCGGCGATGCCGCCCGCCCAGGTCGGACCAGGTCAGGTCGCGCCCGGCTATCGCCAGCAGCCGCAGCAGCAGGCCGTGCAGCCGAATTACGAGCAGCCGCAGAGCGCCGCTCCGGCGCCGATCATTCAGGAGCAGCCGGCGCCCGGCGCTCCCGGCACGCGTCGCCGCGGCGATGCCTTCGATCCGAGCCAGAACCCGAACGCGCCCGGTGCGCCGCGCGCGCTCGGCGGCGGCCCGCAGCCGATGCCGTCGGGAGCACCAGGCGGCCGCGGCGCCGGCGAGCCGCTCGATCTCGCCAACACCGGCCCCCGTTATCAGCAGCAGGCCGCTCCCCCGGCCGCGCAGCCCGGCTATCCGCCGGCCCAATCCGGCTATCCGCCGCCGGCTGGCGGCGCCGGCCTGACCACCCTGCCGCCCTCGGCGACGCCGCGCGACGAGTTCGACCTCGGCATCGGCTACATGCAGCGCAAGGACTACGCGCTCGCCGAGCAGACCATGAAGAACTTCACGCAGAAATATCCGAGCGACCCGCTGCTCGGGGACGCGCAATACTGGCTCGGCGAGAGCTACTTCCAGCGCCAGCAATATCGGGACTCCGCGGAAGCCTTCCTCGCCGTCACCACCAAATATGAAAAATCGGCCAAGGCTCCGGATGCGCTGCTGCGGCTCGGCCAGTCGCTCGCCGCGCTGAAGGAGAAGGAGGCCGCCTGCGCCGCCTTCGGCGAGGTCGGCCGCAAATATCCGCGCGCCTCCGCCGGCGTCAAAGCCGCCGTCGACCGCGAGCAGAAACGGGTGAAGTGCTGACGTCGGGGTCCTGACAATGCGGATGGTGCTGCGCTAGACATCGTAACCATCCGCCTGCGGCAGTCAGGGCCCGCGTCATGTCAGACGATGACAATTCTCCGATCTCGGCACGCGAGGCGAGGCGGCTCTTCGCCGGCCTGAAGCGCGCGCCGGCGCTGGTGCTCGCCGTGTCGGGCGGGCCGGACTCGGTCGCGCTGATGTGGCTCGCGGCGCGCTGGCAGCGCAGTCTTGCGCGCGGCCCGCGTCTCACCGTCGTCACGATCGATCACGGCCTGCGGCGAGAGGCGGCGCGTGAGGCGCGCGAGGTCAAGCGGCTCGCCACTGAGCTCGGATTGCCGCACCGGACCCTGCGCTGGCGCGGCGCAAAGCCGAAGACCGGACTGCCGGCGGCGGCGCGCGAGGCGCGCTACCGCCTGCTCGCGCAGGCCGCGCGTGCCGTCGGCGCGAGCCATGTGCTGACCGCTCACACCCGCGACGACCAGGCCGAGACCCTCTTGATGCGCCTGTTGCGCGGCAGCGGACTTGCCGGGCTGTCGGCAATGGCCTCCCTCAGCGAGCGCGACGGGATCGTGCTGGCGCGTCCGCTGCTCGAGGTCCCGAAGGCGCAGCTGATCGCGACCTTGAGGCGGGCCGGGATCGGCTTTGCCGACGATCCCACCAACCGCGACACCGCCTTCACCCGGCCGCGGCTGCGCGCGCTGCTGCCGCTGCTTGCGGCCGAGGGTGGCGATGCCCGCACGCTGGTGCGGCTCGCGGCCCGGCTGGCGCGGGCCAATGCGGCGGTCGAGGTGCTGGCCGACGGCGCCGAGCGCTTCCTCCGTTTGCGGGATCGCGGCGATGCGCCGCAGGCTGGCGTTCGAAGCTTCGAGGCCGCGACCTTTGCCGGCCTGCCGGAGGAGGTCCGGCTGCGGCTGCTGCTGCGGGCCATCAACGCGCTCGGGCATGAAGGGCCGGCGGAACTCGGCAAGATTGAATCTCTCCTGGCCGTGCTCGACCAGGCCATCGCCGCAAGCCCTCGCGCAGGCGCAAACGGCCGTCCGGCCATGAGGCAGACCCTTGCGGGAGCCTTGATCAGCCTTGCCGGCGGGCGTATCCACATCGCACCGGCGCCGGCCCGGCGTCGCAAGGGCGGATAGGCGCGGGCGTGGGCGGATCATGACACCGGCCAATTCGGCCCCGTGCCGTCAGGACACCTTAACCAGGCAGGAAAAACCCCGGTCAGGTCGCCATTATTTCAGCGGGAATCGCTCTAAGATGGGATAAATAGTCCCATCTCGTTCCCTTGGCAGCGACCGGGGCGGCACCTAAATTGTATGCGTCTAACGATGAGGATTCCTTGGGGATTTCCTCGTAGAGCCCAAGGATGAGGCCGCGATCCGCGCGACCACGAAGGAAGATCGATGAACGCCAATCTGCGCAATTTCGCCCTCTGGGTCATTATTGTCTTGCTGCTTTTGGCGTTGTTCACGCTCTTCCAGAATCCAGGTCAGCGGGCCTCCTCGCAGGACATCGCCTTCTCGCAGCTCCTGAGCGAGGTCGACCGCGGCAATGTGCGCGACGTCGTGATCCAGGGGCCGGACATTCACGGCACCTTCACCAACGGCTCCAGCTTCCAGACCTATGCGCCCAGCGACCCGACGCTGGTGAAGCGTCTCTATGACAGCAAGGTCCAGATCACCGCGAAGCCGCCGGGCGACAACGTGCCGTGGTTCGTCTCGCTGCTGGTCTCCTGGCTGCCGTTCATCGCCCTGATCGGCGTGTGGATCTTCCTGTCGCGGCAGATGCAGGGCGGCGCCGGCAAGGCGATGGGCTTTGGCAAGTCGCGCGCCAAGATGCTGACCGAAGCGCATGGCCGCGTCACCTTCGAGGACGTCGCCGGCGTCGACGAGGCCAAGCAGGACCTTCAGGAAATCGTCGAATTCCTCCGCGACCCCGGCAAATTCCAGCGCCTCGGCGGCCGCATTCCGCGCGGCGTGCTGCTGGTCGGCCCTCCCGGCACCGGTAAGACGCTGATCGCGCGTGCGGTCGCGGGCGAAGCCAACGTGCCGTTCTTCACCATCTCCGGTTCTGACTTCGTCGAGATGTTCGTCGGCGTCGGCGCGAGCCGCGTCCGCGACATGTTCGAGCAGGCCAAGAAGAACGCGCCCTGCATCATCTTCATCGACGAAATCGACGCGGTCGGTCGTCACCGTGGCGCCGGTCTCGGCGGCGGCAATGATGAGCGCGAGCAGACGCTGAACCAGTTGCTGGTCGAGATGGACGGCTTCGAGGCCAACGAGGGCGTGATCCTGATCGCCGCGACCAACCGGCCCGACGTGCTCGATCCCGCGCTGCTGCGTCCCGGCCGCTTCGACCGCCAGGTCGTGGTGCCCAATCCGGATGTCGTCGGCCGCGAGCAGATCCTCAAGGTTCACGTTCGCAAGGTGCCGCTGGCCCCCGATATCAACCTCAAGACCATCGCGCGCGGCACCCCGGGCTTCTCCGGCGCCGACCTGATGAACCTCGTCAACGAAGCAGCTTTGACCGCCGCCCGCCGCAACAAGCGGATGGTGACGCAGGCCGAGTTCGAAGAGGCCAAGGACAAGGTGATGATGGGCGCCGAGCGCAAGTCGCTCGTCATGACCGAGGAAGAGAAGTTGCTGACGGCCTATCACGAGGGCGGCCACGCCATCGTCGGCCTCAACGTCGTCGCGACCGACCCGATCCACAAGGCGACCATCATTCCGCGCGGTCGTGCGCTCGGCATGGTCATGCAGCTCCCCGAGCGCGACAAGCTGTCGATGTCTCTGGAGCAGATGACCTCGCGGCTCGCGATCATGATGGGCGGCCGTGTCGCCGAAGAGCTGATCTTCGGCCGCGAGAAGGTGACCTCGGGTGCGTCTTCCGACATCGAGCAGGCGACACGCCTGGCCCGGATGATGGTGACGCGCTGGGGCCTGTCGGAGGCGCTCGGCACCGTGTCCTATGGCGAAAACCAGGACGAGGTTTTCCTGGGCATGTCGGTGTCGCGCACCCAGAACGCATCGGAGGCGACGGTCCAGAAGATCGACACCGAGATCCGGCGTTTCGTGGAAGAGGGCTACAACGAAGCGACGCGTATTCTCACCGAGAAGCGCGCCGATCTCGAAGCTCTCGCCAAGGGCCTGCTCGAGTTCGAGACACTGAGCGGTGACGAGATCGTCGATCTGCTCAAGGGCAAGAAGCCGAACCGCGAGTCCGTGCTCGAGCCGAGCACGCCGCGCGCCTCCGCGGTGCCCCCGGCCGGCAAGTCGCCGCGCCCGCGGCCCGATGCGGATCCCGGCCTGGAGCCGCAGCCGCAGGCGTAATCGCGGGCGACAGATGAGATTGCAAAACGCGGCGGAAACGCCGCGTTTTTTGTTGGCCGGCGGTTCGTGGATGCAGGGCGTCCCCGGCGCGAGCGAGGCGCGCGGCTTCCGGGGCAAACGCGGGAATCACTAAAGAAGAACTTAACGCTTGCGGCCTATTTTGGCCCGCCATGACTGACCAGGTCGTCCACAGCGCGGTTCAACCGTTTTCGGCACGTGCAGCGCTCCCTTGGGCCGTGGGCCTCGGCGTCTATGCCCTGCTGCTGATCGTTGGGCCGTGGCTGCTCGGTGATCCCGACAGCTATTCTCATATCGAGGTCGGGCGTTGGATCATCGCCCATGGCACCCTGCCGGAGAGCGATCCCTTTTCGTTTTCGAAGCATGGCGCGCCCTGGATCACGTTCGAATGGCTCTCGGAAATCGTCTACGCCGGAGCCTACGCATTGTCCGGCTGGCCCGGCGTCGTCGTCGTCGCAGCAGCGGCGATAGCGCTCGCCTTTGGCCTGTTCACCTTCTTCCTGCTGCGCGAGCTCTCGCCGGCCCTGACGCTGCTGATGGTGATCGCGGCCGTCATCCTGCTGGCGCCGCATATGCTGGCGCGGCCACATGTGCTCGTGCTGCCGGTGATGGTGATCTGGGCGGCCGCCCTGGTGCGCTGCATGGATCGCGGCGGGCCTCCGCCATACTGGGCGCTGCCGCTGCTGGTGCTGTGGACCAATCTGCATGGCAGCGTCGTGCTCGCGCTCGGGCTGATCGGTCCGGCGGTGCTCGAGGCGCTGCTGCGTGAGGAGCGAAGCGAATGGCCGCGCGTGCTGCTGCGATGGCTGCCCTTCTCGGCCCTTGCCCTCGCAGCGTCCTGCCTGACGCCGCACGGGCCGGAGCCGCTGCTAATGCCGCTGACGACGCTCGGCCTCGGCTCTGCGCTCGCCTGGATCGGGGAATGGCGGCCGCAGGATTTCAGCCATGTCGGTGGCTTCGAGTTGCTGCTGCTGGCCGGCATCTTTGCGCTCGCGCGCGGCGTGACGCTGCCGGTCGTGCGGGCCCTGGTGGTGATCGGCCTGCTCCATTTCGCACTGGCGCAGGTCCGCAACGCGGATCTGCTGGCCATGCTGGCGCCGCTCTATCTGGCGGCCCCCTTGGGTCGGAAATTCGGCGGGCGGATCACGGACGATGCGGAGGGGGCGTCGCGTGGCCTGAATCTGGCCGCGTTCGGTGTTCTGATCGCGATGAGCGGGGTGGCGCTGGCGCGCGACATACGGCCGGCTCCCGTCATCACCCCTCAGGCTGCCGTCGCGCAAGCCGACCTCGCCAAGGCGGGGCGCGTGCTCAACGATTATTCCTTCGGCGGCTATTTGATCTTTGCCGGCATTCCCACCTTTATCGATGGTCGCGGCGAACTTTATGGCGGGCCGTTCATCGACCGCTACAATCGTGCCCTGGCGCTGGTCGACCTCGCAGATTTTCTCAAGCTGCTCGACGAATACGACATCGGCGCGACGCTGCTCGCGCCGCGGACACCGGCGGTCGCGATGCTCGACCGGCTGCCGCAGTGGCAACGCGTCTACAGCGACGACGTGGCGGTCGTGCACAAGCGGCGGGATACGCCGCAAAGATAAAGTCAGACGGTCCCGAAGGCCGCGTATTGGCCGCCGAGCGACACGCCGCTCAGGGCATCTTCGAGGCGACGCGCCGGTTTGGTATCCCAGGGGAGCAGCAGGAAATGGCGGGCGCCGATCTCGCGCAAGCCGCCCGCAGCCATCAGCTTTCGGACTTTGCCGGCACTGAGCAGGACGGCGTCCCGGTCGAACTCACAGCGGGCAACGGCAAGACGTGTCAGCGGGTTGTAGGGATTGTGCTCGATCACGCAGACGAGCCCCCCGGGGCGCACCACCCGCCGCATCTCGGTGATGAAATGCGTCCATTCGGCCGGCACGATATGGTGCATCACGCAGATGGCCGTCACGAGATCGAAGCTGGCGTCCTCGAAGGGAAAACTGCGGCCGTCAAACTCGCGGTAGTCGACCCCGCTATTGGCCGCGCGGGCCTGCGCCAGGCTGGCCGACGAAACGTCGATACCGCTCAAGCAGCCGACCATGCCGTGCAGCAGCGGATGAAGGCTGCCCACGCCGCAGCCGACGTCCAGCATGTCGGGCCTCTCGGTGTTCAGCCGCTGCGCGATCAGACTGCGCAGCAGATCGGCCTTCGCGCGCATGAAGAAATCATGCGGCAAGCCGGAGAAGTCGATCGAGGACTGGACAACGTCACGGTAGTTGGCGTGATAGCCGTCGAAGAGCTCGCTCATGCGCCGGGTCACTCGTTGACGGCGTGGATGGCAGGTGCTGCCGCCGCCTCGTTGCGATCGAAGCCGGCGCGCGTCTGCACCACATAAAGCGGGCGGCGCTTCACCTCGGCATGGATGCGGCCGACATAGAGCCCCACGATACCGGTCATCAGCATGTTGATTCCGCACAGCAGGGAGACGACGACGATCGTCGACGACCAACCGGTGACGAGATGGCTGTCCTTGCTGAGCCACAGCAGGATCACCCAGCCGCCGTAGAGCAGGGCCAGTCCCGAAACCGTCAAGCCGCACCAGATCGCAAGCCGCAGGGGCAGATCGGAAAAGCCGAGCGCGGCGTTCACCGCGAGCCGCACCATCTTGAACAGCGGGTATTTGGTTTCGCCCGCAGCGCGCTCGAGGCGGTGGAAGGCGACCTCGGCCTGGCGGAAACCGAGCCAGGCGATCATGCCGCGTACGAATCGATCCTGCTCCGGCATCTGCCTGAGTGCATCGAGCACCTTGCGATCGATCAGGCGGAAGTCGCCGACATCGGCGGGGATGCCGACCGAGGACATCCTGCCGAGGAGCCGGTAGAACAGATGCGCCGTCGCACGCTTGAACCGGCTTTCGCCTTCGCGCGACAGGCGGCGGGCGTGGACGACGTCGTTGCCTTCCTGCCATTTCGCGATCAATTGCTCGATCACTTCGGGCGGATCCTGCAAATCGGCATCCATCACGATGATCGCGTCACCTTCCGCGGCGTCCATTCCGGCGGTAATGGCGACCTGATGGCCGAAATTTCGCGACAGGCCGATATAGCGAAAGCGCGGATCGCGCTTGGCGAGCGCCTGGAGCACGATCGAGCTGGAATCGCTGCTGCCGTCATCGACGAAGATCGCTTCGGCCGGACCGTCGAGCCGGGACAAGACCAGGTCGAGCCGGCGCAGCAGGACCGGCAGCACGGCTTCCTCGTTGAACACGGGGATGACGAGGCTGTAGCGGATCGATCTGGAATTGGCCGCCATGCGAGAGAATCCGGCTGGGTTGCAGGGGCGGGAGTCTAGTTCGGCGGTGGTTAAGGTCGCCTTGCCGCAACAGTTAAGGATCTAGGGCCCTCGGGCGATTGAGGGCGGAGGCGGAACGGAATGGCGATGCAGGATTAACCATGCGGTGCAGCCGCGGCGTCGGTCTAGGAGCTGCGGCGGATCTTGTAGAGAACAAATCGCCCCGAGGTGTCCAACACCTCCAGCAGATCCGGCAGCGGGTTCGCGGCCGGCGGTCCGAGCACATAGAGATAGTCGTAGTCCCGGTACCAGGTGCGGATGAACGGCGGAACGTCCCCCGGCGGCTGTCTCGTTGCGATCGCCGCAAGCAGCTCCGACGGCACCGGTCCTCCGTAGGGAATGGCAAGCCGGCGCACGGCCTCGCGGGCCCGCACCGGCTGCTTGCCCGCTTCCGTGAAGAGGTTGGGCAAGAATGCGTTGGCATAATGCACGGCCAGCGTCGGCGCATAGTACATCGGATACGAGGTGAGGTCGGCGAAGGGCGGATCACCATTGTCGCCCGTGCTGCCAACGAGAACGCGTGAGCCGCGCTCGATCTTCTGGAACGAGGCGATGATCGCCGCATAGTCGGCGCGGTAAGGCAGCCACACCGCGAAAACGACCGCGAGATTGATCAGGATGATGCCGCTGATCGCGGCGAGCGCAGCCGTTCTCCAGGCCCGGCTGGGCAGCGACAGCGAGCAGAAGGCCGGCAGGATCAGAGCTGCAGCGGGAATCACGCGAAGATCGACGAACGCGGTTCCGAACAGCTTAGAGGGAATGACGAGGTAAAGCAGTGCAAAGCCGATCGCGAGCCAGAGGCCGGCCGGCTCGAGCTTGAGGACGCCGCGCCTTGCAGCGAACAGCAACGAGATCATCAGCGCCAGCCCGGCCACTGCCGATGCCGTCAGGCTGTAGCCGTTCAGGATGCGCAGCGGCCAAATCGGCTTGAATCCGAAGAACCAGCTCGTCCCTTCGCTTCCGATCGAGCCCGCGGTCAATTGCATGATCCCGAACAACACAAGCGCCGGCAGGGCCAGCGCGCCGAGCCGCGCGGCCGCCACCCGGTACGATATTCGCTGCTGACGAATGCGCGAGAGCTCGTAGAGGCCAAGCGTCGCACCGTAGATGCCGAGCGAGAAGAAATGCGCCGCGTAAAGCGCAGCGACGAACAGCACGTTGGCGACGAAGCGTAGCGGCCATGGGCCTTCGGCCAGCATCAGATAGATTGCGATGCCCCAGAGCGCGAGGCCGAGGCCAAACTCGAAATTCACGAAACCCCAGCTGAACGGCAGACAGTAGAGGAAAGCGAGCGCAGCGAAGCCGGCAAGACGGACCCGTCCCTTCCGGGTCCATTCCAGCAGCAGCGCGCCCCCGACGATCAGCAATTGGCTCAGCAGCAGAAACAGCCGCGTGGCGTTCTCGACGCTCATCAGCCGCGCCAGCTGCGGCACCAGCAGATCCATTCCAAGGTTGGGATAGAAGGCCCAGGCCACCTCGTAATGCGGATTGGCATCGGGGGTGCCGCTCTGGCTCAGAATGTACATGCGGGCGAGGTGATTGGGATAATCCACCATCGCAGGAATGGGGGTCAGCAGCACCGGAAGAAAGGAGGCCGCCGCCAGCACCGCAAGAACGGCGATCGCAAGGGACCGCTCCGAGCCGAGCCGAGCCGGGATTGTCAAAATCGGCCTGTCAAAAGAAGACATGTCGCGGGATCGCCGGGGGTTGAGCGCAGTGGTCGCGTCCACGCCGCCTTTGGAAGGACGTCTCACGATTACGCGTACGCGCCTGCAAGTAGGTTCTCACTTCGAAGGCGCCGCGGTCGCGCCGTCCGCATGGTCTCGCACATGGATCACGGCGATGTCGTCCGTATAGATCCGCTTCCAGCCCTTGATCTGGTCGAGGATCTGCGGGCCCGGCGCATCGGCAACCAGGAGCGTCGCATCGATCTTGTACTCGTCGAGCAGGCGCGGCAGCAATTCGGGCTTCTTGCCCTCCGTCGCCTTGAAGAAGTCCATGACGAATTTCTCGCCATAGAGCTCGGCACGGCCGTCAACGAAGACCGGAATATCGCGCGAGATCAGATAGCCGCCGAACTGGTAGGCATTGAAGATGCGCTGCACCTTGCGTTGCTCGAGCACGTCGACGGCCGCAACCGGCGTGTGCGTCGTCGTGAAGGTGAAGCGGTGGTGCGCCATGTAGAGCGACGTCGAGGTCCAACTCGCCGCCACGATCATCAGCGCGCCAAGCGCGGTGACATAGCGGGCGGGCCAGCGCCCGGCCCCGGCGGCGTCAGGCGCCGGGCGCGGGAACATCTCGCCGAGTGGCTTTGCCAGCACCAGCGGCACCAGGAAGGCAAATGCCTCGATGCTCCTGACATGGGTCAGCGCGCTCCAGGTCAGGAACAGGATCAGGAGGATCCGGGGCGCCGACAGCACCAGGCCGCGATAATAGCCGAATGCGATCAAGCCGAGCAGGGCGCCTTCGAATGGGGTGAACGTGGAGAAGTTCGCGGGCATCCATTCGAAGATCAGCGACAGCAGTTCGCCGAGGCCGAGAATATTGGTCGCGCCCAGCAGCGTCCGCCAGCCATACGGCGTACAGCAGCTCGCGATCAGAGCGCCGATTCCGAACAACACCCAGCGCATGAACAGCTGGAGCCGTCGGCCCTTCTCGGCGTGCTCGACAGCCTCGAGCGCGATCGGGCCGATCAGCACGAGGCCCAGCACGAAGCCGCCATGCAAATTCGCCCAGAGCGCCATCAGCGGCAGCCAATACCAGGACGGCGCGCTCTTGCGGTCGGCAGCTGCCATCAGCAGGCCGACCCACGCCACCATGACGGGCAGCGCCAGGATATGCGGCCGCGCCAGCACGTGATGGGCCGACAGCAGCAGCGCCAACATCGCGAACAGCACTGCGCGTGGTGCCTCGATCTGAGCATCGAGCAGATAGACGAAGATCGCGACCGTGACCGCGACCGCGACCGCGGTGAGGATGACGGGACCTGCCCAGTCCCATTGCGCGTGGGAATAGGCGAACAGCACCTGCGACAGCCACGACGTCGAGATCCATGGCGCGCCCGTTCGCGTGAACGAATAGAAGTCGGTGGTGGGCATGGCGCGGTGATCGAGGATCCACTGCCCGATCTTCACCTGCCAGAACGAGTCGGAGTCCTGCAGCCGGGTGTCGCCGAGGTAGAGGAAGAAC
Organism: Bradyrhizobium sp. IAR9; assembly: GCF_013408065.1. Classification (NCBI taxonomy): domain Bacteria; kingdom Pseudomonadati; phylum Pseudomonadota; class Alphaproteobacteria; order Hyphomicrobiales; family Nitrobacteraceae; genus Bradyrhizobium; species Bradyrhizobium sp. IAR9. The sequence continues at coordinate 76,573 of NZ_JACBZW010000018.1, forward strand.
AGATAGACGCCGGCGCCGACACACAGCGGCACCAGGGCCCTCGCGCGGCTCTGCGCCGCGATGCTGTTGGCAAAGGAAAGTGACATGCCGCCTCGTCGTCCTGTTGTTCTTGTCGGTCGGGCATGATCCGGACCCGGCGGGCCGCGTTGGCGCAAAGTGAGGTGCGGTTTCCGAGAAGATCATGCTCGAGCAATCACCTGAAGCGCGATGAACGATTTATCTCATCGCGCGCCAGTCGGCATTGGACCACGGGCGGTCATAACTTCGGGTAAACCGGCAGGCCACGCCGGTTTCAGGTCCCGACAAATTTAACAGATTGTTTTAGATTTCAATTTACCATCGGCGAATACACGCGAAGCGCTCGGTGTTTACGCAGTCGAATTAACTGCGGCGCAATTCTTTGCCTCTACGTTCGGTTCCATGGTCGGGCGGCGCTGGGAAGCCGAAAAGACCAGATCAGTTGCAGCCTCGTGTACTCATTTGGAGCACTCTATGAAGAACCTCGTTGCGCGTTTCCTCAAGGATGAATCCGGCGCCACCGCCATTGAATACGGCCTGATCGCTGCCGGCATCGCGCTGGCGATCATCACCGTCGTCAACAATCTCGGCACCACGCTGAACACCAAGTTCACCGCGATCTCGACCGGCCTCAAGTAAGACCGGACGAACTGCGAATTTCTGAGAGCCTCGTCGCTGACGGGGCTCTTTTCTTTTGGGCGAGGCCGGCAAGGCCCCTAACGAAGCCGGCGCTGCGGACCCACACGCCGTAACTCCGGTCGAGATAGAATTTCGCGGCCCAGATCGAGGCTGCGGCGAGCGCGGCGCCGGCAGCGACGTCGATGATAAAATGCGCGCCGATCACCTGCGTCGCCGCGATCATCAACAGACTGAGCAGGGCCACGATGCCGCCGATGCCACGCACCGGCCACAGCGCCCACATATAGAGCACGGCCGACGCCGCGTGAAAGCTCGGAAACGAGACGATGCCGGACAGAGAGAACAGCCGGCAAGCTCGCCTTTGACGAGCCGGTGGCCATAGGCGGCCGCGAGTAGCGCCGCGGCGATCGCCAGGGTCACACCTTAGGCGACCGGCTCGAGACTCAGTCCGGTCGAGGGGAGGCCGAGCGCCAGCAGGGTGGCCATCCCGAGAATCGGAAACCAGTTGAGGTGGAAAAGCTGCCAGGCGGTCCGGGAGTCCGTGTCGAGCATGGTGCGCCAAGGTGCAATTGCATTACCACCGTACAGTCACGGACCGTCTTCAAGATCGTGGTAAGAACTGTGGTTATCTGTCTTACAACCAGCGCGCAGTACTTTTAGCGTTGCGGCGCGGCCTCTCCGGTGGCGCTCCCACGCATTTGCATCTTGTCATCCCGCCTGAATAGTTGTTCAGTCCTTGCGGGGCGATTTGCATCTTTTGCGTGACGAAGCGTTTAGCCGCAGGGCGTGCGGCAGGCGTGTGGGACAGGAAGCGCGCCATGGTTTATCGGCGGACGCATCAAGTGGTGAAGCGCCTTGCGGCGCGGCGCAGTGCGATCTTGACGGCAGCGCGGGAGACTGCGGCGGAAGGCGGGATGGCGGCGGTGCAGATCGCGCCCGTCGCGGTCCGGGCCAATGTCGCGGCCGGCACGGTCTACCGCTACTTCCCCTCCAAGGCCGAGCTGATCTCCGAGCTGATTGCCGAGGTCTCCCGCGATGAGCTCGCGGCGATCCGCCGGGCGGCCGATGCCGCGCCGGGGCCGTCCTCGGCGCTGGCGGCCGCCGTCACCACCGTGGCGGTCCATACCCTGTCGCAGCGGCGGCTGGCCTGGGGCATTCTGGCCGAACCTGTTGATGTCGATGTCAGCGCCTCCCGCCTTGCCAGCCGGCGGGAGATTGCCGGCGAGATTGCCGCCCGGATCGACGCAGCCGTGCGTGCCGGTCACCTGCCGGCGCAGGACACCGCACTCGCTGCCACCGCCTTGCTCGGCGCGCTGCATGAGGCCCTGGTCGGGCCGCTTGCGCCTGACAATCTCGATGATCCCGTCAAGATGCGCGATGCGGTGCAGACCGTGACGCTGCTGGCGCTCCGTGCCGTCGGCGTCATGGACGCCCGCGCCCGGGGTCTGGTGGTGCAGCAGACGCTGCTGCCGACCGCGAAGGCGCTCGTTGGGGCGTGAAATCGCGGTGCGCACGAAGCGGCCGGCCTGACAGCGCTCAGGTGGTTGACTGAGCGAGCCTTTTCGCAATACCGCAGCAGGCTCGCCGGCCCCTCCCGCTACTGTGCATGGGGTTGTTTTTCGACTTTTTGTTTGGCGTGCCCTGGCGGGCCTACATGATCGCGTCGCCCTCGGGGCCGACCGAGGCGATGCGCACCATGTTGGTGGTGCCGGGGATGCCGAGCGGCACGCCGGCGACGATGATCACGCGCTGGCCGGCGCGGACGAAACCGTCCCGGAACGCGATCTGCCCGGCGCGGCCGACCATGTCGTCCTGGTCGCGCGCGTCTTCCGCCACGACGCAATGCACGCCCCAGACCACCGCGAGCCGTCGGCCGGCGGTGATGTTCGGCGTGATCGCCACGATCGGCGGCTTCGGCCGCTCGCGCGCCACCCGCACTGCGGTCGAGCCCGATGAGGTCCAGCAGATCAGAGCGGGCAGGTCGAGCGTCTCGGCGATCTGCCGCGCGGCGTCGGCAATGGCATCGCCCGCGGTGGATTCCGGCGCGGGGCGCTGCGCGGTGAGCACGGAACGATAAATCGGGTCGCGCTCGACCTCCTCGCCGATGCGGTTCATGGTCGAGACCGCCTCGACCGGGAATTTGCCGGCCGCCGATTCCGCCGACAGCATGATGGCGTCGGCGCCCTCATAGACGGCAGTGGCGACGTCGGAGACTTCGGCGCGGGTCGGCACCGGCGACTGGATCATCGATTCCAGCATCTGGGTTGCGATCACCACCGGCTTGCCGGCGCGGCGCGCCATCCGCGTCATCTGCTTCTGCAGACTCGGCACGCGCTCGAGCGGCAATTCGACGCCGAGGTCGCCGCGCGCCACCATCAGCGCGTCGGAGGCCTCGATGATGTCGGCGAGACGGTCGATCGCCTGCGGCTTCTCGATCTTGGCCATGACTGCGGCGCGGCCACGGATCATCTTCTTGGCCTCGATCACGTCGTCGGCGCGCTGCACGAAGGACAGCGCGATCCAGTCGATGCCGGTGACGAGCGCCGCCTCAAGGTCGGCGCGGTCCTTCGAGGTCATGGCGGAGACCGGCAGGTCGGTGTCGGGCAGGCTGACGCCCTTGCGGTCGCTCATCTTGCCGCCGACCACGACCCGTGTCACCGCGTGCTCTTTCGAGGTCTCCTCCGCGATCAGGCGCACCTTGCCGTCGTCGAGCAGCAGCGCGTGGCCGGGCCGCAGCGCCGCCAGGATCTCCGGATGCGGCAGGTGGACGCGCGTGGTGTCGCCGGGGGCCTTGTCGGAATCCAGCGTGAAGGTCTGGCCGTTCTGCAGCTGCACCGAGCCTTCGGCGAAGGAGCCGAGCCTGAGCTTCGGGCCCTGCAGGTCGACCAGGATGCCGATCGGCCGGCCATAGCTGCTCTCGACGTTTCGGATCGTCGCCACCAGCTCCCGCATCTTGTCATGCGGGGTGTGGCTCATGTTGATGCGAAACAGGTCGGCGCCGGCCTCGAACAGGCGGCGGATCATCGCGAGGTCTGAAGAGGCTGGGCCCAGGGTCGCGAGAATCTTGATACGGCGAAGACGCCTCATGGCTTATTTCCAGACGGGGGCGAGGGAGCTGGCGGGAGGCCAGGCGGGGCGGGGGGCGTACCACCGGGCGGGCTATTGGGCAAACCCGGAACCCCGCCCGGGCCAACCGGACCGGGGAGGCCGGGTACGCGTTGCTGCGCCGGCTGTTCGTTGGCATCGGTAAGCTGCACCGTCCACGCCCGCTGCTCACCGGTGTCGACCTCGAAATAGCCGGTCCGGTCATAGCCGCGCGCGAGGCAATCCTCGGTGCCGCGGATGGTGAACTCCTTGTCGCGCGAGCACATGAAGGCCTGCCCCGACCACTCGCCGCCGCGGTCATAGTCGATGGCGTAGATGTAATAGTAACGGGCGACCAACGTTCCCCGCAGCAGGGTCTCGCAGGAGCGGGACGAGATGTTCCACCAGCCTTCGGTGGTCCAGCCCTCGGCGTCCTTGTAGCCGAGCGCAATGCCGACCCGGCTCGACGTGTTGTTGCAGAGACGGAAATCGGCGGAGGCCGGGCTGCTCCACAAGCACAGCAGGCCAATCGCCAGCACCGGGACCAACCGGACGAGCATGCGAAGGGGGGAGCGGGGAGATTCGGCGATCATTGTCGCGGAAGCTATATCAGATCATTGACGATTTGGCGTAGGGGCCGGGGAACTGCCTCAAGGCCGGGTTCGGGTCGGTTTGCGCCGGGATATGGCAAAATCTGTGACAGGACCCACCTGATCCCGTAAGGGTGACCTCCATCGGGTCAGGCCCAAGGGGATACCAGGGATACAGCCATGGCAATCGACGACAAAACCAGAACGGAGCTCGAGGCGGCCGCTTTCCGCCGTCTGGTCGATCATCTGAAGTCGCGGACGGATGTCCAGAACATCGACATGATGAATCTGGCTGGCTTCTGCCGCAACTGCCTGTCCAACTGGCTCAAGGAAGCCGCCGACGCCCAGGGCGTCGCCTTAAGCAAGGACGAGAGCCGGGAGGCCATCTACGGCATGCCCTACGAGACCTGGAAGTCGAAATACCAGGGCACGGCCACGCCAGAACAGCTTGAGACGATGAAGAAGGTCCATCCCCACGGGCACGGGCACTGAACGGCCCGGGCGCGCCTCGCCTGAGTCGCACCACACAACAGCTTTCTTGGCCTCGCCGCAGGAAGGTGTGGGCGCGCTGTGGACGAGCGCGATGCTGCCTTGAACGCAGTCGGTACCAACCCTAAGGGTCTACCAGCACGCGCGGTGAGGGATGCCGGCGTCACCTCGTTTTGCCAGTTCCATTGGGAGTACCTAGATGGCCACCTCCGCCGCCGTCCGCGACGACGAGCCCGCGACGAAATTTGCCAAGGACCAGCTCAAATCCATCATCGAGCGCATCGAGCGGCTGGAGGAAGAGAAGAAGGCGATCTCCGACGATATCCGCGACGTCTATGCCGAGAGCAAGGGTAACGGCTACGACGTCAAGGCGCTGCGCACCATCGTGCGCATGCGCAAGCAGGACCCCAACGAGCGCGCCGAGGCCGAGACCATCCTCGAGACCTACATGCAGGCGCTGGGCATGCTCTGAGGCGTTGGCGCCTCAAGCACGACTGCCGTAGCCCGGATGGAGCGACAGCGAAATCCGGGCTCTCGCAGTGTGAAAGCAATCCCCGGATTGCGCCGCGCTCCATCCGGGCTACAAATTGCGCGTGTTTCGTTTGCGAACGGAGTCGCGAATGACTGCGCCACCGCTGCCGCGCGAGGTGAGCCGTGCCTTCGGCGCTCTTCCGGCGTCGATCGGCAAGCGGCTGCTTCAGGTGCGTGCGCTGATCTTCGCGACCGCCGCGGCGCATGAAGAGGTCGGCCGGCTCACCGAGACGCTGAAATGGGGCGAGCCGGCTTATCTAACCGATCAGACCGGCAGCGGCTCGACGATCCGGCTTGGCCGCGTCAAAGACTCCGCGCATGCCGCCATCCTGTTCAATTGCAAGACGACGCTGATCGATAGCTTCCGCGAACGCTTGCCCGATCTGTTTGAATACCGGCAGACGCGGGCGTTGCTGTTGCCGGTGGCGGGCCGGCTGCCAAAGCGGGAATTATCCGTCTGCCTGTCGCTGGCGCTGACCTATCATCTGGACCGGCGAGCGAGGAAAGCGCGGTAGGGCGCTCTCGTAGCCTGGATGGAGCGAAGCGTAATCCGGGGCCGTCGTTGCTCGTGGCGCGATTCCCGGATTGCGCTGCGCTCCGTCCGGGCGACGAGACTGAATTCGTGGAGGTAGCTCGGCGCCTCAGCGCAGCGCGGCGGTGCGCATGACGAACGACGTCGTCTGGAGCTTCGCGGTCGCGCTGCCCGAAAAACTGTCGCAGGACAGGCCGTGCATCGGGTCGTCGACAAAGCCCATCGCGATCACGGCCTGCGGCTTGACGAAATAGCCGCGCAGCGCCGCCGTATCGAGCTCGCCCATCAGCGTGACCGACATCGCGCGGCTGGCGCTCGGCGACAGCATCACGATCTTGAGCCAGATGCTCTCGCTCTTGGCGGCGGAGAGGCGGGTCGCGGTCGCGACCGCGCCGTCGACGCTCTTGCCGACCACCGTGTTGATTTCGGTCGCCTGAGCGATGTTGCGCGACGCGGGACGGGCCGAGCGCGGAATCGGCGCGGAGGCGGCGACGACATTGGCGCGATCGACCGGGGAGGCGGCCGGCGCAAAAGCCAGCGCCTGAAGGGCGGCGTTGGACACGCTCGCGGTCGGTTGCGAATCTGTGGCGGCGGCAAGGGCCTGGCGGGCCTTCAGCGCAGCGATTTGCGCCGGCGTCGCCTGCTGCGGCGCGGCCGGGACATCATCCCAGAAGCCGCGGGCATTGATGATGTCGGCCGGGGTCTCCGGCTTGCCGGCAGCGGGCTTGTCGGCCACCGGCGCGGGCTTCGGCTTGGGCGGTGCAACGAGCTGCGCATCGGCCGAGGCGAGCTGGATCGCGGTGGGGATCTGCGGCTTGGCGCGCGGCGTCGGCACCGGTTCGGCGGGCTTGGCGGCGGCTGCGACCACGGTCGGTGTCGCCGGCTTGGTGGCCGGGGCGGGCGCGCCCTCGTCGTCCTCGTCGCTGCTGGCGGCCGGAGCGGCGGACTTGCTCTTGAACAAGGCGGCGAAGAAGTTCGGCTTGCTGCTGCTGGAGTCGTCGCCATTGCCGCGGCGCTCGATCTCGGCCTTGGCGAGCTCATAGTTCTTCAGCGGCACGCCGTCGGTCGGCAGATGCACCGTCTTTCCGTCCGGGAAGACGCGGGCGAGCTGGTCATGCGTCATCCGCGGCCAGTGCCGGACGCTGCCGGTATCCAGATGCACGAAGGGGGAGCCGGAGGTCGGATAGAAGCCGACGCCGCCGCGCTGGAGGCGCAGGCCGGCGAAGCGGATCTGCTCCAGCGCCACGCCCGGAATGTAGAAGTCCATCGCATGGCCCAGCATGTGCTGGCTGGCGCGCGCCACACCCGAGGAGCGGCGGCGGAGCATGGCGTTGGTGGCGGGGGAGCGGTAGGAGGAGATGATCTGGATCGGCTGCTTGCCGTCGACGTCGCGGTAGACTTCCCAGAGGATATCGAAGAGGCGGCGGTCCATGACCGTCTCGTCCTGGGTGCGCCAGTCGCGCAGGAAGTGGTTGAGCTGCTTCAGCGCCGCTTCGTCATAGCGGCCATCGCGCTTGAAGGTGACGGTCAGGTCTTCGCCGGAATGGGTGTGGTGGAAGGAGAGCGTCTTGGTCTCGTTCAGCGCGGCGGCGTTATGAACCGAGCCTGCGCCCGCAAGCAGCAATACGGCAGCGAGGCCGATCCGCGAACCGGTCTTCACTCCCGCATGGGACAACGACAGCACAGTTAATTGGCGTGCGAGACCAGTCAGCACGTATGAGCCCACCCAGTCGACGAGCGTTCAAATGGACTCTCCCGCCAACCCCGTAGCAGCGCGAAAGAGGATGAACGCTTTCTTAAAGCGAGAAGGTTAATTCGAGGTTGACCTTCCCGCCCCCAAACCAAGTCAGACTACAATCCTAACCCGTTGAGTGTGGCAAAAAAACGCCCGGTACCGGGAGCCAGGTGGACAATGGTTAACGTTAAACGGCCCCATCCATGGGACGGGGCCGTTGATATCGTTGTGAAATTCGAAAAGCCGGGTCCGCGCAGGCTTACCGGGTGAAGACCCGCTGCTGCTGGGGCCGGCGGCCGACCGGAGCCGGCGGGGGCGTCGGCGCCCCGCCTCCGAACAGCCGCTCGAAGAAGTTCGGGCCGGAGGACCCGAAGCCGCCGCCATTGTTGGCCACCGCCACGCCCGAGGGCAGGGTCGTCGCCGGGCGCGAATAGCTCGGCTGCGAGTGCGCAACGACGGCCTCGAGATCCTTGCCGCGGTTGTTCTTCAGGATGTTGATCATGGTCGCGTCGCGGCCATAGACGTCCTTGCGGAACTGCAGCTTGCCGGCATCGTCCACAAAGGCGGTCTGATAGGTGATGTTGACCGGGACCGGGGTCGGGAATTTCAGGTCGATCTCGCTCTTGCCGTACATGCTGCGCACGCGCTCGGGCGTGTACTTCTCGTTCGGCATGGTGATGTTGAGCAGCACGGACGCGTACTGATCCGGGTTCTGCACGCGCATGCAGCCATGGCTGAAGGCGCGATCTTCCCTCGCGAACAGGTTCTTGTCCGGCGTGTCGTGCTGATAGACCAGGAACTTGTTCGGGAAGTTGAAGCGGATGCGGCCGAGCGCGTTGGCCTCACCGGGCGGCTGCGAGATGTGCACCGAGCCGTCGCGGTTCTGTTCGAGCTTGAGGCCCATGCGCTGGAGCACGGTCGGGTCCTGCTGCAACGCCGGCAGGTACTCGTTGTAGACGATCGACGGCGGCACGTTCCAGGTCGGATTGACCGTGATGTACTTCATCGTCTCGGTGAGCAGCGGGGTCGCGTGCGTGCCCGGCTTGCCGGTGACGACGCGGGTGGTCCAGACCTGCTGGCCGCGCTGCATCACCTTCAGCGTGTAGTCGGGAATGTTGAGGATCACATAGGCATCACCCAGCGCGGGCGCGCCGAGATCGCGCGGCAGCCAGCGCCAGCGCTCCATGTTCACCAGCACCACGTCGATCTGCTTGTCGCGCTTCGGAGTGTTGAGCGCCTTGACCGTCTTGTCGTCGAGGATGCCGGTCGCCTTCATCTCGGCGCCGCTCTGGAATTTTCGCACGGCGTCCGCGACCGCTGCGTCATAGCGGGTGTCGCTGGCGTTCTCGGCAAGGCCGAGCTTGGCGCGGAGTTGCGGCACGCGCGGATCTTCCACGACGATCTCAGCCTGCTTCTTGCTGGCCGGGGTGTATTTCAGCGCCGGACCATCGGCGATCTCGATCACCGGGCCGCTGCCTTGACCGCGAAGCTCCGCGAGCTTGGCCTTCAGCTCCTTGTAGAGCTTGTGGGGCGGATTGTAGCTGTCGAGCGCCGCGGAGGCGTCCGCCGCGGTCGTGACCTTGGCGAGCACCTCGTTCGGGTCGACCGGATGCTCGGGATAGAGGATGTCGCCGCTGACCTGGGACCAGTGCATGCGGCCGCTCTGGGCCTGGCGTGCATAGTCGAACATGCTGGCGGTGAGCTTGAGCTCGGCATCGGCCAGCGCATCGGGCGTGCTGGCGCTGGCGAAGTCCGGCACCGGATAGTCGGCGGGATTGAGGCCGTCGGACGCCGCGTCCTTCAGCCGCGCGATGACGCCCTTGGCCGCGGTGGTCAGGCTGCCGCTTTGCGTCCAGACCGGCGCGAAGTCCCGTGCGCCATAAAACTTCTCGATCGCCGCGCGCTCGTTCTTGCGATCGAAATGGCGCGAGGTCTTGGCGCCGATGATGTCCCTGAGCTTGTCGGCGACCGGCTGGTCGGCGGCGGCAACGTTGCTCGCGGCCTTCACGGGCTCAGCGACAGGGGCCGCAGCCGTGGCGGGTGCCGCAGGCGCAGCGGTTGCGGGCTCGGACTTCGCAGTGTCGCTCTTCGGCGCCTCGGGCGCGGGCGTGGTGGCGACGTCGGACGGCTTGGTTTCCACCTTCTCGGGGGCCGGGGCGGGCGCGACGTCAGCCTTTACGGGCGCCTGTGCCGGCTCCTTGGCGGAATCCTGCACCGTGGCGGTGGTGTCGAGCTTGATATCGGAGGCGGTCGGGGGAGGGACGTTGGCCGGCTCGGGGCGCGGGATCGCGGCTTCGATCGCGAGCTCGGCGGCGCTGCTGCGCGCCTGATCCTGCGCCAGGGCCGAGCTGGCCGACACCGTGAGGAAGGTTGCCGCGACCGTCATCAAGACACGGTCGAAGCCCGCACGGTGGTTCAAACAGTCACGCATTGTGTCGCACCCCTCGGGTGAACTGTCCCTCGTGGAACAGCTTTGTTATCGCCTATTGAGCTTCGGCTAAATCGCGCCGGCCTCTCGAAAGTTGCACGCCTGCACGCAACGATTCATACGCAGACGATATACAGGCCCCGGTTTTGCAGCCAGCGCTAACCGGGACAACTCACGCCAAACTGACTTCAAGGGAGCCTCTTGGCAACGGATTGTGCGCCTGCCCAGCGCGCTTTTCCCTGTGTCTGTCACTTCCAAGTCACGGTTCAAGAAGCAGTCGAATTCTGTCGTCATGCGAACGGCTTACAGCCGGTCTCGCATCGCCGCACGAACCCTCGTTCGCATGAGGCTCAGTGCGTCTCCTCGCCGCTTTTCCCGCCATGTCCGGGAACCCCGGCCTCGTCGAGTTTGCGGTAGAGGGTGGACCGGCCGATTTTGAGGCGGCGGGCCACCTCGGACATCTGGCCGCGGTAGTGCGAGATCGCGAAGCGGATGATCTCGTTCTCCATGTCCTCGAGCGCGCGGACGTCGCCGGTGGGGGTCAGCATGGCCAGATTTCCCACAGCCGGGAGCGGCGCGATTGGTATTTCATTGCCCGATACCACCGAAGGGGTCGCCGCCGGCTCGAGCATCAGCGGAGCGGTCGGAATCTCGGTTACGGGATGCGGCTGCGAAGCGAGCAGAGGGAAGTCGCCGAGGCCGAGCTGGTCGCCGTCGCTCATCACCACGGCACGGTAGACCGCATTCTCGAGCTGGCGGATGTTGCCGGGCCAGTCGAGTTGGGCAAGATGGGCCATGGCCTCGCCGCTGATGCCGGTGATCGCGCGGTTCTCCTCGGCGGCAAACCGCGCCAGGAAATGCCGGAGCAGATGCGGGATGTCCTCGCGCCGGGCCCGGAGCGAGGGGATCGTCAGCGGCAGCACGTGCAGGCGATAGAACAGGTCTTCCCGGAAGTGTCCCTGTTTCACCCGCTCCAGCAGCCGACGATTGGTGGCCGAGACGATGCGGACGTCGACCTTGACGGGCTTGCGGCCGCCGACCGCCTCGACCGCGCCTTCCTGAAGCGCGCGCAGCAGCTTGACCTGCGCGGTCAGCGGCAGCTCGCTGACCTCGTCCAGAAACAGCGTGCCGCCATGGGCCTCGACAAACTTGCCCATGTGCCGCTCGGTCGCGCCGGTGAAAGCGCCCTTCTCGTGGCCGAACAGAATGGACTCGACGAGGTTGTCGGGGATCGCGCCGCAATTGACGGCGACGAAGGGCTTGGCCTTGCGCTCGCCACTGCCATGGATGGCGCGCGCGAACATCTCCTTGCCGACGCCGGACTCGCCTTCGATCAGAACGGGAATCGCGGAGTTCGCCGCCTTCTGCGCGGCGCGCATCACGCCTGCCATCGCCTCGGCGCGGGTGATGATGTCGGAGAAGGTCAGCCGGCCCTCGCGGCTGTGCCGGATGCGCTGCAATTCGCCCTTGAGCGCGGAGGCGTTGAGCGCGTTGCGCAGCGAGACCTGGAGCCGCTCCACACCAACCGGCTTGACCACGAAATCGGCCGCGCCGGCGCGCATCGCCGAGATCACGTTGTCGATGCCGCCATGGGCGGTCTGCACGATGACGGGGACGCTGAGACCTGCTTCGCGGATTTTCGCCAGCACGCCCATGCCGTCGAGGCCGGGCATCACGAGATCGAGGATGACGGCGTCGATGGCCGGAGCATCGGGCGCGGTGAGGGCTGCGATCGCGGCGTCACCGGAGTCCACGACGACCGTCTCATAGCCGCATTTCTGCACCATGTTCTCGACCAGCCGGCGGGCTACGGCGTCGTCGTCGGCGATCAAAATACTGGCAGCCATGGTGTTCCCCGCACGCTACTACTATCTGTCTCGAATCGGGGCACTCTGGCCGAAGCCGATTAACGCACTCTTAAACCTTGATGCCCCCGCCCGCCGTCGCGCTTGTTGAACACAGGTTTCCCACACAATGAATTCGCGCTCCAAGCCTGCTCTTAAAAAGTCCGCCCTCCACAAGCCAGCTGCCAAGACATCCGCCGCCAAGAAATCTACCGTCAAGACGAAGTCCTCCGGGTCTTCACGCGCAAAGCCTGCGAGCAAGACCGGCAAGCTTCCGGAGTGGAACCTTGCCGATCTCTATTCCGGGATCGATGCGCCGGAAGTGGCGCGCGATCTCGAAAAGATGGATGCCGACTGCGTCGCGTTCGAGACGGACTACAAGGGCAAGCTGGCGACAGGGACAGCAAACGAAGATGGCGGAAAATGGCTCGCGGAAGCCGTGCGACGCTATGAGGCAATCGACGATCTTGCCGGCCGGCTCGGTTCCTATGCCGGGCTCATCCACGCCGGCGACAGCGTCGACCCTGCGATTTCAAAGTTTTACGGCGATGTGTCGGAGCGGCTGACGGCGGCGTCCACGCATTTGCTGTTCTTCGCGCTCGAGCTCAACCGTGTCGATGACGATATTTTGAACCGGGCCATGCAAGCGCCGGAGCTCGCGCACTACCGTCCCTGGATCGAGGATCTGCGCAAGGAGAAGCCATATCAGCTCGACGACAAGCTCGAGCAGCTTTTCCTGGAGAAGGCGCAGACCGGCTATTCCGCCTTCAACCGGCTGTTCGACCAGACCATCTCCGGACTGCGCTTCAAGGTCGGGGCCAAGGAGCTGGCGATCGAGCCGACGCTCAATCTGCTGCAGGACCGCGACGGCGCCAAGCGCAAGAGCGCGGCCGAGGCACTGGCAAAAACCTTCAAGGCCAATGAGCGCACCTTTGCGCTGATCACCAACACACTCGCCAAGGACAAGGACATCTCCGACCGCTGGCGCGGCTTCCAGGACGTCGCGGATTCCCGCCATCTCAACAACCGCGTCGAGCGCGAGGTGGTGGATGCGCTGGTCGCCTCGGTGCAGGCGGCCTATCCAAAGCTGTCGCATCGCTATTACGCGTTGAAGGCGAAGTGGTTCGGCAAGAAGCGGCTGGCTTATTGGGATCGCAACGCGCCGCTGCCGTTTGCCGCGACGGACGTCATCGGCTGGCCCGATGCGCGCAACATGGTGCTGACGGCCTATCGCGGCTTCTCGCCCAAAATGGCTGATATCGCCGAGCGCTTCTTCACCGATCGCTGGATCGACGCGCCGGTGCGGCCGGGCAAGGCGCCGGGCGCATTCTCGCATCCGACCACGCCCTCGGCGCACCCTTATGTGCTGATGAACTACCAGGGCAAGCCGCGCGACGTGATGACGCTCGCCCACGAGCTCGGCCATGGCGTGCATCAGGTGCTGGCGGCGAAGAACGGCGCGCTGATGGCGCCGACGCCGCTGACGCTGGCGGAGACCGCAAGCGTGTTCGGCGAGATGCTGACCTTCCGGCGGCTGCTGGCGCAGACCAAGAGCGCCAAGCAGCGCCAGGCGCTGCTGGCCGGCAAGGTCGAGGACATGATCAACACCGTGGTGCGGCAGATCGCGTTCTACTCGTTCGAGCGCGCGGTCCACACCGAGCGCAAGAACGGCGAGCTCACCGCGACGCGGCTCGGCGAGATCTGGCTGTCGGTGCAGGGCGACAGCCTCGGGCCGGCGATCGAGATCAAGGCGGGTTACGAGAACTACTGGATGTACATCCCGCACTTCATCCATTCACCGTTCTACGTCTACGCCTACGCGTTCGGCGATTGCCTCGTGAACTCGCTGTATGCTGTCTACGAGAACGCGAACGAGGGCTTTGCCGAGCGCTATCTCGACATGCTCGCCGCCGGCGGCACCAAGCACTATTCCGAGTTGCTACGGCCGTTCGGACTGGATGCCAAGGACCCGAAATTCTGGGACGGCGGTCTGTCGGTCATCGCCGGGATGATCGACGAGCTGGAGGCGATGGGCTGAGGCGGGTAGCTGCTCCAGACGCCAAACAGGGCGTAAAACACCTGTTGAACGGCCTGACTAGAAGTGTTATACATATGTATAACGTCCTCGAGGCAACCCATGAAGATCGAGATCAAGAAAATCGGCAATTCCGACGGTCTGCTGCTGCCGCGCGAGCTGATGCGGCGGCTCGATCTCAAGCGCGGACAGCAATTGCACATCGTGGAATTACCCGGCGGTGGCTTTCAGTTGTTGCCCTACGACCCCGATTTCGAGCGGACGATGGAAATCGCCGACGAGGTGATGGACAAGTATCGCGACACGCTCGCTGCGCTCGCAAAATAGCTTGCTACGCAGATGGGCGATCTCCAGGAGCCGCTCTGGATCACCTACGAGCAGGTCGTCGCAATTCACAGTAGACAACTCCGCCGCTTCGGCGGTGCGCCGGGATTGCGCGACGAGGGCATGTTGCGCTCGGCGCTGGACCGTCCGATCAATAAATGGCGGTACGAGCAGGTGCCGATCGATGAACTCGCTGCAGCATATGCATTTGGCCTCGCGAAAAACCATGCATTTGTCGATGGAAACAAGCGCATCGCCTTCATGGCGATGATGGTCTTCCTCCACAAGAACGGCGTGGCCTTCACTCCCGATCCTGCGGAAGCGACAACCATCATCCTCTCGCTCGCCGCCGGTGAAGTCAGCGAACAGAGCCTCGTCCGCTGGATCCGCGACAATTGGGATTCCAAATGACCTGATTTGCAGGAAAACCGCGTCCCGGTGCCGTTGCCCTGCCCGAAACTTTGCGGTATCCCAGCCCAAGAATTCGACTTTCGACTGGGGACAATCCATGGCTGATCATAGCGAAGTGGCGTACAGCACCGCCGACGGCAACGACTACGTTGCCCACGAGCAGACCTACGAGGGCTTCATCAAGCTGGTGAAGTACGGCACGGCCTCGGTCGCGCTCATCGTGATCCTGATGGCGATCTTCCTGACCTGATCTGTCGGCGGCTGCACACGCCAGCGGCAGCAGCTGCCCAGAATATTTGCATCCAAGCCGGTGCCAAAACCGGTATCGAACGCCGCGGGAGTAACGCTTAGTTTGCGCGCGCGCTGTCCCGCGCCGCCGGAGGACCTATGAAGATCGCCGTTGCCAAGGAAATCGATCCGCTCGAGCCGCGAGTCGCCGCTTCGCCCGATACGGTGAAGAAGTTCAAGGCGCTGGGCGCCGAGATCGCCGTCGAGCCGGGCGCCGGCATCAAATCGGGCCTGCCTGATTCCGAATTCACCGCCGTGGGTGCCACCGTCAGCGCAGATGCGCTGAAGGATGCCGACATCATCATCAAGGTGAAGCGCCCTGAAGCCTCCGAGCTCGCGCAGTACAAGCGCGGTGCGCTCGTCATCGCCATCATGGACCCCTACGGGAACGAGGCTGCGCTGAAGACGATCGCCGATGCCGGCGTCTCCGCCTTCGCGATGGAATTGATGCCGCGCATCACGCGCGCGCAGGTGATGGACGTGCTGTCCTCGCAGGCGAACCTTGCCGGCTACCGCGCCGTGATCGAGGGCGCCGAGGCGTTCGGCCGCGCCTTCCCGATGATGATGACCGCCGCCGGCACCGTGCCCGCGGCCAAGGTGTTCGTGATGGGCGTCGGCGTTGCCGGCCTTCAGGCGATCGCGACCGCGCGCCGTCTTGGCGCCGTTGTCACCGCGACCGACGTGCGGCCCGCGACCAAAGAGCAGGTCGAATCGCTCGGCGCGAAATTCCTCGCCGTCGAGGACGAGGAGTTCAAGAACGCGCAGACCGCCGGCGGCTACGCCAAGGAAATGTCCAAGGAATACCAGGCCAAGCAGGCCGCGCTCACCGCCGAGCACATCAAGAAGCAGGACATCGTGATCACCACCGCGCTGATTCCGGGTCGGCCCGCGCCGAAGCTCGTCTCCGGCGAGATGGTCAAGTCGATGAAGCCGGGCTCGGTGCTGGTCGATCTCGCCGTCGAGCGCGGCGGCAATGTCGAGGGCGCCA
Organism: Bradyrhizobium sp. IAR9; assembly: GCF_013408065.1. Classification (NCBI taxonomy): domain Bacteria; kingdom Pseudomonadati; phylum Pseudomonadota; class Alphaproteobacteria; order Hyphomicrobiales; family Nitrobacteraceae; genus Bradyrhizobium; species Bradyrhizobium sp. IAR9. Next base: position 92,509 of record NZ_JACBZW010000018.1, read on the forward strand.
GGGCCGGCGAGGTCGTCGACCTCGATGGCATCAAGATCGTCGGCTACACCAACGTCGCCGGCCGCGTTGCCGCCTCGGCCTCCAGCCTCTACGCGCGCAATCTGTTCTCCTTCATCGAGACCATGGTCGACAAGAAAGAGAAGAAGCTCGCCGTGAACTGGGATGACGAACTGGTCAAGGCGACCGCGCTCACGAAAGACGGCGCCGTCATCCACCCGAACTTCCAGCCGAAGGTTTAAGGAGACCCTCCATGGAGCATGCTGCACAGGTCGTCGACCCCTTCATCTTCCGGCTGTCGATCTTCGTCCTCGCCGTCTTCGTCGGCTATTTCGTGGTGTGGTCGGTGACACCGGCCCTGCACACGCCGCTGATGAGCGTGACCAACGCGATCTCCTCGGTGATCGTGGTCGGCGCGTTGCTTGCCGGCGGCGTCGCGAACGTCTCGAGTGGCTCGGGCTGGGCTCGCGCCTTCGGCTTTGTCGCGCTCATTTTCGCCTGCGTGAACATTTTTGGCGGCTTCCTTGTCACCCAGCGCATGCTGGCGATGTACAAGAAGAAGTCGAAGTAAGCGGCCACCTCGGGCTGAAGGATTAATGGGGACCTGAGATGAGCGCCAACCTCTCTGCATTTTTGTATCTCGTGGCGGGAGTGCTGTTCATCCTGTCGCTGCGCGGGCTGTCCAGCCCGGCTTCGTCGCGCCAGGGCAATCTGTTCGGCATGATCGGCATGGCGATCGCGGTCGCCACCACGCTGGCCAACCATCCGCCGGCAGACGGCCTCGCCTGGGTGCTCGTCATCGTCGGCATCGCCATCGGCGGCGCGATCGGCGCGGTGATCGCCCGCCGCGTGCCGATGACCTCGATGCCGGAACTGGTCGCCGCCTTCCACTCGCTGGTCGGCATGGCCGCGGTGCTGGTCGCCGCCGGCGCGTTCTACGCGCCGGAAGCCTTCGACATCGGCACCCCCGGCAACATCCATCCGCAGAGCCTGGTCGAGATGTCGCTCGGCGTCGCCATCGGCGCGCTGACCTTCACCGGCTCGGTGATCGCGTTCCTGAAGCTGTCCGCGCGCATGAGCGGCGCGCCGATCATCCTGCCCGCCCGTCACATCATCAACATCGTGATTGCGGTGGCGCTGGTGTTCTTCATCGTCCGGCTGGTCCTGACCGGCGGCGCGCTCGACTTCTGGCTGATCGTCATCCTGGCGCTGGCGCTCGGCGTGCTCATGATCATCCCGATCGGCGGCGCCGACATGCCGGTCGTGATCTCGATGCTGAACTCGTACTCGGGTTGGGCTGCGGCCGGCATCGGCTTCACGCTCGGCAATTCCGCGCTGATCATCACCGGCGCGCTGGTCGGCTCCTCGGGCGCGATCCTGTCCTACATCATGTGCCACGCGATGAACCGGTCCTTCATCTCGGTCATCCTCGGCGGCTTCGGCGGCGAGACCGCGGCCGCCGGCGGTGGCGGCGGTGAGCAGAAGCCCGCCAAGCTCGGCTCGGCCGACGACGCGGCCTTCATCATGAAGAATGCCCAGAAGGTCATCATCGTGCCCGGCTATGGCATGGCGGTGGCGCAGGCGCAGCACGCGCTGCGCGAGATGGGCGACATCCTGAAGAAGGAAGGCGTCGAGGTGAAGTACGCCATTCACCCGGTCGCCGGCCGCATGCCCGGCCACATGAACGTGCTGCTCGCCGAAGCCAACGTCCCCTACGACGAGGTGTTCGAGCTCGAGGACATCAACTCCGAGTTCGCACAGGCCGACATCGCCTTCGTGATCGGCGCCAACGACGTCACCAACCCGGCGGCCGAGGAGGACAAGACCTCGCCGATCTACGGCATGCCCGTGCTGCAGGTCTGGAAGGCCGGCACCGTGATGTTCATCAAGCGCTCGCTGGCCTCCGGCTATGCCGGCATCGACAATCCGCTGTTCTACCGCGACAACACCATGATGCTGCTCGGCGACGCCAAGAAGGTCACCGAGAACATCGTCAAGGCGATGTAGCACGCGAAGGAAACGGACCGTGGCCATCAACAGGGATTGGCACCGGTCTCATCGCATGCCCCTCAAGGCGACGCGCGAGCAGCGCGTCGCATGGCATGCCGCCCACAAGGCGGCATGCGGCTGCCGGGACGTACCGGCGAGCCTCCGGCCCGACGTCATGAAATTGCTGCGGAGCCGTCGCAAGCCCTGAGCTGAACCTGGGGCCGGCCGCGCAATGATCACCATCGCCAAATGGACCGTCATCCTGCTTGCGACCGTCTATCTCGCCGGGCTCCTCGTGCTCTATGCCCGGCAGCGCGAGATGCTGTTTCCGATACCGACCGCCAAGCGGACCCCGCCTGAGGCGGCAGATTGTCCCGAGGCGGAGGAGCATGTCCTGACCACCTCGGATGGCGAGAAGATCATCGTCTGGCACGTGCCGGCGAGGCCCGGTCGTCCCGTGATCCTGTATTTTCCGGGCAATGGCGACTTTCTTGCCGGCCGTGTCAGCCGCTTCAAGGCCATGACGGCAGATGGCACCGGCCTCGTCGCGCTGTCCTACCGCGGCTATGCCGGCTCGAGCGGCGCGCCGAGCGAGGAGGGTCTGCTGCACGATGCCGCCGCCGCCTACGCCTTCACCACGGCGCGCTACACGGCGGAACGAATCGTCGCCTGGGGCTTCTCGCTCGGGACCGGCGTGGCGGTCGCGCTCGCCGCAGAACAGCGTGTTGGAAAGCTGGTCCTGGAGGCGCCTTATACGTCGACGGCCGACATTGCATCTTCGTCATTCTGGTTCGTGCCGGTGCGCCTCTTGATGCGCGATCCGTTCCCTTCCGACCAGCGGATCACGCGCGTCACGGTGCCGCTCCTGGTGATGCATGGCACCAATGACCTTGTCATTTCGATCGTGTTCGGAGAGCGTCTGTTCGCGCTCGCGCATGAACCGAAGCAGTTCGTTCGCTTTGCGGGCGGCGGACATGACAATCTCGATAGCTTCGGTGCGATCGAAACGGCAAGGCGCTTCATTGGATCCTGAACGGCTCGTCACCCGGCTCCGGGGCATATCCCTCGCCGCCATCCTCGCTTTGTTGCCGCAGCAGGCATGGGCCGCAACCGGTCTCGATGGTGCGGCGATGCGCTGGCCCTATGCGCTTCCCTTTGCCGGCCTGTTGCTGTCGATCGCGCTCGGACCGCTGCTGTTTGCGAAAGTCTGGCACCATCATTACGGCAAGATCGCCGCTGCTTGGTCGCTGGCGGCGCTCGTCTCACTCGTGATTTTTGCCGGAAGCGCGGTCACGCTGGCTGTGCTCGTGCACGCTCTGCTCGCCGAATATCTTGGCTTCATCGTGCTGCTGTTCGCGCTCTATGTCGTGGCCGGCGGCATTCTCATTACCGGCGACATCAAGGCCACGCCAGCGATCAATGCTGGCATCCTCGCGCTCGGCACGCTGGGTGCAAGCATTGTCGGCACCACGGGTGCCGCGATGATCCTGATCCGTCCGCTGATCCGCGCCAACCGGCCGCGGCGCCACAACGCCCATGTCATCATCTTCTTCATCATCCTGGTCGCCAATGTCGGCGGCGCGCTGAGCCCGCTCGGCGATCCCCCGCTGTTCGTCGGTTTCCTGCACGGCGTCGACTTCTTCTGGACCACGCGGAGCATCTGGCTGCAGACCTCGATCGTCGCCGGATTGCTGCTCGCGATCTTCACCGCCATCGATTTCTGGCGCTTCCGCAGCGAACCTCGGCTCAGCGACGCCGGTCCCGCGGATCCGGTCCGCATTCGCGGTCTCGTCAACCTCGTGCTGATCGCAGCCATCGTCGCGAGCCTGCTGGCCTCGGCGATGTGGAAGCCCGCTGTTGCTTTCGACATTCTCGGAACGAAGCTGGGGCTGGAAGACATCGCGCGCAATGTGGCGCTGCTTTCCATTGCGGCGCTGTCGGTGTGGTTGACACCGGACGAGCACAGGGAGGCCAACGGCTTCACCTGGGAGCCGATCCGCGAGGTCGCAAAACTGTTCGCGGGCATCTTCGTCGCCATCATCCCGGTCATTGCCATGCTCAATGCCGGCCACCACGGCGCCTTCGCCTGGCTGTTGTCGGCCGTGACGGCACCGGACGGTGCGCCGCGCGAGGTCGCCTATTTCTGGTTCACCGGCCTGATGTCAGCGTTTCTCGACAATGCACCGACCTATCTGTTGTTCTTCCAGCTTGCCGGCGGCGATCCGCAAACGCTGATGCACGAGCTGTCGGGCACGCTCGCGTCGATCTCGATGGGCGCCGTCTACATGGGAGCGCTCACCTATATCGGCAATGCGCCGAACTTCATGGTCAGCAGCATCGCGAGCGAGAACGGCATCGAGATGCCGAGCTTCTTCGGCTATCTCTTGCGCGCCGGCGCCGTGCTGATCCCGCTGTTCATGCTGCTGACGCTGCTGCCGGTCGCCCCGATCCTGCGCTGGCATTGAATCTGCCGGCCGATTTGCTACTGCTCGTCTTCAGTGATTGGAGCCGGTAGATGAGCGCGCATAATCCGATGCCCCGGTCGGCCTGGATCTTTCCGGCGCTGGCCGTGCTGTTGTTCGCAGCCGTCAGCGCGACGGGCTACGTCTTCACGCTGTCGCTGGGCGGGCTCGCCTTCGCGACCGTGCTGCTCATCATCCTGTTCGGCACGGTGTTCGCCGCGGTTCATCATGCCGAAGTGATCGCCGAGCGGGTCGGCGAGCCCTATGGCACGCTGGTGCTGACGCTCTCCGTGACCGTCATCGAGGTGGCGCTGATCACCACGATCATGCTGGGCGACAAGCCCGCCCCGGAACTGGCGCGCGACACCGTGTTCGCCGTGGTCATGATCGTCTGCAACGGCCTCGTCGGGCTCTGCATCTTCATCGGCGGCCTGCGCTATCGCGAGCAGGGCTTTCAGCTCTCGGGGGCCAACGTCTATCTCAGCGTCCTGTTCGCGCTCGCGACCATCACGCTGATCATGCCGAACTACACGACCACCGCGCCGGGGCCGGTCTATTCGGCGGTTCAGCTCGGTTTCGTCGACGTGGTCACGCTCGCGCTGTACGGAGTGTTCCTCTACACCCAGACCGTCCTGCACAAGGATTACTTCGTCCATGAACGGGCGGACGGCGGCAGCGGCGTGGCGCATCTGCCGGGCCGGATGTTGGTGGTCAGCGTCGTGCTGCTGCTGATTGCGCTGCTGGCCGTGGTGCTGCTCGCCAAGAAGTTCTCGCTGGTGGTGGACGCCGTCGCGGCCAAGATCGGCGCGCCGCCGGCCTTTGCCGGCCTTCTGGTCGCGCTCCTGATCCTGATGCCGGAAGGCGTCGCGGCCGTATCGGCGGCCCGCAAGAACGACCTCCAGAAGAGCATCAACCTCGCGCTCGGCTCGTCCCTCGCCACCATCGGGCTGACCATCCCGGCGGTGGGGGTCGCCACCTACGCGCTCGACAAGGAGCTCACGCTCGGCCTCAGCGCCCAGGGCAGTGTGCTTTTGCTCCTGACCTTCTTCCTGAGCATGCTGACCTTCGGCACCGGCAGGACCAATGTCCTGTTCGGGCTGGTCCATATGGTGGTATTTGCCGTCTACGCGTTCATGGTTTTCGTGCCCTGAAGCGCGACGTCCCAAGAGAGGTTCCAGATGCTTGCCGCCAAGTCCGAGATCCAGGTCGACAACGAGGAGGTCCGGGTGACCGAATGGCGGCTTCCGCCCGGTAGCGCCACCGGGCATCACACCCACGGCATGGACTATGTGATTGTTCCCGTCGTCGCGGGGGAGATGACCATCGTGGCGCCGGGCGGCGAGCGGTCCAAGGCGCAACTGGCAGCCGGGAAATCCTACTTCCGCAAGGCGGGCGTCCAACATGACGTACTTAACGAAACCTCAACCGAGATCGTGTTCCTTGAGATCGAGCTAAAGCCGTAGATCCGGCCTTAACACTTGCCATCGATCCGTCGCAGTTGATCCCTTACAATGCCCTAAAGTTCCCGCATCAGATCGCGCGGGGAGTGGCCGGAATGCTGAAATACCTCGCTAAAATCTCGATGGATATTTTCCCCTCGGTGCTCGCGACGATCATCGGGGCGTACATCGTTAACCACTACATCAACGCCAAGCCGGCGGCTGATGCCCCTGCGGCCGTCGTGGCCCCTGCCGAGGCCGGCAAGAACGGCAAACCCGCCGATGTCGCCAATCTCCCTGCGCCCGGCGTCAAGGCCAAAGGCATCCCCGAGAAGAGCGTGACGGACAAGCCGGCGGCCGAAAAGGCTGCCGATCAGCCGTCCGCCGAGCACAGGGCTGCCGATGTGGCCCCGGCTGAGGCCAGCCCGCGTGGCAAACCGTCGGCGCGCGAGAAGGCGGTCGCCAAGTCGACCCCGGCCACCAGCACACCCGCTCCCGCCGCTCCGGTGGTCGAGGCCAATTCGGCGCCGGCTGCTGCGGCTCCGGCCCCCGACGCCAACGACCTCGTGCGTGCCGCGATCGAGCGCCTGCGCAAGACTCCTGAGGGCAAATCTTCCGAGGGCAAGTCTTCCGAAGGAAAGTCGTCTGCCGAAACCAAACCTGCCGAGGTCAGGCCGTCCGAGACCAGGTCAGCCGAGAGGCCGACTGAGCCTGCCGTGCGGGAAGCAGTCCGCACGCCCGAGGCCCCGCGGGTCGTCAGCATGGAGCCGGCTACGGTCCGTCCGCTGCCGCCGCCGATCACGGTATCGACGCCCTCATCGGAGGCCTATGGCAAGGATGGCTCCTCGCCGGCCAGTCCGCCCTACACGGCCTCGGTCGGCAACGATGATCCGAATCGGATGACGCCGCCGGCTGACATTCCCGTGCCGATGATCGCGCCACCGCTCGATCTGCGTGCCGACGCCGGTGGCTCCATGCCGCGGCCGAAGAAGACCAATGTCGCCGACGAGATGCTGTCGGGCATGAAGTCGATGTTCCACTCGGTTCTGCCGAAGAGCGCCACCCCCGATTAAGGCGGCGCCTGTCGTCAAAACCGTCAGCCGCCGACGCGGGCAAGTCCGCTGCGCGCGGCGTCGTCGCGTGGGCGAAGCGAGACAGCCCTGGTGTAGGACGCCGCCGCCTTGGCTCTGTCGCCCAGCCGCTCATAGGCCTGTCCGCGCGTGGTCCAGACCTGGGCGTTGTGCGGATCGGCCTCGGAGGCCTCATCCAGATCGGCCGTGGCCTCCTTGACCTTGCCGAGCGCGAGATAGCTGGTGGCGCGGCCGAGCAGCGGCTCGACCTTCTGGGGATTGAGTCCGCTCGCAGCGCTGAAATCTGCGATGGCGAAGGCGTGCTGATTGTTGCCCTGGTAGATCAGGGCACGGCCATACAGCGCCTGCGCATTGTAGGGATCGAGTCCGACCGCGCGATTGAACTCGTCGAGCGCTGCCGCGACCTCGCCTGACTTGGCCAGGGATTGGGCTTTTGCAGTGTGGGCCTGAGCTTCGGTGACGTTGCCGGCGCTCACCGCGCCCTCGGCGGGCGCAGCCGCCTGGGGGGCCTCCTGCGGCTTGTCCTTCTCCGGCATCAACGATCCCAGATCGAAGGAGCAGCCGCACAGCGCAATCCCCATCAAGGCCAGCGCGCACGGCTGCCGCCAGATCCGGCGTCGCCGCGCCAAGCCGCGCTGGAGGAAGGGGGAGGCCATCTGCGGTTCGCTCGCGCTAGAGCATGATCCGGACCCGAAGGGCCGCGTTGACGAAAAGTATGAAGCGGTTTTCCCTCGCGACAAAGGCGGAACGCGCTTGCGTAGAGATCAAGGTCAAACAACAAACTAAAGCGCGACGACGTTCAATCCAAATCTCATCGCGTTTGCGTGCCGCATCCGTGGTGCCTGGCCCAAAGAGCAGCGCGCACAAACAATGACGCGGGCCAGAGGCCCGCGTCATCGAAACTGAAATCTTACAAAATTCGGTGAATCAGCGCGGTCCGCGCGGACCTGCACCCGGGCCGCCACGACCGCCGCGATCACCGCCGGGACCTGCGCCGAACACCGGCTTCGGCTTCATCGGCAGCAGGCCTTCGCGCTGCAGCTTCTTGCGGGCCAGCTTGCGCGCGCGGCGCACGGCTTCGGCCTTTTCGCGGGCCTTCTTCTCGGAGGGCTTCTCGTAATGACCGCGGAGCTTCATCTCGCGGAAAATTCCCTCGCGCTGCATCTTCTTCTTCAGCGCCTTGAGGGCTTGGTCGACATTGTTATCGCGAACGAGAACCTGCACGCGGCATCCTCTTCAGTGGATCGGATTTGAATTCTGGTAAGACGAAGGGGATGGCGAAAACGCGCAAGCCCTTAACCTTGAGGGCGCGGATGTATCAGACAATTCCCGGGATGTCCACCGGACAAGCGGGTTTTCGGGCCAAGTTCAGCCATTAAATGAGGCAAAAATACCTCTGTGCGGCCCTGATTTGGGCGATTCGACGCCAGGGATGGGGCCGTTTCCGGAGCTTTGTTCCGGAATCTTGAAAGCAGGGGACTACACATGGATATCAAGAAATACGCTGCTGAAGCCATCGGCACCTTCTGGCTCACATTCGCAGGCTGCGGAAGCGCGGTGATCGCTGCCGGCTTTCCGCAGGTCGGAATCGGTCTGGTCGGTGTCTCCCTCGCATTCGGACTGAGCGTGGTCACCATGGCCTATGCGATCGGCCATATCTCCGGCTGCCATCTCAACCCGGCCGTCACGGTCGGTCTTGCCGCCGGCGGGCGTTTTCCGGCCGGGCAGATCCTGCCCTATGTGATCGCGCAGGTGGCCGGCGCGATCGTGGCCGCCTGGCTCCTCTACGTCATCGCGAGCGGAGCTCCCGGATTCGATGTCAGCAAGGGCTTCGCATCCAACGGCTATGATGCGCATTCGCCCGGCCAGTACAGCATGATCGTGTGTTTCCTCACCGAGGTGGTGATGACCATGATGTTCCTGTTCATCATCATGGGCGCGACCCATGGCCGCGCGCCCGCAGGCTTCGCGCCGCTCGCGATCGGGCTCGCGCTGGTGATGATCCATCTCGTCAGCATCCCCGTCACCAACACCTCGGTGAACCCGGCGCGCAGCACGGGCCCCGCGCTGTTCGTCGGCGGCTGGGCGACGGCGCAGCTCTGGCTGTTCTGGGTCGCACCGCTGATCGGCGGCGCGCTGGGCGGGGTGATCTATCGCTGGCTCAGCGAGGAGCCCACGGGCGTCGTCGCAGGCGCGAAGACGGCCTAATCGCGGAGCGGGATCGCAGCTCGAAGCTGCGGTCCCGCTACTTGCCTTTCGTCGGCCTGACTTCGGTGACGTGGCCCATCTTTCGGCCGGGACGCGGCGCACCCTTGCCGTAGATGTGCACGGTCGCGCCCGGCACGCTCAGCCACTTTTCGTAATCATTGATCTCGTCGCCGATCAGATTGGTCATGGTGACGATTTCGCCGTGGCGCACGGGCTTGCCGAGCGGCCAGCCGGCGATGGCGCGGATGTGCTGCTCGAACTGCGAGACCGAGGCGCCGTCGAGCGTCCAGTGCCCTGAATTGTGCACGCGCGGGGCGATCTCATTGACCAGCACCTTCGGGCCGGTGCCGTTGGCGAGCACGAACATCTCGACAGCGAGCACGCCGACATAGTCGAGCGCGCTTGCGATCTTGCCGGCGATGCTGCGTGCTTCCTCGGCGAGCGCAGGCGGGATCGGCGCGGGCGCGCGCGATATCTTCAGGATGTGGTCGCGGTGCTCGTTCTCGGTGACGTCGAAACACTCGACCTGGCCTGTGACCGAGCGTGCGGCGATCACGGAGATCTCGCGCTCGTAGGGCACGAAGGCTTCCAGGATCGCCGATTTGGTGGCGAGGCTGGTCCACACCTTGGCGATGTCGTCGCCCTCGCGGATGATGGCCTGGCCCTTGCCGTCATAACCGAAGCGGCGGGTCTTGAGCACGGCCGGAAGGCCGATCCTGGCGATCGCCTCGCGCAGCGAGGACACGGAGGTGACGTCGGCATAGGCTGCGGTGCCGATGCCGAGCCGCGTCACGAAATCCTTCTCGGCGAGCCGGTCCTGGGTGGTCTCGAGAATCTTGCGGTTGGGCAGCACGGGTCGGCGCGCGTCCAGCACCATCGCGGCGGCCGATGGCACATTCTCGAATTCGTAGGTGATGACGTCGACGTCGTTGGCGAACAGTTCGAGCGCCTCGACGTCGGCATATTCGGCGCAGGTCGCGTTCAATACGACGTCGAAGGCCGGCGAGTCCGGATCGGGCGAGAAAACCTGGCAGCGCAGGCCGAGCCGCGCCGCAGCCATGGCCAGCATCCGGCCCAATTGTCCGCCCCCGAGAATTCCGATGGTGTCACCGGGCTTCAGCTTCACCTGCCTGGTGTCGGTCACGCCTTGTCCTCCGGGCGCTCGGCGACCGCCTCGGTCTGCGCCTTGCGCCAGGCCGCGAGGCGATCGGACAAGGCCGGGTCGGACAACGCCAGGACGGCCGCCGCCAGCAGCGCGGCGTTGGTCGCGCCGGCCTTGCCGATGGCGAGGGTGCCGACCGGGATGCCGGCGGGCATCTGGACGATCGAATAGAGCGAATCGAGGCCCTTGAGCGTCTTGGATTCGACGGGAACGCCGAACACCGGGAGTTCGGTCAGCGCCGCCGCCATGCCGGGCAGGTGTGCAGCGCCACCTGCGCCGGCGATGATGACCTTGTAACCCGCGGCCTTGGCGCCCTTGGCGAAAGCAAAGAGACGGTCGGGGGTGCGGTGGGCCGAGACGATGCGGGTGTCGGCGGCGACGCCGAGCGCGGCAAGCGTGTCGGCGGCATGCCGCATCGTGTCCCAGTCCGACTGGCTTCCCATGATGATGGCGATCGGCGCGGTCATGACGTTAATTGTGCCCGAAAAACAGAAAGATAGGCCAGATTAACGGTTCCGGCCGGCGGCTCGCAAGGCGATGGCAAGGAGAAGGGAATCCACTATCCTGTCTTGGTGAATCCCCGCAAGCCTTCATTGAGCAGGATGCCCATGAAGAAACCAAAAAGGGCAGGCGCTGCGAAGGCCAAAAAGGGCCGGAAGTCCAGTGCCGGCCGATCGAAAACCGCCCCAAAACGGCCGACCAGGCGGCCGGCGAAGCCGCCGGGGCGTGACGCGTCGGGCGATGATGGGGCCAAGGATACCGTCAGGGCGACGATCCGCGGCTTGCGGACCAAGCTCAAGGAGGCGCAGCGCCGGGTCGCGGAACTGGAAGCTGCGGCCGACACCGATTTCCTGCTCGAGATTCCCAACCGGCGCGGCTTCGAGCGCGAGCTGGCGCGCGCCATCGCCTACATGAAGCGCTACCGCGCCAGCGGGGCACTGATCGTGCTCGACGTTGACAGGTTGAAGCCGATCAACGATTCGTTCGGTCATGGCGCCGGTGACGAGGTGCTCAAGGCGATTGCCGCCACGCTGACGCGGCAGGTCCGCGCCTCCGACGTGGTCGGGCGGCTGGGGGGCGACGAGTTCGCGCTGCTGCTGTGGAATCTCAGCGAGACCGACGCCAAGGCGAAGGCGGCCATCTTCGAGCAGGCGGTCGACGAATTGTCCTTTGTCTTTCGCGGCGAGCACGTGACTGCGGGCGCCTCCGCCGGTGTCGCGCTGCTGGGAGCGCAGTCCGACGCGGGTCGTGCCCTGGAGGAGGCCGATGCCGCCATGTATGTGCGCAAGGCGCACCGGCGGCACGAGCCGCGGATCGGGCTGGTCGGCAGCTAAAGCGCGCTGAGATCCGGCGGTACGTTACCGAATGTCCGCAGCAATTTGGCGTCGCCAAACTCGCCGGTCAGGGGATCGCCGCTGCGGCTGAAGGCGACGGCGCCGATATGGCCGGCGCCGTGCGCCAGCATTTCCGCACGACGCAGGGCGGCAGCCGATGTCTGGCATTCCTCGGCAGCACCCGCAACCGGCGATCCGTCCTCGTCGATCAGGAAGGGCAATGCAACGTAGTAGGTGACGTCGGGCATGGTCGGCTCCGATAGCTGACGGTTCAGGCGGCGCTGCTCTTGCTCCGCATCTTGCTGCGCGAGGTCTCCGGAATGCAGCCGGCGGAAATCGCCGCCTGCAATTCCTCAAGCTCGGCCTCCAGATATTCGTTGGCCATGATCAGCGCCTTGATGGTGCTGCGCAGATTGCCGTCGCACATCGCGATCGCCTGATCGCAGGCCTGTTCATAATGGCTGTTGTCGAGAAGGGCGGCGGTCGACATCTGCATTGTCCTTGTCAGTTGTGCTGGACATTTCCTGGGGGCGCTGGGGTGCTCAAATGTTCCTACTTTGTTCTTTTCGAGCCAAGCGGATTCATCCGCACGCCGGCTCGCAGGTCAGGCGATGATGTCGGGGGTGATCTGGTCTTCGATGAACGCGATGCGGTCTCGTAACAACAGCTTGCGCTTCTTCAAGCGCTGTAACCGCAATAGGTCGGGGGCGGGCGATTGATGCAGTGCATCGATCGCCGCATCGAGATCTCGGTGTTCCTGCTGCAACCGGGTGAGCTCGGCTTCGAGCTCACGCTCGTCTTCATTGGTCATGTCTGCGGTGGCCGAAAACCGATAGGCGTGGGATTAAGGCTGTGGATGCCCTGTGGAAATTATCGTCCTTGCGCGGCGTGATCGCAAGCGATCTGCGACCACCGTTCGCCGATCTCCAGCGACATATTTCCGCTGATCGCCGCGGCGCTGCGCAAGCGCATTGATATCATGGATTTTTCCCGTGCGGTTCCTTTACTCACGCTTCGTTACATATGAATTTTCAAAAATGAAGCTGTCACGACGGTTACCCATCGACAGAACGAATCGCTGATGTACACTTCCTTGTCCGGATCGAATCCTGAGGTTCAACCCTACCGAGGAGGTTTCGAATGACAATTCAGGCACATCTCGTTGAATTGGAGCGGAAGCACAAACTTCTCGAAAACGAATTGCACGAAGCTCTCGTGCACCTTTCAACAGACGACCTGCAAATTGTTGAGTTGAAGCGCCGGAAGTTGATGGTCAAGGACCAGATCGAGCGTCTGAGGCACGGCGACACGCTCCACTAGTGACCCCCGTAACAGCGTAGAGTTGATCGTACCCTTATCCCGCAGGGGTGAGAGCTTTTGCGCTCATCCCTGCAGCAAAGTGCGCACCGTGCAAAGAAGTTTGCGCGGTGTTTCGTTTTTGTCTGAACGCGTCGTCTTGCTGCGAACCGGTATCCGCTTCGCTCGAAAGCGCTTCAGATGTCTGCGAGCTCGGCGACGTGATCTGCGATCGCGAGCGACGACGTCAGTCCCGGCGATTCGATGCCGAACAGATTGATCAGGCCAGCGACGCCGTGATCGCGCGGGCCCTGCATCAGGAAGTCCTGCGTGGCCACCGCGGGCGGTACGATCTTCGGCCGGATACCCGAATAGCTCGGCATCAACGCGCCGTCAGGCAGCGTCGGCCAGTATTTGCGGATCGCCGGGTAGAACCGCTCGGCGCGTGACGGGTCGACCTCGTAGTCGATCGTCTCAATCCACTCGACGTCAGGGCCGAAGCGCGCCTGGCCTGCCATGTCCAGCGTCAGATGCACTCCCAACCCGCCGGGCTCGGGCACCGGGTAGATCAGGCGCGAGAACGGCGCCTTGGCATTGCAGCTGAAGTAATTCCCCTTGGCGAGATAGGCCCGTGGAATTCGGTCCAGCGGCATGCCGTCGATGTTGCGAGCCACATTCGTCGCCGAGAGCCCCGCGGCGTTGACGAGGAGGCTGCATTGCAGCGTCATTGGCGCCTCGCCGCCGGCGTCGATCTCGATCAGGCCGTTCGCCGCCTTGGCGCGGATCAGCGGGGTGTGAAACGCGAAGGCCGCGCCGGCTTCCTCGGCTTCGCCGCGCAGCGAGAGCATGTAGGCGTGGCTGTCGATGATGCCCGTCGAGGGCGACAGCAGCGCGGCGTCGCAGGCCAGCGCCGGCTCCAGCGCGCGTGCCGCCTCGCCTGTGAGCAACTGCATGTCAAGCACGCCATTGGCCTCGGCATGCGCCTTGATCGATTGCAGCTTCGCGGTCTCCTGCGGGCTGGTCGCGACGATCAGCTTGCCGCAATTCCTGTGCGGGATGCCGCGCTCGGCGCAGTAGCGGTAGAGCGCGTGCTTGCCGTCGACGCACATGCGCGCCATCCAGCTCCCGGCGCGGTAGTAGATGCCGGCATGGATCACCTCGCTGTTGCGCGAGGAGGTGATGGTGCCGATCGCCTCGGCCTCCTCGAGCACGATGACCTCGCGCCCGGCCTGCGCAAGCTTTCGAGCCACCGCGAGCCCGATCACGCCGGCTCCGATGACGACGCAATCGACCCTATCCATGGTTGTGCAGGATGTCCGCTGGAAGCGCCGGTGGCGTCAGGCCTGGAGAGAATGCCGCGAGGCCATTCTCCGTTAAGGAAGAATTTATCATGTCAGGGCAATTGCCGTATTTCACGTCACATTTTTCTGTTGCGCGTACAGGCGTTTACCCGATCCAAACGCGTGAAGCCAGACAATCCGACGTTGAAATCGCGGGTGGCTGATGGCTGAGAAGAACTGGCACGAGGGCAGCACGCTTCCGATTGCTGTGCAGGCCGTTGTGTGCCTGGCCGGCACGGTTGCGCCCGCGCGCGCCTTTGCGCTGTCGGACAGCTTCGCCGCGCCGAGCTATCTCGGCCAGCTCGATCCCAACGTGGTTTGGGAGGTCCTGATCGCGGGCATCGTCGTCTGCGCGTTCCTCGCCGCGATCGTGCTGTGGATCCATTCCTCGCTGCGCCGGACCAGGCGCTTGCAGTTGCGGCGCAACGCCTTCGTCTCCTCCGCCATGAACAATCTCAATCAGGGCGTGGTGATGACGGATGCGCAGCGTCGCATCATCTTCTGCAACGACCGCTATCTCGAGATCTACGGCCTGACGCGGTCGGAACTCTGGGCCAATATGGACGGCCATGAGCTTCTCGAGCTCAGGCGCAAGCGCGGGGTGCTTGGCGGCATCTCCGACGATGAGTTCTACGAGAAGGCGGCAAGCCACAACGGCCTGATCACCGAGCTGCCCGACGGCCGGGCCATCCTGGTGAAGTTTTTCGTGCTGCCGAACGGCGGCTCGGTGGCGACGCATCTGGACGTCAGCGAGCAGCGCAAGCTGTCGCGACAGCTCGCTTCCACCAAGCAATTCCTGGAATCGGTGCTGGACCATGTGCCGGCCTGCGTGGCCGCGAAGAACATCGAGGATGGTTGCTACATCTTCGCCAACAGCGCCTATGAGCGATTCTGGGGGTTCTCGCGGGATCACGCCGTCGGCAAGAACGCAGGCGAGCTGTTTGCGCCGGTCTCGGCAGCCATTATCGAGGCGACCGACCGGGCGGCGCTCAACTCCCCGGACGGCCAGTTCCGCAACGAATTCGAGGTCGACCGCGGCGGCGAGCGGCGCATGGTCGCCTCGATCCGGATCGTGGTCCGCAACGAGAGCAACAAGCCCGAGTTTCTGCTGCTGGTGTTCGAGGACATCACCGACCGCCGGTCGCTGTCGCAGGAATTGGAGAGCACCAAGAAGTTCCTCGAGCTCGTGGTCGACAACATCCCGGTGGCGCTGATCGTCGAGCAGGTGAAGGACGGCCGCTATCTGCTCGCCAATCGCAGCGCGGAGACGATCCTCAACCGCCGGCGCGAGGAGGCCACGGGCCTGACCGCGTCCGACATCTTCAACCCCAAGGAAGCCAAGCTGATCATCGCGCGCGACGAGGCCGCGATCAAGAAACGCGGGATGATCACCGAGGAGCATCCGATCTCCACCAAGGACGGCCTGCGGCTGTTCCTGACCCGGCGTGCCACGGTGCTTGGCGATACCGGCGAGCCGCAATATCTGATCAAGACCCACGAGGACGTCACCGACCGCCGGCAGACCGAGTCGCGCATGGCGCACATGGCCTATCACGACGGCCTCACCGATCTGCCGAACCGCGCCGCCTTCCTCCAGGCGCTGACCCAGATGATCGAGGCCTGCGAAGGCACCGGCGAGGAGTTCGCGGTCCTCTGCGTCGACCTCGACGGCCTCAAGGAGGTCAACGACGTCTTCGGTCATGCGCTCGGCGACAAGCTCCTGATCGAGGTGGCCCAGCGGCTCCAGGACTCCGCCCGTGGCGGCGTGGTGGCGCGCCTGTCCGGCGACGAATTCGGCCTGATCATCGACGGCAAGCAGCCGGACGCAGGTCTTGCACTGGCGCAGCAGATTGGCGACGCCGTCGCGAAGGACTTCCAGATCGACGGCCGTGCGGTCCGCGCCGGCGTTACCACCGGCATGTCGATCTTCCCGCACAACGGCGCCGATGGCGCCTCGCTGCTCGCCAATGCCGGTGCGGCGCTGTTCCGCGCCAAGCAGAAGTCGCGCGGCACGATCAGCCTCTACCAGCCCGAGATGGACCATCAGATCCGCGACCGCCGCGTGCTGCACCAGGACCTGTCGGTGGCGATCAAGAACGGCGAGCTTTCGCTTGCCTTCCAGCCGCAGGGCGTCGCCGGCCACAGCGTTGCCGAGAGCGAGATCATCGGTTTCGAGGCGCTGGCGCGCTGGCAGCATCCGGTGCGCGGCCAGGTCTCGCCGGCCGAATTCATCCCGATCGCCGAGGAGAGCGGTCTGATCGTCGAGATGGGCGAGTGGATCCTGCGCCAGGCCTGCCGCGAGGCGGCGTCCTGGCCGAAGCCGCTTCAGGTCGCGGTCAATCTGTCGCCGGCGCAGTTCATGCACGGCGACGTGGTCGGCCTCGTCCATTCGATCCTGATCGAGACCGGCCTTGCACCCGGCCGGCTCGAGCTGGAGATCACCGAGGGTGTGCTGATCGAGGATTTCGACCGGGGCCTTGCGCTGCTGCGCCGCCTGAAGGCGCTCGGCGTGCGCATCTCCATGGACGATTTCGGCAGCGGTTACTCCTCGCTGAGCTACCTCCAGGCGTTCCCGTTCGACAAGATCAAGATCGACCGGGCCTTCATCATCAATCTCGGCCGCAACCCGCAATCGGCTGCGATCGTTCGCGCGGTGATCGATCTCGGCCACGGCCTCGAAATGTCGATCATTGCCGAGGGCGTCGAGACGGTCGAGCAACTCGCCTTCCTCGCCAAGGAGGGCTGTGACGGCGTGCAGGGCTATCTGCTCGGCAAGCCCCTGCCGATCGGGAAATATGCCGGGCTGGTCGGCCGCACTGAACTCATGGAGCTTGCGCTCAAGACCGGTTAGAGCATTTTCGAGCGAAGTGGACACCGGTCCGCGTCAAGAAAAAAGCGTCAGAATAAGAATCTAGAGCCCCGTTCCGATTTCATCGGAACGGAAATGGCTCTAGTGATGATGGGGCGCTTTGCTCCCATTCGACGGCTTCATGGCGGATTACGATCTCGCGATCATCGGCGGCGGGCTGAACGGTGTCAGCCTCGCGCGCGATGCGGCCGGCCGCGGCTTGCGGGTCATCCTGTTCGAGCAGGGCGATCTCGGCGGCGCGGCCTCCTCGGCAACACCGCGGCTGATCCATGGCGATCTGTCGGTGCTGGAGCGGCGCCGGTTCCGGCGGGTGCGCCGGGCCCTGGCCGAGCGCCGGACCTGGCTCCAGATCGCGCCGCATCTGGTCCGGCCGATGCGCTTCGTGATCCCCGCGCATGCCGACGAGCGTCCACCATGGCTGCTGCGGGTCGGCCTTTATGTCTATGACGGTCTCACGAACCGGGGCGGTCTGCCACCCTCGGCGACCATCGACATCACGCATCATCCGGTCGGCAACGCGCTGAAACGCCCGTTCGGTACAGCGTTCGAATATTCGGACTGCGTTGTCGACGACTCCCGCCTGGTGGCGCTGACGGCACTGGATGCCGCTGAACATGGCGCGGCGATCCGGACCGGTGCGCGTTGCGTCCGTGCCGACAGAACCGACATTTGGCGGCTCGCGGTGGTCGATCGTGGCCACCGCCGCACGGTCACGGCGCGAGCGCTGGCCAACGCCACCGGCGGCTGGACGCCAATGGTCGCTGAGACCGTGCTGCGGCAGCCGCAGCCCGCGATGGCGGCCACGCAGATGAGCCAGATTATCGTGCCCAAGCTGTTCGACTCCGAGAACGTCTACGTCTTTCAGAACAATGATGGGCGGCTGATCTTTGCCCGGCCCTTCGAGCGCGACTTCACGCTGATCGGCACGGTCACGCACGCCTTCACCGGCGATCCCGCAATTGTGGCGATGCCGGGGGCCGACGTCGGCTATCTCTGCGAAGCGGCGAGCCGCTATTTTCGTGAGCGCGTCGCCCCGACCGACGTGGTCCGGACGGTCTCCGGCGTCAACCTGACGCTGGCGTCCGTGCGCGGACGCGACGGCACGATGCTGTTCCATGCGCGCCGGCGCAAGGCGCCGCTGCTCACGATGTTCGGCGGCGACGTCACCACCTCGCGCCTGCGCGCGGAGTGGGCGGTGACGAAGCTGACGCCGTTCTATCCGATGTCGCCGCCCTGGACTGCTGAAGCTGCGCTGCCCGGCGGAGATTTCGCCTGGGACCGTTTCGACACCGAAGTCGACCTCGCGCGCGACCGCTGGCGCTTTCTGTCGGAGCCAGAGGCCCAGCGTCTGGTCGGAGCCTATGGCTCGCGGTTGTCCGCAGTGCTAGGCGAGGCAAAGACCCGCGACGAACTTGGCCCGGCGTTCGGCCCCGAGCTGACCGGTGCCGAGGTGCGTTATCTGATGGCCAGCGAATGGGCGCGCTTTCCGGACGACATCCTCTGGCGCCGCTCCAAGCTCGGCTTGACCATGCCCGCGGCGGATCGTGACGCTCTGGCGGTGTTCATGACGGGTGTGAAAGATGCACCGCTAATTGGTTGAGCAAAAGCCGATCGGCCGCTAGCGTGCGGCGGAATCGGGGTTGGCAGGGAACATGACGGACGAATTGCCCAAAACGCACGCCGCGACAGGTGCGGCCGATGGAGACGCATCCGCGGCGGGCCGGCCGCTGCTGCGCATCGAGGGCGTCGTCAAAACCTTTGGCACCTTCCGCGCCGTGGATGGCGTCTCGCTCGACATCAAGGCCGGCGAATTCTTCGCGCTGCTCGGGCCCAGCGGCTGCGGCAAGACCACGCTGCTGCGCATGCTCGCCGGCTTCGAGGCGCCGGACGAGGGGCGCATCCTGCTCGGGGATAAGGACATCGCGCAGGCGCTGCCGCATGAGCGCCCGATCAATATGATGTTCCAGAATTACGCGTTGTTTCCGCATCTGTCGGTGCGCGACAACATCGCCTTCGGCTTGAAGCGCGCCGGCCTGTCGCGCGCCGACACCGCCACCCGAGTGGCCGAGATGGTCGCCCTGGTGAAGCTCGAAGGGCTCGAGAAGCGCAAGCCGGATCAGCTCTCCGGTGGCCAGCGCCAGCGCGTGGCGCTTGCCCGCGCACTGGCGCGCCGGCCACAACTGCTGCTGCTCGACGAGCCGCTCGCGGCGCTCGACAAGAAGCTGCGCGAGAATACGCAAGGCGAGCTGATGGAGCTGCAGCGCCGTCTCGGCATGACCTTCATCGTCGTCACGCACGACCAGGAGGAAGCCATGACGATGGCGAGCCGGATCGGCGTGATGAAATCAGGCAAGCTCGCTCAGGTCGCGAGGCCCCGCGAGCTCTACGAAGCGCCGCGCTCGCGCTGGATCGCGGAGTTTGTCGGCGACGTCAACCTGTTCGACGGCGAGACGAAATTGCGCGACGGTCATCGTCTGGTCATTGGCACACGTGATGCGGGTACGTTGGTGGTGGCGGAGCCGCGCGAACCGGTCGGTGCGGGAAGATTCTCGATCGCGATTCGTCCCGAGAAGATCAAGTTGTCGCGCCGCGCCCCGGTGAGCGAAGCCGGTCGTGAAACCACGATCAACAGCCTGGACGGCGTGGTCGCGGACATCTGCTATCTCGGCGGCACCACGACCTATAAAGTGAAGCTCGATACCGGCGGAATCGTACGGGCCTCGGTCGCCAACAGCGCCCGCCTGGATGTCGACGCCTATAGCGTGGGCCAGCAAATCGTCGCCTGGTTCACGCCGGATGATTGCGTGGTGCTGCCGTCATGAGCTCCCGCCGCATCTTTGCGCGCCCGGCGCGCTTTGCCGCGATCGCGCCCTATGTCTGGATGGTGCTGTTCTTCCTGGTGCCGTTCGCCTTCGTGCTGAAGATCAGCCTGTCGCAGACGGCGATCGCGCAGCCGCCTTACGAGCCCGTATTCGCGCTGACGGCGGGGTGGGATGCGCTCAAGGCGGCCTTTGCCGCACTGTCGATCGACAATTTCAAGCTGCTTGTCTCCGACGACATCTATGTGTTCGCCTATGTGCGCAGCCTCACCGTCGCTCTGACCGCGACTACGCTGCTGCTGCTGATCGGCTATCCCATCGCTTATGGCATGGCGCGGCTGCCGAAGAGTTGGCAGGCTGTGGCGATGGTGCTGGTGATCGTGCCGTTCTGGACCTCGTTCCTGATCCGCATCTATGCCTGGATCAACATCCTCCAGCACGACGGCCTGCTGAACCAGATCCTGGTGGCGCTACATCTGGTCAGCCAGCCCGTGGTCTGGCTCTCCACCGACAGCGCGATGTATATCGGCATCGTCTATTCTTATTTGCCATTCATGATCCTGCCGCTCTACGCCACGCTCGCCAAGATGGAGCCGGTGCTGGAGGAGGCGGCCTCCGATCTCGGCGCGCCGCCGTGGCAGGTGTTCTGGCTCGTCACCTTCCCGCTGTCGCTGCCCGGCGTCGGTGCCGGCGTGCTGCTGTGCTTCATTCCCATCGTCGGCGAATTCGTCATCCCGGACCTTCTGGCCGGCTCCAATTCGCTGATGATCGGCCAGACGCTGTGGCTCGAATTCTTCACCAACAAGGACTGGCCGGTCGCCTCTGCAGCGGCCACCGTGCTGCTGGTGGTGCTGCTGGTGCCGCTGCTGCTGTATGAGCGCCTCCAGAAGCGGCAGCTGGAACAGGGACGCTGACGCCATGCGCAAGGTCTCGCGCCTGTCCCGTTTCAACGTCGCCTCGCTCGCGCTGGGGCTGGCGTTCCTTTACTTGCCGATCCTCATCCTCGTCATCTATTCCTTCAATGCCTCGCGGCTGGTGACGGTGTGGGGCGGCTGGTCGCTGCGCTGGTATCACGAGTTCTTCAACGACCGCGCCATGATCGAGGCCGCCTGGATGAGTTTTCGCGTGGCGGTCTCCTCGGCGACCATCGCCACGCTGCTCGGCACGCTCGCCGCGGTCGCCTTGTCGCGCGGCGAGCGCTTCCGAGGCCGTACGCTGTTCTCCGGCATGCTCTACGCGCCGCTGGTGATGCCCGAGGTGATCACGGGGCTGTCGCTGCTATTGCTGTTCGTGGCGCTGAACGCCGAGCGCGGCTTCTGGACGGTGACGATCGCCCATACCACGCTGACGATGTGTTTCGTCGCCGTGGTCGTGCAGTCCCGCCTCGGCTCGCTCGATCGTTCGCTGGAGGAGGCGGCGATGGACCTTGGCTGCGACCCGGTGCGCGCCTTTCTTTCGGTGACGCTGCCGCTGATCGTCCCCGCGATCGTCGCAGGCTGGATGCTGGCCTTCACGCTGTCGCTGGACGATCTCGTGATCGCGAGCTTCACCACCGGCCCCGGCTCGGCGACATTGCCGATCCGGATCTATTCCGAGGTGAGGCTGGGCGTGAAACCCGAGATCAACGCGATCTGCACGCTGGTGATCGCCCTGATCGCGGTGGTGATCGTGATCGCTTCGCTTGCCTCAAAACTGTCGAGTTCGCAGGGCGAGAGCGCCGCGCCGCTGTAAGCGGGGCCCGCTTCTCAGAAAGCAGCCAACACCCACTTGGCTCCGTCCGCGCGTAAGATGTATAGCTTGCCGCGCGCCAACACGGTCTGGAAGTCGGTATTTCCCGTTCCGATGATGGCCTTGAGCTCGCTGCCGGCTGCATCGGCTTGTACGGTCAGGATCTGCCGTGGCGCCAGCTCGATCTTTTGTGAAACTCCCCCGACAACGAACTGGAAGCCGAGTGGCTGACCGGCGTCGTTGTAAAAGCCGACGCTGTTTGCTGCGACCACCGGCTCGGCGAGCGAGCGGACGGGAACGGTGAGACCTTGATTGCCATTCGGAGCCAGCCCTGTGGCTGTTGGAACGTGGCCCGGCGCAAGTCCGGGGACTTGGAGCGGCATCTGGGTCACATAGGGAGTCATCGGGGCCAGATCAGGCCTTATCGCGTTTCTCTCGATCGCGGTCTGCGGATTTGGAGCTCGCAAGCCAAGATTTCCAGGCGAGGCTGATTGAGCCGATGCCAACTGGGGCGCCGAAATCAGAATAAGGCCGGCGGTCGCTACTGCGGTGCGTAGGCAGTCCATGACGATGCCCTCTTGTCTAACGTTAACCTCTAGGTGCGGTCGCGGTGCCCGGCGGTGCCGCTTGATTGGGAGGAGCCGCGTTGGCAGCATTGAGGGCTGGCGGTTGGCCCTGAGGTTCTTCGGCCGCCCCGGCCGCCGACTTGCCGAAAATATACCCGACGATCGTGCCGAGGAGACTGAATACGGGTGCGGTCTGCGTGTCGGTGTAGCCGGCTACGATCAAGAACAACGCGGCAAAAACCACGACGAGAAGTAGGAAGGCCTTATAGAACTCCTGTGTGAGTTTGCCGATCGCCGCCATTACACACAGCAGGATTGCCATTGTGACCACCAATGCGATGGCGAGGCCGGTCAACCAGAATTCATAAGGCGTCTTGTAGGTGATGTAACCCTGTTGCTGCGCCGGCTAGCCGGTCCCCACGCTTGCGGGCGATTGTCCCGTCGGCGGCGGATTGGTAATCCGTTGATCTTGACTGACGTCTGAGGGCGTCGCGGTGGCGCTGGGGCTCGGATTGTCGGGAAGCTGTTGCGCACAAGCCAGGCCGCCGCAGAGAAGCATCAGCACGATGAGGGCAAATCTCGTCAGTCGGTGTAGCAGCATTTTGCTATCCGTCGGGCAATTGAATTGAAAAATACGCGGCACAGGCAATAAGTAGAGAATATCCTGCGCGCACACTTAGGTTGTCAATCCGATTCTTGCCTTTCTCCGCCCGGTCGGCAGGACTGGAGGTCTCATGAAGAGCTGGCTCGCTATCGCCGCCCATACCCCGCTATGGGTCTGGATCTTGTTCGCCTATCTGGTCTGGCAGGGTATCCAGTCGATGCAGCCACGCACGACGCCGATCTGGCGCGCGCTGATCCTGCCGGTCGTGTTCATCGTCTGGGGGATGTCTCGGATCGGCTTCGGGCCTCAGGGCAACGCGTGGCCGCTGATCGCGTGGATCGCGGCCGCGCTGGCACTGCTGCCGCTGGGTGTGCTGACGCCGCGTCCTTTCGAGGTCGATCACACGACAGGTGAGATCATCCGCCAGGGCAGCGCGTTTGCCCTGATCCGCAACCTTGTCGTGTTCTCACTGCAATATGCGGTCGGCGTGATCTCGGTGATCGATGCGAGCGACCGCGCACTGGCAATCATCATCGGCCGCGCCATCTCGGGCGCGACCGCCGGCTACTTCATCGGCTCGACGATCGCGCTGGTGATGGCCTATCGACGAAAACGCACCCTCGGATGATCAGCGCGACCGGGGCGGACGTTTCGAGCTTCTGGTGCCTGTGGGGCGCAGCCGCGTTGCGGTGGCTGCGACGGGGGCGGCATACCGCGCGCGCAATGCGCCCTGTGCCGCCGCCCCGAGCTGCCGCAGCGCCAGGGCGTCGAGCGGAAATTCCAGCAGGATATGGATCAGGCTCAGCGCCAGCAGGAAGGTAAAGCCGAACGCGTAGTCGTAGAAATAGAGCGCGGTGGAAGCTGCGCTGGCGGCGGCCATCGCCGCCAGCCGCGCCTTCGGGACCGCGGTCCAGCGGATCACGTCGGCTTTGATGAACCAGTTGAGGTAATGATAGGTGTAGACGAAGGCGAGCAGGCTCGTCAGCCTGGTGTCGAGGACGAGGCCGGGCACGCCGAACAGCCGGCTGAGCGCCGGACCGACATTGCCGAAATAATCCTGTCCGACCCGGGCAAAGCTCGCGATCCGGATTTCAGCGGTTGGCGGCAGCAGCAGAATCGTAGCGATCGCGACGAGGTAGACAGCCACCAGCGCAGCCTGGACGCGGCTGCCGGATCGGTGCGCGCCGAGCACCATGAAGATCAGCGTGAACAGTGAGACGTGGATCAAGGTCGGAATCAGGATGCCGATCACGGCGAGCGAGGATCCGCTCGAATACATGAGTGCGGACAGTGCGATCGCCGTCATGAACAGCAACATGCTCTCGATCGCCGAGGTGGTGGCCGCAAGCATGGCGCAGACGATCAGCGCGCCCCACATCGCAAAGCCGAACCAGGAGGCGTTGTCGATCAGGGCCGCGACCACGGCGATGATTGCGAGGGCTGCCGCAATCCCGCGATGTGGCAGGTAGTAGCTGCGGTCGTGCAGCCACGAAATCTCGGTGAAGTAGTGCGCCGGGCCGAGCACGACATAAGCCAGCAGCAACAGCTCGAACGGCATCAGATAGGCCGCCGCGAGCGCCAGCAGCATCAGGCCGAGATGGATCGCGTCGTTGCTGCGCATGATGCCGTGCCCTGCATTGGGGCACGGAGGTTAGAGCAGGCGTGAACAACCCGCAATTGTCCACCTTGTCGCTCGAACGTCCTGCTTGCGGCGACCCGATGCGTCCTGTCGCGTCAGGACTTCACCGCACCTGCCGTGAGCCCGCCCACCATGTAGCGGCGGAAGGCATAGTAGATCGCGGCCGGCGGCAGCGCGTAGATGAAGCCGGTCGTCATCAACAGCTCCCACGGCGAGTCGTCGGCGGCGAGGAAGTTGCCGAGCGCGACGGGCAGGGTGATCTCGCGGTCGTTCGAGAGCAGCAGGAACGCATAGAGATATTCGTTCCAGGCCAGCAGCACCGCATAGGTGCCGATCGCGACCAGCGAGGGCATCATCAGCGGCAGGTAGACCAGGCGGAAGATCTGAAGCGTCGTCGCACCGTCCATCACGGCGGCTTCGTCCAATTCGACCGGCAGCTTGTCGGAGGCCTGCTTGAGCACCCAGATCGCGTAGGGACTGGCGATGGTCACCATCGCCAGGATCAGCGACCAGTGATTGTTGAGCAGGCCGTAATTACCCATGGTGCGGTACATTGGCACGGCAAGGAATGCCGCCGGGATGAAATAGGTGAACAGCGCGAGGTTCATCACGACCCGCCCGCCGGGCACCTTCAGCCGCGAGATCGAGAACGCCGCGGCGGTGGCGATGAACAGCGTCAGCACGCCGACGGATGCCGCGATCACCAGCGAGTTCCAGAACTGTATGTAGAAGTCGCGCAGGAAGTAGTGCTGCTGCTTGAACACGATTTCGAAGTTGTGCAGCGTGGGATGGTCCGGCCACAGCTTGCCGGAGAATGCGTCCTCCTTCGGCGAGATCGCGAACAGGAACATGTGGTAGATCGGAATCATCGTCCAGAGGAAGACGGGAATGCCGATCAGCAGCAACCGCGCTTCGGTTGCGACTTCGCGCAGGGTAGGGAGCTTCATCGCGACAACCGTTTCATCATGAAGTACACGAGCGGCAGGACGAACGGCATTGCGCAGACGATCGATGCCATGGCCAGCGAGAGCTGGTCGAGCCGGAGATAGCGGATGCCGAGGGTCGACAGCACATGCGTGAGGTCGGCCGGGCCACCGCCGGTGAGCAGATAGACGCTGTTGAAGTCGCCGAGCGTCCAGATCATCGAGAGCAGCGTGCAGGTGACGTAGAGCGTCTGCATCGACGGCCAAGTGATGTAGCGGAATTTCTGCCACCAACTCGCACCGTCGACCTCGGCGGCCTCGAACAGATCATGCGAGATCGCAAGGCGGCCGGTGATCAGGATCAGCGTCCAGAACGGCAGCGACTTCCAGATATGCACCGCGATCGCCATGGTCAGTGCCACGGTCGGATCGTTCAGCCAGTTCGGGCCGTCATCGCCGGTCAGGGAGAAGATGAAATGGTTGACCATGCCCCATTCGGGATTGAGCATGAACCGGACCGACAGGATGGTCGGGATCGACGGCACCGCCCAGGGCAGGATGAAGATCACCGAGAGCCATTTGATCCAAGGGCGCTGCACGGCGAAGAAGCCGGAGAGGAACAGCGCGATCAGCATCTTGATGTTGATGCCGATGACCAGGAAGATCAGCGTATTGACCGCGGCACGCGCGAAGATCGGATCGTTGTAAAGCGCGACATAATTCGACGGGGCCCGCGCCAGCCACAGCCCGTAGCCGACGGGATAGACGACGAAGGCAAGGAAAACGAGCAGATAGGGCGCAAGCAGCACGATGCCCCAGACCTGCGCCGGGGTCAGCCGCGACGACAGGGGCGGGGCGGGGATTGCCTGGTCGCCAGAGAGCGTGATCGCCATTCTTTTCGGACTCTTCAAAGAGATGCCGGCCGCGAAACGCGGCCGGTGTTGTTCTTATACCTCTCCCCGCACAGCGGGGAGAGGTAAAGGATGATTCAGCCCGCGACCTGCTTGATGCGGGCGATCAGTTCGTCGACGGCCTTGTCGACCGGAACCTTCTCACTGACGACGCGATTCATCGCCTTCGCCCACACGTTCTCGTTGTTGAGGATCGTGAACTTCCAGTTCTTGGTGAAGTCGAACGCCGCGGTGCCGCCCTTGAACTGGGTGTAGACGGCCTTGCGGTGCTTGTCAGCCTGCCAGAACGGGCTTTCCTGGCTTTCCTTCGTCACCGGGAACCAGCGGCCGAGCGCACCCTCGATGTAGGGACGGACGTTCTCTTCCTGGAGCAGGAAGCTGATGAACTGCTTGGCCTCGGCCTTGTTCTTGGCCGCGGTGAAGATCAGTCCGGTCTTGACGTCGGAGCGGTAGCGGATGGTCGAACCATCCGGCGCCTTCGGGAAGGACGCCGTCACGATGTCCTGCTCATAAGCCTTCTTGCCGGCTTCGCGCTGTTCCGGCGTGAGCGCCTGGTTCTGGGAATCCTCGAACCACTTCGCGGCGATCGAGATCGTGAAATTGTGGGTCATCACGATGGTTTTGTTGTGGAAGGCGACGTTGTTGTCGGGATCCTTCCAGGTCGTGGAGGACGGCGGCGTGCAACCCTTGATGTAGGTGTCGGTGTAATCCTTCATCGCCTTGATCAGGTTCTCGCGAACCTTGGGATCGTCGACCGTGAGCTTGCCGTCGTCGTCGACCAGCTTGACGTGGTAGGCGTCCATGAAGGTGTAGAACGACTGGAAGGCGTCGGTGGATTCCACGCCCATCGGCTGGCCGACGGCATAGATGCGCTGGCCGGTAGCTTTGCGGATCGCCGGCTGCACCTTGTCGCACCAGAACGTCCAGTAGCCGGTCCAGTCGTTCGGGATATCGGTGAGCTTGAAACCGGACTTCTCCAGCATGTCGTTCCAGATCTGGACGTGCATGCTCTGCTGCTTCAGCGGGAAACCGTAATAGGCCTTCTTCTTGGTGACGTCGTTATAGAGGATCGACGCATCCAGCGTGTTCTGCACGAACCGGCCCTTGATCGGCTCCATCACGTCGGAGAGATCCTCGAGCTTGCCTTCATAGGCCCACTTGCCCTGCGCCTGCACGTCATAAGAGTCGGAATAGGCGACATCGGGCACGGTGCCGGCATCGAGCGCGGCGACCGTCTTCGGAATCATGTCCTGGATCGCGTATTGCGACAATTCGACCTTGATGCCGGTCTTGGCTTCGAACTTCTTGATCGTCTCGATCAGCGCGTCGTCTTCGGAGCGATAGAAGCCCTTGCCCCACCACACCGTGATCGTCTTCTGCTGCGCAAATGCGGGTGCAGCGGCTGCAAACAGCCCGGCCGCAGCGACCGCCAGTGATACTGCGCCAATAACCTTGGATTTCACGTTTTTCTCCCTCAAACGGCCGGTGTTTTTAACCGGTCGTATAAAACACTAGCCCATGCCGTTAACCCGATCTAGCGGCATGTTGTCAGACATAGGTCGTGGGGACGGGCCTTGCGGAGATGCTTAACGCGTGCATCGATCCAATCGCCGCATCAATTCGCGGCAATCAATTCGCCTTGTGCGTTCTGGCTTCGCCGGGCCATCCGCGACGTCAAACGCCGGATCGCCGAAAGACCGGCTGTTGTAAGCGGTGCGAGGACCGGGTGCAACGTGGCAGGCACCCGCGCCACCGCCGCGGCGGTGGATCCAACATGCCTTTGAAGACATAACAGGGGCGATCCGAGGGGTTCCGGTTTGGCTCGGGAACAGTCTGGCGCCGTTCTGCGGGGGAATTGTCAGCGTCTGCGCTTTGGCCCCGTCGAAGTGGCATTCGAACTTGCCTCGGTTGATCGAGGCCGCGACCTGGCTTGCCCGCTCGTCCGCAATGGAGAGCGCCATGCTTCGAGCAGCATCTTGAGAAACTGGCTGGCATGCGGCGATAGCGTCGCCCCGCGCCTGCGCACAATTCCGATCGTCCGCGACACTTCCGGCTCGACCAGCCGAACGGTGTGAATGATCGGATGACCGGCGGCGGGCGTCGCGAGCCTCGGCAGCACGGCGATGCCCAATCCCTCCTCGACCAGACCAAGCGAGCCGGAGAGGTGGGCGACTTCATAGGACCAGTTCAGCTGCAGGCCCTGCCGCGCCAGCGCATTGTCGATCAGCGCGCGGTTGCCGCTGTTGCGACCGACAGTGATGACCCGGTGCGACACGATCTCCGACCAGCTCACCTGCTTGCGCGATGCTAGCGGATGGTCATGGCGGCAGGCCAGCACGAACGGGTCCTCAACCAATTTCTCGAATTCGATTTCGGCATGCGAAGCGCCGATGAAATTGATGCCGAAGTCGACTTCTCCGCGCGCCACCGCTTCCAACCCCTCATTGGCGCCGATGTCCAGAATGCGGATGCGAATGCGCGGATAGGCTTCGGCGAACCGACCGATCGCTCGCGGAAGAAAATAGAACACCGCCGTCGGCACCGCAGCCACGGAGACCAAACCCGAACTTCGCGCGCCGATATCATGGATGGCGAGCACCGAGGTCTCGAACTCGTCGATGAGGCGGCGGACCTTCGGCAGGAAGTCGCGTCCCGTCATGGTGAGATTGACGTGGCGCGTGGACCGTTCGAGCAAGGGCGCACCAAGGCTTTCCTCCAGCTTCTGAATGCGTCGGCTGAGCGCCGGCTGGGACAAGTTCAGCGCCTTCGCGGTCCGGACGAAGCTGCCCATCTCCGCGACGGTGATGAACGCCTTGAGGTCGAGCAGTTCTGCGTTCATGCCAGGGCTCCATTATGTCGAACAGCGAAATAATACCTCAGATATTTGCATTTCACAAAATAGTTCGGACGGAGGATGCTCTGGTTCAGACGAGCACGTCGCCGAACGGAAGAACATCATGAACGATCAGATTGCCATTCCCTGTGTGGTCATGCGCGGTGGGACCTCGCGCGGACCGTTTTTCCTGGCCCGCGACCTTCCGGCCGACCCCAGCTCGCGCGACGCGGTGCTGTTGTCGGTAATGGGAGCTGGGCACGATCTCGGAATCGATGGAATCGGCGGCGACAATGCCGTGATCAACAAGGTCGCGATCATCGGACCGGCAACGGTGCCCGGTGCCGATGTCGATTACCTGTTTGCCCAGGTGAGGGTCCGTGAAGGGATCGTCGATACCTCGCCGAATTGCGGAAACATGCTTGCGGCGGTCGGGCCATTCGCAATCGAAGCCGGCCTGGTCGCCGCTACCGCAGATCGCACCCATGTGCGTATTCATAATGTCAACACCGGCAAGCTGATCGACGCGACGGTCGCCACTCCGGGAGGGCGGGTGACCTATGAGGGAGAAGCGCGGATCGACGGCGTGCCGGGAACGGCCGCGCCCATCGAACTGTCGTTCCCCAACGCCGCCGGCGCACGCACCGGCCGTCTGTTGCCGACAGGACGTCCGGTCGATCGCATCGGAGGGATCGACGTGACCTGCATCGACGCAGCCATGCCCGTCATGCTGGTCCGCGCGGCAGATCTCGGATGGACCGGCCGCGAGGCCCCTCCGGCCTTCGCCGACGGCGCCTTCCGCGGGCGGCTCGAACATTTGCGCATCGAGGCTGGACGCCGGATGGGTTTTCCGGATTCCGCGTCAATGGTGATTCCGAAGCCGGTTCTGATCGCGCCCGCAAGCGGGGCGACGTTGAACGTCAGGTACTTCATGCCGCACGACTGCCATAGCGCGCTGGCGGTGACCGGTGCCGTCGCGATCGCGACCGCCTGTGTGACGCCCGGGACGATCGCCGCGGAGATGGTTGGATGGCTGGCACCGCCGGTACCGATCACGCTCGCCCATCCCTCCGGCCGGCTCGTGGTTCGGCTCGAGCCCGGCCCGGTTGCCCGGGTGCAGCGGACAGCCCGGCGAATTCTCGAGGGCCATGTCTTCGCCCGTCGATCGCACGTCCCTCATTCGGTCCTGGCGGCCTGAAGCCGGACCGCTTTTCAAAACCGTCAAGAATCAGAGCCATGAAAAATCAGAGCCATGGGAGAAACGAGAATGCAGAAGCAAGCGCTGGTCGGGCCCGCGAACGGTGAGACGCGAAAACCATTCTACCGGATCCTTTACGTCCAGGTGCTGATCGGTCTCATGTTGGGCGTCCTCACCGGCCATCTCTGGCCTGAGTTCGGTGCCGCGCTGAAGCCCTTCGGCGACGGCTTCGTCAAGCTGGTCAAGATGATGATCGCACCGATCGTGTTCTGCACCATCGTCAGCGGTATCAACAGCATCAGCGATTCGCGCGAGGTCGGCCGCACGCTGGTGAAATCCATGGCGCTGTTCTACCTGCTGACCGTGCTTGCATTGCTGGCCGGACTGGTCGCCGTGTCGCTGATCCAGCCGGGCGTCGGCATGCATGTGTCCGTCAGCACGCTGGATCCGTCGGTGGCCGCGAAGTTCACCAAGCAGGCGAGTGCGACCGGATTTGTGGACTTCATGCTGCACATCATCCCGCATTCCTTCTTTGGCGCGTTTGCCGACGGCGAAGTGCTGCCGGTCCTGCTGGTCTCCATCCTGGTCGCCTTTGGCCTGAGCCGTGCCGGCGATGGGGGCGCCGTGGTGACGAAGGCCGTCGATTCCTTCGCTCAGGTGCTGTTCGTGTCCTTCGGCTTCGTCATGAAGCTCGCGCCGCTCGGCGCCTTTGGCGCCATGGCGTTCACGGTGGGCCGCTACGGCATTCGATCGATTGGCTCGCTCGGACTGCTGATCCTGACATTCTATATCGCCTGCTCATTCTTCGTGGTCGTCGTGCTCGGCACGCTGGCGCGGCTGAATGGCTTCAGCCTGTGGAAGACCATCCGCTACTTCAAGGAAGAGCTGCTGATCGTGCTCGGCACGTCATCGTCGGAACCGGCGCTACCCGGGGCGCTGCGCAAGCTGGAGCAGCTCGGATGCCGCAAAGGCGTGTCGGGACTCGTGTTGCCGATGGGCTATTCCTTCAATCTGGACGGCAGCGCCATCTATCTCACCCTGGCCTCCATCTTCATCGCGCAGGCCTGCGACATCCACCTGTCGTGGGGGCAGATCGCGGCGATGCTCGGACTGATGCTGCTGACGTCCAAAGGCGCGGCCGGCGTCTCCGGCAGCGGCTTCGTCGCGCTTGTCGCGACCCTCTCCGTCATGCCGGATCTGCCCGTGACCGGCGTTGCGCTGCTCGTCGGCATCGACCGTTTCATGTCGGAAGCGCGGGCGCTGACCAGTATGATCAGCAACTGCGTCGCAGCCATCACCGTTTCGCTGTGGGAGGACGCTTGTGACCGAGAGGTGTTGGCTCGCGAACTGGGAGGGAGTGGCTCTCTCAAGGTCGCGGCCGGATCGAAGATCGGCGGAGGAGCCGTGCTGCAGGGGGACAAGGCCTGGATTTCGACGACGCAATCGGCCGCTTGACGCCACCTCCGGGATGAAATCGGCCGCACTGCTCGATTCGGGTTTGCCAAGTCGCCGGCATGTCGAGCTTGTTGAGCCCGGGCTACCGAAATCCGCGAAGGCTGCGTTGATCAGCCTAGTTGGATTTGGCGTTCTCCTTCAC
Source organism: Bradyrhizobium sp. IAR9 (assembly GCF_013408065.1). Classification (NCBI taxonomy): domain Bacteria; kingdom Pseudomonadati; phylum Pseudomonadota; class Alphaproteobacteria; order Hyphomicrobiales; family Nitrobacteraceae; genus Bradyrhizobium; species Bradyrhizobium sp. IAR9. The sequence continues at coordinate 124,514 of NZ_JACBZW010000018.1, forward strand.
GTTCTCTTTGGCGTTCTCCGCCGTCGGCGCTTCCGCCGGTGGAGGACGCTTTCCGCTGCCGGTGATGCGCTCGATCGCAGAGCGCACGGCGTCGCCCCCTTTGCGATCCTTCAGCATGTCGAGCAGCGGCGCGGAGGCCGGCGAGCGGCGGATCAGGCTTTCCGGATCGGGGAAGATCAGGGGATCGTCCCACGGGCCCTGCACCACGAATGGCAACTCGAACCCCGACGTGCTGTTGAGGCTCGCCACGCCCTTCATGTCGTATTCGCGCGTCGGCACCGAGGCGGTGCCGGTGAGCGTGATCTTGGCCGCCGGCCCTTCGACACGGATGTCCTCGGCGGTGGCGACCCCATCGGAGAATTTCACGGCGATGGTGAGATTGTTGTACGGCGTCGAACCGTTGCGGAAATTGCCGCCGCCCGACAGCGGTCGCCGCTCCAGGCGTTTCAGCAGCTGCTCGGCATTGAAGCCCGAGATCGCGCCGTCATGACCGGTGACGGTGGCGCTGCCGTCGAGCGACTGCACGAGGCCGAACGGGCTCGAGCCCGAGGCGAAGAGCGACACGTTGATGTTGCCGCGACCGGATAGCTTGCTGAGGCCGAACAGCTCGGTGGCGCAGGCCTGGAGGTCGACGTCGGTGAACTGGAATTGCGCCTTGATGTCGGCGACGGTGTCGGAGCGCGCGATGCCGAACGAGCCCTTGGCGATGCCGCCATAGACCTGGGCTTCGCCGACCGAGAGTGCGAGCGTGCCGTTGCGCAGATTGGCGCCGATCGCGGTGCGGCCGAGCCTGGTCGGCCCGACCGTCAGCTTTGCTGCCGACAGGCGCATGTCGAGATCGGTCGTCGACAATCCGTTGAGATCGAACAGCTGCCTGTTCCAGTCCCGCGCGCCGCTCGCGAGCAGCCGGAAGGTGGAAATATAAGGAGTGAAGTCGAGCGCGTCGGCGGCGAGCGTCGCCTGCAGCGTCTGCCGGCCGTTATTGGCGTAGGTCATGACGCCCTCGGCGGCATTGCCGTCTAGCTCGACATTGACGTTGGTGAGCGCGATCGAGGCGCCGACGACGTTGGCGCGCGCCTTCAGCACGAAGCGGCCGAAGCCGCCGCTGGCGGGTTGCGGCTGCCCGGTCCAGCGCAGCGCGTTGCGCAAGGAGGGGCTGTCGATCGTCAGCGTGCCTTCCATCATCGGGCTGGTGCGGTTGGCGACGCTGCCGTCGAAAGCGAGCTTGAGCGGTGCGCTGGCGATCCGCGCCTTCAAGCCCGAGCGCTCGCCGGAGAGGGCGGCGACGAAGTCGGAAAAGCTGATCGAGCCGTCGACACGCTCGCCGCGCCAGTCGAACTGTCCGGTCGCGGCGAAGGAGCGCGAGATCGAAGGCCAGGCCAGCGACAGGTCGATGTCCTCGAACTTCTCGGTGCCGTGCGTGGCGGCGTCCTGGTAGTCGAGCACGCCGTCCTGGATCCGGATTTCGGAGAACGAAAGCTGGTTTTCAGCCCCGGGCTTCATGGTGCGCGCGATGGTCTGGATGAAGGGCGTCCAGTTACTCTGGCCGTCCGGCTTCAGGCTGACATGGATGCGCGGCCGCAGCAGCGTCAGGTCGGCGATCTCGAACCGTTGCAGCAATAGCGGCAGCAGCCGCAGATTGGCGGTGAGCACGTCGACCTGGAGCGCGGGATCGCTGGTGCCGCCGCCCTTGAGGCCGACATCACGGAAGGAGATGTAGCTCGCCGGCAGCACCGAGATGTCGATTGCGCCTGCGACAGTGAGCTCGAGCCCGGTGACGTCGCGGATCTGCGCTTCGACCGCCTTGCGCAGCGCGTCGCGGTTGATGAGCCATGAGGTCGCGATCAGGGCGATCAGCGCGACGCCGAGCAGCGCCGCGATCGGCGTCCCGAGGCGCTTCATTCCTTGGGCCATGGTCAATGGCATGTCCTGATCGGGTTGGTCGTTGGAGCCAGGAGGGCGGGTCGGGAAACCTGCGTGCCCACGCCCAACCCCCGCAACTTGATGGGTTTTCTTGTCGCTTTCAAGGCCGCGGACGGTTCTGCCCACGGTGTGGGCAGCTTCTATCACCCGACCGCGGTGCGGAGAACCCCGTATCATTGACGGCTTTGGAGGATTTCGCCTAATAATCGCCGCCAATAGGGCGCGCCGCCTCCAAGCCGAAGGTTCAGTCGAAGGTTATTTGCATGAACAAGGTCTATCCCGACGCCAAGTCGGCTCTGTCAGGCATTTTGAAAGACAACATGATGATCATGTCGGGAGGCTTCGGCCTCTGCGGCATCGCCGAGGAGCTCTCGGATGCGATCCGCGAGTCCGGCGTCAAGGGCCTGACGGTGGTCTCCAACAATGCCGGCGTCGACGGCATCGGGCTCAGCCGCCTCTTGGAAACCCGGCAGATCAAGAAGATGATCTCGTCCTATGTCGGCGAGAACAAGCTGTTCGCCCAGCAATTCCTCGCCGGCGAGCTGGAACTCGAATTCAATCCGCAGGGCACGCTCGCCGAGCGCATCCGCGCCGGCGGCGCCGGCATTCCGGCCTTCTACACCAAGACCGGCGTCGGCACGCTGATCGCCGAAGGCAAGGAAGTGAAGGAGTTCGACGGCGAGAAATATCTGATGGAACGCGGCCTGTTCGCCGACCTCGCCATTGTCCACGCCTGGAAGGGCGACACCGCCGGCAACCTCATCTACCGCAAGACCGCGCGCAATTTTAACCCGATGATGGCGACCGCCGCCAAGATCACCGTTGCCGAGGTCGAGCATCTGGTTCCGGCGGGTGAACTCAATCCCGACCACATCCACACGCCCGGCATTTTCGTGAAGCGCATCGTCGAGGTCGGCACGGCCAAGAAGCGCATCGAATTCCGCAACACCCGCCCGCGTACCGCCGCTTAAGCGTATCAGGAGACACACATGGCCTGGACCCGTGAACAGATGGCCGCGCGCGCCGCGAAGGAACTGCGTGACGGCTACTACGTCAATCTCGGCATCGGCATCCCGACGCTGGTTTCGAACTTCATCCCCGACGGGGTCGATGTCAGCCTGCAGAGCGAGAACGGCATGCTCGGCATGGGCCCGTTCCCCTATGAAGACGAGGTGGACGCGGACCTGATCAACGCCGGCAAGCAGACGGTGAGCGAGCTGCCCTCGACCTCGTATTTCTCGAGCGCGGATTCCTTCGGGATGATCCGCGGCGGCCATATGGACCTGTCGATCCTCGGCGCCATGCAGGTGGCCCAGAACGGCGATCTCGCCAATTGGATGATCCCCGGCAAGATGGTCAAGGGCATGGGCGGCGCGATGGACCTCGTCGCCGGCGTCAAGCGCGTCGTCGTGGTGATGGAGCATTCGGCCAAGGACGGCTCCAAGCTCCTGAAGAAGTGCAATCTGCCGCTGACCGGCGAGCGCGTGGTCGACATGGTCGTCACGGATCTGGCGGTCTTCACCATCGACAAGCACGGTGACGGCGGCATGGCCCTGATCGAGCTCGCCGACGGCGTCTCGCTCGACGAGGTCAAGGCGAAGACCGAAGCCGAGTTTCGCGTGGCGCTGAAGAACACGTAAGGTCTTCGAGAATGGGGCGCGTATGACGATAAGGTCAGCGCGTCCCGAGGACGCTGCTTTCATCGCACGAACCATCCTGCACTCGATGCGCGGCTACCGGCCGCGGGGCTGGTTCGACGTGTCGCTCGGCTGGCCGGAAGCAGAGTGCCTCGATTTCATCGCACGCGTCGCCGTCGCACGCGCGGTGTCGATGTGGCATGTGTCGCAGTTCCTGGTCACCGAAATCGATGGCAGGCCTGCTGCTGCACTTTGCGCCGTGCCCGCGGCCGGCACCGGACCTGCGGCCTGGCGCGCGCTCGAAGAGGTCGGTCTCTCAACTGGGCTCACGGCGTCAGAGCTGGACGCCATCCGCCGGCGCGGCGCCTATTCGCGGACTTGCTGGGTCCAGGGCGGCGAGGGCGACTGGATGATCGAGCATGTCGCGACCGACCCTGCCTATCGTGGCCGCGGCCTGATGCAGGCGCTGATCGCGCACGCGCTGGACAAGGGGCGGGCGGCCGGGTTTGCCCGGACGACGATATCGTTCCTGATCGGCAACGAGCCCGCCGAGCGCGCCTACGCCAAGGCCGGATTTGTCTTTGCGGAGGAGAAACGCGATCCCGCGTTCGAGATGATCATCGGAGCTCCAGGCTTTCGCATGTTCGCGCGCGCGATTTGACGTGTCCGTAGCCCGCATGAGCGAAGCGATATGCGGGACCTTCCCGGGTGTCGCTTCGCTCACCCGGGCTACGCGGCGATAATCTTGGCTATGACCTCACCGCCCACACCTTGCTCCAGCGCGCGGACACGCTCGCGACCCAGGAGGTCTCCTCGCGCACCAGGCGGAAGCCGAGATTGGCGGGCGGCACGCCCTGGGCGCAACCGCCGGCGCGGGCGTCGCGGATGAAATCGGTGACGTAGGCGCGGTGGGCGCCCTCGGCGACACGCACGCCGCAGTTCACCGTGGGTCGGCCGGCATTGCCGGCGGCGTCGACGCGCGACCGCACGAAGCAGGTCGAGGTCCATTCCCAGACGTTGCCGGCGAGATCCTCGACGCCGTGCTCGTTCGGGCCGAACTTGCCGAACGGATAGGCCGTGGTGTCGGAAAGGTCGCGTTCGGACTCGCGCTCATAGCGGCTGATCCAGCGCTTTGAAGGATCGTCGGCATCGACAGCGACGCCGTCGTCCTTGAATCTGGAGCCTGCTGCAAAGGCCCATTCCGCATCGCTCGGCAGGCGGTAATGGTGGCCTGTCTTGCGCGACAGCCAGCCTGCATAAGCCTCGGCATCGTGCCAGTTCACCTGCACCGCGGGACGATCGGCAGCGACCGTGACGTCGCGATCGAGCGCGCGGCAGGCGCCCTCCTGCACACAGACCTGATAATCGGATGAGGAGACCTGATTTCGCATGATGTGGAGCGGCCGGTCGACGCGCATCGCGCGCAGCGGCGCTTCCGCCTGCTGCCCGCCGCGCGTGAAATCGCCGGCCTCGCGATAGGATAGACTGCCCGGCGCGACCCTCACGATCGCAGGCTCCGTCGCGGTGCCGCGGACCGTCATGTTCGAAACCAGCGGCGCCATCGCGATCGGTCCGGCGAGCCCGGCGGCGCAGGCGAGGGCCAGTTTGAGCTTGAATGCGATCAGCATGGTCATTCCCCGAAGAAAGAAGGGGCCGGTGAAGACCGGCCCCTTGTCGCGTTTAGTTGGTGTTGGCAGCCGGTATTTCGGCGGGCGCCTTCACCTGCATCATCAGATCATCGTTCCACTTGCCTTCGACCTTGAAGTGCGCGGTGGCGCCGAGGTCGGCGGCTTCGATCAGGTTATGCGTGACGTAGGCGTAGATGCCGGGCTGCTGGAATTTGTACAGCGCGGCTCCCGCCGATCCGCCGCGGATGAACCAGGTCTCGAGCCCGACTTCCGGCGCATTGCCGAACTTGCCGGTCTCCCAGACGTAGTCGCCATGGCCGCCGATCAGGTGCGGACGGCTGTCGCGGTTGGCTTGCGAATGCACGATCAGCACGTTCTCGCCGACATTGGCCGTCAGCGCGTTCTTGCCGGTCAGCGCACCGGCCTTGCCGTTGAACACGACATGGGTCGGGATCAGCTTCTTCATCACCTCTTCGGTCTCGGTGAAGGCCTCGCCAGGCGATTCGTAGGACTTGAAGTTGCCTTTCTCGTCGCGGGGCACGTACATGTCCTGCTCGCCGATGTAGTAGACCTTGTCGTATTTCAGGGCGCGGCCCTTGCCGTCGTTGAGGCCGTCACGCGGCAGTACCATCACGGCGCCGTTCATGCCGGAGACGACGTGCCAGGGGATCATCGGGCCGCCCGGGGCGCAATGGTAGACGAACACGCCGGTCTTGGTTGCCTTCCAGCGCAGCACGACCTGCTCGCCGGGATTGACCAGAGTGAGCGCGCCGCCACCGAGCGCGCCGGTCGCGGAATGGAAGTCGATATTGTGCGGCATGGAGTTGGTCGCAGGATTGACCAGCGTCGTTTCGACGTAGTCGCCCTCGTGCACGACCATCAGCGGACCCGGCATAGAACCGTTGAAGGTCATGGCCTGGAAGGTGGTGCCCTTCTCGTCGATGATGACCTTCTTCTCCTCGATCGTGAGTTTGAACTCGATGATCTTGGGGCCTTGCTTGGTCGCCTGCTCGTGCGCATGCACGAACGGCGGAGCGACCAGCTCTACCTTTTGACGCGGCAGTTTGAGATCGTCGCCAGCCAAAGCGGGGGTCGCCAGCATCAGAGCTGTCGCGGCGGCGCCGATCAATGCGACTCTGCGGGTGAACATCGGAAGCATCCTTCATCTGGAAAGGTTTTGATGACGGATGCAGTGTGCGCCTATCTCGGCAAGAGTGTTTGCGCTGCGACAAGGTTTTGCCGGATTCGGCTCCGCTACAGTACTTAGGTGCCTTAGCGGAGCAGAATCGGCGACACGACGTTGACGACATCCTTTGGCGTGATGCGGATGTCGAGGCCGAGCGACCAGCGGCCTGACAGCGGTGCCGACATTCTGACGCGCCACTGATCGTTACCGACGCGTTCGGCGTTTGCCGTGATCGGCGCCACGCCATGCTCGGGATTGCCGAGCGTGACCGCGACTGCATCGGCACTCAGTGGCAACTCGTTCGCATCTTCGAGCTGGATCGCGATCTCGACCGGACCGGCGCGCCCGGGCGAGACCGTGACGTTGGCCATGGCTTTTTCTGCATGGAGATGCGTGAAGAAGCTCTCGTCCGCGTCGGATGTCGCGGCGGCAGGGACCGCCGCCTGCTCCGCGCGATGCGCAGGCTCTGCGGCCGCCGTGGTCGCCATGCTTTCGGGAGCCTGTGCGCCGATGGCCTGCACGTCCAGCGTCACTTTCACCGCGCCGGCGTGCTCGAACGACAGCGTCACGGGCATCTGGTCGCCGGCATGAAGCGGCACATCGAGACCGATGAACATCAGGTGTCCGCCGCCGGGCGCAAGCGTCACGATCTGTCCGGGAGCGATGACAAGTCCCCTGTCGAGCGCGCGCATGGTCATGACACCGTCGTTGACGGTCATCTCGTGGATCTCTGTTCGAAGCGCATGCGCGGCCGATGCGGCCTGCAGTCGCTCCGGCGCGCGGCCCCGGTTCTCTATCGTCAGATAGCCGCCGGCGACCTTGGCTCCGCCGGGCGTCGCCCGGCTCCAGGCTCTGGTGATGACGAGGTCGCCGCTGGTCGTGTCGGCCGCGAAGGCCGGCACCCCGGCAAGGCATGTCAGGACGACCGCGCCGGCGAATGCACGCTTGGATGAGATCATGGTCGAGGCCTTCGCGAAGACGCCACTAGAAGAGAGATGTGGCAAGCCAGACCGTTGCCCAGATCGCCAGTGACAGCACGACGAAGATGGCGATGGCTGCGGCCAGAGCGCGCACGGTGCCGGCCGGGGCCGCTGCGAGCGGGGCCGGCCGGAAGTCGTCGAAACGCGGGATATGGCCGCGGACGTCGAGCAAGGAAAGAAGCAGTTCGAGTGCGAGAAGCCTCATGGGCAAACGCTCCGGATGGCGTGCGAATTGGCATGATCATGGCCCCGAAATGGCCGCTGCGCTTTGCGCGAGCGCAAGGTCTGCGGCACCCCCGGCCGACTTTGCGCAAGCGCAAGGTCACCCCCTCGGATCCGAGGTAGTGGGGTGTATTCCGTGATTTGCCGTGGTCTGCACACGGCGGAAATTTACGAATGGGTAAGACATGAGAGCTGATCTTGCGGCGAGCTACGGCGAAGAACGATTGCCACGCTACACGAGCTATCCGACCGCGCCGCATTTTTCCACGGCGGTCGGATCGGACGCCTACGCCCGTTGGCTGGCGGAGCTGCCGGCGGGCGCCAGCGCCTCACTCTATCTCCACGTGCCGTTCTGCCGCGAGATGTGCTGGTATTGCGGCTGCCATACCCAGATCGTGCGCCGCGACGAGCTCATCGCCGGCTATCAGCGCACGCTGCGCAACGAGATCGAGCAGGTCGCCGAAACCATCGGTCGCCGCATCAAGGTGGAGCACATCCATTTCGGCGGCGGCACGCCGACGATCATGCAGCCGGAAGCTTTCGCCGAGTTGATGGCGACGATGCGCCAGAAGTTCTTCGTGCTGCCCTCGGCCGAGATCGCGGTCGAGATCGATCCCCGCACATTGACCGCCGACATGGTCGATGCCATGCGGCTCTCCGGCGTCAACCGCGCGAGCCTTGGCGTGCAGAGCTTCGATCCCGTGGTGCAGCGGGCGATCAACCGCGTGCAGAGCTTCGAGCAGACGGCTTCCGTGGTCGACATGCTCCGGCGCGCCGGCATCGAGGGACTCAATTTCGACCTGATCTACGGGTTGCCGCACCAGACCGTCGCGTCGTGTCTGGATACCGTCCGGCGCAGCCTCACGCTCGCGCCCGACCGCTTCTCCGTGTTCGGCTATGCTCATGTGCCAAGCTTCAAGAAGCACCAGCAGATGATCAACGAGGCTGTGTTGCCGGACGGCCTCGCGCGCCACGACCAGGCCTGCGCGATCGCGAATGCACTGAAGGAGGCCGGTTACGTGCAGATCGGGCTCGATCATTTCGCGCGGCCCGGTGACTCCATGGCCGTGGCCTTCGAGGAACGGACGCTGCGGCGCAATTTTCAGGGCTACACCACTGACAAGAGCGAAGTCCTGCTCGGTTTCGGCGCCAGTGCGATTGGGCATTTGCCGCAGGGTTACGTCCAGAACGAGGTGCAGATCGGCGCCTATGCGCAGAGCATTGCCGCCGGCCGTCTCGCCACCGCCAAGGGCTATGGGCTCACCGACGACGACCGGCTGCGCGCCGACATCATCGAACGCATCATGTGCGAGTTCAGCGCCGATCTCGGCGACATCTGCGCGCGCCATGGCGCGGAGGCGGCGGCGATGCTGAACTCGGCGGCACGTCTGAAGCCACTGATCTCCGACGGCATCGTGAGGTTGGACGGCAACCGCCTCGCAGTCGCAAAAGATTCCCGCTTCCTGGTCCGCAGCGTCGCGGCCGCGTTCGACGCGCATCTCAATCCGGCGAAGCAGCTGCACAGCCGGGCTGTGTAGCTGGTCATTCGGGGCCGCGCGAAGCGCGAGCCCGGAATCCATTCCTCCATGTCATCCGCTGCACGATGGATTCCGGGCTTGCGCCAAAAGGCGCGCCCCGGAATGACGGCGGAGGAACGGGCAACAGCTTGCGCTCCAACAAAGAAACTCAGGTCACCTCCGTTATCGTCGTGTCGGAACGGAGTTGCCCATGTCTTTCGGATCCGACGATCTGGTCGATGACATCATGCGTACCGCGCCGCACACGATCCGCGTGTTTCTGGCCTTCAGGATGGCTTGTGTCGGTTGTCCGATCGCAACCTTCCACACTGTGGATGATGCCTGCCGCGAGCATGGCATCGACCGCGAAAAATTCCTCGCCGCGTTGTGCGATTGCGTGCCGGCGTGAAGCAGTCTCGAATTCGCGCGGGCGCGCGCGGATTCCCGGGTGAGGGACGGCTTTCGCCGTAAGCGGAAGCGCCCCTCACCCCTATCTCGATCCCTATCCTGGTCCCTATCTTGGGCGGAGACGCCCCGGTGCGGCTGTGTCACGCCGCGCCGCTGTCGGCGCTCCGCTCTGCCAACACGACGATCCTGTGCGGATCGCGCAGGATGATGCGCTGACGGCCGCTCTCGACGAGGCCTTGGCTCTCCCAGCCGCTCAGGATGCGGCTGACGGTGTGCAGCGTGGTGCCGGTCATCTGCGCGATGTCCTGGCGGCTGATCGGGAAGTCGATCTCGATGCCGTGGTCGAGCTTCTTGCCGGACTGTTTGGCGAGACGCAGCAGCGCATGGGCGACGCGCTGCTCGACCTGCTGGGTCGACATTTCCAGGATGCGGGTGTGGCTCTCCTGGAGGCGCGCGCCGACGGTCTGGAGCGTGTTCGCGGCCAGCGAGGGAAATCGCTCGACCAGCCGCGGCCAGGCCGAGGTTGGCCATATCAGCACCACGCTGTCATCGACCGCGATCGCGGTCGCGGGATATTGCACGGCTCCGATCGCCATGGCGAGCCCGAACGTTTCGCCGGGCGCGACGTAGCGGACCACGATCTGCTCGCCGGTCGGCGTGGTCTTGGCCGCGCGGACATGGCCGTGCAGCAGCAGGAAGAAGGACTGCGCATCCGCCCCCTGCTCGAAAATGGCGCTGTTCTTGGGATAGCGCGCCGAACGGGCCTCACGCAGGATCTCATCCAGAGCTTCCGGCGTGACCCCGGCAAACAGCGGCAAATGCGCAACCAGCGATGTGTCGACCTTGGCCATTCTGCCTCCTTGGCATCAGGGAGTGTGATGGCACCTGCAATCGTCCGATAGTTTGCGATAGCGCAAAACGGGACGGCTGAGTGGCAGTATTTTTCCAGACAACGGACTGAATTTTATTGGAGTTGACCCATGGCTGGCGCCCGATCCCGCAACTTTGAGGGCTGGCCGCTGTTTGCGAACAGTTTTCGGCCCTTTTTCCTGCTCGCCGCGATCCAGGCGGGGCTATCGATCCTGGCCTGGCTGCCGATGTTCTACGGTGAATTGTCGGTGAGTTCCGCATTCGCGCCGCGCGACTGGCACGTCCACGAGATGCTCTATGGCTTCCTGCCGGCTGTCATCACCGGGTTCCTGTTCACGGCCATCCCGAACTGGACCGGGCGGCTGCCGATCCAGGGCACCTCGCTGGGGGCGTTAGTGATGGTCTGGCTTGCCGGGCGTATCGCGGTGACGTTGTCGGCCGATACCGGCTGGGCGTTTGCGCTTCTCGTCGATGCCGCCTTCCTGGCGCTGGTCGTCGCCGCCGCGGCGCGCGAGATCATCGCAGGCGGCAACTGGCGCAACCTGCCCGTGGTGGCGCTGGTGTCCGTTCTGCTCGCCGGCAACGTCGCTTTTCATCTCGAGGCGCACTACCAGGGCGCTGCCGATGTCAGCATCCGCGTCGGCATCGGTGTGGTCATGCTGCTGATCTCGCTGATCGGAGGCCGCATCATTCCGAGCTTTACCCGCAACTGGCTGGTCAAGTTCAATCCCGGCCGCCTGCCGGTGCCGTTCGGACGCTTCGACGGCGCAGTGATCGGATGCAGCGCGCTCGCGCTCGTCTTCTGGATCGTGGCGCCGCTGAATGTCGTCACCGGTGTCCTGATGGCGCTGGTCGGCGGGCTGCATCTGGTGCGGCTTGCGCGCTGGGCGGGTGATCGCACGTTTGGCGAGCGACTGCTGGTGATCCTGCATATTGGCTACGTCTTCGTGCCGCTCGGCTTCATCCTGCAAGCCGTCGCTGTTTTCGGGGCGCTGCCGCCAAGCGCCGGCATCCACGCCTGGATGGCGGGCGCGGCGGGAACCATGACACTGGCGGTGATGACCCGCGCGAGCCTCGGCCATACCGGACAGGCGTTGACCGCTTCGCCGGCGACGCAGGCAATCTATGCTGCGATCATCATCGCGGCCCTGGCCCGGGTCGCCGCCGTGGTGTTGCCCGCGCATAGCGATGTGTTGTTGCACATCGCCGCCTGCGGTTGGCTCGTCGCGTTCCTCGGATTTGCCGTCGCGTTCGGCCCGCTGCTCGCCGGCAGCCGGCGGCGTGCCCTCGCCACGATGGGCGTGCCTGCTCCGGCGCGCTGAACTCAAGCTGCGGTCGCCGAGGGCGCATCGGGCGGCGGCGTCGGAGGCCGAACGCCCTTGCGCCAGTCGGTGACGGTGCAGCCGAACCGGCCGCGGAACCAGCGCGCCATGGCGCTCTGCGCGGAGAAGCCGAGCTGCATCGCGATGTCAGCCAACGGCCGGCCGGGGTCCTCGATCAGCTGGATCACGAGATCGGCACGTTGCGCATCCAGGATGGCCGAAAAGCTGGTGCCTGCGGCAGCGAGGTGGCGGTGGATGGTGCGGCGGGTGCAGGCAAGATGCTCGGCCACGCGCTCGACCGTGCAGTCGCCGCTGGCGAGCAGGGTCCGCACGACCTCGTCGACCTTCCCCTCCCAGCTTGCGGGCCGGGTTTCGATCGCCTCGATCCGCTTGCGCAGATAGCTTGCGATCAGCGGATGCGCGCTCGGGATCCGGCGCTCCATGTCGCGCGCCGAGAGCAGGATCGCATCGTGCTCGGCGTTGAAGGTCACGCGGCAGCCGTAAAATTCGCGGTAGCGCTTGCGATTCGCGGCGGCGGGTAATGCAGCTGGACCTCCTGCGGCCGCCAGTTTTGGCCATGCAGCGATTGGATGATGCGGTGGATGCTGCCGAGCGCCATGTCGATCGCCTGGCGCGGCGCGCTCGGCCGCCTGCCGCGCAGGTGCAGCGTGACCGTCACGATCTGCCGGTCGCGCGCAACATCCAGCCGCATGCCGTCATGATGGATGTGGATGAAGCGCGAAAATGCGTCGATCGCCTCGCCGACAGTCGCCTGTTCGCGCACGATCAGGCCGACCGCACCGAAATTGGTCAGGCCGCCGCGCTCGGCGAGACGCAAGCCGAAATCTTCGGCGCCGGAGGTCTCCGCCGACAATTCGAGCAGACGGCGCAGGCCTGCGACGGCAATGGGCGTATCGGGCTTGTCGAGGCAGGCCAGCGGCAGCCTGGCCTTGCGCATCATCTGTTTGGGATCGAGCCCCACCGACCGGGCGATTTCCGGGTAATAGCTCAAGCCTGCGCTGCGAACGAGGTCGGTCATGCGAACCGTTCCTGCCAGCCATTCCCGCAGATGTCCCGAAATGTAAAATTTCTGTCTCGATCCGTCAAATCCAGGAACCGGCCGGAACATACATAGGGGAAACCGAAGCACTGGCGTGAATGCTGTGCTCACGACGACGCGGCAGGGCGATGCGGCCCGCTTTCCGTCTCGGACCCATTTGACCAAGACATTGCTGGATCGGGATTATGCCGGGGAACATGCTTTCCAAGGGCGAGGTATTCGTCATCGACACCGACGCTGCCTCCCGCGAACAACTTTCGACCGCGCTCCAACAGAGCGCCTATGACGTGATCTGCTTCGCTGACGGTGCCTCACTCCTGTCCGAAGCAAAGGCACGCATGCCGGCCTGCGTGCTGATGGAGCTGCCACCCGATCGCTCCGGCCTCGACATGCTCAGGCGCCTGCGCGAGGAAAATTGCATGGCGCCTGTGCTGGTGACCTCGGCGAATGGCAGCATCGCCATGGCGGTCGACGCCATCAAGAGCGGCGCGACCGACTTCATCGAAAAGCCTTTCCGCACCCACGACATCATCGGCCGGATCGATGCCGCCATCGACGAATTCGCGCAGCCCGGCACGAGCCGGCAGCGCTGGCTGCCCGGCTGCGAGCCCTTGACCGAGCGTGAGGGCGACGTGCTCGAGCACCTCGCGGCCGGCCTGACCAACAAGGAGATCGCCCGGCGCATGCATCTGAGCGCACGGACCGTCGAGGGCTATCGCGCCGGCGTCCTGAAGAAGGCCGGGGCCAAGAACGTGACCGATCTGCTCCGCCGCATCTTCGGCCAGGGGTAGCCCACCAGGCCTGAGGCCTGCCGCGGGCGATACGTTCCGCAGCCTTGGTGCCGCCGCGGCGGCGCCCCACGGAAACCCCAATCGAACCAGTTCCTTCCCTGCCGCGTCCAACCATGTTGGCGAGGCATTTGATCGCGCGCGTCCGGCTGGCGGCGCGGCGATACGGCAGGAGGGACTTCATGCGCATCACCGCAAGATATTTGGCAACGACAAGCCTGGTTCTGGTCACCATGGCGGCGGCCTCGCCATCATGGGCCGCCGATTTGGACGCTACATCGGCGATCGATACGGTCACGGTTTACCCCGATGGCGCCACTGTCACCCGCGTCATCACGGTCGATTTGCCGTCCGGGGATTCGACGCTGGTCGCCAAGGATTTCCCGCTTGGTCTCGATGCCTCCTCCATCCGGGTCGAGGGTGAGGGCGGCGCAAAGCTCACCATCGGCACGATCGATGCGCGGTCGCCTCGCGCCGCGCCGGTCAATCTGCCCGAGCTGGAAAAGCGCATCGAGGCCTTGAACGATCAGCGCGCCGATTTGCAGGGCGCGATCGACTCGGCGAATGCGCGGCGCAAGTTTGCGGAGCACTTTGCGGAAACCTCTCCCGCGGGGATCGGCGACAAGGGTGAGGCGCGGCCGATCGCCGAATGGCGCGCGGCCTTTGCTGCGGTCGGCGAAGAAATTGCGAGCGCCGACACCGTCATCCGCGATGCCACGCGCAAGACGCGGGAAATCGACCGGCAGATCGCCCAACTCGAGGTCGAGCGCAAGGCCAAGCCGCCGAGCAAGCTCGAGATTCGCATGGACGTTGCCGCGACTGCTGCGACGAAGGCGACGCTGCGCGTGACTTACGCCGTGCGCAATGCGCGCTGGATGCCGCTCTATGACGCTCGGCTCGACACGGGCGCCAAGGATCGCAAGCCGCAGCTCGAGCTGATCCGCCGCGCCGAGATCACGCAATCGACCGGCGAGGATTGGTCCAACGTGACGCTCGGCGTCTCCACGACCCGCATCAGCCGCGGCGGCAGTGCGCCGGAGCTGCATTCGCTGGTCGCGCAATATCCACAGGTGCCGAAGCCGCTGGCAGCAGGTTCGGTCTCCGATCTGGCGCGGCCCGCGCCGGTTCTGCGACAGATGCAATCGCCAGCGATGGCCAAGATTGCGGAAGCGGCCGAGCCGCGCGAACGTGCCGACGAGCAGCAGGCAATTGCCGAGATCGGGGATTTCCAGGCGACGTTCAAAATTCCCGGCCGCGTCAGCCTCGGCGCCGCCGAGGGCGCCAAGAGCCTGCGGATTGCAGCGATGACGGTGCCCGCCGACCTGGCGGTCCGCGCCGCACCGGTGCTGGACCCGACCGCCTTCCTCGAAGCCAGCTTCAAGCAGACCGATGACACGACGCTGCTGCCGGGCAAGGTCGCGATCTACCGCGACGGCGTCTTTGTCGGTCGCGGCAAGCTCTCCGCTTCCGCCAAGGACGACATCGTCCGCCTCGGCTTCGGCGCCGACGACAAGGTGAGAATCGAGCGCGCCGTGCTCAAGCGCAATGAGGGCTCGGCCGGTCTCCTGGTCACGACGTCCAAGACCGACGAGCGTACGTTCAAGACCACCATCCGCAACGGTCATGATTTTCCGATCAAGGTTGCGATCGAGGATCAGTTGCCGGTCAGCGAGAGCGAGGACATCGTCGTCGAAATGCTACCCGCGACCACGCCGCCGACCGCCAGCAACATCCGTGACCGCCGCGGCGTGCTGGAATGGTCGTTCGACGCCAGGCCGGGCGAAGTCAAGGATATCAACTTCGCCTGGCGCATCCGCTGGCCGAAGGACAAGAGCATGGTGATCGTCCCGGCGGGGTAGGTTGCTGGCCACGAACGAGGTGCGCTCCCTCGCCCCGCAAGGGAGCGCACCTTCATCGTGGCGGCGCCGCCGCCCGCATCGACTGCGGAAGCACGTAAGGCACGCCGTCGTCGCCTTGATGGACAACGGCATCGATCTCGAAGATCTCGCGGATGGTTTCGCGGGTGACGACATCGGCGCGCGAGCCATCTGTGGCGAGCTTGCCGCCAGCCAGCACGACCAGCCGGTCGGCGAAGCGGATCGCGAGATTGAGGTCGTGCATGATCGCGATCACGGCCGTGCCGCCGGCCGCACGGCGGCGGGCGGCTTCGACGAGGTCGATCTGGTGGCGCAGATCCAGGCTCGAGGTCGGCTCGTCCAGCAGCAGAAGTCCCGGGCCGTGCTCGGCTTCGCCGCAGGCGAGCTGCACCAGCACGCGGGCGAAATGGGCGCGCTGCTGTTCGCCGCCTGATAGCGTCGGCAGTTGCCGTTCGCGGAAATGGGCTAGCCCAACCTCGTCGAGGGCCGCGTCGACGAGCGCGCCTGCTTCACGCGCGCTGCGCTCGCCCGCGCCCATCAGCACGATCTCCTCGACGGTGAAGGGGAAGGTGACGTTGATGTGCTGGGACAGCATTGCGCGCCGTGCGGCGAGCTCGCACGGCGGATAGCTGCTGATATCGCGCTGTTTCAGGCGCACCGCACCCTCGTTCGGGCGGAGATCGCCGGAGAGCAACCGCAGCAGCGTCGACTTGCCGGCGCCGTTCGGGCCGATGATCGCGACCATCTCGCCGGCCGCAACCGTCAGGTCGACGCCATCGAGCAGCGTCGCGCGGCCGGCGCGCTTGCTCAAGCCGCGCGCCTCGATCACGGCGCTCATAGCGAGGCCAGCCCGCGCTGCCGCAGCAGGATGAAGAGGAAGACCGGCGCGCCGACCGCTGCGGTCAGGATGCCGATCGGCATCTCCGCCGGCGCCACGATGGTGCGCGCCAGCGTGTCGGCGCCGACCATCAGGATCGCGCCTGATAGCACCGAGGCCGGCAGCAGCAGTCGATGCGCAGGTCCAATGACGAGACGGAGCAGATGCGGCACGACGATGCCGACGAAGCCGATAACGCCGCTGATCGACACCGCGACGCCGGTCATGGCGGAGACCATGACGATCGAGATTCGCTTGAGACGCTCGACGTCGACGCCGGCGTGAAAGGCGTCGGCCTCGCCGAGCACCAGAAGATCGAGGCCGCGCGCGATGAAGGCACAGGCGCCAAGCCCGATGATGAGGATGGGCGCCAGCATGGCGGCCTTGGTCCAGGTCGCCCCGCTCATCGAGCCCAGCAGCCAGAAGGTGATGTCGCGGAGCTGGCGGTCGTCGGCGACGAACACCAGCAGCCCGATGCCGGCATTGGCGATGGCGGTGATGGCGACCCCGGCGAGCAGGAAGACCGCGATCGAGGTGCGCCCCGAGCGGCTCGATATGCCGTAGAGGATCGCAGTCGTGGCCAGCGATCCCGCGAATGCCGCGAGCGGCAGGAGCTCGGTCTGGAGGAAGCGCAGCGTCTCGCCGAAGCGCGAATCGGTGAAGACGATCGCGCTTGCGGCTGCGAGCGCGCCGCCGCTGGAGACACCGACCAGCGCGGGATCGGCGAGCGGATTGCGAAACAGCCCTTGCATGATCGCGCCGGCGGCCGCGAGCAGGCCGCCGACCATCGCCGCCGCCGCGATCCGGGGGACGCGGATCGACCACAGCACGAGCTGGTCGCGGGCCGTCATCGCCGTGCTTTCGCCTGATAGGCCGAGTGCGGCAGGCAGGCGGGAGAGGGGAATGCCGGCGGCGCCGAAGCTCAGCGCCACGATCGCGGCGACCGCGAGCACCGCGATCAGAAGAGGGATTGCGAACGATGCGGACCGCCGCCGCGCGCTGGGGCGTCGTTCCGAGCCGCGCGCTTCCATGCCGATCGCCACGCTCATTGCCGGCAATTCGCCGCCGACAGCGCCGAGGTGAAGGCAGCGCCCGGTTCGGCCAATCCCGGATAGAGTTTCACCGAAAGGTCGCGCGCCGCCGCCGCCGTCCGTGGCCCGAAGCCGAGCAAATAGAGCCCGTCCATGGTGATGAGGCTCTTGTTGGCCACGACCGGCGTCAGGGCGAAGCCGGGATGGGCATAGATCGCGTCGGCCTGCAGCGAGTCCTTACCGCGCTCGATCGACAGCACCACGTCGGGTCTTGCCGCCGCGATCGCCTCGTCACCGATGATCTTGTAGCCGTCGAAATCGTCGACGGCATTCGCGGCGCCGGCGAGCTGGATGATCTCGTTGGCCGCGGTCTTGTGGCCGGCGACCATGGCGCGCCCGTTCTGGAGCGACATCACGAATATCACGCGCACCGGCTTGGTCACCTTGGCGCGCAGGGCGCGCAGCTGGGCAAAATCGGCGCCGACCGCGGCGCTCAGGCACGCGGCGCGTGCGTCGACACCCATGGCGTGGCCGACCAGCCTTATCTTCTCGATCAGTCCGTCCTCGGAGAAGGTGTCGGGCACCAGCACCAACGGCACTTTCGCCGTTTCCAGGATCTCCATGGTCGCGTGCGGGCCCGAGCCCTGAATCGCCAGGATCAGGGTGGGATTGAGACCCAACACGCCTTCGGCGGAGATCTGGCGCATGTAGCCGACATTGGGTTTGTCTTGCAGCGCCGCCGCTGGATAAAGGCTGGTGGTGTCGACGCCGACCAGCCGGTTCTCGAGCCCGAGCGCATAGATGATCTCGGTGATGGCGCCGCCGATCGAGACCGTGCGCGCGAAGTCGGTCACGGCGACGTCGCGATTGCGCGCGTCATGCACGGTGATGCCGGCGGCGTGCGCGGCAGAGGCGAGCGCGATCGTGCTGGAGAGCAGGAGGCTTGCGAGGGTGCGACAAAATGTCATTACAGGTTACTTCGTCAGGATCAGCTTGTTCTGCGAGGTCAGGCGAAGCCGATAGTTGTCCTCGCCGTGCGCGATGATGATCTCGCGCTCGACCGCAAACAGCTCGCGACTGTCGATCCGGCTCCCACGCATGGTGAGGGTTCGCGTTGTCGCAGAAGGGCTTCCTGCCGACCCCGCCGCGTCGCCGCTGCTGTCTCCTGATGTTGCCGACATGTTGGGTGTGATGCGCTTTCGAAACTCTGGAGTTCTGCTTGTTTGTATAAGCGGCACGAAGCGCATTCCAACGGCCGCAATTTACAATCGATATAAACTGCAAGCTGATGTCATTGACCGTCAGAGTGTTGCCACGTAACCAATTATGGCGGCGGGGTGACTTGCCCGCGTCTCGAGAAAATCAGCCAGCCAGTCGTTCGCGTTGCGAACGCACGCCAGCCAAACGACCTGAAAAAATAGAGTGAAGTGCAGGCTGGGGCTGATATGGCTGACGGGGCTAGGTATTCGCGCGCCTTGATTTTGGGCGCGTCGGTGGTTTCATTTGCGGCAATGACGACGGAGAGCGGTCTTGCGCAGACCGCCGCGCCGCAGGCCGAAAGTGCGTCGACGGAACGGCCGAAGCAGGCCAGGCGCAAGCCGACCAAGCCGCTGGTCGCGCAACAGGCAGCGCCGGAGGTCCTCAACGCCCGAGCCCAGGCCGGCGGCACCGCGCCGGTTCAGACGCTCGACACCATCACGGTCGCTGCAACGAAAACCAAGGAGCGCGCGATCGATGCGCTCGCGCCGGTCAGCTCCATTTCGCTCGACCAGATCCAGGGTCTTCAGCCGAACCGGCTGTCGAGCATCTTCTATGCTGTACCCGGCGTGTCGTTCCAGGAACGCGGCGACGATCCCGCGACCGTCATCAACATCCGCGGCCTGCAGGATTTCGGCCGCGTCGCCGTGGTCGTCGACGGCGCGCGGCAGAATTACCAGCGCACCGGCCACAACGCCAACGGCTCCTTCTTCCTCGATCCCGAATTGATCGGCGGGGTCGACGTCGTGCGCGGTCCGACCGCCAACATCTACGGCTCCGGCGCAATCGGCGGCCTGGTCTCGTTCCGCACCAAGGACATCGACGACGTGCTACGTCCTGGCGAGCGCTGGGGCGTCGATCTCTCCGGCTCCTACGGCTCTAACAACAATCGCGGCCTCGGCTCGGTCTTCGGCGGCGTGCGCGCCACGCCCGACGTCGATATCTTCGGCGGCGCGGTCTATCGCACCCAAGGCAATTACAAGGACGGCAACGGCACCGAGATCGGCAACACCGGCAACCAGGTCGAGGCCGGGCTGATGAAGCTCACGGTGCGGCCCGCGATCGGCCACGAGGTCAAGTTCGGCGCCGTCTTTCAGGACTACCAGTACGATGTCGGCCAGTTCAACCGCGGCCCGGTCGCGACGGCGGCGCAGCGCGCGCTGTATCAGGGCTCGTCGGTCTATGCGTCCGACACCAAGAACTACACCGGAACGGTGACCTGGAACTATTCGCTGCCGAGCGACAATCTGTTCGACTCGCACATATCGGTCTACGGCAATCGCACCGACAACGACCAGACCAAGACCTATCACTACTCGACATCCGGCGCGGCCTATTGCGGCGCCGGCAATGTCGGCAACAACATCTCCGGCTGTGTCGGCGACAAGCGCGGCTATGTCCTCGATACGTTTGGCTTCGACGCCAACAACACCACGCGCTTCAACGTCGGCGACTGGCGTAATGCCGTGACCTACGGCGTCGACGCATTCCAGGATGACGTCATCACGACCGACAGCCGCGGCAATTCCAACATCACCACGCCGGGCGGTATCCGCACCGTGTCGGGCGGCTTCATTCAACTGAAACAGAACTACAACACCTGGTTCGAGGCGGTGAGCGCGATCCGCTATGACCGTTACAATCTGCAGTCCGGCGGTACCAATGCGAGTGGCGATCGCTTCTCGCCCAAGATCACCCTCGGTGTGACGCCGGTCCCGGGCTTCCAGCCCTATGTCAGCTACGCCGAAGGCTATCGTGCCCCATCGATCACCGAGACGGTGATCTCCGGCGCGCATGCTAACGGCGGCAGCCCGATCAACCTGCCTTGCCCGGATGGGACAACGGGTCTGTTCTGCTTCCTGCCAAATCCGAACCTGCGGCCGGAGGTCGGCAAGAACAAGGAAGTCGGCATCAACCTCAAATACGACAACATCTTCACCGCGTCCGACTCGTTCCGCGGCAAGATCAATCTCTTCCGAAACGACGTCTCTGACTACATCGAGGCGGTCTCGTTCAACCCCGTTGCGACGATGTTCGGCACGTTCAACCAGTTCTACCAGTACCAGAACATCGCCAATGCCCGCATCCAGGGTTTCGAGGCCGAGACGATGTACGATGCCGGCAGCTGGTTCATCGGTGTCGCCGGTCATTACATCCAGGGCAAGAACGCTGTCACCAATGTCGGGCTCGCGACCATCACCCCGCGCAAGGTCGTCACGACCGGTGGCGTCCGCCTGCTCGATCGCACCCTGATCCTGTCGGCGCAATGGGCCTCGTTCGGTGCCAACAACGATGTACCCGTCGGCTATCTGCCTGCGACCGGCTACGAGCTGGTCAATTTGTACATGACCTACAATGCGACCAGGGACATCGTGTTCACGGCTTCGATCGACAATCTCTTGAACCAGTACTACCGGCCTTACGCCATTCCCGGCAGCTCGACCGACGGCACGTCGCAGAACGACGTGCTGTGGTCAGCCCCGGGACCGGGCAGGGTCTACAAGGCCGGCATGAAGATCCACTTTGGAGGTGCGTAGCCGCCAGCTTCGCAGCACCACATCTCCGCCGGGCCGCGCTGATGCTCCAGCGCGGCTTCGGCGTGTTTCGTTTTGATCAGAAGGAGAGACTTTGATGTTCATCGCCATGAATCGTTTCCAGGTGAAGAAGGGCGCGGAGACCGCGTTCGAAACCGTCTGGGCCACCCGTGAATCCTATCTTGGCAGCATGCCGGGCTTCGTCGAGTTTCACCTGCTGAAGGGCCCTGAGGCCGCGGACCACACGCTCTATTCGTCGCACACCACCTGGGTCGACAAGGCGGCGTTCGAGGCCTGGACGCGCTCGGACCAGTTTCGTCGTGCCCATGCCCGCGCCGACAACTCGACCGGCGAGAGCCTGTATCTCGGCCATCCCAAGTTCGAAGGCTTTGAGGTGATCCAGAGCGAGCGCAAGGCCGCGGCCGCCTAGATTGCAATGGCAGAGGAGCCGGACATGTTGAGCACCGATCTTGCCGATCTCAGGGCCCATATGGCCGACAATCCGGGCGCGGTGATCGAGGACGTTGCGCGCCAGCGCAAGGTCACCCCGCGCAGCGTGATCGAGGCGCTGCCATCCTCCATGGTGCATATTGGCGGCGGCGAGCATTTTGCCGCCGCCATGCAGGACATCGCGGAGTGGGGCGAGGTCACGCTGATCGTGCACACCGATGACGCGATCTTCGAGTTCACGGGCGCCATTCCCGCGGGCGAGATCGGCCGCGGCTACTTCAACCTGATGCAGCCGAAGGGTCTGCACGGCCATCTTCGCCACGAGCGCTGCGCGGGCGTCGCCTTCGTCGAGCGCCCGTTCATGGGCAAGTCGTCGGCCTTCGTCGCGTTCGTGAACGCCGACGGCGGCATCATGTTCAAGGTCTTCGTCGGTCGCGACGAGACAAGGGCGCTGCGGGCTGATCAGCTGGCGCGGTTCCGGCAGCTCGCGGCCCGGATCGCGGCGCAGCCGGCTGCGTAGCTTTCTTTTGTTGTCGGGAGATCAGGATGCAAGGCAAGTCCAGGCTTCGGCAAATGGTCGTTGCAATCGCGCTGGCGCCGACACCGGCCTTCGCGATCGACGAAGCCCTGTTACCGCGCAATCTGTCGCCCTGGGGCATGTTCGTCAGCGCCGACATCATCGTGAAGACGGTGATGATCGGGCTCGCCGTCGCCTCGCTGGTGACATGGACGGTGTGGCTCGCCAAGACCATCGAGCTGCGTCGCAAGGGTGCACTCGCCTTGCGGCGGACGCGCGCGCTCGAAGGCAACATGACACTGGCCGAGGTATCGTCACGGGCCGGTGACGCGCGCGACGCCGTCGCCCAGCTGATCCAGTCCTGCGCCAGGGAAGCCGAGCTCTCCGGCGGTATCCTCGACGACGGCCTCCAGGAGCGGGTGGCGCTGCGGCTCGAGCGGGTGGAGGCGGCAATGTCCAGACAGATCGCGCGCGGCACCGGCGTGCTCGCGACCATCGGCGCCACCGCGCCCTTCGTCGGCTTGTTCGGTACCGTCTGGGGCATCATGAACGCCTTCATCGGCATCTCCGAGAGCCACACCACCAGCCTCGCGGTGGTCGCGCCGGGCATCGCGGAGGCGCTGCTCGCCACCGCGCTCGGCCTCGTCGCGGCGATCCCGGCGGTGGTGATCTACAATCATCTGGTCCGCGGTATCGCCAATTACCGCGCGCTGCTCGGCGATGCCTCGGCGCAGCTGATGCTGCTGGTCAGCCGTCAGCGCGACCACAGGGAGTTCCGCCTGGCGCGGGCGGCGGAGTAGGCTCATGGCTGCGAAGCTCGGCGCGCGCGGGGGATCTCCGCTCAAGCGCGGTGACCCGGATGATCTCGACGTCGTCAACGAGATCAACGTCACGCCGTTCATCGACGTGATTCTGGTGCTGCTGATCATCTTCATGGTGGCAGCCCCACTTGCCACCGTCGATATCGGTGTCGAGCTGCCCGCGACCGCAGCCGAGCCGGCGCCGCGGCCGGACAAGCCGACCTTCGTGACGGTGAAGCCGGATCTCACAATTGCCGTTGGCGAGGACACGATGGCCCGCGACGGTCTCGCCGCCGCCCTCGATGCCGTCATCAAAGGCCGTAAGGACGAGCGCATTTACCTGCGCGCCGACAAGGCCGTCTCCTACGGCGACCTGATGGAGGTGATGAACACCCTGCGTAACGCCGGCTACCTCAAGGTCGCCCTCGTCGGCCTCGACGGACGCAACTGATGGCCGCGAACGCCTTTGCCCTGCACGAGCCGCTTCGAGAGCGCGAGACCGCGCGCTGGGGCGCATCGGCGGCGGTGATTGTGGCGCTGCACATCGCCGCCGCACTGCTGGCGATGAACTGGATCAGGTCGCAGCCCGAGCAAGGTGTCAACATGCCGGCGATCCTCATCGACATGACGCCGGAGACATCGGCGCCGCAGTCGACACCGCTCGATATTGCGCCGGGCCCCGTGATGGAGCAGGCGGATGCGTCGCCGCCGGAGCCGATGCAGCAGCAGGCCGTCGAAGAGACGATCGCGCCGACGCGGCCGCAGGAAAAGCCGGACGTGGTTGCGCCGCCGGAGCAAAAGCTGGAGCCGGCTCCGCCGAAGCCCGAGCCGGTGCAAGTCGCGCCCGTGGAGAAGCCGGCACCGGCAAAGCCTCGGGTGGTACGTCCCGACGCTCGGAAGCCGTCGGATGCGCCGCCCGCGCCGCGTACCAGCGCTCCGCCACGTGCCGAGCGCCAGGCTCCGCTGGCATCCGCCGTGAGTGCCGGCTCAGTTGCTTCGGCGATGGCAACCTATTATCAGCGCGTGCGCGCGCACCTCATGCGCTTCCACCAGTATCCGACGAGTGCGAATGGTCAGAGGGGCGTGGTCAAGCTGAGCTTCACGCTCGGCCGTGGCGGTCAGGTGCTGTCCAGCCGCCTCGGGGGCTCTTCGGGTGTGGCGGTGCTCGATGCCCAGGCCATGGCCATGGTGCGTCAGGCCCAGCCATTTCCACCGGTGCCGTCCGAAATCACTTATGCGACGATTCCCATCAACGTGGGCGTCGCGTTTGGTAATTGATTTGCGACGAACTCCTCCCCCGCGCGAAGCGGGAGAGGAGCATAGCGTCAGCCTATTTCGCCTTCAGGAAGTCCGCGACTTCGAGCAGCATGAACTCGTCGTCGTCGGCCTTGTTGGGATCGCGGCTGGAGGAGAACGGCAGATTGTTGTCGTTGCCGACGATGATGTGGGTGTCGTCGACGCGATCGACGTTCTCGATGGTGAAGAACGGGAAGGTGTAGACGCCGTCGTTGAGCGGCTTCCTCGCCTTCTTGTCGGGATCCCTGATCTTCATGAGGTCGATATAGCCGATCTTGCGCACGGGCTTGCCGACATTGGCTTCGGTGAGCTCGATCTTGTAGATGCGCTTGAACTTGGCAAGATCCGGAAAACAGGTCTCGCCGCGGGTGCCTTGCGGGCAGGCCTTGTCGGCGGTGCCTTCGCCGTTGTCGCGCTCGATGATGAGGCCGGAGGCTTGATCGATCATGTTGAAATCGCCGATGGCGTTGCCGTTCTGCTCGAACACGTATTGCCAGTAGCGGCCGGTGAATTTTTCCGCGGCGACGTCGAATTCGAGGATGCGGGAGGCTTCCTTGCCGTCGACCTTCTCCCAGTCCTTTTTCTCGGCATCCCACAGCGGTCCCTCGAGCAGGCCGTAGAGGAATTTGCCGTCCTTGGAGGACGCAAAGCCCTCATAGCCCTTGGAGCGGCGGAGGTTGACGTTGGTGTAGGTTGCGCCCGGCGCGCCCGGCGTCGCCACGGCCCAATTGTCCGGCGACCGCACCGGCTTGCCGTCGGCAACCGTGTCGAACACGGCCAGGATCTTGCCTGACTTGTCGGCCTTCAGGATGTAGGGGCCGAACTCGTCGCCGATCCAGAAGGTATCGCCGATGATCTGGAAGCCTTCGGTGTCGAAGTCGGAGCCGGTGAGATAGCGCCTCTCGGTGTCCTCGTGCACGATGCGGAACGGGACCTTCTTGTCGGGGTCGTGCAGGAAGATGGTCTCCTGACGATCGATCTTGCCGCTCGCCCAATCCATCTTGTAGCGGTTCAAATACAGCATCGAATCCGGCGAGTTGGCGCGCGCGCCCATGCCGTTGTCGGTGATGACCCAGAAGCTGCCATCGGGCATGGTCTTGATGCCGGAATGGCCCTGCAGCGGCTGGCCCTTGAACGGCAGCGACACGCCGGTCGCGCGCTCATAGGACTTGCCCATCACGGTGCCGAGCGCGTCGACCCGCTTGCCGGTGGTATATTTCCCCGAAGTCTTGAGATCGGCGGGGGCGTCGGCGGGGGCGTCGATGAAGGTGGCAGCCGGCATCACCACGTGGCCGGCGAGCTTGGCGGGGAATTCACCTTCGCTCTGCGCGAGCGCTGGGCTCGCGGCGAGAATGATCGTTGCGACGGTGCTGAGAAAAGTCGCGCGCATGTGCGTCTCCTGTTGGCGGACGCTCGCCTTATGCTGTCAGCGTGTTGCAGTTTTGTGAAACCGGGCCAAACGCCGCAGCCGCGATCTACTCCTTCACCGCGCCGGTCAGCGAGGATACGTAGTAGTCCACGAACAGCGAGTAGAAGATCGCGACCGGCAGCGATCCCAGCAGCGAGCCAGCCATCAGCGCACCCCACTGATAGACGTCGCCGGTGACGAGCTCGGTCAGGATCGCAACCGGCACGGTCTTGTTGGCACCGCTCTGGATGAAGGCGAGCGCGTAGATGAACTCGTTCCAGGACAGCGTGAAGGAGAAGATGCCGGCCGAGATCAGCCCAGGCACCGCCAGCGGCAGCGTGATCCGCCGCAGGATCTGGAGGCGTGTTGCGCCGTCCACTAGCGCGCATTCCTCGAGCTCATAGGGGATCGACTTGAAGTAGCCGATCAGCAGCCAGGTGCAGAACGGCACCAGGAAGGTCGGATAGACCAGGATCAGCGCAAGAGGACTGTCGAACAGGCCGAACTGCACCACGACGGTGGCGAGCGGAATGAACAGGATCGACGGCGGCACGAGATAGGCCAGATAGATGCCGAGGCCCACATAAGGACTGCCGCGGAAGCGCAAGCGCTCGATCGCATAGGCGGCAAGCGTGCTCGCGATCAACGACAGCGTGGTCGAGCCGATTGCCACCAGCATCGTCGTCTTGAGCCAGCGCGGATAGGCGGTGTCGAACAGCAGATGCTTGATGTGGGCAAGCGTCGGCGAGGAGATCCAGAACGGATTATGGTCCTTGTAGTTCATCAGCTCCGCGTTCGGCTTGAACGAGGTGATCGCCATCCAGTAAAACGGGAACAGCAGGATCAGCACGAAGCAGCCGAGCGGCAGGTAGATCATCATCAGCCGCCGCAGCCCGGAATCCCAGGCCATGGTGTCCGGTGCCGCCTTCGCGTCGGCCACAGTGGCGGTTTGCGCGACGGTGTCAGTCATTGGCCTCTCCCTGCTGCCATTTGCGGCGCGCCAGGCCGAAATAGGAGAACAGCGTCGCGAATATCAGGAACGGGATCATCGACACCGCGATCGCCGCACCTTCGCCGAGCTCGCCGCCGGCGATGCCGCGCTGAAACGCCAGCGTCGCCAGCAGATGGGTCGAGTTGACGGGTCCGCCGCGGGTGATGGCGTAGACCAGCTGGAAGTCGGTGAAGGTGAAGATGATCGAGAACGTCATGACGATGGCGAGGATCGGCATCATCATCGGGAAGGTGATGTAGCGGAAACGCTGCCAGGCGCTGGCGCCGTCGAGCATCGCGGCCTCATAGAGCGAGGGTGAGATGGTCTGCAGACCGGCCAGCAGCGAGATCGCGACGAAGGGAATGCCGCGCCAGATGTTGGCGGCGATCAGCGAGAAGCGCGCCGGCCAGGGCGAGCCGAGGAAGTCGACATTGCCCGACCGCCAGTGCAGCACGTCGACCAGCAAATAGGAGATGATCGAGAATTGCGGATCGTAGATCCACCAGAACGCCAGCGCCGAGAGCACGGTCGGCACGATCCAGGGCAAGAGGATGATCGCACGCAGGATGCTCTTGAATGGAAAATGGTTGTTGAGCAGCAGCGCGAGCCAGAAGCCGAGCGCGAACTTCCCGAAGGTGGCGATGCCCGTATAGACCACGCTGTAGAACACTGCGTTCCACCACAAGGGATCGGTGAGCAGATACTGGAAATTCTCCAGGCCCACGAAGACGCCGCGACGGCCGATCGTGGTGTCGGTGAAGGCGAGCCAGATGCCGAGGCCGAGCGGGTAGGTCAGGAACACCGAGAGCAGCCCGATCGCGGGCGCCAGGCACATCACGATCAGGAACGGCTTGTAGTCGAACAGCCGCACCAGCCAGTTCGGTTGCCGCTGGGCAAGTACGGGAGAGGAGAGTGTCGTCACGGACATTAATGTGTTGTCCTATCGTTGAACGTCACCACACCGTCATTGCGAGCGAAGCGAAGCAATCCAGTCTGTCGCCGTGGCTGCAGTCTGGATTGCTTCGTCGCAAATGCTCCTCGCAATGACGACGGTTCTATCGTCGCGCGTTACCGCTGCCGCCGGAAGTACCGCTTGCAGCGCTGCTCGGCTTCCGCGGCGGCGGCCTCCGGCGTGGCCGCACCGGTCGCAACGGACGCGCACATCTGAATCAGCACGTAGTCGGCGCTGACGGCTCCGGTCGCCGTCGAGATCGGGCCCTTGTAGCCGTCATAGTAAGTGCTGTTCATCGTGTCCTTGAACAGCTTCACCTTGGGATCCTGCGACCACACCGCGGCCTCGGCATAGGCGGCGAGCGGCTGCGACCAGTAGCCGGAGTTGGCGTTGAGCCAGGGCTCGTACTGGTCCTTTTCCAGCATGTATTGCAGGAAGGCCTTTGCGGCGTTGGGGTACGGGCTGTGCTTGAACACCATGGCATTGAGGGTCAGGCCCGCCATCGGAGAGACCTTGGCCAGTCCCTTGGGCAGCAGCTGATGCTCGCTGTCCTCGGCGATCGCCTTGGTCGCCGGGTCGTTCTTGAGCGAGAAGTACAGCGAGACGCCGTTGGCGGTCAGGGAGATCTCCTGCGAGGAATAGGCGCGGTTGTTGCTGACGTCGTTCCACGACGGCGTGCCGGCGATGAAGGTCGGGTAGACCTGCTTGACCCAGTTCAGCGCCGCGATGGTCTCCTTGCTGTTGATGACGACATTACCTTCCTCGTCGAGCAGGGAAGCATTGTGCGACCACAGCGCCCAATTGGCGAAGCCGTTGCCGTCGCCCTTGGCGTTGCCGAGCGCGAAACCGGCCGGCTTGCCGGCCTTGTGCAGCTTCTGGCACAGGTCGAGGATTCCGGCATGGTCTTCCGGCACCTTGTCGAAGCCGACCGATTGCAGGATCGACTTGCGGTAGATCAGGGGCCCCGCAGTTGCACCGAACGGCAGGCCGATCCAGGCGTCGCTCTTGTTCTTCTTGCCATAGCGCTGCGCAAGCGGCAGCCAGCCGCCATAGCGCTTGCCGACATAATCGGCGACGTCGGTCAGCTCGATCAGCTTGTCGACGTAGATGTGGGGGGCGTCGGAGAAGCCGATGATAATGTCGGGGCCGGCGCCGGAGTTTGAGGTCACCGCGGTCTGCTGGTTGATGTCCTCCCAGCCGACGAAGTCGACCTTGACCTCGACGCCGGTCTCCTTGGTGAACTTTGCTGCATTGGCACGGAACACGTCCTCGTCGGCCTGGACGAAGCGCACCGGGCGCAGCATGCGCAGCGATGCGCCCTTCTCGATCTCGAGCTTGGGTGCCGCCACGTCGGCGGCCTTGATTGTCGATGATGTTGTTTGCGCTGCAGCACCGGTGGCCGCGAGCGTTGCAGCGGATAGGCCCAGCGCCAAGGCATCACGACGTGTGATGTCGTTCCTCATCAGTACCTCCCTATGATGTTCCCTTCCCGGCGTTGATCGCCGGTGAAGGGCCGTTCGGTCGTTGGCGCCTCGGGCGCCGGCCGCCTAGCTGTTCGGCCCGCGATCCATGCTGACGGGTTGCCAGCGGCGGAGCGTGGTGTCTTGCAGCACCGACGGATTGACGCAGCTTACCGGCCACATGCCCTGAAGCACCAGTGACAATTCGTAGCCCACGCGGCGCTTGCGTGCCTCGTCAAACCGTGCCGAGGCCGACGCCACGTGGGCGGTCAGCGTCACGTTCTCCATGCCGAGCAGGGGATTGTTGTGCGAGGGCGGTTCCTTCTCCAGCACGTCGAGCGCGGCGTGCGCGATCCAGCCCTCCTGCAGCGCCTTGATCAGGCTCTCCTCGTCCACGGTGGCGCCGCGCCCGGTGTTGATGAAGATCGAACCCTTCTTCATCTGCCGAAAGTGCTTCTCGGTCAGCATGTGATGCACCTCGGGCCTTGCCGGAGCATGCATCGAGACGAAGTCGGATTGCGACAGCACCTCGTTCAGCGTCGCCGGGATCACGCCGTGGTCGTACATAAGCGTTTCCTGGATGAAGGGATCGTAGGCCATCATGCGCAGGCCGAACGGCGCCGCGCGTTTCGCAACTGCACGCGCGACGCGGCCGAACGAGACGAAGCCGAGCGTCTGGCCCATCAGCCTCGGGACCTTGAGCAGCGCTGGCCGGCCCTCCGCCCAGCGGCCGTCACGCACCATGCGGTCCTGCTCGACCAGGCGGCGGAAGCCGGCGAGCAGCAGCATCATGGCGTGATCGGCGACCTCTTCGATGAAGGTGTCCGGAATGTTGGTGACGGGAATGCCGCGCGCGGTGGCCGCCTTGACGTCGACGCTGTCGACGCCGACCGAGCCGAGCGTGATGACCTTGCAGGTCTGCAAGCTGTCGATGATGGTCTTTGTGATCGGGATGCCCTTGGCATAGATGGCGTCCGCGGTCTTTGCTGCGGCGATGAACCCGGCCTCGTCGGCGGGGGCCTCGATGATCTCGGCGTCGATCGGATCGAGCGCCTCGCGCTCAAAGGAATAGTCGCTGCCCGCGACCGTGAAGCTCGCGCCCTTCGGCGTCACCACCCTGTATTTCGGCATTTTCTCGCTCCCGATTTGGTTTGTCGGTTCTTGTTGTGACCCGCCTCCGCGGGCGGGCCTTTGCGTCTTTTACGCGAAATCGGAGCGGTCGCGTACAATCGTCGGTTGCCGGTGCGGGGATAAATTGCCGCTTTTTGCGGCTGCGTCCGGGCTTCTACGGAGGCGCGTAAGTAACTTGCTAAGGCTCTCTCCCTAAAAGTTGTTTCGATTTCGATCGATCTGTCGCGCGCCCATATCCCATTATTGCCGGAGCTAATCGTGAAGTTGAGCAATCTGAAGATCGCCCCGAAGCTCGGCATCCTTGTCGGCGTCACCTTGTTCGGCCTGTGCATCTCCGGCGTCCTCGCCGGCTATCTGATGAAGCGCGAGATGGTGAATGCGCGCATCGATCAGGCCAAGGCGATCGTCGAGCTGGCACGCAACTATGCGGGCGCTCTGAAGAAGCGCGTCGACGCCGGCGAGCTGACGAAGGACGCGGCCATGGCCGAGCTTCGCCGCTACGGCAATTCGATGACCTACGACAACGGCGCGGGCTATCTGTTCGGTACGTCGTACGAAGGCATCACGCAGCTCGCGCCGGATCCCAAGCAGATCGGCACCAATCGCATGGATGTCGTGACCAACGGCCGCAAGCTGTCCGTCGAGCTGATGGACGGCGTCAAGGCCAACGGTTCGATCCTGCTGCATTATGAATATATGAAGCCCGGTCAGCCGACGCCGATCCGCAAGATCGGCTACGCGGTGGCGGTGCCCGGCTTCGACATGTATCTCGGCACCGGCGCTTATCTCGACGACATCGACGCCAAGATGGGCCCGGTCTATTGGCTGCTCGGCTTTGCCATGCTCGGCATTTTCGTTGTCGCCGGCAGCGTCGCTTGGCTGATCGGCCGCGGCATCAGCCGCCCGCTGGCGCTGCTCGGCGCCCGCATGAAGGATCTCGCCGACGGCAAGCTCGAGGGCGACATACCCGGCGTTGGCCGCGGCGACGAGGTCGGCGCGATGGCCTCCACCGTCCAGATCTTCAAGGACAACGCGGTCCGCATCCGCGACCTCGAAAGGACCGAAGCCGATGCCAAGGAGCGCGTCGCGGCCGAACGTCGCAGCGCGATGGAGGGCATCGCCAGCGACTTCGAACGCAGCGTCAACGGCATCGTCCGCTCGGTCTCCTCGGCCGCGGCCGGCATGCAGACGACGGCGCAGTCGATGACCGCGACCGCCAGCGACGCCTCCTCGCGCGCGGCGACGGTCGGCGCGGCCTCGCAAAAGGCCTCCGGCAATGTCGGCACGGTCGCGGCGGCCGCCGAAGAGCTGTCGAGCTCGGTTGCGGAAATCTCCCGCCAGGTGACCCGCTCGACCGAAGTCGCCAGCCGTGCCGTCAGCGACGCCGAGCGTACCAACGCCACCGTGCAGGTGCTTTCGACCGGCGCCGAGAAGATCGGCGAAGTCGTCAAGCTGATCCATTCGATCGCCGCGCAGACCAATCTGCTCGCGCTCAACGCCACCATCGAGGCGGCACGCGCCGGTGAATCCGGCCGCGGTTTCGCGGTCGTCGCCTCCGAGGTCAAGGCGCTCGCCAACCAGACCGCCAAGGCGACCGAGGAGATCTCCGCGCAGGTCGCGGCGATGCAGACCTCGACCAGCGACGCGGTCACGGCCATCTCCGGCATCACCCAGACCATCGCCGAGATGAGCGAGATCACCGCCGGCATTTCCGCCTCGATCGAGCAGCAGGGCGAGGCGACCCGCGAGATCGCCCGCAACATCCAGTCCGTCGCGGCGGGCTCCAGCGAGATCAACGCCCATATCGGCAGCGTCACCTCCGCTGCGGAAGCGACCGGCACCGCGGCCACCGACGTGCTCTCCAACGCCCGCGAGCTGGACAACCAGTCCGGCGCGCTGCGCAGCGCCGTCGACGGCTTCCTCGCCAAGGTGCGCGCGGCGTAGATTCTTGCACTGAATTCGTAGGGTGGGCAAAGCGAAGCGTGCCCACGACTTGTCGCTATTTCGGACCGATGGTGGGCACGGCGCAAGTGCGCCTTTGCCCACCCTACAAGAGCAGTGCCCCGGGCGCAGCGTCACGACGTGCCGCCGCGTCCGGGACACGAGACCGTCCTACTGCTTCTCGATCTTCGCGTTCGTGATCAGCTTCTCCCACAGCACGAGTTGTTCGTTCACGAACGTGCCGAGCTGCTCCGGCGTGCCCGAGAACGCGTCCATGCCGAGCGTGGCGAGCTGGGCCTTGATCTCCGGCTTCTCGACGATCTTCCGGATCTCGGCGTTGAGCCGGGTCACGATCTCCTTCGGCATGCCGGCGGGGCCGAAATAGCCCTGCCAGGACGAGATGTCGAAGTCCGGCACGCCGGCCTCCTGCATCGAGGGCAGGTTTGGCACCAGCGGCGAGCGGTCCTTGGTGGTGACGGCGAGCGCGCGCAGCGCGTTGCCGTTGACGTGGGGCAGGCCGGTCAGGATGTCGACGAACATCATCGAGACGCGGCCGCCCATGACGTCGTTGAGCGCCGGCGGCGAGCTCTTGTAGGGCACATGCAGCAGGTCGAGCCCGGCATTGTGCGCAAAGGTCGCACCCGAGACGATCGCGGAGGACGATCCCGAGGCGTAGCTCAGCTTGCCCGGATTGGCCTTGCCGTAGGCGACCAGCTCGCCGACGGTCTTGGCCGGCACTTCCGGATTGACGACCAGCATGAAGGGCAGGTCGCCGGTGCGCGCGATCGGCGTGAAGTCCTTGACCGGATCGTAAGTGAGGTTCTTGAGCAAATAGGGATTGGCGGAATGCGTGGTGTTGGTCGTCACCAGCAGCGTGTAGCCGTCGGGGGCCGCCTTCGCGACATAGCTTGCGGCGAGCATGCCGTTGGCGCCCGCCTTGTTCTCGATCACGATGCCGACGCCGAGCGCCTGCGACAGATGCTGCGAGATCAGCCGTGTCGTCGTGTCAGTGCCGCTGCCGGCCGCGAACGGCAAAACCAGCGTGATGTTGCGGCTCGGATAATTGTCGGCCTGGGCCGTGGATGCGGCGGCGAGGCACAATGCGGCCGCTCCGGCGGCACGCAGGTTTCGAATCAGCCCTGAAAGCATGTTTGAACGTTCCCTCTTTTTGGTTGGCGGGGAACCTAGCGCCTCCTCGTCGAAATCGGAAGGCGCGAGTTTGTCGCCTTGTCTCCGCGTCGCGGAATTACTTCACCGCGGAGCCCTGGCGTGAGGCGATCACGACGCCGGCGAGCACCAGCGCGTAGCCGATCAGGTGGAACGGCTGCAGCTTTTCGCCGAGCAGCAGGATCGCCATCGCCGAGCCGAACACCGGCACCAGATGGAAGAACGGCGCGGCCCGATTCGGGCCGATCAGCGCGACGCCGCGGTTGAAGAAGAGATAGGCCAGCGTCGAGGGAAAGATCAGGATGTAGCCCAGCGTCGCCAGCGTCGTTCCGTCGAATTGCAGCACGCGGCCGCTTGCGGCCTCCCAGATCGCGGTCGGCAGCAGCATCGTCGCGCCGCAGCAGGTGGTGAAGGACAGGAAGGACAGCTGGTGGATCTTGGGCCGGCGCGGGATGAAGGCCGAGTAGATCCCGAACGCCACCAGCGAGGAGGCGAACATGATGTCGCCCCTGTTGAAGCTGATGCTCGCGAGCGCGGCGAGATCGCCGCGCAGGATGATGATCAGCACGCCGAGAAGCGAGATCGCGATGCCGGCGAACTGCCCGCCCGTCAGCCGCACGCCGAACAGCACCAGCGACCACAGCGCCACGAACAAGGGGCCTGCCGACTGGATCAGCAGCGCGTTCAGCGCCTCCGTGTATTGCATCGCCCAGTACGAGATCGCGTTGTTGAAGGCGAAGCCCACCAGCGACAGGAACAGCATCAGCGGCAGACTGTTGCGCAAGGCGGGCCAGTCGCGCTTCAGATGCGGCCAGGCGAACGGCAACAGGATCAGGAAAACGCCGAACCAGCGGATCGTGGTCACCGTCAACGGCGGCACATGCGCGCCGACATGACGCGCCAGCACGATATTGCCGGCCCAGAACAGCGAGCTCAGGCTGAGCAACAGATAAGGCTGGTTGTTGAGCCAACTGGCCGGATTGGCGGTCTTTGGCGCGGGCGGAGCAATCGTCATTGGCGTTGGACGAAAGCTTGCGCCGGATTGCCGTCGCCGCACAAGCCACGTGGCCGCAATGCTACAATGCAGGCAAACCCTGAGGAGCGCCTTTGGCGGTTAATATGTTGAACATCGCGGGCGCGCGTCTCCCCCTCTCCCCCTGTGGGCCTGTTGCGTAATTCGCCAGTTGTGATTCCCTAGGGCAAAGCCTTGGGGGAATGACGATGGCGGTGAAGCGGACAGGACAGCCGAGCTT
>NZ_JACBZW010000019.1:0-151775 GCF_013408065.1 Bradyrhizobium sp. IAR9
CCGGATCGCGCTTCCCTCCGGCGTAAAATCAAGCGCGCTGGCTGGGACAACGCATTCCTCTTGGCCACCCTCAGCCATATGCGATAGCCCTGCCCGCAAGCGGGAGAGGGAGCGCACCTCCCTCGCGGACGCAACTCTCCCTTACTTCGACCGCTGCACCGCCGGCTTCTCGCTCTCCTGTCTTGCCGCCGACAGATTATGCGCGGTGTTGATCAGCGCGATGTGCGTCAGCGCCTGCGGGAAATTCCCGGTCTGGCGCCGGGCGACTGAATCGTATTCCTCCGCCAGCAAGCCGACATCGTTCGCGATGCCCACGACGCGATCGAGCAAGATCTGCGCCTTGTCGAGATCGCCGGCGAGCACATGGGCATCGGCGAGCCACAGGCTGCAGGCCAGAAACGCGCCTTCGAGCGGCGGCTGCCCCGCAGGCAGCTCGCGCGGATCGTGCCGCAGCACGAAGCCGTCGCGCATCAGGCATGTCTCGACCGCGGCGATGGTGCCACGGATGCGCGGGTCCGACGGCGGCAGGAAGCCCACGGCCGGCAGGAGCAGCACGCTGGCGTCGAGCAGCTTCGAGCCGTAGGATACGACGAAGGCATTTTCCTCCACGTCGAACCCCCGGTTGCAGACGTCGCGATGAATGGCCTCGCGCAAGGTACGCCAGTGCAGCAGCGGCGCCTTGAAGCCGAAGGTCTCGGCGCTCTTGATGCCGCGGTCGAAGGCGACCCAGGTCATCACCTTGGAGAAGACGTAGTGCCTGGGCTGGCCGCGCCGCTCCCAGATGCCGTGATCGGGCCGGTCCCACACTTCGGCCAGATGATTGAGCACGGCACATTCCAGCGCCCATGTCGTTTCATCATCGAGCTTGAGCTTGGCCATGCGCGACTGGTGGAAGGCGTCGATCAGCTCGCCGTAGACGTCGAGCTGGAGCTGCGCATGCGCGGCATTGCCGACGCGCACCGGCCTCGCGCCCTCATAGCCGTCGAGCCAGCCCGCCTCCCATTCCAAGAGCCGCCGCTGGCCCCAGATGCCGTACATGATCTGCATGTTCGCCGGCGAGCCGGCCGCCGCGCGCAGCAGCCAATTGTGCCAGGCCAGCGCTTCCTCGGTATAGCCCGAGTTCATCAGCGCCAGCAGCGTGAAGGTGGCGTCGCGCAGCCAGCAGAAACGATAATCCCAGTTCCTGCTGCCCCCGAGCTTTTCCGGCAGCGAGGTGGTGGGTGCCGCGACGATGCCGCCGGTCGGCGCGAAGGTCAGCGCCTTCAGCGTGATCAGCGAGCGCATGACGAGGTCTTGATAGTCGCCGTCGCGGGTGCAGTGGCCGCACCAATCCTGCCAAAACTTTTCGGTGTCCTGAAGCGCGATCTCCGGATCGATCGGCGCGGGCGGCTCCAGATGCGAGGGGCCGTAGGTCAGCACGAAGGGTACCGTCTCGCCGGCCTTCACCTCGAAATCGGACACCGTGGTCAGATCCTCGCCGCGGGTCTCGACCGGCGTGCGCAGCACCGTCATGTCCTGGCCGGCGATTGCCATCAGCGAATGGTCGATCCGCCGCACCCAGGGGATATCGGTACCGAAGCCGAAGCGGATGACGAGCTCCATCCGCATCTTCACCGCGCCGCTGACGCCGCGGACCAGCCGCACGATGTCGGACGCCTTGCCGCGCGGCGGCATGAAATCGATCAGCGCGACGGTGCCGCTCTTCGTCTCGAAACGCGTTTCGAGGATGAGAGTGTTGCCGAGATAGCGGCGCGAAATCTTCGTGACGTCCTCACCCGGTGCGATCAGCCAGCGGCCATTCTTGTGGGTGCCGAGGATGGCGGCAAAGCAGGCATCGGAATCGAAGGCCGGCCAGCACAGCCAGTCGATCGAGCCGTTGCGCCCGACCAGCGCCGCGGTCTCGCAATCACCGATCAGCGCATAGTCCTCGATCCTCTGAGACAATGTCGTGCGAGCCTTGAAAGAGCCCTTGTAACCTCGCGCGTCAACTCCCGCCATTCAGCGAACGTTCCCGCGTCGCGGCTCGCAAGGCCGTGAGGTCGACCTTCGCGGCGATCTTGTCGAGCGCGACCGGCAAGCGCTGACGCCAATTCGGATGTTCGTCGATCGTGCCGGGAATGTTGGGCTGGTCGATCACGCCGAGCAGATCCTCCATTGAGACCGCGAGCAGCCGCGACGGCGTGCGCGACAGGAAGGCCAGCACGGAATAGAGGTCGTTGGCACGAATGCCGTTCTGGCGCAGGATCTCGTCGAGCCTGCCGAGCGCATCCCAGCGCGCCTGGTCGTTCTCGCCGGGATCGAGCCCGAGCGAGCGCTTCATCTTGAGGTCGCTGAAGGAGCGCCAGCCGGCATAGGTCGACAAATCATGCGTGTTCAGCGTGACCAGTGCGTTGGGCCGGTAATGGTCGACGTTGCGGAAATGGCCGGCATCGTCGCGCTCGAACATCATGACGAGATAGGACCAGATACCGAAATCCTGCATCATCTCGCGAAAACCTTCCGGCACGGTGCCGAGATCCTCGCCGATCACGATGCATTTGTGGGCCGCGCTCTCGCGCGCCACCGCGCCAAGCAGCGCCTCGAACGGCATCTGCACATAGGCACCGTTGTCCGGCTTGAAGCCGCGCGGCACCAGATAAAGCCGCTTCAGCCCGAGCACGTGATCGAGCCTGATAGCGCCGGCATGGCGCATTGAAGCGGCGAGCATGTCGGCGAACGGCACGAAGGATTGCGCTTCCAGGCCGCCGGCGTTGAAGCCGGCAAGGCCCCAGTCCTGGCCGATGGTGTTGAGCACGTCGGGCGGCGCGCCGACGGCGAGATGACGGGAGATCGCCATCTGCTCGTTCCAGGCATCGAAGCCGTTGGACTGCACGCCGACGGCGACATCGAGATAGAGCCCGACGCGCATGCCGAGCTGGCTGGCAAGCTCCTTGGCAGCATGCAGCTGGCTATCTGCGGTCCATTGCACGAATTCGACGAACTCGACCTCGCGCTTGTCAGGCCCATTGCGCAAGCTGGCGCATTTTGCCTCATCAGGTTGCTGCCATTCAACCGGCCATTCCCACCATGGCGCGGTGAAACGATGGCGCAGCACCTCGAAGCAGGCGAAGCGGGACAATAGGGGCGCGCGGGCGGCGCGGAAGGCGTCGAACGCCTTGCGGCGCGCCGCGCTTGCCGTCGTCACGAAGCTGTCAAAGGCGGCGCGCAGCCCCAGCCATTTCAAAGCCGCCATATCGGCATAGGGGACGCGGTCGCCTTGGCGCAGACGCGCCGCGGTCGCGGCTGCGTCGGGGACGAGGTCTGGGGAGAATTCGGGAATGGCCTCGACGTCGATATAGAGCGGATTGAGGAACAGCCGGCTGTTCGGCGAATAAGGGCTGCAATCGGCCGGGTGGTCGTCGAACAGGACATGCAGCGGATTGAGCCCGACGCCGTCGGCCCCGAGCTGCTTTGCGAGCCGGACCAGATCGGCGAGATCGGTGAAATCGCCAATGCCCCAATTGCGGTCCGAACGGACGCTGTAGAGCTGCACGGCAAGCAGCCAGCCGCGGTCGAAATCGCCGCCGAAGGCGCGCTCGGGCGCCACGATCATCGGCACCTCTTCCGTCACACCTTCCGCATCAGTCAGTGTCAACCGGTGATAGCCGAGCGGCAGGCGGGCAGGCCAGGCGATCACGGGCTCGCGGGCCTCGCCCTCGGCGATCACCTCCGCCTTTGCGGTCAATTTCCACTTCAGTGGCGGCGCGCCGATCGTCGCCAATTCGGTGCGCGGATGCCCTAAGGCCCGGACCACGACCGGCCCGCTGACGAAGCGGTAAACCCGCTTCTCCGGCAGGGCATCGAGGATGGATTTGAGGGCCACGGGATCGGTGACCCGCAGCTTTCCGAGGGCGTCGATGAATTCGGATTGAACGCCCTTGATGCGGGCTTGAGCTAAAAGATCCATTCGGCACGCAGCTTGCAGGCCACCCTTTTGCCGGGGGCATCAATTTTAACGAGACGGTGGAAGACGTTAGTCAGCCCTAACTCGCAGACCGCGCTACCCGTTCCCGAGGGAACTAATGACACACAACCGGCTTTCTATATAGGTATCAAGCGTAGGTTCCCGACAAGGGAAACGGGCTCCTGCTTTCTTGTCAATGGCATCACCGTGAACAAGACAATTCAAACTGTCGAAAGTGCCGCAGCCGGCAGCGCTTTCCTGATCGAGGACGTCTATCCCGCAATCGACGCCGGCCGCTTCGCCGTGAAGCGGATCGCGGGTGAGCGCATGGAGGTGTGGGCCGATGTCTACCGCGATGGCGACGCCGTGGTCGGGGCCGCGCTGATCTGGCGCCGCGAGCAGGACCGCGACTGGAAGCACGAGCCGATGGACCATCGGGGCAATGACCGCTGGTCCGGCGGATTCACACCTGTTGAGCCCGGGCAATACGTCTATGCCGTCGAAGCCTGGACCGACGAGTTCGCCACCTGGTCGCACGGGGTCGCGCGCAAGCAGCGAATGGGTGCCGATGTCAGCCTCGATGCGATCGAGGGGGCCGGGCTCCTGACCAAGGCGCATGGCGCGCGACAGGACGCGGCGGCCGTCATCGTCAAACAGTGCGAGGATTATCTTCAGACTGGCGATGTCGCCTCGCTGCTTGCCGCCGAGCTCGGCAATGCCATGGCAGAGAGCCAGTCCAGGCCAGACCTGACCCGCTCGCAGCCCTTCCCGCTGACCGTCGACCGCGACAAGGCGCGCTTCGGCGCCTGGTATCAGATGATGCCGCGCAGCCAGAGCCAGGTCGCCGGCCAGCACGGCACGCTGCGAGACTGCATCGCCCGCGTGCCTGATATCGCCGCGATGGGTTTTGACGTGCTCTATTTCACGCCGATCCACCCGATCGGCCGTCGCCGCCGCAAGGGCCGCAACAATGCGCCGGTGGCAACCGAAGGCGAGCCCGGCTCGCCCTACGCGATCGGAGCCGCCGAGGGCGGCCACGATGCGCTGCATCCCGAGCTCGGCACCATCGAGGATTTCCGCGCACTGGTCGCGACCTGCCTGGAATATGGTCTCGAGCTCGCGCTTGATTTCGCCGTGCAATGCTCGCCCGACCATCCCTGGCTGACGCAGCATCCGGAATGGTTCAAATGGCGGCCGGACCGCTCGGTGCGGACGGCCGATGGACCCTATTCGGACATCGTGATCCCCGATTTCAATTCCGTCGACCGGGCCGGGCTATGGAATGGGTTTCGCGACGCCATGCTGTTCTGGATCGACCAAGGCGTCACCATCTTCGCCATCGACAACCACGACACCGCGCCGCTTGCGTTCTGGGACTGGCTGGTCCGCGACATCCGCCGCCGGCATCCCGAGGTGATCCTGTTCTCCAAGACGTTTGCCCGGCCGAAGCTGATGAAGGGCCTCGCCAAGCTCGGCTTTGCGCAGTCCTTCACCTATTTCCCCTGGCGCACGACAAGGTGGGAGCTGGAGCAATATCTCGGCGAGCTGACGCGCTATCCCGAGCGCGACTTCTATCGCCCGAACCTGTTCGTCAACACGCCCGACCTGCTGCCCTATCATCTCCAGAGCGGCGAAGCCTGGGCATTCAAGTCGCGCCTCGCGCTGGCGGGGACATTGTCGGGCAATTACGGCGTCTACAGCGGGTTCGAGTTGCTCGAACACGAGGCGATGCCCGGCCGCGAGGAATATCTGGATTCCGAGAAATACCAGATCCGGCAACGCGACTGGGACCGTCCCGGCAACATCAAGTCCTACATTGCCGCGCTCAACCGCATCCGCAACGACAATGCCGCGCTCCAGCAAACGGCGAACTTGCGGTTTCTCGGCGTTGAAGACGGCGAGACGATCGCCTTCGTCAAGGAAGCGGCCGAGCCTGCCAATACCGTCCTCGTCGTGATCGCGCTTTCGGGCCATTTGCGCGAGTGCTGGCTGCCGCTGGGCGACGTCACCGTTGACGCCGGCGGGCAGCGGCACCATGTGACGAAACTCGAAAACCTTCTCACCGGCGAACAGTCCCGCATCGAATGGGGCGGGATCAGGTTGCGTATCGATCCCGACCGCGATCCGGCGCTCTTGTTCCGCTGCCTGGCGTAAGGGGTCACGCCATGAATGTTCTGTCTTCCGTCGACACCAAGAAGCTTGAGGCTGCCGAGATCGTGGATGAGCTCTGGTACAAGGACGCCATTATCTATCAGCTCCACGTCAAGGCCTTCGCCGACAGCAACAATGACGGCATCGGCGATTTCGCCGGTCTGACCGAGAAGTTGCCCTATCTGCAGGAGCTCGGCGTCACCGCGCTGTGGCTTTTGCCGTTCTATCCCTCGCCGGGGCGCGACGACGGCTACGACATCGCCGACTACGGCTCGGTCAATCCCGATTTCGGGACCATGAAGGACTTCAAGCGCTTCATCCAGGAAGCGCAGAAGCGCGGCCTGCGCGTCATCACCGAGCTGGTCGTCAACCACACCTCGGACCAGCACAAATGGTTCAAGCGCGCGCGCCGCAGCCATCCCGGCTCCAGCGCCCGCAACTGGTATGTCTGGAGCGACACCGACCAGAAATACCAGGGCACGCGGATCATCTTCACCGACACCGAGAAGTCGAACTGGACCTGGGATCACGAGGCCGGCGCGTTCTACTGGCACCGCTTCTTCTCGCACCAGCCGGATCTCAATTTCGACAATCCGCGCGTGGTCAGCGCGCTGATCCAGGTGATGAAGCGCTGGCTGGACGCCGGCGTCGACGGCTTCCGGCTCGATGCCATTCCCTATCTATGCGAGCGCGAGGGCACCTCGAACGAGAACCTTCCCGAGACGCATGCGATCATCAAGCGCCTGCGCCACGAGCTGGATTCCTACTCCAAGGGCAAGCTGCTGCTGGCCGAGGCCAATCAATGGCCGGAGGACGTGCAGGAATATTTCGGCCGTGGCGACGAGTGCCACATGGCCTACCACTTCCCGCTGATGCCGCGCATCTACATGGCGATCGCGCAGGAGGACCGCTTTCCGATCACCGACATTCTGCGCCAGACACCTGATATTCCGGCAAGCTGCCAATGGGCGCTGTTCCTGCGCAACCATGACGAACTGACGCTGGAGATGGTCACCGACGTCGAGCGCGATTATCTCTGGACCACCTACGCCAACGACCCGCGCGCCCGCATCAATGTCGGCATCCGCAGGCGCCTTGCGCCGCTGATGGACAACGACCGGCGCAAGATCGAGCTGATGAACTCCCTGCTGCTATCCTTCCCCGGCACGCCGATCATCTATTACGGCGACGAGATCGGGATGGGCGACAACATCTATCTCGGCGACCGCAACGGCGTCCGCACGCCGATGCAGTGGAGCCCCGACCGCAACGGCGGCTTCTCGCGCTGTGACCCCGCCCGCCTCTACGCGCCGCTGATCATGGACCCCGTCTACGGCTACGAATCCGTGAACGTCGAAGCCCAGTCGCGCAGCCTGTCGTCGCTGCTCAGCGCCACCAAGCGGCTGATCTCGGTGCGCAAGTCGACGCTCGCTTTCGGCCGCGGCACCATGACCTTCATCCGCCCGGCCAACCGCGCCGTGCTGGCCTATGTCCGCCAATATCGCGACGAGGTGATCCTCTGCGTCGCCAATTTGTCGCGCGCAGCGCAAGCGACCGAGCTCGACCTGTCGCCCTGGAAGGATCGCATCCCGCAGGAGATGCTCGGCCGCACCCGCTTTCCTGCGATCGGCGAACTGCCCTACATGATCACGCTGGGGCCTTACGGCTTCTACTGGTTCCAGCTTCAGGAACGCGACAAGTCCGAGCCGGTGACGCCGCGCGCGGTGCCGGAGTTCGAGACGCTGGTGGTGCCGGTGAACTCGAACTGGGTGTCGCTCGCCCGCGAGCGCGGCGTGTTCGAGCGCGACGTGCTACCGGGATTCTTGTCGCGGACGCGGTGGTATCCCGAGCACAATCCCAAGCAGATCAAAACCACGCTGACCTCGGCCGTGCCGTTCTGCGACATCGGCGACAACAGGCCCTGGATCGCTTTTTTCCAGAAGGCCGACCAGGACGCCGCGTCGCGCTACGTGCTGCCGATGCAGATCGAGTGGGTGCGCTTCGACCGCGAGCGCTTCAACCCGAAGGCGCTCGCCGCCGTCCGCCAGGGTGCGCGAGAGGGCACGCTGCTCGACGTGGCGACCGATCAGATCTTCATCGGCCTGTTCCTGCGCAACCTCTCGCAGAATTTGGTGGTGGAAGAAAACAATCTGCGGCTGGAGTTCAAGGCGACGAGCCGCTTCGCCGATTACACCATCAAGGAGCCCGAACGCATCCGCGCGATCGAGCAATCGAACAGCACCGCGCTGGTCGACAACCAGTACGTCGCCAAGCTCTATCGCCAGCTCGAAGGCGGCATCAACCCCGAGATCGAGATCGGCCATTACCTCACCGAGGTCGCGCGCTTTGCCAATACGCCGGCGCTGCTCGGCAGCGTCGAGCTGGTCGAAGGCGATCAGCGCAGCACGCTCGGCGTGCTCCATGCTTATATCGAGAACCAGGGTGACGGCTGGACCGTGACCACGGGCTATCTCGATCGCTATATCGACGAGCAGCGCGTGCTATCGGCAGGCGAAACGCCGCGCGAGACCCAGGAGCAAGCGCCTTATCTGCACTTCATCGCGCAGATCGGCCGGCGGCTCGGCGAGTTGCATGTCGCCTTGGCGGCGGCAGGGCCGCACGATCTTGCTCCAGAGCCGATCGGCTCTGCGCACGCCAAACGATTTGTGTCCGACCTCAAGGCACGGGCCGAGCGGGTTTTCGAGCGGCTGGCCGACAGCCGCGACGGCCTGCGGGAGGCGGACCGACCGTTGATCGACCGGCTCGCCGCCGTGCGCACGTCCCTGCCCGACCACCTGAATGCGCTATTGCCTTCCGGGATCGGCGGGCTGAGCATCCGTCATCATGGCGACTTCCGCCTCGGGCAAACTCTGATCGTGAAGGACGATATCTTCATCATCGACTTCGACGGCGATCCGCGTCTGCCGCTGGCCGACAAGCGGCGCAAGGCGCCGGCCGCGCGCGACGTCGCCGGCCTGATCCGCTCGATCGATCTTTCGGTTAACGCGGCGCTGAGCCGTGCGCTCACGGGCGCTTCCGACGAGCAGGGCCGGATCACCGCCGCGCTCGACGAATGGCGCGAGCGAGCCGCCGCAACCTTCCTGTCCGCCTATCGCGAAGCCATGACCGATCGACGGCTGTGGCCGGAGGATCGGCAATCCGCGGAAGGCCTGTTAAGGTTTTTCCTGCTTGATCAAGCCTTCGATGAAGTAGAGTACGAGCTGTCCAACCGGCCTGAGGGGCTCCATGCGCCGCTGACCGGACTGCTTCGCATTCTGTCCAGTGCC
This sequence comes from Bradyrhizobium sp. IAR9, assembly GCF_013408065.1. Lineage (NCBI taxonomy): Bacteria > Pseudomonadati > Pseudomonadota > Alphaproteobacteria > Hyphomicrobiales > Nitrobacteraceae > Bradyrhizobium > Bradyrhizobium sp. IAR9. The sequence continues at coordinate 9,382 of NZ_JACBZW010000019.1, forward strand.
GGGAGCGAAGCCCATGCCTAAACTGCCTGCCGAGGCCTATGCGATCATCGAGGGCCGCCACTCCGACCCCTTCCACTATCTCGGGCTGCACCCCGAAGGCGATAAAAGCGTGGTGCGCGCTTTTCTCCCCGAGGCCTCAAATGTCGAGGCAGTTGGCGAGCATGGCGAAGTCGCTCCGCTCGACCGCGTGCATGATTCCGGCCTGTTCATCGGCGCCCTGCCCAATGGCTCGAAGCACTATCAGCTGCGCGCAAAATTCGGCGGCAACGTCGTCGAGTTCGAGGACGCCTACCGCTTTCCGCCGATCCTGACCGATTTCGACCTCTATTTGCTCGGCGAAGGCACCGATCAGCGCCTCTACGACAAGCTCGGAGCGCATCCGATGCGGCTCGAGGGCATCGACGGCATCGGCTTCGTGGTACTGGCCCCGAACGCACGCCGCGTTTCCGTGGTCGGCGATTTCAATTTTTGGGACGGACGGCGCCATCCGATGCGGGTGCGCGGCTCCGGGTATTGGGAATTGTTCATTCCGCATGCCAAAGCCGGCGATCACTACAAGTTCGAGATCATCGGGCCGCACGGCCATCTGCTTCCGCTGAAATCAGACCCGATGGCCTTTGCCAGCGAAGTCCGTCCGAAGACGGCCTCCATCGTGTTCGACGAAACGCATTTGCCACGGCCACGCCCGGCGCCCGACGGCATCAACGCGCTGTCGGCGCCGATGTCGATCTATGAGGTGCATCTCGGCTCGTGGCGTCGCAAGAACGGCGATGAATGGCTGACCTATCGCGAGCTGGCCGAACAGTTGCCGGCCTATGCCCGCGACATGGGCTTCACCCACCTCGAATTCCTGCCCGTAAGCGAGCATCCCTTCGACGGCTCCTGGGGCTATCAGCCGACCGGCCTCTATGCGCCGACCAGCCGCTTCGGCACGCCGGAGGATTTTGCCGCCCTCGTCGATGCCTGCCACCGCGAGGGCGTCGGCGTATTGCTCGATTGGGTGCCCGGTCACTTCCCCGACGATCCGCACGGGCTAGGCAGTTTCGACGGCACCGCGCTCTACGAGCACGCCAACCCGCTCCAGGGCCGCCACCTCGACTGGGGCACCTTGATCTACAATTACGGCCGCACCGAAGTGACTAACTTCCTGGTGTCGAACGCACTGTTCTGGATGGAGCGCTATGCGATCGACGGCTTACGCGTCGATGCCGTCGCGTCCATGCTCTATCTCGACTACAGCCGGCCGCCCGGTGCCTGGATCCCGAACCAGTATGGCGGCCGCGAAAACATCGAGGCGATCAACTTCCTGCGCCGCTTCAACACCGAGGTCTTCGCGCGCTTCCCGCAGGCGACCACGGCGGCCGAGGAGTCCACCGCCTGGCCTCAGGTCTCGCGCCCCGTCGAGTTCGGCGGGCTCGGCTTCGGCTACAAGTGGAACATGGGCTGGATGCACGACACGCTGAACTACATCAGCAAGGACCCTGTTCACCGCAAGCACCATCACGGCGAGATCCTGTTCGGCCTGCACTACGCGTTCTCGGAAAACTTCATCCTGCCGCTGTCCCACGACGAGGTCGTGCACGGCAAGCGCTCGATCTTCGGCCGCATGCCCGGCGACGAGTGGCAGCGCTTTGCGAATTTGCGCGCCTATTACAGTTTCATGTTCGGCCATCCCGGCAAGAAGCTGTTGTTCATGGGCGCGGAAATCGCCCAAAGCCGCGAATGGAATCACGACCAGTCGCTCGACTGGCACCTGCTCGAATACAAGTATCATTCCGGCATTCAGTCACTGATCCGGGACCTCAACCGGCTCTATCGCGCGGTGCCGGCGCTGCACCAGATGGACTGCGACCAGGCCGGCTTCGAATGGCTGATCACGGATGACGCCAACCGCAACGTGTTCGCCTGGCTGCGCAAGGGATTTGACGAGCAGGCGCGGTGTCTCGTCATCATCAACTTCTCACCCAATGTCTATCGCAACTATCGCGTTCGTGTGCCCTTTGCCGGCAAGTGGAAGGAAGTGTTCAATTCGGACTCCGCCCATTATGGCGGCAGCAATGTCGGGAACATCGGCGAGGTTCATGCCGTTGAAGGCAAGGCGCCCGAGCTCCGCCTCACCATTCCGCCGCTCGCCGCGATCTTTCTCGTTCCGGAAAGCTGACACATGCGCCTGACTGCCGGATCGCCTGCACGCCTCGGCGCAAGCTGGGACGGACGCGGCACCAATTTCGCGCTGTTCTCCGCGAACGCACAGAAGGTCGAACTCTGCCTGTTCGACACGCAAGGCCGCCGCGAGCTCGAGCGCATCGAGCTGCCGGAAAGAACCGAAGATGTCTGGCACGGCTATCTCAACGACGTCTCGCCCGGCCAGCTCTACGGTTATCGCGTGCACGGCCCCTACGAGCCCGAGCACGGCCACCGCTTCAACGCGAACAAGCTGCTGCTCGATCCCTATGCCAAGCGGCTCGCGGGACGCCTGGTCTGGAGCGATGCGCATTTCGCCTACCGCACCGGGAGCCCACGCGAGGATCTGTCCTTCGATCGGCGCGACAATGCCCGCGGCATGCCCAAGGCCGTCGTGGTCGACGAGACCTTCAACTGGGGCCGCCGCGAGATCCGTCCCAATATCCCCTGGGAAGACACCGTCATCTACGAGGCCCACGTCAAGGGTTTGACCCAGAAGCGCGACGACGTGCCGCCGAACCTGCGGGGCACCTATGGCGGGCTGTCTTCGCCGGCGATGATCGAGCACCTGAAGAAGCTCGGCGTCACCACGGTGGAGCTGCTGCCGGTGCACAGCTTCGTCGACGACCGCATCCTGGTCGAGAAGAAGCTCGCCAATTACTGGGGCTACAACTCGCTCTCCTTCTTCGCGCCTGAGCTGCGCTACGCCCAGGACAATGCGCTCGACTCCTTCCGCACCACGGTGGCGCGCCTGCACGATGCCGGCATCGAGGTGATGCTCGACGTCGTCTACAACCACACCGCCGAGGGCAACCATCTCGGCCCGACGCTGTGCTACCGCGGCATCGACAACGCCTCCTATTACTGGCTCAACCGCGAGAACCCGCGCTATTACGACGACTTCACCGGCTGCGGCTCGTCGGTGAATCTCACCCATCCGCGCGTGCTGCAGATGGTGATGGACTCCTTGCGCTACTGGGTCGAGGTCTGCCACGTCGACGGCTTCCGCTTCGACCTTGCCACCACGCTCGCGCGCGGGCCGAACGGTTATGATCGCGGCATCTCGTTCCTGACCGCGATCCGGCAGGATCCGGTGCTTGCGACCGTCAAGCTCGTCGCCGAACCCTGGGACCTCGGCCTTGGCGGCTATCAGGTCGGCGCATTCCCCTCGCAATGGTCGGAATGGAATGATCGCTATCGCAGCGCCATGCGCCGCTACTGGAGCGGCGAAGGCAGCCTGATCGGCGACATCTCCAGCCGGATGACGGCATCGTCCGACCTGTTCAACCATGACGGACGGCGGCCGCGCGCCAGCATCAATCACATCACCGTCCATGACGGCTTCACGCTCGCCGACCTCTTCAGCTACAACGAGAAGCACAACGAGGCCAACGGCGAGGACAACCGCGACGGCTCCAACGACAACCACAGCAACAATTGCGGTGTCGAGGGGACGACCGACGATCCTCAGATCCTCGCCCTGCGCCGTCAGCTTCGCAAGAACGTGCTGGCTTGCCTGATGCTGGCGCAGGGCGTTCCGCTGATCCTCGCCGGCGACGAGGTCGGCAACTCGCAATCCGGCAACAACAACGCCTATTGCCAGGACAACGAGATCGGCTGGGTCGGCTGGGACAATCTCGGCAAAGAGGGCGACGACATGGTCGATTTCGTTGGCCATCTCGCCGACATCCGCCGCCGGTTCTCGCAGCTTCGCAGCCATCGCTGGCTCGACGGCCGCCCCGCAGACGGCGTGTCGTACGGCGCATTGTGGCTGACACCTGCGGGCGACGAAATGACGGAGAACGACTGGAAATTCCCGGAGGGAAGATTCCTCTCCTATGTGATGGGCCCGGTGGAACCGGGTGGGGCCGCGATCTTTATCGTACTGAACGCCGCCCCCGAAGAGATCGCATTCAAATTGCCCAAAATGACCGAATACAAGAGCTGGCAGCAGATCTTGAACACGACCGATGCCAAGCTGAATACGGTCGAGTTCCCGCCCGGGAGCGACAGCAAGGCGCCGCCGCGCTCGGTGCTCGCCTTCGCGGGGGCGCTATGAGGCCATCCTTCGGGGCGAGGCCGACAAAGGACGGCGTGTCGTTCCGCCTGTGGGCGCCTGGCGCGCGGCGTGTCGACCTCCTGCTCGACCGAAGACACGCGATGCAGCGCCGGCAGGATGGCTGGTACGTGGCCGAGATTTCCGGCCTCACCGCCGGCAGCCCCTACAAGTTCAGGATCGACGACGAGATCGAGGTACCCGATCCCGCCTCGGCCTTTCAGCCCGAGGATGTGTTCGGGCCGAGCGAGGTGATCGATCACGACGCCTTTTCGTGGCGTGCGCGCGATTGGCGCGGCCGCCCCTGGGAAGAGACGGTGCTGACCGAGACCCATGTCGGCACCTTCACCTCCGAAGGCACTTACCGCGCCATGATCGACAAGCTCGATCATCTCGTCGCAACGGGCATCACCGCGCTGGAATTGATGCCGCTGGCCGATTTCGCCGGGCGCCGCGGCTGGGGCTATGACGGCGTGCTTTGGTATGCGCCCGACAGCGCCTATGGCCGGCCCGACGACCTGAAGACGCTGATCGACGAAGCGCATCTGCGCGGCCTGATGGTGTTCCTCGACGTCGTCTACAATCATTTTGGGCCCGAGGGGAATTATCTCGGCCGCTATGCGCCGGCCTTCTTCACCGACGCCCACACGCCCTGGGGCAGTGCGATCGACTATCGCGTGCCGCAGGTGCGCGCATTCGCGGTCGAGAATGCGCTGTCCTGGCTCAGCGACTACCGTTTCGACGGCCTGAGGCTGGATGCCGCCAATCACATCATGGCGATCCCCGGCGAGCAATCGATGCTGCAGGACCTCAGCGTCGCCGCAGGCGAGCTTGCCAAGGCCACGGGGCGGCACATCCATCTCGTGCTGGAGAACGGCGACAATCGCGCCAGCCTGCTCGACGCGGCGCAGGAGCCGCCGAACGGGAAATATCGGGGACAGTGGAACGACGACTATCACCACGTCTGGCACGTGATGCTGACCGGCGAGCTCGCCGGATACTACGCGGATTATCAAACGCCGCGGCTCGATCTCGCCCGCGCGCTGGCCTCCGGCTTCGTCTACCAGGGCGAAGTTTCGGAGTTCTGGGGCAAGAAGCCGCGCGGCGAGCCGAGCGGCAAGCTGCCGCCGGCGACCTTCGTCAATTTCCTGCAAAACCACGACCAGATCGGCAACCGTCCGCTCGGCGACCGGCTCGAGAGCCTGGCATCATCGCAGCAGATCGAAGCGGCGCTCGCGGTGTCCCTGCTCGCGCCGATGGTGCCGATGCTGTTTCAGGGCGAGGAATGGGGCTCCACGGTGCCTTTCCCGTTCTTCTGCGATTTCCACGGCGAACTGGCCGATGCCGTCCGCAAGGGGCGCAAGCAGGAATATGCCTGGGCTTACGAGAAGTACGGCGACGAGGTGCCCGACCCGCTCGATCCGGCAACGCTGCAATCAGCCGTGCTCGACTGGACCGGCCGCACGCCGCAGCAGGACGCGCGGCTCGCGCTGGTCCGGGAGCTGCTCGCGCTTCGCCGCAAGGAGATCATGCCGCGGCTGAGGGGCGCGAGCTTCGGCGAGGCCGAGGCGGCCGACAGCGGCCTGCTCACCGCGCATTGGCGCATGGGCGACGGCACCGTGCTTCGCCTGTCCGCCAACCTGTCGGACCAAGAAATCATCTCCAATATCAGCGCGGGTACGCCGATCTGGGGCGGCGAGATCGGCGACCGGCTTGCCCCCTGGTCGGTGGTCTGGCGCCTCGGAGGTTAGGATGCCTCCCGCCATTCCGCTCGCGACCTACCGGCTTCAGCTCACCGCGGATTTCGATTTCGACAAGGCCGCCGCGGTGGTGCCCTATCTGAAAGCGCTGGGGATCACGCATCTCTATGCCTCGCCGGTGATGAAGGCGCGCAAGGGCTCGACCCACGGCTACGACACCGTCGATCACAGCCAGTTCAGTCCGGAGCTTGGCGGCGAGGCCGGCTTCGCCCGGCTGAGCGAGGCACTGACCAAGCACGACCTCGGCCTCATCATCGACTTCGTACCCAACCATGTCGGCGTGCATTTTGCCGACAATCCCTGGTGGCTCGACGTGCTGGAATGGGGCCAGGCTTCGCCCCACGCGGTCTCCTTCGACATCGACTGGGATCAGCTCGCCTATCGGGCCCGCGGCGGCGTGCTGCTGCCGATCCTGGGGGCGTCCTATGGCGAGGCGCTCGAGCGCGGCGACATCGAGCTGCGCTACGATCCGGACCAGGGAAGCTTTTCCGCCTGGTATTTCGAACATCGCCTGCCCGTCGCGCCGGAGCGCTATGGCGAGATGCTGCGCATGATCGTCAAGGAAGCGGATGCCGCCGAGACGGAGGCCGGCAAGCGCCTGCTGTCGCTCGCTGCGCGCTATACCGGATTACGTCGCCCCAACCGCAAGGAAGCCCCCGCGTTCAAGGCCGAGCTCAGGGAGATCCCTGGTGCTGCCGAAGTCATCGCACGCGGCCTCGCCGCCTATCGTGCCGCCAAGGATCGTCCCGCACCGACGCTGGCGCTGCATCATCTGCTGGAGCGCCAGCACTACAAGCTCGGGCACTGGCGGCTTGCCTCCAGCGATATCAACTATCGCCGCTTCTTCGACGTCAACGGGCTCGCGGGTCTGCGCGTCGAGGACGCGAGCACCTTCGCCGCCACGCACCGGCTGGTGAAGCAGCTCATCGCCAGCGGCAAGCTGCAGGGCATCCGGCTCGATCACATCGACGGCCTGCGAGATCCCGCGCAATATTGCCAGCGGCTGCGCCGGCTGGTGCGCGACGCGCAAGGAAATACAAAGCCCTTTTACACGGTGATCGAGAAGATCCTGTGCGAGCACGAACGCCTGCCGCACTTCGCCGGGGTTCAGGGCACCACCGGCTATGAATGGATGAACGTCATCACCCATGCGCTGGTCGAGGCCGGGGGACTGGGGGCGCTGGACGAGACCTGGCGGCAGGTCAGCAACCGGCCGCCGCGGCTTGCGCCTTACGTCAAGGACGCCAAGCGGCGCGTGCTGGAGACGCTGCTCACCAGCGAATTCACCGTGCTGACGCGCCTGCTCGCGCGCATCGCCAACGGGCATTACTCGACGCGCGATTTCTCCGCCGACAGCCTGCGGCAGGCGCTCGAGCTCTATGTGCTGCATTTCCCGGTGTACCGCACCTATCTGACCAACAGCGGCCCGACCGCGCCCGACCGCAAGCTGATCGACGACACCATCGCGCGCGCCCGCGCCGAATGGTTCGCCGCGGACGAAGGCATCTTCGATTTCCTGCGCGACGCCTTGACCATGGACCTGCTCAAGCCCGGCCGCCCCCCGCACAGCGCCCCGCGCGTGCGCCGTTTTGCGCTGAAAGTGCAGCAATTCACCGGGCCGGTGATGGCGAAGTCGCTGGAAGACACCGCGTTCTATCAATTCCACCGCTTGCTCGCGCTGAACGAGGTCGGCGGCGATCCCGCCAGCACCGGGCTCACGATTTCCGCCTTCCACGAGACCATGCAGGCCCGCGCCAGGGAATGGCCGCTGGGAATGACGGCGACCGCCACCCACGACACCAAGCGCGGCGAGGACGCCCGGGCGCGCATCGCGGCGATCAGCGAGATTCCGGGCGAATGGACCAGCGCGGTGGCGCGCTGGAAGGTGCTGAACGCGCCGCACCTCACGCTCCACGGCAATTACCGCGCGCCGTCGGCGACGTTCGAATACATGCTCTACCAAACCCTGCTCGGAGCCTGGCCGCTGCACGGGCCGGTCGATGCCGGCTTCGTCGAGCGCATCCAGGCCTATGCGCTGAAGGCCGCGCGCGAGGGCAAGGAAGAGACGAGCTGGCTCAACCCGCATGAAGCCTATGAGAACGGCATCAAGAGCTTTATCGACAAGATCCTCGATCCTGCACTGTCAGGGGAATTCCTGGATTCGCTGCAAACGCTGGCCCGACGCGTGGCGCTGCTCGGCGCCTTGAATTCTCTAAGCCAGCTCACCCTCAAGGCGACGCTGCCCGGCGTGCCCGACTTCTACCAGGGCACCGAGTTCTGGGACCTGTCGCTGGTCGACCCCGACAACCGTCGCCCGGTCGACTTTGGCTCGCGGCACGCGGCGCTGGATTCGTTGGACGATCCGGATTGGCGTGGCCTGATCAAGAGCTGGCCTGACGGCCTGCTCAAGCTGGCCTGGACACGGCGTCTTCTCAAGCTGCGCAATGAACTCGCCGACGTCTTCGCTCAAGGCGACTATCAGCCGCTGGCGGTGCGCGGCGCACATGCCGACCATGTCATTGCCTTCGCCCGCCGCCATGGCCGCGCTGCGGCGATCGTCGTGGTCGGGCGTCAGTTCGCGCCGTTCACCCAAGCCGGCCGGGAATGGCCCGCGCTGGAGGGATTTGACGCGACCGTCGATATCACAGGCTATGCCGCGACGGGCCTTGAGGGCCACGAACTGCCGGTCACCCAGGCTTTCGGTGATTTTCCCGCCGCTGTCATCGAGGCCCGCACGGCAAGCGCCATCAGGCCCGCGCGGCCGCGCATGCGCGCCTGAAGCTACTTTCCGTCATCCTTGGTCAGCAGCAACTGCCCGCGCTTCCTGATCGTGGCCTGCGCCATCTCGGCAAAGCGCTGCAACAGCCAGGGCAGCACCACCTGGACCTTGACATGGTCTTCGGCGACGTCGACCTGACCCGTCGCGATCTGCCCGAGCGCGCGAATGCGAAACGCCATGCTGTCGCCGGTCCAGCGCTCCTCCTCGACCTGCATCACGGGAATGCTGGCTGCCGCCCGGCCGAGCCCGGTCTTGAGCCGGCGCACCGCCTCCTCGCGGCCGAGACGGTGCGGAATAGAAACGACAAGCGGTGCTGACATGGCCCTGCCCCGTGATGATCAATCCTCACATAGTCATGCCGGACGAAGCGGCAAAGGTTCCATGCAACTTGGACCTGTGGCCCTGTTTCAAAACCGGAACTTAAAAACCTGCGGCAAGTTGCCCTTGCACAAGGGGACAGGTGCAAACGACCCTTTCAACAAAGGGCTGAGGAGATTCGCATGTCAATCGGTACGATCATTCTGATCATTCTGGTCATCGCCCTGCTCGGCGGCTTCAGCGGCATCGGCGGCGGCCCGTTCTACGGCACCGGCTATTACGGCGGCGGCGGCCTCGGGCTGGTCATCGTCATCCTGTTGATCCTGCTGCTGATGGGACGGATCTAGGACGAGAACTCGTAGGTGGGCAAAGGCGCTCTTGCGCCGTGCCCACCTATTCGTCGTAATGAAAAAGATTCGTTACAACGAAAAAAACGTGGGCACGCTTCGCTTTGCCCACCCTACAGGCGCGGTGCCCGGAGCGCGACCTACTTCCTTTTCCCCGCAAGCTTCTTGATCGCCGCCTTGATCGAGGCGGCCGCATCGTCATAGTCCTCCCACGCCTTTGACCGCGGCAGCAGGCCCGGCACGGTCCGGAGCGTATAGCGCTTCGGATCGAGATCGCTCTTCACCTGCGCCCAAGTGACGGGCATCGAGACCGTTGCCCCGGCGCGCGCCCGCGGCGACAACGGGGCCACCGCCGTCGACATCCGGTCGTTGCGGAGATAGTCGAGGAAGATCTTCCCCTTGCGCAGCTTCTTCGACATGTTGAGCAGATAGCGCTCTGGATCGTCGTCGGCCATCCACTGGCAGACGCCTTGCGCGAAGGCCTTGGCTTCCTTCCAGCTCACCTTGTCGCGCGCGCCGTGAAGCAGCGGCACCACCACATGCAGGCCTTTGCCGCCCGTGGTCTTGCAGAAGCTCTCCATGCCGACATCGGCCAGCCGCTGCCGCATCTCCTTGGCAGCCTCGACGACATCGGCGAACTCCACATCCGGCGCCGGATCGAGATCGAACACCAACCGGCCCGGCGTATCGTAGGCATCAGGTGCGCAATTCCAGGGATGCAGCTCGACACCGCCGATCTGCGCGACGGCGGCAAGCCCTTCGACGCGATCGATCTGCAAATAGGGTTTGCGATCGCCCGAGACCTTGGCCAGCTCGAGCAAATTCGAGGTGCCCTGCATGGCGTGACGCTGGAAAAACGTCTCGCCGCCGATGCCATCGGGCGCACGCACGATCGAGCACGGGCGCCCTTTCAGATGTTCGATCATCCAGTCGCCGACCGCCTCGAAGTAGCGCGCGAGATCGAGCTTCGTCGCGCCCTCGCCGTCACCGCCGTCCGGCCACAGCTCCTTGTCCGGCTTGGAGATGACGACGCCCATCACCTCGGCGGTGCCGGTGTCCTTCGATCGCTTGGCCGTCTTTGCCGCGCGCTTGCTGGGGGTGGGCTCGGCAAGCTCGGTGTCGACAGGCGTCTCGGCCTCGACCTCCTCGGCCGGCTTGTCCTGCCGCAAGCCCTTGAACGCGGCCTGGCGGATATTGCCGTCGGCGGTGAAGCCGGCGAACTCGATCTCGGCCACGAGCTCCGGCTTCAGCCAGTGCACCTCGCGGCTCTTCTTCGGCGCGTTCTTGCCACCGAAGGGGCTCTCCTTGGCCTCCATGGCCTTCAGGGACGGCATGATGCGCTTGACCTTGTCGGCGCCAAAGCCGGTGCCGACCATGCCGACAAAGACGAGATGATCGCCGCGATGCACGCCCGCCATCAGCGAGCGGAATTTGCCGTTGGTGGTCTTGTAGCCGCCGATCACGACCTCGTGGCCGGCGCGGCACTTTGCCTTGGTCCAGCTCTCGGTGCGGCCGGAGCGATAGGGCGCGTCCAGCTTCTTCGACACCACGCCTTCCAGCTCAAGCTTGCAGGCCGATTGCAGCACCGCATCGCCGCCGCTTTCGAAATGCTCGACATAGCGGATCTGAGTCGATTTCCGCTTGCGCGCTCCCAGCAGCTGCTTCAGCCGCGCCTTGCGCTCGCCGAGCGGCAGACGCCGAAAATCGAGATCCTCCGCGAACAGGAGGTCAAAGGCAAAGAAGATCAGCTCTTCGGTCTTGCCGTCCGACAGCGCGGCCTGGAGCGAGGAGAAATTCGGCGCACCGTCGTGATCGAGCGCCACGATCTCTCCGTCGATCATCACGTCCGGCAGCGCAGCCGCCTCCTTCGCGATCGAGGCGAACTTGTCGGTCCAGTCGAGGCCCTTGCGCGTCTTCAGCGTCGCCTTGCCGTCCTCGACCCGGAGCTGCACGCGGTAGCCGTCGAACTTGATCTCATGGCACCAGCCTTCGCCGGCCGGCGGACGCTCGACCGACGTGCAAAGCTGCGGCGGCACGAAGTCCGGTATCTCGGCGATCTTCTTGCCGTTGGTCGCAGTTGTGCCTTTCTTCCTCGCCGTCCTGGTCTTGACGATCTTGCCGCCCTTCAATGCCGTACGTGGCGCCGGCTTGACCGTTTGCCCTTTCGCTTCCTCGGCCCGGTTGGATTGCCAGACCGCGTCGGCCTTGGTCTTCGCACCCTTGGCCAGCATGAACGGCTTTGGCGCGCGCCCCTTGCCCTCGGCGATCTGCTCCATCGCACGGCCGGATGCGACGGACTTGTCCTCATCGAGAATGTCGTTCTTGGCCCCTTCACGGACAAATTCGTCGCGGTGCTTGATCAAGAGCCAGTTGGTGCGCTTGCCGCCGGTACGGTCGTTGCGCATGCGGACCAGGACCCAGCTTCCGTGCAACTTGTCCCCATGCAGAGTGAACTTCAAATCGCCCTTCTTGAAGCCGCGTTCGGGATCTTCCGACTCCCAGGTGCCGCGATCCCAAAGCATCACCGTGCCGCCGCCGTACTGCCCTTCCGGTATCGTGCCTTCGAAATCGCCATAATCGAGCGGATGGTCCTCGACCTCGACCGCCAGCCGCTTGTCGTGCGGATCGAGCGAGGGACCCTTGGTCACCGCCCAGGACTTGAACACGCCGTCGAATTCGAGCCTGAGATCGTAATGCAGCCGGCTCGCGTCGTGCTTCTGGATCACGAAGCGCCGCTGCTTCGACGGCGTCACCGCCGTCTTGCCCGACGGCTCCGGCGTCTTCTCGAAATCACGTTTCTGTCGATAGGTGGAGAGTTTTTGCAGCACGACCGGTCCCGCTTCTCTTTCGGGGATTCAAGCCTATCACGGCCAAAGTCCCATCCGGAACCAAAACCCCGCGGGGCGGTTGGGGTTCCAAAACGCCTTGAAAACGCTGGAGAATGGAATGGCCCCGCGCGCCTATTGGAAGGGAACGTTGAAGCTCTCGCTGGTCAGCTGTCCGGTCGTGCTTTATCCGGCGACCACGGCGGCCGAGAAGACGCGGTTTCACCTGATCAACCGCGAGACCGGCAACCGGCTCAAGCAGCAGATGATCGATGCCGAGACCGGCGATGTCGTCGAGAGCGACCAGAAGGGCCGCGGCTACGAGCTGCGCAAGGGCAAATATGTCGAGATCGAGCCGGAGGAGCTCGAGGCGGTCCAGATCGAGAGCAACCATACCATCGACATCGAGAGCTTCGTGCCGAGCGAGGAGATCGACCAGCGTTACCTCAACCATCCCTATTATCTTGCACCCGACGGCAAGGCCGCCGTCGATGCGTTTGCGGTGATCCGCGACGCCATGAAGGACCAGGAGCGGGTGGCGCTCGCCAAGATCGTGCTCACCAACCGCGAACACATCATGGCAATCGAGCCGCTCGGCAAGGGCCTGCTCGGCACCACGCTGCGCTTTCCTTACGAGCTGCGCGACGAGGACCAGTTCTTCGACGACATCAAGAGCCCGAAGATCACCAAGGACATGGTCGAGCTTGCCGGCCACATCCTCCAGACCAAGGCCGCCCATTTCGACCCCGGCAAGTTCAAGGACGAGTACGAGAACGCACTGAAGGCGCTGGTGAAACGCAAGGCCAGCGGCAAGAAGATTGAGCTGCCGGAACCCGAGGAACGCCCCAGCAACGTTGTCAGCCTGATGGATGCGCTGAAGCAGAGCCTGAAGGGGCGTGGCGGCAAAAAGACGGCGGCGAAGTCGCATGCCCGCCGCGCGACCGGACGGCAGCGAACCGCGAAGAAGGCGCATCGGTCCACGGCGCGACATCGGAAGGCGGGTTGAGGAAACTGCTCGCCCAACACTCGATATCGTAGGGTGGGCAAAGCGAAGCGTGCCCACCACCTTTATCAAAATCGCGAGAATGGTGGGCACGGCGCTTTGCGCCTTTGCCCACCCTACGGGCTGTCGAAGTCGGAGCCTAATCCCCCGCCTTCAACCGGTACCCGATCCCCGTCTCGGTCAGCACATACTGCGGTCGCTCGGGATCAGCTTCGATCTTCTGGCGGAGCTGGCGGACATAGACGCGCAAATACTGCGCGTCGGTCAATTCGTCCCACAGCTCCTTCAGCAGAAAGCGGTGGGTGAGCACCTTGCCGGCGTGCTGCACCAGCACGCGCAGCAGGTCGTATTCCTTCGGCGACAGTTTTATCTCACGCTCGCCGGTTTTGACGATGCGGCGGACGAGATCGACCGAGAGATCGCCGCTGCGAAACACCGGGCGCTCTCCCTGCACCTGGAGCTGGTGCCGCAGCGCGGCGCGCAGGCGGGCCAGAAGCTCGTCCATGCCGAACGGCTTGGTCAGATAATCGTCGGCGCCGAGATCGAGTGCCTGCACCTTGCCGGCTTCGTCGCCGCGGCTCGACAGCACCACGATCGGCACGCCTTCGTTGCGGGCACGGATGGTGCGCAGCAGTTCGTGTCCCTGCACGTCGGGCAGGCCGAGATCGAGGATGATCAGCGCGGGCTCCTCAACGAGCTTCTCCAGCGCGATCTTGCCGTTCGACGCTTCCAGGATCTCATAGCCTTGCGTCGTCAGCCCCATCCGCAGCAATTTGCGGATCGGCGGCTCGTCGTCGATGACCAGGACCTTGATCGGCGCAGCGCTCATGCGGCGGTATCCAATGCGCGGCTCTCTGCCGGAACGGGAAGACGGATGGTGAGGACGGCGCCACTGCGGTCGCTGCGGTTGGCGGCCGAGATCGTGCCCCGCATCGCCTCGACGAAGCCGCGCGAGATGGCGAGCCCGAGCCCCGTGCCGGGACGGACATGATCGCCTTTCTGCACGCGATAGAACTTGTCGAACACGCTATCGAGCTCGTCAGACGGGATGCCGGCCCCCTCGTCCGCGATCTCGAGCACGACATGGTCGCTGTCGCGCCGGCTGCGGATCGAGATGGTGGCCTCGGGTGGCGAATATTTCGCGGCGTTGTCGAGCAGGTTGAACAGCACCTGCTCGAACAGCACCGCATCGAGCTGCAGCATCGGCAGATCGGCGGCCAGCACCAGCTCGACCTCGTGCGCGGTGAGAATCTTGGCTGCACGCCGCAGCGCGCTACCCACGATCTCGCTGAGATCATGTAGCGCAGCGTTGGGCACGATGGCGCCCGATTCGAGCTTGGTCATGTCGAGCAGGTTGGCGATGAAGCGGTTGAGCCGTTCGGATTCGTCGATCACGGTCGCGAGCAGATCGCGCTTCTCGGTGTCGGAGAGGGCGCCGGCAAGATCGCGCATGGTGGAGGCCGCCCCCAGCACCGAGGCGAGCGGCGTCTTCAGATCATGGGAGATCGAGGTCAGGAGCGCAGCGCGCAGCCGCTCGGACTCGACGGTGCGCTTGACGCGGTCCATGTCCTCGACCAACAGCACCCGCTCGACCGCCAGCGCGCCCTGATCGACCAGCGCGTCAAGCAGGCGGCGCTGGTCCGGTGTCAGCAGCGGACCGGTCCGGTCGTCGTCGATGCCGATGACGCCGATCGGGCCGCGCCCGGTGCGCATCGGCAGGAACAGCCGTTTTGCCCCCGGCAGCGTGTCCGAGCCCCGGCCGGCGGGGCGGTCATTGCTCCAGGCCCAGTTGGCGGCGGCAAGATCGGCCTGATCGAGCTCGTCCTCGGGCGGATAGCCGGATTTCACCGTGAGCAGGCCCTCGTCCGGCAGCAGCAGCACCACCCGGACTTTCAGCATCAATGCGATCTGGTAGGCCGTCGCCCACAGCACGTCGTCGAGCGTCGCGGTGCCGGCGAGCTTGCGGCTGAAGGCATAGAGCTGCTCGCTCATTCTGATCCGGCCGATGGCGGCATCGGCCTGGGTGCGCACGCGCGCTGCGACATTCGACACCACGAATGCGATCAGCATGAAGAAGAAGAACGCCGCGACGTTGGTCGGATCGGTGATGGTGAAGGTGTAGACCGGCGGCAGGAAGAAGAAGTTATACGCCAGTGACGCAGCAACGCTTGCCAGCAGCGACGGCCACAACCCATAGCGGACGGCCACGGCAACCACCGCGGTCAGGAACATGAGATCAACGTTCTCGATGCCGAAATACGGCTTAATGGCCACCGCCGCGGCAAGGCCGAGCGCGGTGATCCCGAGCGCCTTCAGATAAGGAATTGCATCGAACGGCTCGGATCGTGCCGCGGTCTGCACCGCCGTCTTCGGCGCCGGCTCACCCGTCAGCTCGTCGCCTGGAATGACGTGAACGCTGATATTGCCGGCGCGGCGCACCAGATCATGCACGACCGAGCCGCGTGTCATCTCGAACCAGCGCGAGCGCGTCGACTTGCCGATCACGATCTGGGTGACATTGTTGCCTTGCGCGAAATTGACGACGTCGTCGGCAATGCGGCGGCCGACAGCCGGAATCGTCAACGCCTCGCCGCCGAGCGATTCCGCGAGCCGAAGCGTATCGGCCAGCCGGTCGCGCTGCTCATCGGACAATTGCAGCGATCGCCGCGTCTCGATCGAAACCGCAGTAAATGGCGCATGCAGCCGGTCCGCCAGCCGTTTGGTGTAGCGCACGAGACCGGCCGCGCGCGGATCCTCGCTGACGCAGACGAGAATGCGCTCGCCGACGGCCCACGGCCCGGGAATCGCATTGGCCTGCATGTGGTTGAGGAGCTGCTCGTCGACCCGCTCGGCCGTACGTCGCAAAGCGAGCTCGCGCAACGCCGTCAGGTTCCCCGGCGAGAAATAGTGCTCCAGCGCCCGCTCGGCCTGCTTGGGCACATAGACCTTGCCCTCCTTCAGGCGCTGGATCAAATCGTCGGGCGTGAGGTCGATCAGCTCGATCGCGTCGGCGCGATCGAACACCGAGTCCGGCACGGTCTCGCGCACCCTGACATGGGTGATCTGCGCCACGACGTCGTTCAGGCTCTCGATGTGCTGGATGTTGACGGCGGTGTAGACGTCGATGCCGTGGGACAGCAACTCCTCGACGTCGAGATAGCGCTTGGGATGGCGGCTGCCGGCCGCGTTGGTGTGGGCGAGCTCGTCGACCAGAGCGATCTGCGGCCGGCGCGCGATCACCGCATCGAGGTCCATCTCCTCGACGATCTGCCCGCGATAGTCCAGCCGCTTGCGTGGAACCATCTCGAGACCGCGCACCAGCGCCTCGGTCTCAGCGCGGCCGTGGGTCTCGACGAAGCCGACCACGACGTCGATGCCGGACTTGCGCTTGGCGTGGGCGCTTTGCAGCATCTCGTACGTCTTGCCGACGCCGGGGGCGGCGCCGACAAAGATCTTCAGCTTGCCGCTCGCGCTCCCTTCCCGCCGCGCCGCTTCCAGCAGCGCCTCGGGCGACGGACGTTGTTCGGGATCGCGGCGCTCTCGGACCATTTTTCCAATATAATCATCTGCGTGACGCGAGCCTAGACCGCTACTTGGCGGCGGCGCGATCCAGCGAGAGATTCAGTGCCAGAACGTTAACCCTGGGTTCGCCAATCAGACCGAGCAAGCGGCCTTCGGTATTGGCGGTCACGATCTGCTTGACCTGATCCTCCGGCATATTCCGCGCCTTGGCCACGCGCGGCACCTGGAATTGCGCCGCTTCCGGCGAGATATCAGGATCGAGGCCGCTGGCCGACGTCGTCACCAGGTCGACCGGCACGGTAGCGCTCGGATTCTCGGCCTTGAGCTTGTCTACATCTTCCCTGAGCCGGTCGGCCAGCGCCTTGCTGGTCGGGCCGAGATTGGCGCCGCCCGAATTGGCGGCGTTGTAGGGCGCGGGCACCGTCTTGGTCGAATCATTGGGGTCCGGCGCAACCGTCGCCGAGGGACGGCCGTGGAAGTATTTGTCGTCCCTGAACTCCTGCCCGATCAGGGCGGAGCCGATCACCTTGCCGTCCTTCTCGATCAGGCTGCCTTGGGCCTGCCCGGGGAAGAGCGCGCCGGCGATGGCCGTCATCGCCAGCGGATAGGCAAGGCCGGTGATGGCCGTGAGCACCAGCAATAGGACGATGGCGGGGCGGATTTCTCTGAGCATGTTGGTCTCCTAAGTCTTCGTCATGGCGCGCGGCGCCTTGCGCCGCGCCAGGACGGTCAAGCCAGGTGCAAGGCGGTGACGACGAGGTCGATTGCCTTGATACCGATGAAGGGAATGACGATGCCGCCGAGGCCGTAGATCAGGAGGTTGCGCCGGAGCAGCGCGCCGGCACCGACCGCGCGGTAGGCAACGCCCTTCAGCGCCAGCGGAATCAGCGCGATGATGATCAATGCGTTGAAGATGATCGCCGACAGGATGGCGCTCTGCGGGCTCGACAGGTTCATGACGTTGAGTACGTTGAGCTGGGGGTAAAACGCCAAAAACATCGCCGGAATGATCGCAAAATACTTTGCGACGTCATTGGCGATCGAGAACGTCGTCAGCGCGCCGCGCGTCATCAGAAGCTGCTTGCCGATCTCGACGACCTCGATCAGCTTGGTCGGGTTGGAATCGAGATCGACCATGTTGCCGGCCTCGCGGGCGGCCTGGGTGCCGGTGTTCATGGCGACACCGACGTCGGCCTGCGCAAGCGCCGGCGCGTCATTGGTGCCGTCGCCGCACATCGCAACCAGCTTGCCCTTGGCCTGCTCGTCGCGGATCAGCTTGAGCTTGTCTTCGGGGGTGGCTTGCGCCAGGAAGTCGTCGACCCCTGCCTCCGCTGCGATGGCAGCCGCCGTCATCGGGTTGTCGCCGGTGATCATGATGGTGCGAATCCCCATGCGGCGCAGCTCGGCAAAACGCTCGCGGATACCGCCCTTGACGATGTCCTTGAGCTGGATGACGCCGAGCAGCTTGCCGTCCCTCGCGACCGCCAGCGGCGTGCCGCCGGACTTCGATACTTCATCAGCAATGGCCTGGATCTCGCGACCGAGGTCCGACAATGCCGCCGGCTGGATCGCCCGCGCGGTGTTGCCGGAGGCGACCGCCATCGGTGCGCCGCCGCCGACATAGTTCAGCATGGCATCGACCGCGCCCTTGCGCACCGACGAGCCGCCGGCATCGACGCCGCTCATGCGGGTCTGCGCCGTGAACGGGATGAAAGTCGCGCCAAGCTCCGCCATGTCGCGGCCGCGGATGCCGTATTTCTCCTTTGCCAACACCACGATGGAACGGCCTTCCGGCGTCTCGTCGGCAAGCGAGGCGAGCTGAGCTGCGTCGGCGAGCTCCTGCTCGGTCACGCCGCGCACTGGGCGGAAGGCGGTCGCCTGGCGGTTGCCGAGCGTGATGGTTCCGGTCTTGTCGAGCAGCAGCGTGTCGACGTCGCCGGCGGCCTCGACGGCCCGGCCGGACATCGCCAGCACGTTGAAACGCACCAGACGGTCCATGCCGGCGATGCCGATCGCCGACAACAGCGCACCGATCGTGGTCGGGATCAGCGTCACGAACAGCGCGACCAGCACGATCACCGAGATCGAGCCGCCGGCATAGGCCGCGTAGCTCGGAATGGTGACGGTGGCGAACACGAAGATGATGGTGAGGCCGGCGAGCAGGATGTTGAGCGCGATCTCGTTCGGCGTCTTCTGCCGCTCGGCGCCCTCGACCAGCTTGATCATGCGGTCGATGAAGGTCGAGCCCTGGGCCGCGGTGATGCGGACGCGGATCCAGTCGGACAGCACCTGCGTGCCGCCGGTCACCGCGGAACGATCGCCGCCGGATTCGCGAATGACGGGCGCGGACTCGCCGGTGATGGCGGCCTCATTGACCGAGGCGACGCCCTCGATCACCTCGCCGTCGGACGGAATGGTGTCGCCGGCCTCGACCAGCACGATGTCGCCGACCTTCAGGCTCGTGCCCGGTACCAGCTCGAAGGCCCGGCCGACACCGGTCAGGAGCTTGGCCTGGCCCTCGGTGCGGGTCTTGCGCAGCGAGTCGGCCTGCGCCTTGCCGCGGCCTTCGGCCACCGCTTCGGCGAAATTGGCGAACAACACCGTGAACCAGAGCCAGACGATGATCTGGAAGGTGAAGCCGAGGCCTGAGCCGCCGGTGACGACGTCGCGCAGGAAGATCACCGTCGTCAGCGCGGCCACGATTTCGACCACGAACATCACGGGGTTCTTCATCATCAGCCGCGGGTTGAGCTTGGTGAAGGAGGCGCGGATCGCAGGCATCACGATCCCAGGATCGAGCATTGCCGAAACGGCAGCACGTTTTTGCAGTTTCATCGTATCCATGGAGGTCACTCCAGACAATCAGAAGAGGTTGCCGGCGTTCATCGCCAGATGTTCGACGATCGGGCCGAGCGCGAGCGCCGGGAAGAAGGTCAGGCCGCCCATGATCAGGATGACGCCGACGACGAGGCCGACGAACAGGCCACCGGTGGTCGGGAACGTGCCCGTCGACGGCGGGATCGACTTCTTCTCCGCGAGCGAGCCCGCGATCGCCATGGCCGGGACGATCATGAAGAAGCGGCCGACGAACATCGCGCTTGCGAGCGTGAGGTTGTAGAAGAAGGTGTTGCCGGTGAGGCCTGCGAAAGCCGAGCCGTTGTTTCCGGCCGCCGAGGTGAAGGCATAGAGCACTTCGGTGAAGCCATGCGGGCCGGCATTCGCCATCGAGGCGACGGCCGCCGGATAGACCACGCCGACGGCGGTCCAGCCGAGGATCATCAGCGGCAGCACCAGGATGGCCAGCATCGCCATCTTGACCTCGCGGGCCTCGATCTTCTTGCCGACATATTCCGGGGTGCGGCCGACCATCAGTCCGGCGACGAAGATCGCGAGGATGACGAACAGCAGCATGCCGTACATGCCGGCACCGACGCCACCGACAATGATCTCGCCGAGCTCGATATTGATCAGCGGGATCATGCCGCCGAGCGCGGTGAAGCTGTCATGCATGGCGTTGACGGCACCGCACGACGCGGCGGTGGTGACGACCGCGAACAGCGAGGACGCGACGATGCCGAAGCGGACCTCCTTGCCTTCCATGTTGCCGCCGGTCAGGCCCAGCGCATGCAGCATCGAGGTTCCGTTCGCTTCCGCCCAATAGGTGATGGCGACGCCTGCGACGAACAGCACGCCCATCACAGAGAGGATCGCCCAGCCCTGGCGCTGGTTGCCGACCATACGGCCGAACACGTTGGTCATTGCGGCGCCGAGCGCGAAGATCGACAGCATCTGCACGAAATTCGACAGCGCGGTCGGATTTTCGAACGGGTGCGCCGCATTGGCGTTGAAGAAGCCACCGCCATTGGTGCCGAGCATCTTGATCGCCACCTGGGAAGCGACCGGGCCGACCGCAATGGTCTGCTTGGCGCCTTCGAGCGTGGTCGCCTCGATATACGGGCCGAGCGTCTGCGGGATGCCCTGCCAGACCAGGAACAGCGTGTAGACGACGCAGATCGGCAGCAGCACGTAGAGCGTACAGCGGGTGACGTCGACCCAGAAATTGCCGACCGTGCGCATCGAGGCGCGCGAGAAGCCGCGGATCAGGGCCATCGCCAGCGCGATGCCGGTCGCGGCCGACAGGAAGTTCTGGTGCGTCAGGCCGAGCATCTGGACGAGATAGGACAGCGTGCTCTCGCCGCCGTAGTTCTGCCAGTTGGTGTTGGTGATGAAGGAGACCGCGGTGTTGAAGGAAAGATCCTCGGCGACCGCGCCCTGCCCGGCCGGATTGAAGGGCAATACGGCCTGAAGCCGCATCACACCGTAGATGACGAGGAAGCCGCCAACATGGAACAACAACATGGCGACCGTGTAGGTCAGCCAATGCTGCTCGCGCTTCTCGTCGACGCCGGAAATCCAGTACACGCCGGCCTCGATCGGGCGCAGCACCGGCGACAGGAACGTCCGCTCGCCGCCAAACACACGCGTCATGTACCAGCCGAGCGGCTTGGTCAGCGCAACAATAATGGCGCAGAACAGAATGATCTGGAGCCAACCGATCACAGTCATGGAATCAACCCTTCAGGCTTGGTGTCCGGCGCAACAGGGGCGGGAGCACCGTCAGCAGGCAGGCGACGAGCACAGCGTCCGCCAGCAGGAATTCGACGAGCAGCAGCACGGGTCAGAACCGCTCGGGCCGCAGCAGCGCATAAGTGAGGTAGAGCAGCAGACCGAACGAGACGGCACCGGCGAGCGCATAATCGAAGATCATGGTTTGCTCCGTCACAGCCGTTCGCAGGCGTAGGTGTAGCCGATGGCGAGGGCGAAGAAGACGAAGCCCAGCGCCAGCATCAGAATGTCCATCATCGGATCGCTCCTCGTTGCGTCGCTTAAGTCCGGCGCAACCTTCTCTCGGTGACCCGGCTGGCTCGCGAAGGACATGGAAGGCACGTCCACGCATGACAGCCGGGACTTTTGACCGTGCTGAAATGCCAGCGCAGGCATAGGTTTTCGAGATGAGGCCTATGGCGAAGATATAGGAATCTCATAAAAGCGGCGGCGCTGCTCGCGAGGCAACCTCACTGTCGTCCCGGACAAGCGAAGCGCAGATCCGGGACGATGATGGAGAATGGCGCGCCACCCCGCCCCTCCCGCATTTATGAAATCCCTATATCTCACGCCCGATCCCCATCTCGTTTTCAAATGCCTTTGGGGCCCATCCTGGCAATGCCGGCCGACTGACCGACACCAATTCCAGGAGGCCTGACATGACCGCCCCTCTCCGACGCCTCGCCCCACCTTCCCTCGACCAGCAGCTTCGCGCGGCACCGGCGATGACCCGGCCGTTGATGCTCGACATCATTGCGCACGCCTGCCGGCGCGTCCCCTTGCTCGGCCGGGGCGAACGCGCCGCACGCATCATGCGCCTGATCGAGGTTGAAGCCTGGGCCGATGTGGCGCTGGCGCTGATCGCGCTCGAGCTGCCGATGTGGCAGGTCCGCCGCCTCGCCTATGACGAGGGCGAATGGCATTGTGCGCTGTCGCGCGAGCGAGAGCTGCCGGACTGGCTGGATGCCGCGGTCGAGGCGCGCCATTCCGACCTCGCGCTGGCTCTGCTGTCGGCCTTCATCGAGGTCCGATCGCTCATCGCAGAAGCATCGCGGCCGAGCGTTCCCTCGGTTCGCCCCCTGCTGGATCCGCTGTGCGAGCCAGCCGCCTGCGACAATTTCAGCTGAAGCCGCCTGACAGAAGGATCCCGCAAAATGCCGATGCTGACACATCGCTTTGAACAACCGCTGCACTGGGCCCAACGCCAATCAGGGCTCTCGAAGATGCGCAGGGCCCGGCTCGAGCGCCTCGCGCTGCATGCGCTGACCGTACTCTCGATGGGCAGCGTTCTCACCGCCCTGATCGCGCTGAGAGCCGCCATCTATTTCTGGCATCGCGGGGATTGACCACCATGCCGCTCCTCAAGGGAAATCTCGAGCATGTGGTCACAATCACCATCCTGACCATGACGCTGAGCCTGATCTGGGGCGCGATCCTGACGCTCGTGATCACGCTTGTCGCGCGCGGGCTCGGCGTCTAGTTCCTCGCTTCCCGCTCGATCAGCCGCGCCAATTCCGCCGCGGTGACCTCGATCGGCCGGCCGCTGCGCTCAACCCGGGCCTGGATCAACGCGCCCTGGAGCGCCGACGTGCAGAGCACCGCAAGCGTTTCCGCGCGAGATCTGACGAAGCCGTCAGCGACAAGCTTGTCGCGCAGGATGGACAATCGCGCCGCATAGGCCTTGCGGCCGGCATCGGACACGGCGCGCTCGCGCGGCGCAAGCTCGAGCAGCACGGTCGTGATCGGGCAGCCGTTGCGAAAGCCGGAGCCCCGCATCCAGCCCGCCAGCAATCTTGCATGCGCTCGCAAGAGGTCGGCGGTCGAGCCGCACTCTTCCGCGAGCCTGGCGACCGTCGCCGCGACGCGGTGGCCCGCCTCCTCCACGGCCGCCACCGCGATCGAGGACTTTCCATCCGGAAAGTAATGGTAGAGCGAGCCCTTCGGCGCACCGCTGATGTCGACGATGTCGTTCAGCCCGGTCCGGGCATAGCCCTGGCGGCGGAACAGCGTCACCGCGGCATTGATGATGGGCTGGCGGTGTTTTGGCACGGCCGGCATGGCGCTCTCCCCCTCGCACGAAATTATATTGATTGGTCTACATCAGCCTCCGACAGTCAAGCCTGGTTCATGACAGGAGAGGCAAATGCCAATGGGAGTGAGTTTTGAGGTGAGCGACGGCGTCGCGCGGATCGGGCTCGACGACGGCAAGGTCAATGTGATGTCGACCACGATGCTGGCCGAGATCGGCACGGCCTTCGACCGGGCCGAGACTGAAGCCGAGATCGTGGTGCTGCGCTCGGCAAGGCCCGGCATCTTCTCGGCCGGCTTCGATCTCAAGGTGTTCGCGTCGGGTGATGCCGCCAAGAGCCTCGAAATGGTCCGCGCCGGCGCCGAGCTTGCGCTGCGGCTGATGTCGTTTCCGCATCCGATCGTCGGCGTGATGGAAGGTCACGCCTTTCCGATGGGGACGTTCCTGCTGCTCGCCTGCGACGTCAGGCTGGGCGCGCGCGGACCGCATCGCATGGGATTGAACGAGGTCGCGATCGGCATCGCGCCGCCGAGCTTTGCCATCGAGCTCGCGCGCAGCCGCCTGCATCCGGCCTGGCTCAGCCGCACCGTCACGCTCGGCGAGATGTACGAGCCCGAGGAGGCGTTGACCGCCGGCTTCCTCGATCGGGTGGTTGCGCCCGAAGCCGTCGACAAAGCCCTTGAGGAGGCCGTCACGGCATTGCGCGCGATCCACAAGCCGTCGCATGCGACCGCAAAGAAGCGTCTGCGCCAACCGGCCACGGACGCGATGCGGATGGCGATCGACCGTGAACTGACCATGGCTGCCTATGAGGCGAGCAGCCGGGCGCGCAGCGCGGTGGCGATGCCCGGTTGACGCCGCCTGTCCGACGGAAAAGACCCGGCCGATCTGGCGCAATTCCAGGGAAACGTGTAGAGCGGTTTCATGAGCACCAGCACCGTCAACGTCGTCGCCCACCCCCTGGTCCAGCACAAGCTCTCGCTGATGCGGGAGAAGGATCGCTCGACCAAGAGCTTTCGCGAGATCCTGAACGAGATCGGGATGCTGCTCGGCTACGAGGTGACGCGTGATTTGCCGCTGGAGCTGGTCGATATCGAAACGCCGATCGCACCGATGCAGGCGCCCAAGATTGCCGGCAAGAAGCTCACGCTGGCGCCGATCCTGCGCGCCGGCGTCGGCTTCCTCGACGGCATGCTGGCGCTGATGCCCTCGGCGCGCATCGCCCATATCGGGCTCTACCGCGACCCCGAGACGTTGCAGGCCGTGGAATATTACTTCAAGGCGCCGCATGACCTGTCCGACCGCGCCGTGATCCTGATGGATCCGATGCTGGCGACCGGCAACTCGGCCTGCGCCGGTGCCTCCCTGCTCAAGGCCCGCGGCGCCCGCGACATCCGCTTCGTGTGCCTTCTGGCCGCGCCCGAGGGCATCGCCCAGTTCCAGAGCGAACACCCGGACGTGCCGATCTGGACCGCTGCGATCGACGAGCGGCTCAACGACCACGGCTACATCGTGCCGGGCCTGGGCGATGCCGGCGACCGGATGTTCGGCACCAAGTAGACAGGTTGGCGCGATCGGGTTACTCCCCTTGCCATGAGTGCCAACGCGTCTTCGTTGCAATCGCTGATCCGGACCGAGGTCGCCGCCGATCCCGCCTTCGCATGCGACGGCACGCGGGTCTCGCGCGCTGAGTTCTCCGAAAGGATCGAGCAGACCGCGGCCTGGCTTGCGGCACAAGGCATCGGCAAGGGCGACGTGGTCGCAGTCTGGCTGGTCAACCGGATCGAATGGGTCGCGCTGCTGTTCGCCGCCGCAAGATGTGGCGCGATCGTCGCGGCCGTCAATACACGCTACCGGAGCGCGGAGGTCGCGCATCTGCTCAAGCTATCCGGTGCCAGGCTGATGGTGGTCGAGGCCGCATTCCGCTCGGTGGATTTTGCCGCGATCCTCGCCGACATCGCCAAGGACGAGGTGCCGGCGCTGCAACGGCTCGCGGTGATCGGTGCGGATGCGATCCCGGCGCACTGGCCCTGCGTGCGGTTCGATGCTTTCGACAGACGCTATCCGCCGGCGCCACCCGCGCAGGACGACGTGGATCAGCCGGTCCTGCTCTACACCACGTCAGGCACCACCAAGGGGCCGAAGCTCGTGGCGCATTCGCAGCGGACGCTGGCGGGCCATGCCATCTCCGTGGCCAAGGCGCTTCGGCTCGATCCGCAGCGTCATTCGCTGCTGGCCATGCTGCCGTTCTGTGGCACCTTTGGCATGACGAGCCTGCTCGGCTTTGTCGCGGCGGGTGCGACCGTCCACGTGCTCGATGCCTTCGAGGCGGCGCCGGCGCTGAAGATCCTCGGCGAGCACAGGATCACGCACTCGTTCGGATCGGACGAGATGTTCCGGCGCATCCTCGCCCTCACCGATGCACCCCGGCCATTTCCGCATCTGGAAGTCTGCGGCTTCGCCGCGTTCCAGCCTGGCTGGCGCGAGCTTGCCGCGGAGGCCGAGGCGCGCGGCCTGCCGCTGTTCGGCCTCTACGGGTCGAGCGAGGTTCAGGCCCTATTCTCGATCGCCCGCCCCGTCGATGCCTTCGCCGACCGCATCGAGGGCGGCGGCTGGCCGATGTCGTCTGACGCAAAGGTGCGCGTGCGCGACACCGAGACCGGCGAGCTTGCGGCTAGCGGCATTTCCGGCGAGATCGAGATTAACGCGCCGTCAAGTTTCCTCGGCTATTTCAACAATCCGGATGCGACGCGCGATGCGCTCACCGCGGACGGGTTCTTCCGCGCCGGCGACATCGGCCGGCTGCGGGGCGACGGCTCCTTCGTCTACGAGACCCGCGCGGGCGATGCCATGCGGCTCGGCGGCTTCCTCGTCGCGCCCGGCGAGATCGAGGACGAGCTCAAATCATGCAACGGCGTTGCCGACGCCCAGGTGGTTGCAGTCGATCTCAAGGGTCAGGCGCGCTGCGTCGCCTTCGTGATCCCGGCGAAGGAGCCGCCAATGCAGGAGACGCTGGTCGCGCGCCTGCGCGAACGGCTCGCCGGCTACAAGGTCCCGGCCCGGATCTATGTGGTGGAGGCCTTCCCGGTCACCGACAGCGCCAACGGCGTGAAGATCCAGCGCGCCAGGCTTCGCGCCATGGCGATGGAGCGGATCGCCGCCGAATAGGCGAGCCCATTTGGTTTGCGCCACAAGGCTCGTTCAGTACGACTTCGCGAGCCCCAGCACCTTCTCCGCGATGAAGCTGAGCGCGAGCTGCGGGCTGACCGGCGCGATGCGCGGGATCAGCACCTCGCGCAAGTAGCGCTCAACGTGGAATTCCTTGGCGTAGCCGAAGCCGCCGTGGGTCATCACGGCCTGCTCGCAGGCCGAGAAGCCCGCTTCGCCCGCAAGGTATTTTGCGGCATTGGCCGCAGCGCCGCAGGGCATTCCCTTGTCGTATTGCCACGCCGCCGACATCACCATCAGCCAGGCCGCCTCGAGCTCGACCCAGTTCACCGCGAGCGGATGCTGAATGCCCTGGTTCTTGCCGATCGGACGGTTGAACACCACGCGCGTCTTGGCATATTCCGTGGCGCGCGCCAGCGCCAGCTTGCCGAGGCCGACCGCCTCCGCCGCGATCAGGATGCGCTCGGGGTTCATGCCTTCGAGGATGTACTGGAAGCCTTTGCCTTCCTCGCCGACGCGGTCCTCCATCGGGATCTCGAAATCTTCGAAGAACAGCTCGTTGGAATCGACGATCTTGCGGCCCATCTTCTCGATCTCGTGGACCTTGATCTTGTTGCGGTCGAAATCGGTGTAGAACAGGCTGAGGCCGTGGGTCGGCGAGCGCACCTCTTCCAGCGGCGTGGTGCGGGCCAGCAGCAGGATCTTGTGCGCGACCTGCGCGGTCGAGATCCACACCTTCTGGCCGTTGACGATGTAGCGGTCGTTCTTGGCGACCGCGCGGGTCTTCAGCTGCGTGGTGTTGAGGCCGGTGTTGGGCTCGGTGACGGCAAAGCACGCCTTCTCGCGACCCTCGACCATCGGCGGCAGCATGCGCTTGCGCTGCTCCTCGGTGCCGAACACGACGACGGGATTGAGGCCGAACACGTTGATGTGCACGGCGGATGCGCCGGACATGCCGGCGCCGGATTCGGCGATGGTGCGCATCATGATCGCAGCTTCGGTGATGCCGAGCCCCGAGCCGCCATATTCCTCCGGCACGCAGATGCCGAGCCAGCCGGCGTCGGCGAGTGCTTTATGAAAATCGTGCGGGAAGCCGCCGTCGTGGTCCTTCTTCAGCCAGTAGGCATCCGGAAAGCCTTCGCAGATCTTGGCGATGGCATCCCGAATGGCTTCCTGCTGATCGGTGAGCGCGAAATCCATGATCTTGATCTCCGTCTTGGGAGCCGCGACCGCGCCATCTCCCGTCTCTTCGCGTTCCCCGCTCAAAGGCCGTGGCCGCTTGCGTCGCGCCCTGACGTGCCCTTGCCCGGGTTCTTAGCTCGAAAAACCGCGTACAGATACGTGAATTTATCTATCAACTGTGTCTACCATGCATAGGGTCATGCGACGTGAAGCTATGGGCGCGCCGTTATTTCGCAGGGAGGAAACCGCGATGGCCGGACTTTATTTCGAAGACTTTTCCGTAGGCCAGGAGTTCAGGCATCCGCTGACCCGGACCGTCACGGAGATGGACAACACCATGTTCAGCCTGCTGACCCTCAATCCGCAGCCGCTGCATATCGACGCGCATTTCGCCGAAAAGACCGAGTTCGGCCAGCGCATTTTCAACAGCCTTTACACCCTCGGCATCATGATCGGCATGACGGTCTACGATACGACCATGGGGACCACCGTTGCCAATCTCGGCATGACCGACGTGACCTTTCCAAAACCGGTCTTCCATGGCGACACGTTGCGGGCGACGACGAAGGTGCTTTCGGTGCGGGAATCCCAATCGCGGCCCAAGGCCGGCATCGTCGAGTTCGAGCACCATGCCTTGAACCAGAACGACGAGATCGTCGGCAAATGCCGCCGCATGGCGATGATGCACAAGAGGCCGGTCTGATGCGTTCGATGCTGTTCGTGCCGGGCGATTCCCCGCGCAAATTCGAGAAGGCGAGCGAAGGCAAGGCCGACGCGCTGATCATCGACCTCGAGGATTCCGTCGTCACCGAGAAGAAGGCGGAGGCGCGCGGGTTGACGCTGACGATGCTGAAGGGCCGCCCCGGCCCGCACCAGCTCTATGTCCGCGTCAACGCGCTCGACACCGGCATGACGCTCGCCGATCTCGCAGCGGTGATGCCGGGCAAGCCCGACGGCATCGTGCTGCCGAAATCGCAGGGCGGTGATGACGTAAGGCAGGTCGCAACCTGGCTCGAAGCCCTGGAAGCCGCGGCCGGCACGGAGCTGGGCTCAACCCGCATCGTTTGCGTGGCGACCGAAACCGCAGGTTCGATCTTTGGCCTCGGCAGCTACAAGGGCTGCTCCCCTCGCCTCGCCGGCTTGATGTGGGGCGCGGAAGATCTCTCGGCTTCGCTCGGAGCCACCGAAAAGGCGTCCGGCGGCGTGTTCCACAGCCCCTATCGTCTCGCGCGCGATCTCTGCCTGATGGCGGCGGCCGCGGCCGAGGTCGCGCCGATCGATACCGTCTATACCGACATCGATAACCTCGCGGGCCTGGAAGCCGAAACACGCGCGGCGCGCCGCGACGGGTTTTCCGCCAAGGCGCTGATCCATCCCAAGCATGTCGACGTCGTCAACGCCGCCTTCGCGCCGACCGAAGCCGAACGCACCTGGGCGGAGAAAGTGATCGCGGCGTTTGCCAGCAATCCCAATTCCGGCACGCTGCGGCTCGACGGCCAGATGATCGACAAGCCGCACCTTCGCGCCGCCAAGAAGATCCTCGGCCAGCCCTAGGGCAGGCCGGGGGCTGCGGCCGAAGACGTCGGCTTGAAGCTGCGGCCTTAGTCGAACCCCTGAACCGGCGGCGCCGAGGCTTGCGCCGGAGCGGCGGGAGCGGCCTGAACCGGCGGGGCCGGATTGCCAGCAGCTCGCATCTGACCGTTGGCTGCCATCGCCTCGCGGGTGCGCGTCGGGCTCCTGGTCGCGGCCGCGCGGCGCGGCGGCGGCCGATGTCCTGCCGAGTGCGAACCTCTCATACCCCAGGACCGAGCGATCGAAGGTCCGGCAGTGTAGCCGATCAAGGCTCCGGCAACCGCCCCGACCGGGCCCAGCACGACCGCGCCGGAGACGGCACCGAGTGCTGCATCGCCGGCGCGCTCCTGCGCAACCGCGCTCACGGGCACACACGCCAGCATTGCGACAGCAGTGATCAGAGCCTTGGTCATCGGAGCGCCTCCCTCGCGGGAAATCACTCGTTCCCAAATATGGCCACAGGAGGTTCGCTTGCCGGCCAACAAATGGCAATCGTCGGGTGGAACTCCCCTGGCGCAGGGCTGCCGCCGCCAACCGGCGGTTGCGACGGCGGCGTGGAGCTACACGATCTTGATCGACATATCAGGTAAGCCCTCGAGCTTGCACAGCAGCACGTCGCCCTTCACGACGGGACCGACATTCTCCGGCGTGCCGGAATAGATGATATCGCCGGCTTTCAATTCGAAGGCTTCCGACAGCTTTGCGATCTGCTCGGCCACGTTCCAGATCATCTTGCTGAGATCCGAGTTCTGCTTCACCGTGCCGTTGATCGCCAGCGAGATGGCGCCCTTCTCGAAATGGCCGGTCTTGCTGGCCGGATGAATCGGGCCGATCACTGCGGCGTGGTCGAAACTCTTGCCGATTTCCCAGGGCTTCTTCTCCGCGGCCATGCCGTTCTGGAGGTCGCGCCGGGTCATGTCGAGGCCGAGCGCGTAGCCATAGACGTGGTCGAGCGCCTTATCGACCGGGATATTGGTGCCGCCTGATTTCAGGGCGGCGACCAGCTCGACCTCGTGATGATAGTTCTTGGTCAGTGACGGATAGGGATGATCGGCGACCTCGCCGACCGCGACGTTCTGGATCGCGTCGGTCGGCTTCTGGAAGAAGAACGGCGGCTCGCGGTTGGGGTCCGAGCCGCGCTCGATCGCGTGCGCGGCGTAGTTGCGCCCGATGCAGTAGATGCGGCGGACCTGAAACACCTGGCTCTCGCCGACGATCGGGATCGTCACCATCGGCACTGGAAAGATCGGCTTCGGTCCGGCCTGCGCTGCGGCCGGCGCAGCTTCGGCGATGCCCGCCGCTGTCATCGCGGCTGCGGCAGTGAGCACGTCGCGTCGAGACGTCTTCGTCATGGTTCTGTTCCCTGGCTTGGGGGAGGTTTCCTCAGGGGCGTTCTTAGAACCAAACGGTCCGCAGGCCAATGGCCCGGCTGCTGCATCTTGAGTCGCGAGACGATCGACATCAGGATTTCAGCGAACTCCGCGCCGTCTCCGGCGCCATCAGCGTCGCGACGATCGTGATGATGGAGAGGGCGATGATGTAGACGGACACGGCCCAGTACGAGCCGGCCCACGCCAGCAGCGCAGTCGCAATCAGCGGCGAGAAGCCGCCGCTCAGCGCCGCCGCGACATTGGCCCCGAGCGAGGCTCCGCTGTAGCGCACCTGGGTGCGGAACAACTCCGGCATGAACGCGGCCTTCGGCCCGAATAGCAGCGCATGGGTCAGCGTCATCGTGACGACGAGCGCCAGCGTGATCAGCGCCGGCTCCTTCGTATCGAGGAACCAGAACAACGGAAACGCCAGCGCCACCGAGAACACGCCGCCGGCAAGGTATAGAGCCTTGCGTCCGAAGATGTCGGACAGCCAGCCGGCGAGCGGCAGCGTCGCGAACTCGACGAGGGCGGCATAGACCACGGCATCCAGGATCACCTGGCGCGGCAGCCCGAGCTTCGTCGTGGCATAGACCACGGTGAAGACGGTGAGGAGATAAGCAAGCCCGACCTCGGACACCGTGATGCCGATCGCCAGCAGAAAGCTGCGCCAGTCGCGGCGGAGCACTTCCAGCACCGGCTGCGCCAGCACCTCCTTGCGCTCGACCACCTCCTTGAAGTGCGGCGTCTCCGCGAGCTTGAGCCGCACGATGAAGCCGACACCGACGAGCAGGATGCTGATCAGGAACGGCACGCGCCAGCCCCAGCTCAGGAAATCGGCTTCGGGCAGCTTGGTCATCAGGCCGAAAATGCCGGTCGATGCGGCAACGCCGACGGGAAAGCCGATCTGCACCATGCTGCCATAGAAGCCGCGGCGATTGCCGGCATGCTCGATCACCATGACGACCGCGCCGCTCCATTCGCCGCCCAGGCCGATGCCCTGGACGAAGCGCAGCACGATGAGCAGGATCGGCGCCCACACGCCGATCTGGCTGTAGGTCGGCAGGCAGCCGATCAGGAAGGTGCCGAGCCCCATCGCGATCATGGTCGCGACCAGCATGGTCTTGCGGCCGAGCCGGTCGCCGTAATGCCCGATGATGGCGCCGCCGATGGGCCGCGCCACGAAACCGACCGCATAGGTCGAGAACGCCGCCAGCGTGCCGACGAAGGGATCGAAGCTCGGGAAGAACAGCTTGTTGAAGACCAGCGCCGCCGCCGTGCCGTAGATCAGGAAGTCGTACCACTCGATGGCGGTGCCGAGCGCGCTCGCCCACACCACATGCGCCGTCGTCGATTTCTCCGCCGCCGCGGAGACTCCCGTTGCTGCCGTCATGCCCTGCCCCAGAGATTCCCGCGAGCATCATGGCCAATCGTGCCGAGGGTTGCAACCTGCAGGGGTGATGGCTCTCACAGGATAACAACGCGGGATTTTGTGCGCAGCTTTCGCAACATCCGTCATTGCGAGGAGCTCTTGCGACGAAGCAATCCAGGCTGCCTCCGGGAGAGAGTCTGGATTGCTTCAGCCTTCGCCAAGGCTTCGGCGGACAAGTCGCTGAGCTCGCAATCACGGGCGCTGAAGCAGCGGTGCCCCCTGTCGTCTCATCCGCCGAGAGGAACTCATTCCGGACCCTGAATTCACCATTGACAAACTTATTTGCTTATATCTAATTCATCTCAAGAACAGCCAGCCGCGCCATGCGGCCAATAAGAGAGAGGAAACAACGATGAGAGGGCTTCTGGCCTGCGCCATGCTCGCGGCCATGACTTCGGCAGCCATGACCACAGTCGCCACCGCGCAAGTCTCCGACGACGCGGTGCGGATCGGCGTGCTGACGGATCTGTCGAGCTGGGGCCGCGACAACTCAGGGCCGGGCTCGGTCGAGGCCGCGAAGATGGCGGTGGAGGAATTCGGGCCGACCGTGCTCGGCAAGCCGATCGAGATCATCAGCGCCGATCACCAGATGAAGACCGACGTCGGCGTGCAGATCGTGCGCGGCTGGTTCGACAACGGCAAGGTCGACGCCGTCGTCGACATCCCCAATTCCGGCATCGCGATCGCCGTCCACAACATGGTGCGCGAGCGGGGCAAGGTCGCGCTGCTCTCCGGCCCCGGCGCAAGCTCGCTGACCGACGAGCTGTGCAGCCCGAACACCGTGCACTTCACCTACGATACCTACGCGCTGTCGAAGGTGACGGCCTCCGCCGTGATCAAGGAGGGTGGTAAGTCCTGGTACTTCATCACTGCGGACTACGCCTTCGGCCAGCAGCTCGAGAAGGACGCCACGCGCTTCGTCAACGAGATGGGCGGAAAGGTCCTGGGCGGCGTCAAGCATCCGACCAACACCGCGGACTTCTCCTCCTTCGCGCTCCAGGCACAAAGCTCGAAATCCGACGTCGTCGCCTTTGCCAATGCCGGCCAGGACACCGACAACGCGATCAAGCAGTCCGGCGAGTTCGGCCTCGTCCAGGGTGGCCAGAAGCTCGTCGGCCTCCTGATGTTCGACACCGACGTGCACGCGATCGGCCTCAAGGCCGCGCAGGGCACCTACATGACCACGGCCTCGTACTGGGCCATGGACGAAGCAACGCGCGCCTGGTCGAAGAAGTTCTACGAGCGCACCAAGGTGATGCCGACCATGATCCAGACCGGCGTCTACGGCTCGGTGCTGCACTATCTGAAGGCAATCAAGGCGGCCGGCACCGACGATTCCGCCAAGGTGATGGCCAAGATGCGCGAGCTGCCGATCGAGGATACATTCGTCCATGGCGGCAAGTTGCGCGAGGACGGCCGCGTCATCCGCGACATGTATCTCGCCAAGGTGAAGAAGCCCGAGCAGTCGAAGGAGCCGTGGGATTACCTGGACATCGTCAAGACCGTGAAGGGCGAGGACGCCTTCCGCCCGGTCTCCGAGTCCAAATGTCCGCTCCTGAAGAAGTGAGGCCAAGATGACCGGCAGCGAGCATAGCGCAATTGAGACTTACGAGTGCGACGTGCTCGTGGCCGGATCAGGCTGCTCCGGCATGTCGGCCGCGATCACCGCGCGCCATCGCGGCCTCGACGTGCTGATCGTCGAGAAGGAACCGCGCTTTGGCGGCACCACCGCCCGCTCCGGCGGCTGGCTCTGGATTCCCGGCACCTCGCTGGCAAAGGCCTACGGCATCGCCGAGACGCCGGAGCAGGCCCGCACCTATTTGCGGCACGAGGCCGGCAACAATTACGACGCCGCGCGCGTCGATGCATTCCTGAGTGCCGGCCCCGAGGCGGTCGATTTCTTCACCACCAAGACCGCGCTCCGCTTCGACATGCCGCTGGTGTTTCCCGACTACCACGCCGAAGCACCCGGCGGCGCACAAGGCGGTCGCTCCATGGTGACGCGCCCGTTCGACGGCCGCGAACTCGGCGACCTCATCAAGTCGCTGGGCATGCCGCTGCCCGAGCTCACCGTGTTCGGCATGATGCTGGGAAGCGGCAAGGAGATCATCCACTTCATGCGCGTGACCAAGTCGCTGACTTCCGCGGTCTACGTCGCCAAGCGCTTGTCGCGTCACCTGATGGACGTGCTGCGCTACGGCCGCGGCATGACGCTGACCAACGGCAATGCGCTCGCAGGGCGGCTGGCGAAATCCGCCCAGGATCTGAACATTCCGATGTGGCTGTCCTCGCCCGTGCGCGAGTTGACGGTCGAGAACGGCGCGGTGACGGGTGCCATCGTTTCGCGAGAGGGACGCGAGGTGCGCGTCCGCGCAAGGCAAGGCGTGGTGCTGGCCTGCGGCGGCTTCCCGCATGATGTGGAGCGGCGCAAGAAGATGTTTCCGCACGCCCCGACCGGCAACGAGCATTTCTCGCCGGGGCCATCAGGCAACACCGGCGACGGACTGCGTCTTGCGGAGCGCGCCGGCGGACATATCGAGGACCGGCTGCCGAACGCGGCGGCCTGGGTGCCGGTGTCGCTGACCACGCGCAAGGACGGTTCCAAGGGCGTGATGCCGCACTTCATCGACCGCGCCAAGCCCGGCGTGATCGCGGTGATGCGCGACGGCAAGCGCTTTGCCAATGAGGGCAATTCCTATCACGACTTCGTCCAGGCCATGATCAAGGCCGCCAAGCCCGGCGAGGAGATCGCCGCCTTCCTGGTCTGCGATCACCCAACGCTGCGCAAATACGGTCTCGGCTGCGTGCCGCCGTTCCCGATGCCGCTGGGTCATCACCTCAATACCGGCTATCTCATGCGCGGCGACACGTTGGAGGCGCTGGCGGCGAAGGCCGGCGTCGATGCCAAGGCATTCGCCGAGACCGTCAGGCAGTTCAATGCCACCGCGCTGCAAGGCCATGACGCCGCGTTCGGCAAGGGCTCGAAGGCCTACAACCGCTACCAGGGTGACGCGATGCACGGCCCCAACCCTTGCGTCGCGCCGGTCGAGAACGGGCCTTTCTACGCCATCAAGATGGTGATCGGCGATCTCGGCACCTATGCCGGCATCGTCACCGACGCGAACGCCCGGGCGCTCGATGCCGAGGGCCGGGTCATTCCCGGGCTTTATGCCGCCGGCAACGACATGGCGAGCATCATGGGCGGCAATTACCCCGGGGCCGGCATCACGCTTGGGCCGGCGCTGACCTTCGGCTACATTGCCGGCCGTCATCTCGCCGACAGCGCCGCCAAGCGCGACGCGGCGTAAGCCAAGCGCATCGGAGGCGCATGAAGAGGGAAAGCCGCGGCATCCAGTCCATCGAGGTCGGCGGAGAGCTGCTCCGCGCGCTCGCAAGGTGCGGCGAGCCGATGATGCTGCGCGATCTCGCGCGCGAGGCCGGCATGTCGCCGGCCAAGGCGCACCCTTACCTCGCCAGCTTCTCCCGCATCGGGCTGATCGAGCAGGACGAGACCACCGGCCGCTACGAGATCGGCGCGCTGGCGCTGGAGCTCGGCCTGATCAGCCTGCGCCGCCTCTCCGGCGTGCGCATCGCAAGGCCGAAGATCGCCGCGCTCGCGAGTCAGATCGGACATGCGGTCTCACTGGCAGTCTGGGGCACGTACGGCCCGACCGTCGTCCAGCTCGAAGAGCCGGCCCAGCCGGTCCACATCGTGATGCGCGCGGGCTCGGTGATGGCGCTGCTGGAGACGGCCACGGGCCGCGCCTTTGCGGCGTTCCTGCCGGAGAAGACCATCAACGCCGCGCTGGAGAGCGGGCTCGATCGTCACGGCGTCGGTTACAGTCCGAAGCGCACCGTGAAGGGCGCCAAGGTCGCCGAGATACTGACGGAGGTCCGCAAGCACGGCCTCGCCCGCGCGCTCGGCGATCCCCTGCCCGGCGTCAACGCCTTCTCGGCCCCCGTGTTCGATCATTCCGGCCATGTCGCGCTGGTCATCACGGCGATGGGACCCGAAGGCACGTTCGATGCGCGCTGGGACAGCCCGATCGCGCATGCGTTGCGGGATTGCGCCGGCGGCATCTCGAAGCGGCTCGGCTACGGGATGACGGTTGCGGCGGAGTGAGGGCCTACTTCTCCTTCACCGGCACCGTGTAATTCAGGATCAATCGCCCCCCATCGGGATAGATCGTCTGCCCGGTAATGTAGGACGCATCGTCGCTCGCCAGGAACGCGACGACGGACGCCACCTCGCTCGGCTCGCCGCCGCGGCCGGCCGGCGTGCGTGACATCACGGTTTTGCGCGCGTCCTCCGAGGTGTAGATGGATGATGCCACCATGTCGGTCAGGATCGTGCCCGGTCCGACCGCGACGACGCGGATGTTGTGCGGGGCGAGCGCGACGGCGGCAACCGAGGTCAGCTGCTTCATGCCGCCCTTGGACATCGCGTAGGTCGCCAGCGCCGGGATCGCCAGCAGCGCGTTCACCGAGGACATGTTGATGATGACCCCGCCGCCGCCTTGCGCGATCATCTGCTTCGCCGCGGCCTGGACGCCGAAGAACGCGCCCTTCAAATTGATTCCGATGATCTCGTCGAATTCCTCTTCGGATATCTCCAGGATGTCCCGGTTGCGGGCGACGCCGGCATTGTTGACCATGATGTCGAGCCGGCCGAATTCCTTCACGGCGGTGGCGACGAGCTGGTCGACGTCGGCGCGCCTGGCGACATTGCCGACGACGGTGCGCAAGGCCTCCGGACGTCCGAGCTCGGCCGCCGTCGCGGCGAGGCCCTCGGCATCGACGTCAGAGATCACGACCTTGACGCCGTCATCCAAAAATCTCTTCGCGCAGGCCTTGCCGATGCCGCGTGCGGCGCCGGTGATGGCGGCGACCTTGCCGGATAACTTCATGGGCTCGCTCCAGGACTTGTGACGATCTCACGGACGCGTTCACGCAAAGGCGCGCGGGCGCAGTCCGGCGTGAAACCAGGTGATCATGGAATAGATGTCGTAGACCGGCAACCCGACCTCGGCCTGCAACGCTGCCGCATAAGGCGGCATGTTGGTGCATTCGAGCACGATCGCGCCGACATCGGGATTTTTGGCGACAAGCTCCTTGCCGGCCTCGACCACGTCACGCTCGGCCTGCGCGATGTCCATATCGTCCTTCTCGGCCTTGATCAGGACGCGGAAGAATTCCTTGCCGTTCTCGGTGCCGACCAGCGGCGTGTCGAGCGGCACGCCGGCGCCCTCGAGATGAGCCGGAGTCAAGGTCGAGCCCGACACCGTGACGAGGCCGACGCGCTTGCCCGGCGGCAAGGTCGCCTGCACCCACGGCACCTGCATCAGCGACGAGGTCGCAACGGGAACGCCGACCGCGGCCGCGATCTCCTTCTGGAACAGCGAGAGGAAGCCGCAATTGGTGGTGATGGCTTCAGCGCCGAGCCGCACCAGATCCTTGGCGGCATCGATGAAGTCGGGCAGCAGGCCGGCCGCGCCCTTCAGCACCACCTTCTCCGGCGAAGCCCCGCTCACCACGCGATAGAGCACGGGGAATGGCCAGGTCGTGCCGTTGCCCATGTCGCCGGGAATGCGGGGAAAGCGCGCTTCCAGCATCAAGATGCCGAGCGGCGCGCCATAGATGGCCTTGCCGCCACGGGCGATGCGGGAGGGTAAATTGGCCGAACTGGTCATGCTGCGACCTCAGAGGAAACGTTCGGGCGCAAACGGCGCCAGCGGAATCTCGGGCGGCTTGCCGCTGAGCAACTGCGCGACGAGCCGGCCGGTACGGGCCGAGCCGACCAGCCCGACGTGGCCGTGGCCGAAGGCATAGACGATGTCACGCGAGGCGCGCGCATAGCCGATGCAGGGACGTCCATCCGGCATGCTCGGCCGATGGCCGAACCAGGTTTTGATGCGCGAGGCCGGAATGTCTTTCGGCAGTTTTGGAAACATGCTGACAAGGTGGTTGCGCAGGATTTCGGCGCGCTTCCAGTTCGGCGCGGCCTCGAGGCCCGCGATCTCGACCGTGCCGGCGGCGCGCAGGCCCTTGTCGGTCCAGTTCACCACCATCTTGGCGTCGGATGCCATCATCGAGCTGCGCGGACCTGACTCCGGGTTCTCTATCATGACATGGTAGCCGCGCTCGGTCTCGAGCGGCAAGGGATCTCCGACCGATGCGGTGAGCTGCTTTGATCGGGCGCCGGCCGCGACGACGGCAGCATCGCAGGCGATCTCGCCGGTCTCGGTGAGGACAGCGACGAGCTTGTCGCCGTTCAGCCTCAAGCCAGTCGCCTTGGCGCGCACATGCTTGGCGCCGCTCGCCAGCGCGTGGTTGGCAAGCGCCGCAACATAAGCGCCGGGATCGCGGCAGCGCCCGGCCTCTTCCACCACCACGCCAAAGGTGTAGCGCGGATGCAGATCGGGCTCGCGCTGGCGCATCTCGTCGGCGTTGAGCTCCATCCATTCGACGCCGACCTTCTTGCGCAGGCGCCAGCCGAGATCATTGTCGAAATTGCCGCGCGACGGAAACACATGCATCACGCCATTGCGCTCGATCAGCTCGGGGACGCCAGCCTCCTCCGCCAGCTTCCGGTGCAGCAGCGGCGCGTCCTTCAACAGGTCGCGCAGCGCAAAGGCCGTTGTCTCGACCCGCGCCTCGGTCCAACCCGAGAGCAGATATTTGATCAGCCAGGGCAGCGCCTTCGGCAAATACGACCAGCGGATCGCAAGCGGCCCGAGCGGATCCATTAGATAGCCCGGCACCTTCTTCCAGATGCCCGGCTCCGCCGGCGGGATCACCGAATGCGACGACAGCCAGCCGGCATTGCCATAGCTCGCCGCCTGTTCGCCGCCGGGCTCGCCCGGATCGATCAGCGTGACGCGATGGCCCTCGCGCAAGGCCTCGATGGCGCTGATGACACCGACCGCGCCGGCTCCGATGATCGCAACGTGGCGACCGGTCGTCATCGCTTACGCCTTCACCGCGGGCGCAAAGTCCTTGCCGACCGAGATCGCGCGCGGGTCGATGATGCAGTGGAGGATCGACGGCTTGCCGGAGGCCAGCGCACGCTCGAACGCCGGCGCGAACTCTTCGGTGCGCTCAACGCGCTCGCCATGGCCGCCGAATGCCTTCGCGTACATTGCGAAATCAGGGTTCTTGAGCTGGGTGCCGACCACGCGGCCGGGATAGTCACGCTCCTGGTGCATGCGGATGGTGCCGTATTGCGAATTGTCGACCACGATCACGACCAGCGGCGCGTCATACTGCACGGCGGTCGCGAACTCCTGGCCGTTCATCAGGAAGCAGCCGTCACCGGCGAAGGCGACGACGGTGCGATCCGGATATTGCCGCTTGGCGAGAACTGCCGCCGGGACGCCGTAGCCCATCGAGCCCGAGGTCGGCGCCAGCTGCGCGGCAAAACTGTGGAAGCGATGATGGCGGTGGATCCAGCCGGCATAATTGCCGGCGCCGTTGCAGACGATCGCGTCCTTCGGGAGCCTGTCGCGCAGCCAGGTCATGACCTGGCCATACTGGAACGTGCCCGGCAGCTCGCGGGCGTTCTCGGTCCAGGCGAGATAATCGGCGTGCGCCTTGGCGGCCTCGCCCTTCCAGGCCACCGCGCCTGAAGGCTTCAGCGTCTCGACGGCGGCGGCGAACGCGGCGGGCGTCGCCTGGATCGCGAGCGCCGGCTGATAGACCCGGCCGAGCTCTTCGGAGCCGGGATGCACATGGATCAGCTTCTGCTGCGGGGTCGGAATATCGAGCAGCGTGTAGGACGAGGACGGCATCTCCGACATGCGGCCGCCGACGAGGAGCACGACATCGGCGTTGTCGATGCGCGCCTTCAGGCCCGGGCTCGGCCCGATGCCGAGATCGCCGGCGTAATGCGAATGGTCGGCATCGATCAGCGAGGCCCGGCGGAACGAGGTCGCGACCGGCAGGTCGAAGCGCTCGGCAAAGCGGGCGATGCTCCTGGTCGCCTCATCCGTCCAGCGCGAGCCGCCGAGGATGACGAGCGGCGCCTTGGCGCTCGCGAGCATCGCGCCGAGCTTCTCGATATCCGCAGGCGCGGGCCAGCTCACGGCAGGCTCGATGCGCATGGCATCCGCAACGGCGGCGGTCTCGGTCAGCATGTTCTCCGGTAGCGAGATCACGACGGGACCGGGGCGGCCCTGCATGGCGACGCGGAAGGCGCGCGCCACCAGCTCCGGAATGCGATCGGGACGATCGATCTCGACCGCCCATTTCGCCATGGTGCCGAACACCGCCTTGTAGTCCAGCTCCTGGAACGCCTCGCGCTCGCGCATGCCGGTGTCGACCTGGCCGACGAACAGGACCATCGGCGTCGAATCCTGCATCGCGATGTGGACGCCGTGGCTGGCATTGGTGGCGCCGGGGCCGCGGGTGACGAAGCAGATGCCGGGCCGCCCGGTCAGCTTGCCGTAGGCCTCCGCCATCATCGCCGCGCCGCCTTCGGCGCGGCAGATCATGACGTCGATCGGGCTGTCATGCAGCGCATCGAGCGCGGCCAGATAGCTCTCGCCCGGCACGCAGGTGACGCGCTCGACCCCTTGCGCGACCAACTGGTCGATCAGGATCTGGCCCCCGGTGCGGGTGTTGCGGATGGTCATGACGGCTCCCTCAAGGCTCTGGCGATGCGCTATTATTCGGAGACTGCGTAGGACAGGCCGAGAGGGCGCGCAAGATCGAAAGGCTTCTCGCAGCCTGCGCAGACGTCATGCCCGTCGGTGCCGTTTGCACGACGCCTGTTCGTCGGGCTTGGTGCAGGGATTGCGGTTGGCACGTCATTGCGAGGAGCCCGCGACAGAATTGCGTAGCAATTTTGCGCTGGTGCGACGAAGCAATCCAGTGCCGTAGGGTGGGTAAAGGCGCACTTGCGCCGTGCCCACGATCTCCCTCCATCAGCAACAAGAGCGTGGGCACGCTGCGCTTTGCCCACCCTACGATATCGGTTGTGACTCGCAGACATGCCTCCACCTTCTCGCGGCGCTTCCGCCCGAGTTTTGCTGTCCGCTTCACGCCCTCTCCGAAGAAAAAGGGCGCAGGGAAGGCCGGGTGCCGGCTGGCACCCGCAAGACCCCCGTGCGAAGACATTGCACACGCAATGCACGAGGGAGACACAGGGCAGCCGATCATCCGGCCTTCCCTGCGCGATGTTTGACGGCCTATGGCGCGCTCTCCCCGGAGACGAGTTCCTGCTTGCCTCCGTCACCCCGCGGATTGGCGGCGCGCTTCGCCCGGTCGGGCTCGGCGCACCTCCGCAAGGCTTGGCTGTAGCAACGACAGCCAGGACCACGCGATTTGGCCGTACGCTTCAAGCGCCGTTCGTCCGCACGAAGCCTGGACCTCACGGGGTTCTCCCGCCCTGCTCCCGCCTCTCGTGCACGACGCTGCCTGCGTCCACCGCTCCCCGATCCGCGGCTCGTGACGACGTACGACCGCCCCTTTCGCCGGATCAGGATGACCGACACATACGCCGAAACCGAATTTCGGTAAAGTGGAATATTTTTGTGCGCGGCAATTGACAGAGGGCGACACAGGACGATGGCGTAGCCCGGATGGAGCGCCAGCGTAATCCGGGACGGT
Organism: Bradyrhizobium sp. IAR9; assembly: GCF_013408065.1. Lineage (NCBI taxonomy): Bacteria > Pseudomonadati > Pseudomonadota > Alphaproteobacteria > Hyphomicrobiales > Nitrobacteraceae > Bradyrhizobium > Bradyrhizobium sp. IAR9. The sequence goes on from NZ_JACBZW010000019.1 coordinate 51,140, forward strand.
GTGAGATGCCGAGCGAAGGCCCCGGATTACGCTAACGCTCCATCCGGGCTACGAGCGCTGAAATAATTAGGCCTGACGCTGCATCAAGCCGCAATCAAGCGATGGCTACCGCGCTTCGACGTCTTCGTTTACGATCCGGACGAAACCAAATCGTCGAGGACACCGGAATGCAAACCATCGGCCTGATCGGGGGCATGAGCTGGGAGAGCACGGCACTCTACTACAAGCTCATCAATGAGCGGGTCCGTGACCGCATGGGCAAGCTGCATTCGGCTCCGCTCCTGCTGTATTCCTACGATTTCGAGGAAATCAAGCAGATGCAATACGCCGGCCGCTGGCGCGAGGCGGCGGCCAGCCTGGCGGAGGTCGCGCGGCGTCTTGAAGGCGCCGGCGCGCGGGCGATCGTGCTGTGCACGAACACGATGCACAAGCTGGCGCCCGACATCATCTCCAGCGTGACCGTTCCGTTCATCCACCTTGGCGACGCGACGGCGCAGCGGATCCGGGCGAGAGGATATCGGCGGGTCGGGCTGCTCGGCACCAAGTTCACGATGGAGGAGGACTTCTACATCGACCGGCTGCGCGCGCATGATCTCGACGTGCTGGTCCCTCACCCTGAGGCGCGCGCCGACGTGAACCGCATCATCTACGACGAGCTGTGCCTCGGTATCGTCGCCGACCCCTCGCGCCGCCGCTATCAGGAGGTGATGGCAGCGCTGGTCGCCGCCGGCGCCGAGTGCATCATCCTCGGCTGCACCGAGATCACGATGCTGGTCGGCCCTGACGACACATCGGTCGAGACGTTCGACACCACGGCCATTCACGCAGAGACGGCGGCGGATTTCGCCATCGGGTGATGCGATGTCGGCCGTCGCCGAGCCCCGCCTCTATCACCGATGCTCGATCGCGCGGATCGCGCCGCGGAGCTCGGCGAGACCGCGCAGGCGGCCGATCGCGGTGTAGCCGGGATTGGTGCGCTTGGTCGCGGCGAGGTCGTCGAGCATGCGGTGGCCGTGATCGGGACGGAACACGATCTGCTTGTCCGGCGCGCGTCGCGCGTTCTCCTTGAGCAGCGCCTTGAGTACCGCGACCATGTCGACGTCGCCGTCGAGATGATCGGATTCGTAGAACGACAGCCCGTCGGCCTCGCGCTTGGTGGCGCGGAGATGCGCGAACGCAATACGCGGGCCGAAGCGTTCGGCCATTTCAGGCAGATTGTTTTCCGCCCGCACGCCGAGCGAGCCCGTGCACAGGCAGATGCCGTTGGCCCTGGACGGCACGGCGTCGAACAGTGCCTGGTAGTCGTCGGCGCTCGAGGCAATACGCGGCAGGCCGAACAGCGGCCGCGGCGGGTCGTCCGGATGCAGGGTCAAGGACACCCCGAGCTGCTCGGCCACCGGCGTCACGCGCCCGAGGAATTCGGCGAGATGCTGCCGCAGGATCTTTGGCGTGATGTCGCGATAGGTCTCCAGCCGATCGCGGAATTGCGGGATGGTCATCGGCTCGGTGGTCGAGCCGGGCAGCGCGCTGGCGATCACCATGACGAGATAGTCGATATCGGCCTGGCTCATCTGCTCGAACAGCGCTTTCGCACGCGCCTGCTGCTCGGGCGAATAATCCTGCACGGCCGCAGGGCGCTTGAGGATATGCAGCTCGAAGGCGGCAAAGCGGTCCTGGTCGAAGCGCATGGCGCGGGCGCCGTTCGGCAGCTCCCATTCCAGATCGGTGCGGCACCAATCGACCACCGGCATGAAATTGTAGCAGATGATCTTGATGCCCGAAGCCGCGACGGCTTCGAGGCTCGCGATCCAGGCCTCGATCGACTTGGTCGCCTTGCCGCCGAGCCGCTTGACGTCGTCTGGGATCGGAATCGATTCCACCACCGACCAGGTCAGCTGCGAGCGGCCGGGCTGGCCGCGCTCGATGAAGTTCTTGCGCTCCTCCACCGCCTTGCGTGTCCAGGCTTCGCCAATCGGCACCTGATGCAGCGCCGAGACGATATCGCTCGCCCCGGCCTGCCTGACATCGTCGAGCGAGACAGGATCGTCGGGCCCGTACCAGCGCCAGCCTTCGAGCATCATGCGCAATCTCCTAAAGCGTTTTCGAGCGAAGTGGGTATCGGTTCGCGTGAAGAAAACGCGTCAAAACAAGAGTCAATTCGCGGTCAGCACGACCTTGACGCTCTGCGAGCGGTCGAGCGCCAGCCTGAGCGCATCCGGCGCGGTCGACAGCGGACGCTCGGCGGTGACCAGCGACAGCACGTCGACGCTGCCATTGGAGATCAGTTCCACCGCGGTTGAGAATTCGAAGCCGAAGCGGAACGAGCCGCGCAGGTCTATCTCCTTCGCCATCACCGCATTCGACGGCGTCGGAATCTGGCCGCCCGGCAGATTGCCGATCTGCACCACGATGCCGCCGCGCCTGACGATGCCAATGGCGCTCGCAAGGCCCGCGGCCGTTCCCGAGACCTCGAACGCGACGTCGTAGGGACGCGACGCGGCCTGCGCCTTCAGGCCCTCTTCCCCGGCCGACACGTTCTCGACATGCGAAGCACCGAGCTTGGTCGCGAAGGCCAGCGGGGCCGGCGCGATGTCGGCCACCGTGATATCGGCCATGCCGGCGCGGTGCGCGGCGAGCATGGTCAGAAGCCCGATCGGGCCGGCACCAAAGATGATGCCGCGCTTGCCCTCGATATTGCCGGCACGCGCGACCGCGTGCAGGCAGACCGCGAGGGGCTCGGCGAGCGCCGCAGCCTGGTAGGAGACGTGATCGGGAATCTTCACGCACTGCGCGGGAACCGCATCGAAGTAATTGGCAAAGCCGCCCTGCATGTGCGGCGTCTTCGAGGCCGAGCCCATGAAGTAGATGTTCTCACACAGGTTCGGCCGGCCCTCGCGGCAGGCGACGCAATGGCCGCACCAGCGCGAGGGATTGACGGCGACGCGGTCGCCGACCTTCAGGTTCGCAGCCGCGCCGGAGATCTCCACGACCTCGCCCGAGATCTCGTGGCCGAGCACCAGCGGCGACTTCACCACGAAATCGCCGGTCCGGGCATGGCGGAAATAGTGCATGTCCGAACCGCAGATGCCGCCGGCGCCGAAGCGGATGCGCACCATGCCGTCTGCCAGCTTGTCGAGCGGATGCTCGACCATGCGCAGATCTTCGGGACCGAACAGGGTAGCGGCGAGAGCAACGGAGGTCATTTGGAGAGTCCCATGTATTTTGGCAGCCAGAGGGTCAGTTCGGGAATGTAGGTGATCGCGATCAGCGCGAGCATGAGCGGCACCAGCCAGGGCAGGATCGCGACCGTGGTGCGCTCGACCGAGAGCTTGGCCACGCGCGCGAGCACGAACAGCACCATGCCGAGCGGCGGATGCAGCAGGCCGATCATCAGGTTCAGCGTCATGATCAGGCCGAAATGGATCGGGTCGATGCCGAGCTTGAGCACGATCGGCAGCAGGATCGGCACCAGGATGGTGATCGCCGCCGTGGTGTCGATGAAGCAGCCGACGAACAGGATCAAGACGTTGGCGAGCGCCAAAAACACCCATTTGTTGTGGGTGACGCTGAGCATCCAGTCCGACAAGGTCTGCGCCGCCTGCGACACCGTCAGCAGCCAGGCGAAGATCGAGGCTGCCGTGACGATGAACAGCACCGAGGCCGTGGTCTCGATGGTGTCGAACGTCGCCTTCGCCACCGTCTGCAGCGTCATGGTGCGGTAGCGGACGAGGCCGAGGAACAGCGACCAGATTACGGCCGCGACCGCGGCCTCCGTCGGCGTGAACCAGCCGAGCGTCATGCCGCCGATCAGGATCACCGGCGCCATCAGCGCCATCACCGCCGAGAAGTCGAAGTACCAGTCGATTGCCAGCAACGTGCCGAGGCCGATCACCACGGCGACATTGACCGAGAGGCCGGCCAGCACCATCAGCCAGATCGCCATCGGGAAAGACAGCACGATGAGGATTTCGAGGCCGGCCGAGCCGAGCTGCGGCCAGGAGAACGGCGTGTCGCTGCCCCATTTGTTCTTGTGCGCGAAATAGGTGACCGTCGCCATCATGAACAGCGTCAGCACAACGCCCGGGATGACGCCGCCCAAGAACAGCGCGCCGATCGAGACGTTGGCCATCATGCCGTAGATCACGAAGGGCAGCGACGGCGGGATGATCGGGCCGAGCGTCGCCGAGGCCGCGGTGACGCCGACCGAGAACTCGGTGGAATAGCCGTGATCCTTCATCGCCTTGATCTCGATGGTGCCGAGACCGGCGGCGTCCGCGATCGCGGTGCCGGACATGCCGGAGAAGATCACCGAGCCGATGATGTTGACGTGGCCGAGGCCGCCGCGCATCCAGCCGACCAGGGCGACGGCGAATTTGTAGATGCGGCCGGTGACGCCGGCGATGTTCATGAGGTTGCCGGCCAGGATGAAGAACGGCACCGCGAGCAGCGGAAAGCTCTCGACGCCGGCGATCATGCGCTGCGCCAGCGTGACGTCGGGCGTCACGCCGCTGACCAGGATGTAGAGCAGCGACGACGCGGCCATGGCGATCGCCACGGGAACGCCGAGCAGCATCAGGATGAGAAAGCCTCCGAGCAGCAGCAGCATGATGTCAAATCTCCGATCCGTCGTAGGCGCCGGGTCGTTCGAGGACCGAGTAGCCCTGCCGCCAGTGTTGCAGCGCCGCCTGCACCGAGCGCAGGAACATCAGCACGAAGCCGAGCAGCACGGCGTAATAGACGTAGTTCTTGGGAAAATTGATCGTCGTCATCTGCTCGTCGCCGATGATCTGGATGTAGACCCAGACCAACTTGATGGCGTAGCCGAAGAAGGCGATCCGGATCAGGTCGATCACCGTCGACAGGGCGCGCGCCACGAGGTGCGGCAGATAGCGATAGACGAGATCGACCTGGATGTGCCGAGACAGCCGCACGCACATCGAGGCGCCGATGAAGACGACGCCGATCAGGCAATAGGTCGCAATCTCCTCGGTCCAGGCGTAGCTGTCGTTGAGCACGTAGCGGGTGAAGAACTGGAGGAAGACGGCGAGCGCCATCACCCAGAAGATCGCGAGCGCCACCCAGTCCTCGAACGCGTAGATGCCGAGGTCGACCTTCGGCGTCGCCTCCTCCTCGAAGGTATGGGCGATCTCGTCCGCGGTGATCTGCCGGTGTATTTCGGCGGTGGACATGGGTTACTCCTCAAATCTCTCGATCGTCATTCCGGGGCGGCTCGAAGAGCCGAACCCGGAATCTCGAGGTTCCGGATTCGACGCTTACGCGTCACTCCGGAACGACTTGGCATCGATTACTTGACCGCCTGGATCTTTTCCCAGTCGGCCTTGCGATAGCCGAAGGTCTCGAACGCGACGTTCTTCAGCACGGTGTCGCGGAACTCGTTCTTGTCGACCTCGGTCACGCTCAGGCCCTTCTCCTTGAAGAAGGCGACCAGCTTGGCCTCGTTCTGCTTGATCTCCGCGGTGGCCTTGGCGGCGGCTTCCTGGGCGACGTCGGTGAAGATCTTCTTGTCCTCGTCGGAGAGCTTCTTCCACAGCGCGCCCGCAACCACCGTGTTGAGGTGATCGACGATGTGGCCGGTCAGCACGATGTGCTTCTGCACCTCGTAGAACTTCTTGGCCTCGATCGTGGTCAGCGGGTTTTCCTGCGCCTCGACGGTGCCGTTCTGGAGCGCGAGGTAGACTTCGGCGAAGGCGATCGGCGCAGTGTTGGCGCCGCAGGCGCGCGGCATCGCGAGATAGGCCGGCACGTCCGGCACGCGCATCTTCAGGCCCTTCATGTCGGCGCAGGTCTTGATCGGCTTGTTCGACGAGGTCTGGCGCACGCCGTAATAGGTCACCGCGACGATGTGGTGGCCGCTCTTGTCCTCATAGCCCTTGGCGAGCTCCTTGAAGATGTCGCTCTTGGTGTAGGCGAGCAGATGATCGGCGTCGCGGAAGGTGTAGGGATAATAGGTCACGCCGATCGGCGGGAAGCTCTTGGCCGCGAAGCTCGAGCCGGAGATGATGATGTCGACCGAGCCGAGCGAGAGGCCCTGGTTGATGTCGGCTTCCTTGCCGAGCTGCGAGGCCGGATAGACGTCGATCGCATAACGCCCGTTGGTGCGCTTGCCGATCTCCTGCGCGGCCCAGACCGAGGCGGTGTGGAACGGCTCCGAGGTCTCGTAGACATGGGCCCATTTGAGCTTGGTCTGCGCCACGCTGGCCTGGGTGGCAGCCAATAGCGCGGCGGCGGACATCACTGCTGCAATCGTCATTTTCTTCAACATCGACTTTTCCTCCATCGTTCAAGTCTGCTTCTTGTTCGCCCGCCCCGGCACGGATGCGGACCGTACAATCTCATCGCCGCCGCGCGCTGCCGCTCTTGGCCTGCTTCTTCGGTGGTCGCTTTGGCACCGCCGGCTTCGCCGGGGATCGCGCGGTGCGGCTCCGCCCCGAAGATGATCCCGCCGCTTTCTCGGCGCCGAAATTCTGCGCGAAGCGCTCCTGCGACCGCGCCAGATGCGCGCGCATCGCATCGCGCGCGGCTTGCGGATCATGCGCCGCGATCGCCTCGCGCACGGCGCGATGCTCGTCGAGCGCGGTGCGCCAGGTGCCCGGGCTTTCGAAATAATGCGCGAGCTGCGCGAAATAGGGATTGAGGCGCTGGTCGAACAGCTCGCCGACCACGCGCACCAGAACGGCATTGCCGAGGCTTCCGGCGATCGCGACGTGAAACGCGCGGTCATGCACCATCGAGGCTTCGCCGGGATGCTCGACGTTCTCCATCGCGATGAGCGAGGCGTCGATGCGGGCGATGTCGTCCCTGGTCGCGACGCGCGCAGCCTGTTCGGCGATGGCGCTTTCGAGGAATTCGCGGGCGCGCAGCAGCTCGAACGGCCCCTCGATGACGGACGCGGCTGCGGGCGCGGCGATTGCGGCGGGCTCGATCACATAGATGCCGGAGCCGACGCGGATGCGCAGGCGGCCCTCGACCTCGAGCGCAATCAAGGCTTCGCGCACCGTGGGCCGGGACACCCTAAGCTGCTCGGCGAGCTCGCGCTCGGTCGGCAAGCGGCTGCCGACCGCGTACTCGCCGCTGTCGATCAGGCTTCGCAATTGATCGGCGACCTGGCGATAAAGCCGTCTCGCCTCCACAGCTTCCAGCGGCACGCTGGTCCTCCCGAAAGGGTCGCGCGGGGCATTCGAGCCCGCGGCCCGCCAATTTTGGAAAATTGGTCTTACCAATTGACCGGAGCATTGACCTGATACGGGCGCCATGTCAAGCAGCGGCAAAGCAAAGGGGAGACGTCCATGCGCCCAGGTTCAATGCGCCTTGGCCGCGCCAATCTCGACCGGCTGGCAGCTGGCGTTCGCCGCCCGGCCTACGACCGGTCGCGCATCACGCCCGGCATCGTGCATCTCGGCCTCGGCGCGTTTCATCGCGCGCATCAGGCCGTCGTCATCGACGATTGTCTTGCCGCAGGAGCCGCGTCCTGGGGCATCGTCGGCGCCAGCCTGCGCAGCCCGGATACGCGCGACGCCCTCGCCCCGCAGGATCATCTCTACACCGTTGCCGTGCGCGCCGCCGAAGGCACCGAGCACCGCGTCATCGGCGCGCTGCTCGACAGCGTCGTCACACGCGAAAGCCCGGCGGCGTTGGTCGAGCGGATGGTCGATCCCGCCATTCGCATCGTCTCGCTGACGGTCACCGAGAAGGGCTATTGCCACACGCCGCAGACCGGCGATCTCGACGAGCGGCATCCTGACATCGTGCATGATCTCAACAATTTCGACGCGCCGCGCTCGGCGCCCGGCTTCATCGTCGCTGCGCTGGCGCGGCGGCGCGCGCTGGGGGCCCCGCCGTTCACCGTGCTGTGCTGCGACAATCTCGCCGCCAACGGCCACACCGTGCAGCGGATCGTGACGCAGTTCGCTGCGCTCCGCTCCAGGGAACTCGGCAAGTGGATCGTGGATAATGCCGCTTTCCCCTCGACGATGGTCGACCGTATCGTGCCGGAGACGAATGATGCCGACCGCGATGCGGTCGCGAACGCACTCGGCATGCGCGATGCCTGGCCTGTCATGACCGAGCCGTTCACGCAATGGGTGGTCGAGGATCGTTTCACCGCGGGCCGGCCCGACCTTGCTGCAGCGGGCGTCGAGCTCGTCGCCGACGTCAAGCCGTTCGAGCTGATGAAGCTGCGGTTGCTCAACGCCAGCCATTCGGCGCTGGCTTATCTCGGCTATCTCGCAGGCTATGAGACCATCGCCGACACCATGCAGGATCGGCATTTTGCGCAGCTCGCCGCACAGGTGATGGAGGAGGCCGCGGTGACGCTGACGATGCCTGCGGGCACTGACCTTGCCGCCTATCGCGCCTCGCTGCTGAAGCGCTTTGCCAATCCGGCGCTGCATCACCGTACCTGGCAGATCGCGATGGATGGCTCGCAAAAGCTGCCGCAGCGGCTGCTCGGCGCGATGCAGGACCGCCTCGCGAGGGGCCTGCCGATCGCAACGCATGCGCTCGCGGTGGCCGGCTGGATGCGCTATGTCGCCGGCCTCGACGAGCAAGGCCGCGCCATCGACGTGCGCGATCCCCTTGCCGCCGAATTCGCCGCGCTGGCGCGCGAGGCGGGGCCTGTTGCCGAACGGCTCGCGCCTACACTGCTCGGGGTTCAGAAGGTGTTCGGGCCGCTGGGTGCTGATCCGCGCCTGCGCGAGGCCGTGACCACGGCGCTCGGCCGTCTTTACAAGGAAGGTGCGCGGCGGGCCGTGGAGACGCTCGTCTCGGCCTGACCACTGAGCGGGCAATGCTGCACTGCGGTCTAAATCGGACACAAGGTCGAACGGAAGTCGCGCTTGATTTTTGCCTGTCCTTGCCCCACCCGAGAGCGATGGCAAAGGACAGCAAGATCATCGCCGCCAACGCGGCCTTTTATGCCGCGTTTTCGACCGGCGACTTCGACGGCATGGAACGGATGTGGGCGGACGACGACGGCATCTCCTGCATCCATCCCGGTTGGCCGGCCATCATCGGGCGCGCGACGGTGATCGGAAGCTGGCGCGACATCCTGCAAAGCCCGGAGCGGCCGCAGATCGTCTGCGCCGAGCCGCAGGTCATCGTCGACGGCGATAGCGCCCGCGTGCTCTGCATCGAGATCGTCGACGGCACCGCCCTGGCCGCCGCGAACCATTTTCGCCGCGTCGGGGACGAGTGGCGCCTGGTGCACCATCAGTCGAGCCCGATCGCGCAGATTGTCGAGCAGGCTGAAGACGATAGAACGAGCCACCGGGTCCACTGAACGCGGCGGACACGCGGGCGTGATCTACTGTGCATGGGGTTGTTTTTCAGTTTCTGGTTTGGCGGCCCCGAGTTCCGACAGGTCATCCAGCACGGCCCGCGCCGCGGAAAAATCATCATCCGCAAAGAACATGCTGCGGGTGATCAGAACCGGAATGCCGGCGCGTGAGGCCGCCATCAGCCCGTTGGCGGAATCCTCTATTGCCACGCAGTCGGCCGCGCCGAGCTGCAGCCGCGCCAGCGTTTCCAGATAGACGTCCGGTGCCGGCTTCTTGTGCCTGACATCGTCACCGGCGACGATGGCGTCGAACTCGGCAGCCCAGTTCGCCCCCAGCGCCTGCGACAGCAGCGCATCGATGTTGCCGTGCGAGGTCGTGGTCGCAATCGCCAGCCGCTGGCCGCGCGCCTTCGCCGCAGCGAGCAGCTCGATCACGCCCGGCCTTAAGGGACAGCAACCGGTCTCGATCAGCCCGGCGTAATGCGCGGTCTTGATGTGGTGAAGCGCGGCGATGGCCTCGTCCGGCAATGGCGGGCTGATCCCTAGCTTTTCGTGGTAAGCGCGCATGCGCTCCTTGCCGCCGGTCACCCGCAGCAGGTCCTTGTAGAGAGCGCGGTCCCACTGCCAGTCGAGACCGTGGCGGGCGAAGGCATGGTTGAAGGCCTGCCGATGCAGCTCCTCGGTCTCGGCGAGGGTGCCGTCGACGTCGAAGATCAGCGCGTTCGCGCGCCGGATCAGCGAATCCGCCGGGGCGAAAGCGAGCGCTTCTGCCTGCATGATCGATGCCTCCCTGTGACAGGCGAACATCGCCCGAGGCAGAAGGCGAGACAAATCGCAATATCTTTTGCCGGACCCAAAAATCTCTTATGAGCAAACGACGCGCGACGGCGCGAACGGGAACTTTCGACCTGCACGGGAGACGCATGCGGCTCTTTATCCTTGGGCTCGGCTACAGTGCCCGGCATTTCGCCCGCAAACATGGCGGCAGCTTCTCGCATATCGCCGGCACCGTGCGCGATCCCGCGCAGCGGAACGGCCTTGCCGACATCGAGGTCCACGCCTTCTCCGGCGAGCCCCTCGCACGCGAGACGATCGAGCAGGTCCGCGATGCTGACGTCCTTGTGGTGTCGATCCCGCCCGGTAGCGGCGGCGATCCCGCCATCACGGCGTTCGGCGACGTGTTGGCGGCGGGCCGCCGCAAGATCGTCTATCTCTCCACCATCGGCGTCTACGGCGATCACGGCGGCGGCTGGGTCGACGAGAGTACCCCGCCGCAGGCGACCCTCGACCGCGCCCGCATGCGGGTTGCTGCCGAGCAGGCCTGGATGGACATTGCGCACGGCGATGCCGCGATCCTGCGGCTTGCGGGCATCTATGGCCCCGGCCGCAACGCGCTGGCGACATTGCGAGCGGGAACGGCGCGTTGCATCATCAAGCCCGGCCAGGTCTTCAACCGCATCCACGTCGACGACATCGCGAGCGCGATCATGGCCGCGATTCAGCACAAGGGCGGCGGGACCTGGAACGTCTGCGACGACGAGCCGGCACCGCCGCAGGACGTGATCGCCTATGCGGCGAAACTGATGGGCGTTGCGCCGCCGCCGGAAGAGGCGTTCGCCACCGCCGAGATGTCGGCAATGGCGCGCAGCTTCTATGCCAGCAGCGCCCGCGTCTCCAATGCGAGACTGAAGCGCGAGCTCGGCGTCGCGCTTGTCCACCCGACCTATCGGCACGGCCTCGATGCGCTGTGGCACGCAGGCGAAGCACGATAGGGTTCCGGCGTCCCGGCGCGTCCCAGACATGCTTTGCCCGCGCTTGACTTCGCGCCGGTGCAGTCGTGATCTAGGCGTGCAACGAGCCGCTCACACAACGAGCTCGTGCGGGAGGACATAATGAACAAGACGATCGCCATGATCGCGGCGGCGGCTGCCGTCATCACATTCGGCACGGCCATCGCCGCGCCGCTGCCCGAAGCCAAACCCGACGATGTCGGCTTCTCCAGTCAGGGCCTTGCGCGCCTCGACAATTTCTTCGCTCGCGAGATCGCCGCCAAGCGCGTGCCCGGCGCGGTGGTCGCCATCGCGCGCGACGGCAAGCTCGTGCACTACAAGGCTTACGGCATGCTCGATCCGGACAAGGGCACGCCGATGCCGATCGATGCGATCTTCGCGCTGGCCTCGATGACCAAGCCGATGGCCGCGGTCGCGGGCCTGACGCTGATGGAGCAGGGTCGGCTGCCCCTCCAGGCCAAGCTGTCCGATTACTATCCCGGCTTTGCCGACATGAAGGTCGGCGTGAGCCAGGCGGACGCTTCGCTCAAGCTCGAGCCGCAGGCTTCGCCGATCTTCATCCACGATCTCTACCGGCATACGTCCGGATTGATGTATGGCGGCCGTCCCGACAGTTCGAGCCCGGTGGCGCGGCAATATCCTGACGGCATCGCGCCGGCGATCGAAGGCGACACGCAGGCCTTCATCGACCGCATCACCAAGCTGCCGCTGGCGCATCAGCCCTCGACCGAATTCGAATACGGCTTCTCGATCGACGTGCTCGGCGCCGTCGTCGAGAAGGTGAGCGAGCAGAAGCTCGGCGAGTATCTCGCCGCCAATGTCTGGCAGCCGCTCGGCATGAAGGACGCGACTTTCCATCCGACCGACGCGCAGCGCCCTCGCCTCGCCCGCCCGTTTGCCAACGATCCGCTGACGGGCAAGCCGCAGGCGATCAAGCTGCTCGACACCCCGACCAAGTTCGACTGCGGCGGCGCTTGCTCGTTTGCGACGGTCGGCGACTACGCCCGCTTCGGGCAGATGCTGCTCAACGGCGGCGAGCTCGACGGCCAGCGCATCCTCGGTCCGAAGACCGTGCATCACATGACGACTAACCATCTTGGCCCCGAGATCAAGAACAACGTGGCCAATGTCGAGCCGCATCGCGGCGGCTTCGGCTTCGGCCTTTCGGTCGCGGTTCGCACCAGCGAAGGGCTGTCGTCGGTCCCCGGCAATCCCGGCGAGTTCACCTGGAACGGCGCCTACGGAACGCAATTCTTCTGCGACCCGAAGGAGCGTCTCGTCGTCGTGGTGGGAACGGCTGCGCCGGGCGAGCTCAGGAAGTATTATCGCGAGCAGGTTCAGGACATCGTCTATGGTGCGATGGTGAAGTGAGATCGGCACGCACTGAACGAAAAAGGGCGGCCGATCGGGCCGCCCTTTTGTTTTGATCCAGCGCTCAGCTCAACACGCCGTACTTCTTGAACCAGGCCTGCGCCTGCTTCCAGGCATCTTCCGCGGCGTCCTTGCGGTAGCTGCCGCGGTAGTCGGCATGGAAGCCGTGCGGCGCTTCGGGGTAGATCTTGAACCCGGCCGTCTTCTTGCTCTGCTCGAGCGCGGCCTTCATCTGCTCGACCTGGGCGACGGGAATGCCGGTATCGGCGCCACCATAAAGGCCGAGCACCGGCGCCTTCATCTCGGGGGCGAGCTGCATCGGGCTCTTCGGCAACAGCGGATTTTCGGGATCGACCAAGGTGCCATAGAAGGCGACGCCGGCCTTGAGCGCGCCGCTGTGGGCGGCATATTCCCAGACCGTGCGACCGCCCCGGCAGAAGCCGATGATGCCGAGCTTGACCGTGTCACCGCCCTGCGATCCTGCCCATGCCACCGTCGCGTCGAGATCGGACATGAGCTCCGCGTCCGGCTTGGCATTGACCACCGGCAACAGATCCTTGACCTCGGCGACCTTGGTCAGATCGATGCCTTTGCGGAAGTAATAGTCAGGCGCGATTGCGAACGCACCAAGCTTGGCGAGACGCCGCGTCACGTCCTTGATGTATTCGTGCAGGCCGAAGATCTCCATCGCCACGATGATCACCGGCGCCTTGGTATTGCCGGCGGGACGGGCGAAATAGACGGGCATCTCTTCGGAGCCGACCTTGATCCTGGCGTCACCGACCTGGAGACCATTGGCGTCGGTCGTGATCGCCTCGGCGCGCACGGGCCCGGCCGCAAGCGTGTAGCCGGCGGCGACGGCCGCGGTGGCGCTCATGAATCCGCGACGCGAAACCGGGGCGGCTTTCGTCAACCCGACGACGTCGGATGTCATGGTGGTTTCGAAGCTCATCGGTCTATCCCTTGCTGCTGCCTGTGCTGATGCCCCCCGGGGGCGACGCATTCGCCAATAGTTGCCGGCGAGATGCAAATCACCAGCCTGCGAGCACGCGCGCTTTCAGGCCAGACCGTGCCAGGCGACCGTGGCTGCCAATGCTGCACGACGTTGAATGGCGCTGACTATTTCGAGTCCCAACGACACTCTGACACCCATCGCTCGTGCGCCGGACTTAACCGTCTAGCTGCACTGCATCGCAACATCCATTAACCGAAAAAGACGGTTCTCTCACGGCTGCCCGCACCGCCAATTGCTGCGGCTGATGCGCATGTGCGCGCATTCGACGCGCTCACTCGCAACAAATGGGCACCGCAGCGGCAATAATGACACATCATGTTGCTCGCGCATCGGCACATCACCGTCAATCACGTGCGAGCCGTCGTCATTTGATTGAAATTTTCAGCGGACTTGAGCCGTGCGATTTACTCGAACTTTCTTTGTGACGCCCTAGTTCCACGGCCGGAAGTTCCATCTCTGCAGAGAGAGCTTCTTCCCCGCGCGCGGTCCGCCGTCCGGCAACGGACCAAGGGGCACGCGGGGACTTCATTCTCGTCCACGCAGATTGCGCACCCCAAGGCTCAATTGAATAAAGCTTTATCCGATCTGGAATTGAAATGAATTTGGCTCGCGAATCGATTGAACTGTTGGAGCAAGTCGCACGAATCCTGTGGTTCGAAGGCACCAAGCACGGCCTGCGCGACCGCGAGTGGATGGCACTGCGATTCCTCTCCCGCGCCAACCGTTTTTCCCGGACGCCTTCGGCGCTCGCGAGTTACGTCGGCACCACGCGCGGCACCGCCTCGTTCATCATCGGGGAGCTCGAGCGGCTGGGTTACATCGAGCGAAAACGCTCGGCCACCGACAAGCGCTCGGTGATGCTGAGCGTGACGCAGCAGGGCAAGAAGTTCCTGGTGCGCGACCCCGTCAGCGTTCTGATCGATGCGATTGCCGTTCTCGACGACGAGGTCAAGATCCGCTTCCGCGACACGTTCCGGCACGTGCTGGATCAGTCGGACGCGGCCGAGCAGCGGCACCACACCGACGTCTGCAAGCGATGCATCTTCCTCCGCGAGGAGCGCACCACCACCGACAGCAAGGCAGCGGCCGAGTTCAGCTGCCGCCTGTTTCGCTCGCCGATCGCGGAGGCGGAGGTCGATCTGCTATGCACCAGCTTCGAGCATCACCGCCAATAGAGGACAGCCCTCGATCAGGGCGTCGCCTTGCGTGACGAATAGATGACACCGCCGCTCGCCTCCACCACCAGGCGCCCGTTCTCGCTCCTGATCTCCTCGATGCGGCCAAGGCCGGGCACCTGCTGTCCCAGCACCGCCTCGATGACGCCGTTCGGACCCTGCAGGATCGCAATGCCTTCATAGGCCTGGCGGACCGACCAGCCCTTGATCACCTTCCGCGGCGCCGGCGCGCGCTCCGACGGAGACACCGAGCCCGTGAACTCGGGTGCTGCGGCCGAGGCCAGCATCGATCCTTGCTGTGGCGAGGGCTGCGATTGCACCATGGCCGGCGCCGGAGCCGGCGTCTGAACCTGCGCTTGAGCGAGCTTGTCGAGCTTCACTGTCGAGGACGAGCTCACCCGCTCGATACGGTCCAAATTCTCGGCGAACCTGCCGAAACGGTCATTGGTCGCCTTGCTCGATTGATCCACCGCGGTGCGCAGGCCGTCGAGATTCTCCGACACGCCCGACACCTGCTTGCGCAGATGCGCGACGGTCTCGCGCAGATTCCTGATCTCCGTATTGGCTGCAACGTTGTTCTGGGCGGGCTGCGTGGTGAGATAGGCGATCACGCCGGTGCAGGCGCAGACCACCAACATGGCGGCGACCGCCAATGTTGCGAGCGGCGCAACCCATGTCGGACGGGGCGGCGGGGGCTTGGCGACGATCACGGCCGGCTTGATCACGGTCGGCGCGGGCTTGGGGATCGCCATCTTGTCGAGACGCGCCTTGGCGCGAATACGTTTCAGCCCCTCGAGTGCCTCCTTTGCCAGAGCTTCATCGCTTGCCGCGGCCGATGCCCGCTTTGCGCCCGCAGCGGGCCTGGGCGCTCGCGCCATATCGTCCTTCGTATCGCGTGCTTCGGAAGTCGGCTTCGTCGTTGCGGAAACATCAGCGGTCGCGTTGGGACGAGCTTGTCCATCGGACAACATGTGAAAATGCTCCGTTCGGTTCGATCTGTCGAACGGTGACGTTATTTGCCGAAGCTTGCCTGAAACGTGCGCATCGAAAACTTTTCCATCGCGCGCGATGCGACGTCACATGAGTCAATCGCGTCATGCACGTGGCGAGAGTGCGACTCGAAAGACACACACTCGCCAAGATTTCGCCAAGCTGGAGTCTCGCCGCCACACGTGAGTCGAATTGTCGCATGGGGAAACACGTCCATGAGAGTCAATCCCGGGTTGAAAACCCCTCGGTATGCCTCATCCCCCACACCACCTAAAATAGCTGTGATTGTACGGGGATGCGGAACCTTAGACCCATCACGATGCAGAACTAGTTTAGCTTCCAAATCAACTGATGCGTTTGAATATATCAAGAAACAACCCGAAACAAACCAACAGCATCAAGCACACGTAGCAATCGCTTTGTTACGCACGCTTGATCGGAAATCGGCAATTGTTACGGTCCTACTCAAGTGATTCTCGCCAGTTGGCGAGGAGATCGACACAGATTCAGTGGCGTTCGGACGCGATGAGCAACTTGGCGCAACTGTTCTAGGTCGTTTCTCAATCCGCCCCGCGAGGTGATCCGTAAGACACCCGCCGGGCCTCACGCAGTAAGCGTTCAGTATCGAGTTGAAGTAACAGGCCTGCGAGACGCAGGCACTGAATGCGTAGGGCTGCCCGCGAATATCGAAACCATAACAACGGTTCGCGGGAAGGAATGTCGTCAAACAGCATCGTTGCCGAGCCGGGCATCACAACAACCAACCGGCGGCGACAGGTGCGAAACAGGGGCGAAAGACTGATGTATATTATCGTTGATGATCGCGAGAGCGTCGCGAACAGCTATGTCGGAGGGCTCGTTCGCGAAGGCGTATCGTCGATCGGCTTCTCCTCCGGAGAATTCTGGGACTGGATGCAATCCGCCAGTGAATCGGATCTGGCGGCGGTGGACGCCTTCCTTCTCGGGGATTGCGATGCCCGCGGAAGCCTGCCGCGGGCGATGCGCAAGCGTTCCTCGGCTCCCATCATCGCCATGAGCGGCCAGAAGATGCTCAAGAACACGCTGGAGCTGTTCGAGTCGGGCGTCGACGACGTCGTGCACGTGCCGATCCACCTGCGCGAGATCCTAGCCCGAACGGCCGCGATCGCGCGCCGCCGGGTGGGCGAGCTGCCGAGGCCCTGCGAGAGCAGGATCCAGGTCTTCTTCAACGGCCGTGACCCCGAGATCGCGGGCCACGCCCTCACCCTGCCCCGCCGCGAACTGCGCATTCTCGAGTATATGGTCAGCAATCACGGCAAGTGGATCACCAAGACGCAGATCTTCAACGCGGTCTACGGCATCTTCGAGTCCACCTTCGACGAGAGCGTGATCGAGAGCCACGTCAGCAAGCTGCGCAAGAAGCTCCGCGACCGCCTCGGCTTCGATGCGATCGTGGCCCGGCGTTACGTCGGCTACCGCCTCGACATCCCCGCCGGCGAGACTCTCGACGTGCCGATGCAGGAGCTCGACGAGGTCGGCATCATCTTGAACAGGGCGCATGCCGTCCCGGCCGCCTATCCGGTCAACAACTGACACGGCACAAGCCTGCGGGCGAAACCAACAACGGCCTCTGCGAAGCACCTTCGCAGAGGCCGTTGCACGTTCGGGGCGGGAAGACGGATGGGATGAGCCCTACGAGTGCCCCGATGGAGCTGCGTTCCCCTACCCTACCCCTGGTGAGCAGGGCAATCGCATATGGGCGCGATTTCGCCTGTGGCCATCCTTCGAGACGCCCGCCGTTGGCGGGCCCTCAGGATGAGGACCGAGAGCGTTGCGCCAGTTTTGACGAGTGTCGATGCCCGCTTAGCCTCATCCTGAGGAGACCGCGAAGCGGTCGTCTCGAAGGACGAGGCGCGCGCTCAGCTCGCGCAAAGCGCCAAATGCGATAGCCCCGGCATCACGTTCTACGGCTTCTGCTGAAATTCTTCCTTGGAGACGTAATTGAAATCCTCGACCAGGACGTCCTGGACGACGTCAGCCTGCATCCGCTCGTTGACGCGCTGCTTGATGGCGGCCGTCAGGATGGAGAGGTCGTAGCGGGCGAGCTTCCTGAAGTCGAGACGGTCGTCGGCATAGATCCTGCGAAAGGCCTCGTCGACGACGAACGGCTCCGGCGGAACGTTGAGCTGGTGCATCGTCCGCGCCTCCACGGTGTAGACGAAGCGCGCGACGATATAGCCCTGCACATTGCCGTTCTCGACCATGGGCACGCTCAATGCCCGGGTCTTCTGGTATTGCAGCCCGTCGAGATATTCGTCCTTCGCCGGCAGCAGGCTGCCGTTCTCCTTCCAATAGGCCACGCCATAGCTCGTGCCCGCGGTGAGGATGCATACCCAGAGCCCGGCCAGCACCAGTCTGATCATTTTCCGTCCTGTGCTGCGCGGCCGGTATAGGTGCCGTCCGACTCGGCCTCCTTGATCGCCTTGACGATGATGCCCGCGACCTCGCGCACCGCGTCGTAGTGCATTTCGAGGATCGAGCGATTCCGCTCGAGCTTCTCGCGCAGCCGCCGAATTTCCTCGGTGACCTCGACGTCGCCGCCGAGATGCATCCGCGCCCGCATCAGGCGGACGAATTCGAGCATGCTCCGGCTCTTCCGCGCGCTGAAGTCGTCGAAATCGATCTTCTGACGCGTCGTGAGCGCGACCGTCTCCTCCTCGACGATGCTCTTGAGTCGGCGGATCGCTGCCAGCAGGCCGCGCACTTCATCCGATCTCGCCGCATCCGCGCCGTCGACCACGACCTCGCCGCTCATGACCGGCAGCAGCACCGGCAGCAGCGCATCGGCTTCTGCTGCTTCCGTCGTCATCACCCCGGTATCCACGACTGGCTGCTCGATCACCATGGCCGCCGCGCTGTCTTGTGCCTGCATAGGAAATCCACCCTTCAACTTCTGTCACCCGTTCGAGGATCATCATCCAGCCTTGCCAGCACCGTTCGGCCCCGCCGGATTGGCGGCGGCCAGCTGCTTGGCGATGCCAACGCCGTTGCCCTTTGCCAGCTGGCTGCCGAGCTGCTCCGCCAGCATCGACTTCCAGACGCCGCCGGCCGTGCCCTTGCCAAAGACCTGCTCGGATTCCTTCGGCAGCATCGTCTCGACGAAGGTCTGGAGGATGAAAGCTTCGAACTTCCGGTACACCTCGCCGGACGCCGGCGCCTTGATCATCCGCACCGGCGCCCCGTTCACCACATCCGACTGCGCCTCGGAAACCTTCGTCGCGGTCTGCTCGGCAGCCGCCGCCGCCTTGCCGGCCTCCGCGTCCATCGTGGCGGCGAAGTCGGCATCGGAGGACTTCAGCGCATCGAGTTTCGCGGTCGCCGCGCGCTGGGTCACGGGATCGGCGGCCTCGAGGACGTCGAGAACGAGGTCGGGCGTCGCGGTCACGATCATGGCTTGTTCCGATTGGCTGGCCGTGGCGTCCACGCGCGCACGGCTGGGCTTATTCCCGTCATCTCCTCGAGCGAGCGCTTCTCGGCGTCACGGAGCTTGTCGGCCAGCGCCGCCTTCGCGACCTGCTCGAGCTGCTTCACGCGGCGGCTCTCGGCGCGGACTTGGTCGAGCTGCTGCGCGGCCTGCGTCTGGATCGCGCGCGCACCGACGCTCGTCCTGTTCAAGCGCCGCGCGATCGAATCGCTCGACGATCCCGCCGGCGGCTTGCCATCATTCAGGGCTCCCACCAGCCATTCCTGCTCGTCCCGCAGGCTTCTCTCCTGCTGCCGCAGCTGCGCGAGCTGCCATTCGGACAGCCGGAGCTGGAGCTTCACCAGCGAAACCATCCGGCCGAGCTTGTCCGCGCGGGACGTCATCACAGGCTCACTCCGCCAGCCAGGACGAGAGGCCGAGCATGAATTGCGTCAGCAGCTCGTCGCTCGTGAGGTAGAGCAGCAGGAAGCCGCCGAACAGCACGAAGGGCACGGAGATGAAATAGACCGGAATCGCCGGCGTCAGCTTGTTGATCAGGCTGACCGCCAGGTTGACGATCACCGAATAGACGATGAACGGGCTGGCGATCCGCAGCGTCAGCACGAATGCTTCCGACAGGCGGCCGACGAGCAGGTCGAGTGCCATGCCGCCGCCGAGCCTGTCGCCGGGACGCCAGACGTCGTAGGAGTTCATCAGCCCGCGCAGGACCTGCCAATGCTGGTCGGTCATGAAGAACAGCGTGGTGACCGACACCATGATCAGCGGCACCAGCGCCGGCGCCGGATCGCTGTCGGCAACCGGCGTTCCCGGGATGTTGCTGAGCCCGATCGCGCTCGCCATCACGGTCGCCATGGTCTGGAGCGCCAGAAAGAACACCCGCCCGCCGAGCCCGATGACGCTGCCGACCACGAGCTCGGAGCAGATCAGGAGCGCCAGCGTCAGCGGCGCGGCGTTGTCCGTGAGCGGCTTCAGCACCGCGATCAGGATCGGCGTCAGCGCGAAGGTCGTGACGAGCGCGACGAACAGGCGGACCTGGGCCGGAACGTTGACGCTGGAAAAGCCGGGCACCAGCATCAGGCAGGCGCCGATGCGGCAGAACACGATGAACGTCACCAGCACGCTGTCGGCAAGGCCGCTGATCACGACACCGCTCCGAGCGCCCTGATCTCGGCGCTGCGCGCGACTTCGACATGCGACAGGATCGGCAAGGTCGGGAACACCCGCTCCAGGATCATCCGGACATAGGGCCGGGCTTCCGGCGTCACCGCCAACACGACGCTGGTGCCGTTCTCGGTGAACTTGCGGATCGCGGCGCTGGCTTCGGTCGCGAACTGCTCGATCAGGCGCGGATCGGCGTCGAACTCGACGACGTCGCCCTTGGCGTCGCGCTTCAGGCTCTGATGGAACGCCAGCTCCCAGCGGTTGCCGAGCCGGACGACGTTGAGCACGCCGTTGTCGGAGAGATCGCCGCAGATCTGCTGGGCAAGCCGGGTCCGCACGTGCTCTGCGACCTGCTCGGAGCGCCGCACATGAGGCGCGATCTCGGCGATCGCCTCGAGGATGAGGTGAAGATTGCGGATCGAGACCCGCTCGGCCAGCAGGATCTTCAGGATCGCCAGCAGGCCGGAATAGGAGATCTGCGACGGGCAGAGATCCTCGACGAGGCGCTTGTATTCGGGATCGAGCCGGTCGAGCAGCGCGCGCATGTCCTTGTAGGACAGGAGCTGGGCGAGGTTCGCCCGGATCACTTCGCTCAGATGCGTGAGCAGCACCGACAGATTGTCGACCGGCTTGCAGCCCTGCCGCTTGACTTCGTCCGTGAAGGCTTCCGTCACCCACAGCGCCTTCATGCCGAAAGCGGGTTCGACCACCTCTTCGCCGGGCACGTCGGGCTTGCCGTCCTTGTCGACCAGCACCAGCACCTCGCCGAGCCTGAGCTCGCCATGGGCGACGCGGGTGTCGTGGATCCGGATCTGGTAGCCCTTGGGGTCGATCGACAGATTGTCGCTGAGCTTGATCTCGGGAATGACGAAGCCGTACTGCTTGGCGAACTTCTTGCGGATCTTGGCCACGCGGTGGGCCAGCTCGGTGCGCGAGCCCAGCAGATGGACCGAAAGATGGCCGCCGAGCGCCAGCTCGATCTCGGCGGTCTTGAGCTGGTCCTTGACGGATTCCTTGGCCTCAGCCTGGGCGCGCTCGTCGGCCTTGCGCGCGTCCTCCTTCTGCTTCAAGGCCGCCTGCTGCTTCGGCAGCGAGTAGCCGACGAAGGCCATGACGCCGCCGAGCAGCACGAAGGGCGCCAACGGCAGCCCCGGCATCAAGGCGAGCACGAACATCATCAGCGCGGCGGCCGAGACAGCACGGGGATAGCCGCCGAGCTGGCGCAGCACGGCCTGCTCGGCCGATCCTCTCGTGCCGCCCTTGGAGACCAAGAGGCCGGCCGACAGCGACACGATGAGCGCCGGCATCTGCGACACCAGACCGTCGCCGACGGAGAGCTTCGTGTAGACGTCGGCGGCGCGCGACAGCGTCAGGCCGTGATGGGTGACGCCGATGATGATGCCGCCGAAAATGTTGATCGCGGTGATGATCAGGCCGGCGATGGCGTCGCCGCGAACGAATTTCGAGGCACCGTCCATGGCACCGAAGAACGCGCTTTCCTCTTCGAGCTCGCGGCGCCGGCGCTGGGCTTCCTTGTCGTCGATCAGGCCCGCCGACAGATCGGCGTCGATCGCCATCTGCTTGCCGGGGATGGCGTCGAGGGTGAAACGGGCGCCGACTTCGGCGATACGCGTCGCACCCTTGGTGATCACGACGAAATTCACGGTGACCAGGATGGCGAAGATGATCAGGCCGATGACGAAGTCGCCGCCCATGACGAACTTGGAGAAGCCGGCGACGACGTGGCCGGCGGCCTGCTCGCCCTCCCCGCCGCGCGACAGGATCAGGCGGGTGGTCGCGACGTTCAGCGCCAGCCGCAGGATGGTCGCGATCAGCAGCACGGTCGGGAAGGCCGAGAAGTCGAGCGGTCGCTGGATCCACAGCGCGACCATCAGGATCAGCGCCGACAGCGCGATCGAGAACGCAAGGCCGAGATCGATCAGGATCGGCGGGATCGGCAGGAACAGGATCGTGAGCATGGCCACGATACCGCCGGCGAAAAAGGCGTCGGCCCCCAATCGTCGTGGGGTCGGCAGGCTAGCAGCTAACGTATCGGCCATGGGTCACCGGCAGAGGGTCCACCCCTAATCTGCCCGGCAAAGCTTACGCGGGGATGGTGGCAGATCGCTGGCGCGGATCAGAAGCCGCGCTCGATCCGCGAATAGACCATCTCGGTGAAGGTGGAGAGATGCGCGCCGATGAAGGAGCCGGAGACGGCAACGACCAGGAGGATGACAATGATCTTCGGAACGAAGGTCAGCGTCACCTCCTGGATCTGGGTCAGGGCCTGGATCAGCGCGATGATGGTGCCGACCAGCATCGCGGCGCCGACCGCGGGCCCGGAGGCGACGATGATGGTCCAGATTGCCGCCTGGACGATGTCGAGAGCGTCCCGTTCGTTCATGACTGGCTGATCGTGAGTCCCGGTCCGACCGCGACCTTGGTGCCGTTCTCGAGGGTCGCGATGGAGCCGTCGGCGTTGATGGAGACCGAGACGACCTTGCCGCTGAAGTTCGCGCCGGTGGCGTCGGTGAAGCTGACGGTCTTCCCGATCAGGCCGTTGGCCTGTGACAACGACTGCGAGGACAGCAGCGCATCTAGCTTCGAGTTGGTCTGCATGGCCTGCTCGACCGTCGAGAGCTGCGCGAACTGGCTCATATATTGCGAGGTATCCATCGGATTGGTCGGATCCTGGTTCTTCATCTCGGCGACGAGAAGCTGAAGAAACGTGTTGTAGTCGACGCTGTTGCTCGAGGTCGAATTGGTGGAGCCGGTCGAACTGGACGACTTGCTCGTGCTGTCGGTCGCGCTGTTGACGTTCATGTAGCTCTCCGCTGTCAGGCAGCCTGGAATGGGGACTCGGTGATGGCGCCGGCCAGGATGGCCTGCTCCACCGGGAACAGGGCCCGGATCCGCTTCAGCGCCTCGAAGTAGCGGGTCGTCTCGACCAGCTCGTCGACCGCGCCCAGTCCGTCCAGCATCTCGCGGCTCTCGCACACGGCGCACAGGGCCGCGTGATGCTGGGTATAGAGCGCCGCGGCGTCGCGGATGTCGGTCGGGTTCATCAGCATGAGCTGGACGATGAAGTAGAGCTGCCGCAGCGCCGTGGTGGCGTCGGAGGCCTGCATGACCTGCCCTTCGAGCAGGAACATCACGTCGTTGACCAGCTCGACGGAGACCTTGCGGTCCACGCGCAGCACCGCGCCGTTGATGTAGATCCGTTCGCCCGCCCGCAAGGAGATCTTCATCAAAGAGCGTCTCGGATCAGGCGGTTGATTTCGATGAGCTGCATCACGTCGTTCGACTTCTCCTCGCGAAGCCGATCGGCCTCCTTGACGACCCACAGGCCGATCGAGATGATGTCGGCGCGCAGCTTGTCCGGGAGCCCGTTCTCCGGATGCGAGAGATCCTCGATGAAGATCGTCCATAGCCGCCGCACATAGAGCAGGCTCTCGACCAGATCCTCGAGGCGGAACACGCCTCGCTGAATCCGCTCGAGCCGGTCGATGCCGAGGCTGAGCGCCTGCCGCTCGCGGCCCCGCGCCTCGTAGCCGCTCTCGTCGACGACCGATTCATAGGCTTCAAACGTCATCAGCATCACTCTGCGCAGGAGACCGGTTAACAAAACGAGGCTGCGAGCCTCGGCTCTAGAGATAGTTGATGAGGCTGATCTGCTGGAGCTGCGAGGTCAGCGCGAGCGCCGTCTTGATCTGGGTCTGCAGGGTGTTGACGCGGACCGAGGCCTCGGTCGGGTCGACCGCCTCCAGCTTGACGATCTGGTCGTTGAGGATGTCCTTCTGGATCTTCAGCTTCTCGGTCGCGCCGGTGACCCGCTGCTGGATCGAGCCGACGGTACCGCCGAGCACGGCGAGATCGTTGATCGCGCCGCTGACCAGACTGATGGCCTTGTCGACGACGACCTGAAACGTGTCCTTGCTCAGGCTCGTGTTCCCGAGATCAGTGAGCATGGTGTAGGCCTCGGCCAGCTTGCGGAAGCCGGGCTGGTTGGCGCTGACCGAGCTGTCGACGACCTCGGTCGTGGAGATACGGCTCGACAGCGTCTGGTCCGTGGCCGACGACCAATTGGCGTTCCAGGCCGGGCTGGCGAACTCGGGGTCGAGGGTGTTGTCGAGGAAATTCTGCATCTGCGCCGGCGTGATGGTGCTGACACCGGCCGCAGCCTGCGAAAAGCCGAACGTCGCCAGGAAATCCGCATCGACCTGGTTCTTGCTGGCCGAGCCGGCCGTGTAGTTCGTGATGGGCACGGTTTGCGTATCGATTCCGCCGAACAGATACGACCCGTTGTAGGAGACGTTGAGCGCGCCGATGACGTCCTGAAGGTTCGCGGACGCGCTCGGCAGGATGATCTTTGCGCCGCTGTCGGCGTCGCGGGCCGCGATCAGGTTCTTGAGGAATTCCGACGCGGTCTTGCCGAGCTGCGTAATCCGGTTCTGGGTCACGTCGAGGCGCCCCGAAACCAGCTCGTTGGTGTCGACGAGCTGATCGGCGAAGTTGAAATCGGCGCGCAGCGCCACGTCGCGGCCCGTTCCCGTGCCGAGCTCGAGGCCGACATCGGCGAAACGCCCGGTGGTCGCCTCCTTCGAGGCCTTGGTCAGCGCGCTCTGGTTGTTCGTGATCGACGACCTCAACGATGAAGACAGCATCAGGGTCGAGATGTAGTTCGCGCTCATCATGACTTAATTCCCCACGGCAGCCAGCAGGCTCTGCAGCATCTCATCGACGGTGGAAATGATCTTCGACGACGCCGAATAGGTGCGCTCGACCTGGAGCATCAACGCCATCTCGTCGTCCATATTGACGCCGCTGACGTTGGACAGCGCCGCAGTGCTGCGGTCGAGCAGCGTATTCTGATACTGGACGTTGTCGTCGGCGGTCTTGCGCTGGCTTTCGATCCAGCTCGCCGAGGAAGACGCGAACTCGATCACGCTGCCGCTCGGCTTGCCCTGGGCCGTGGCATCGAACGGCTGCGGCGCTTCCATCTTGTTGATGAGCTGCTGCAGCCGCGCCGAGAAGCCGGCATTGCCGGTCGTGTTGTAATTATAGGCGGCAACGCCGCTGATCGCGCCGTCGCGCAGCAGGTTCGGGTTTCCGCCCACGGCCGGATCGACCGAAGCGGCAACCGAGATCCTCCCGGCGAGGCCCACCGAGATCGTGGCGCTCGCGGGCATCGCGGGCGCGCCGGGATAAGTGAACAGGCCGGGCCGGTCCGCCAGCGTCGGGACAGCCGACTGGTCGCTTTCCTTGAAGGCGTCGATCAGGCCGCGCGCGATTTCGTCGAGCTGGCTCTGATACGTGACCGTGTCCTTGTCGCGCAGCTGGGCCAGGCCGGCGAGCTTGCCGGACTTGAGCGGCATGACGGAATTGGCACCGGTCACGGGAACGCCGTCGATGAAGACGGCATTGCCCGTGGTGCCGGCGGTATAGGCGTTGGTCGGCGCAAAGCTCACGGCCCGCGCCGTCTTGTCGAACAGCACGACGCCGCTGTCGGTATAAAGCGCGGCATCTCCATTGGTCCGGATCGACATCGAGACGCCGACCTCCTGCGACAGCCTGGAGACGATGCTGTCGCGCTGGTCGAGATAGTCGGTGACGTCGTCGCCGAAGATCGTGCCCTTCACGATGGCGGTGTTGACGGTCTGGAACTGGGACAGCAGCTGGTTGATGTTGGCGACCGAATTCGCCATGTCGGCGTCGGCCCCCTCGCGGACCGACTGCACCGTCCTTGTGGCCTGGTTGAGCCCGGTCACCATGTCCTTGGCGGACGTCACGGCGGCCTGCGCCAGGGTCGCATTGTCGGTGGAGTTGGCGAATTGCTGCAGCGCCTGCTTCAGCTTGTTGAGCTGGGCGGTCGGTGACTGCTCGAGCTCGGGATCGTCCACCGTCGCGGCCGCGATCTTCTGCAGGCCGTCATAGATCACGTTCTGCTTGGCCGACGACGAGGTCGCGGTCAGCACGTTCGAGTAAAGGCCCGAACTGGCCGCGCGCTGGATCGCCGCGACATAGACGCCGGTGCCGGGTAGGTTGTCCAGCACGGCGATCTTGCGCGAATAGCCGGTGGCGCTGGCACCGGCGATGTTGCGGGAGATCGTCGACGACTGGATGCCCGACGCCATGAGCGAGGCGCGAGCGGAGTCGAGGGCGGCGGTAAGGGACATGATCTGCTCTTGCCGGGGGTGAGCGCTGGAGAATTCAGCGCTTCAGGTTGACGACGACGTCGAGCAGGTCGGCGCCCGTCTGGAACGATTTCGAGTTGGCGGTGAAGCCGCGCTGCGCCTCGATCATCCCGGTGAGCTCGTCCGCGAGATCGACGTTGGAGTCCTCCAGCGCACCGGACTGGACCGTGCCGAGCCCGCCGGTGCCGGCATTCCCGGCCTGCGCATTGCCGGAATTCATGTTGGTCGAATAGACGTTACCCGGCTCGGGCGTCAGATTGTCGGGGCTCGCGACGTCGGCGAGCATGATCGTGTAGAGCGTCAGCTGCTGCCCGTTCTTGAGGATCGCCGTCACGTGGCCCGCCTCGTCGACATCGACCTTGTCGATCGCCGCGGGGACGCTGCCGTTGACGGTGGCCTTGAAGCTGAAGTCGGCTCCAACCTGCGTCATGTTCGACAGGTCCATGGTCATCGCCGCGCCGCCCGGGACCGTGAACGTAAGGCCCGTCGGGCTCGCCGCGGCCAGCGCGCCCTTTCCGGTCGCGGTGGTGTCGAAGGTGAAAGTGGTGGCGGCGGCGAGCGAGGTGCCCGTCGCGGAATTGTAGACCTGAACCTGCCAGGTATCCGAGCCGGCCGCCGTCGCGGTGTGGGACATATAGACGTCGAGCGTAACGGCCTGGCCGATATTGTTGTAGGCGACGATCGAGCTTTTCGACGAATATGACGCCGGACCCGGCGGACCGGCAATGACAGCCCCCTTCGGATCGAGATTGCCGGTCGTCAGGGTGCCCGCAGTCGACGGCACCGGCACCTGCGAGACCTGGGCGATGTTCACGATCTGCATTCCAGCCAGGCTGTTCTGCGAAAAATTGGTCACTTTACCGGGCTGGCCCAGAAGGTAGTAGCCGGCCGCGTTGACGAGGTTACCCTGAGCGTCCGGCACGAAGGAGCCGGCGCGCGTCAGATATTGCTGCGTGTTGGTGGCGTTCGAGACCACGAAGAAGCCGTTGCCCTGCACGGCAAGGTCGGTGGACGAGGTCGTGAACTGGGTATGTCCGGCGTCGCTGATGGCGTAACGGACGGTCGTCTCGACGGCGCCGGAGTCGTAATTGCCGGAGCCGCTCTTCAGGATCAGCGAGGAGAATTCGGTCGAAGCCCGCTTGTAACCGGTGGTGTTGACGTTCGCGATGTTGTCCGAAACCGTCGACAGCTTGTTAGACTGCGCGCTCATACCGGAAACGCCGGTGCGCATAACACCATACAGGCTCATGAAGTGGGCTCCTTTGGTAGGTTGCAGTTACAATGGGGGATCTTGCTTGCGCGGGGCTGATGGTTCGGAACCATGCACAACTTCACGTCGTCATGTCGTTTTCGGCTGACAGAACGAGCGCGCCTTGTCGGTCCAGGCGCCGAAACCGCTCGACACGAGGTGCGCCACGATGTGACAGACATAGCGCTTCTGCGCCGGCTGGTTGTTGGGCCCGGCATTGTAGCGAGCCACCGCCATGGTCCAGCTGCCCTCGCGCTGCTTCAGCTCTTTCAGGAAGCGCGCGGCATATTCGACGTTCTTCGCGGGATCGAACATCGCGCGCACCGAGACGAACTTGTCACCGTGATAGTAGTGATTGATCTGCATGCAGCCGAGATCGATCAGCTTGATGCCCTTGCTGCGCATGACCTGGAAATTTGCGATCGCATCATCCATGTCCCTGGCGAACACGGTCTGGCCGTCGGCGCCGAGGGCGTAAGGATGAAGCGCGCCGCGGCGGCCGGTCTCGGTGAGACCGACTGCATAGAGAATGCCGAGCGGAATCCCATGCTGCTGGGCCGCGCGCGCCATCTCGCGCTCGCAGGGGCGCACGACGTCGGTGGCCGCGTCCGCGGCGCGCGCATTACAGATAAACAGGGCCGCGACGATTCGGCTGACCCACGTCCTGGTCATGACGCGTCTCCTGGGGCTGGCGTTCCTGGCGGGCCTGTTTCGCGCTGCCATCGGATTGCCCCGACGACGTGCCTGCGCCACCGAACGCACCTTGCGACTGCGACGAGGGCTGTTGCTGGCCCGAGAGCTGCGGCTGCGACTGGCCGGAGCCGCTCTGGAATCCATCCAGCGAGCCGTGCTGCACGGGCGCGACGTCGGCGACATAACCCGCCGTCTGCATGAGATCGCGGATCTGGTCGCGCTGCTGATCCAGCATCTGGCTCGTGTCCTTGCGCGCGGCCGCAAGGTGGACGGACACTTCGGTGCCGACGAGACGAAGGCGCACGGTGACGTTGCCGAGCGCCGGCGGCTCGAGATTGATGGTCAGGATCTTGAGCGGCTGATCCGGCGCATTGGTCTGGGATGCTGCGAGATCGGGCGCTGCCGACGCCGCCGGGGCTGCGGAGTCCTTCAGCTCGGCGACGACCGCATTGGCGACCTGTTGCGGGGCGTTGAACTGCGCCGGGGGCAGATGCGTCTCCTGCTGGACCACGGTGACCTTGGTCGTCTCCGGCAATGCGTCGCGCGTCGAGACCTTGGCGGCGCGTTCGACATTGCCCGTGACCGCCTCGAAGCCTGAGGTCGCGGGCATGGCTTTGGCTGAAGCCTCGCTGCCTGGCTGTGCGGCCGCGGCTTGCGATACATCGCCTTGTGCACGCGCGCCGGTCGGAACGGCAGAAGACGGCGCGGAATCCGCTGTCGTTGCCTTCGCCAAGCCTGTGGCCGCAACTTCGCGCTTCGTCCCGGATGAGCGCTCGTCGCGCGCGGGCACGTCTTTCCTGTCGCCCGACGGCAACGGCATTTGCGGCTTCGCGGCGGCAACGAGATCCTGTCCCGCGATCACGGGAGCGTTCGGGCGGTTTGAAACGTCCGGCTTCGGATCATGGCCGACCGGACTTTGCGTCTCCGACGATTTGTCGGTCGTCTGGTCGCCGGCCTTGAGCACGTCGGTCGCCTCGGTGCGCTCGTCCGTCTCGTCCTTCGACTTGTCCTTGCCCGCTGGGTGGGCCAGACGCGTGCGCAGCGCTCCGGCCTTCGCCGTCGTATCGCTGCCCTCATCGTTGAGTGCCTGCTTGGCGAGGTTCGAGACGGTGTGGAGCAGATCGTTGAACGACGAGCCAGCCTGCGATTTGGCCCCGGCGCTCTTTGCCGAACGCGACGTGCCGCGGATGTTGAGGCTCTCGGCGAGACCCGAGAAGAGCTGTCCGGAGGTTCCACTGAGCTTGGTCATGGGCGGCGGTCCCTGGTAAGGAGTTCGAGTTCGCCGAGCTGCTTCTGCGCGCGCGCGAGCGTCACGGTCGATGACGCCAGATCGAGACGCGCCGGCGTTGCCGGAGGCTTGTCGGCCGAGGCGGCGGATCCGCCCGGAAACGGCTTGCGAACATCGAGCGCGAGCTGCACCGTGGCATTCATAAGGGGCACGTCGCGCTCGGGCAGCTTCGACCGGTCGACTGCCTTCAGCTCGGCAAGACCGCCGTCATATTCGTCGGTGAGCGCTCGCGCGGCGCCGCGGAAGAAATGCGCCCGCTCGCGATCCGCCGAGGCGTCGGCGCTGAGCGTCAGCGCCCGCTCGCCGGCAAGCCGCGTCACGGCCATCTGCCCGCGCACCATCGCCGCGCGCGCGATCACGAGATAGAGCTTGAGGCGGCTCGCGCGATCAATCTGCTCGAGCAGCGCTGCGATCCGCGCGAAGCGGCGATCGTCGAGCGCCAGACTCGATTGCGTCAGGCCCGAGGAAAAGCGCTGCCAGAAATCGCCAGCATAGATCGAGTTGCGGTAATGGCGGATATAGGCCAGCGCCAGGAACTCGAACTTCTCGAAATCCTCCGCCTGCCCCACCAGCAGGATCTCGCGCCGCAACGCCGCCTCCTCCACCAGCGTACCGGGCAGGAGCAGGCGCGCGTCGTCCAGACGCTCGATCGCCAGCGATGCCTCGGAACGCGCGAACAACGCGCCCTGGACCAGCGCGACCTGTCCGCCAAGGCCGGAGGACAACGTCCGCGGCTTGACGTCCTTGAGCAGCTCCCGCGCCTCCTCCTGACGGCCCTCGACATAGGCGAGCGCGCCGTTGAACAGCCGCTCGTCGACGTTCATCTTGTCGCGCGGCAGCTTGCGGACGATTTGCGGCGCGCCGCCGCTGAGCAAGTAGATGACTGCAGCCTGGCTGTTCTGCGCATTGCTCCACACGTCCGGATCGGCGGCGAGAAACTTCTCTCCGATCTGCCGGATCAGCGCGACGTGGCTGCCATGCGCGGCGGTGTCACCGTTGGCGATGCCATCCTGCACGGCCTGCAACGCGCGGACGAGCTCATAGGGCTCGCCCGACTGGCGCGCGGGTTGTGCGAGCGCGTTCGCTGCCGTGAACGGCAGGAGCAGCAGGACGGCGCAGAGGAGCGGCCTGATCAAGGGCGCTTCTCACGGATCAGGATCTCGATTCGGCGGTTCTGAGCAGCCGCCGGATCGTTCGGAAGCTTCGGCCGGCGGTCGGCATAGCCTTCGACATGCTCGATCCGCTGCGCGTCGACACCGGAGCGAACCAGCATGTAATAGGCCATCTGCGCGCGGGCGGTCGACAGCCGCCAATTGTCGTAAGTCTCAGAACGATACGGCCGATTGTCGGTATGGCCGCGGACGATGATCATGCCCTGGCGTTTCGTCAGCAACGGCCCGATCTTGTCGATCACGCGGATCAGTTCGGGCCGCGGCTCGGCCGAGCCGACCGCGAACATGCCGAAGCTCGCATCGTCGGTCAGGCTGATCAGGAGGCCCTCCTCGACCTGACGCACCTCGGCCGCCGGCCCGGCGCCCGCCTTGATGTCAGACAGCGCGTCCGCGATCGCGGCCTGAAGCTGCTTCACGGTCGGCTGCTGGGTTTGCGCCGCATCGCGCGGCTCAGACTCCTTCGTCGTATCGTTGGGACGCGCCTGCGCGGCGGCGTTGGCTTGAACGCTCGCTTGCGCGCTGCCCTCGCGCGGGGCTTGCGCCGGCGCGGGCCCTGGCGGCAATAGCGGCGACAGGTTTGCGGACGCTGCATCCGCGTTCGGCGCCAGGCTTCCGCCGGCATCGTCCGCCTTGGCACGACGGGCCTGCGGCTCGCCCTGATTTGTGCCCGAGGCGCCGTCGCGCGCGGAGGCATTCGGCTTGGGCTCGCTCTCGATCATGCGATCGGCATCCTTGGATGCTTGCGGCGCCAGCTTCCAATAGCCGGGGTCGAAGGGATCGCGGTAGGCGTCGCCGCCCTTGAGACCATCCTCTTCGGCGGACGTCAGCGCGCCGGCGCGCCGCTGTCCCGTGGACTGGTTCGCGCTGTTCGCGATCTCGGAGAGCGTCGCATAGGGATCACGGAACAGGACTTTCTCTTCATAGGAGGCCGGCTTCTCGGCCGTCGGCGAATCGCCGCGACGTTCCTCGTTCGAGCCGGCCGGCTGACGCTTGCCGTCCTGACCTTCGAACGAGGTCGGCTCCTTCTTGGAGAGATTCTTCAGGCCCTTCGGCGCGGGGGCATTTTCCGCGAGCTGGATCGGATTGAAATAGCTCGCGACGACCTGCTTCTGGTCCTGGTTGAGCGCGTTGAGCAGCCACATGACCAGGAAGAACGCCATCATTGCGGTCATGAAGTCCGCATAGGCGATCTTCCACACGC
Organism: Bradyrhizobium sp. IAR9; assembly: GCF_013408065.1. Lineage (NCBI taxonomy): Bacteria > Pseudomonadati > Pseudomonadota > Alphaproteobacteria > Hyphomicrobiales > Nitrobacteraceae > Bradyrhizobium > Bradyrhizobium sp. IAR9. The sequence continues at coordinate 83,197 of NZ_JACBZW010000019.1, forward strand.
CGCCGTGATGCGCCTCCTCAGCGAAAGCGCTGCGCCGGCGGACGATCACGAGTTCATGCTTGACCTCTTCCATGGCGGGCTACCGGCGTGCTTCCTTCAGACGTTCGCTCCAGGCCGTGATCTGCGTCTCGATCACGGTCTGGTCGGCCACGACGCGAACCTCCAGGGTGTCGGCGGCCTCGTACTCGATGCCGGTGCGCCTCGACGCCTCGAGCTGCGTCTTCACGAGGTCGAGCAACTCGCTCGGGCCGGTGACCTTGAACGCCGGCACCGACGAGTTGCCGGTCAGCGCCGCGATCTGCTCGACCAGCGATCCGATCGCCTTGTCGCGGACCGCCTCGGTGAGGAACGGCAGCAGTATCCGCGCCACGGAGCTTGCGATGTTGGTCTCGATCTCGCGGCAAGCCGTCTCGAAGCCGCTCACGATCGCGACCGCCTGCTGGTCGGACCATTTGGCGCGCTCCTCGCCGAGCCGGATCGCGCTGCGGACGCGCTCCTCGGCAAGCCTGGCGTCGCCTTCCGCGACGCCGGCCGCATGGCCGCGCCGGTAGGCGTCGTCCAGGACATTGGCCGGCGGGGCTTCCGCCTTCGGCGCTGGAGACGGCGACTGCGGCAGCGGCTGCGAATGGGCCTGGGGCTGCGGCAAAGGCTCGCGCATGACCTCCTTCGGCCTCGTCAGCACGTCCTGGATCCTGGGCGGCGGAGGCGGCGGTGATTTGGCCCGGCCGTTCGCGTCGAACTGCGTCAGGAATTTTCCGATTGCCGCGTTCATGCCGCCTCCTCGCGTCGCATCCAGTCTTTAAGGATCGCTGCGGCCTGCGCCTGGTCGAGCCGGACGATCTGCTCCAGTCGTTTCTGCGGCGTTCGCTGCATCTTGCCTTCGAGATCTTCGACGAGATTGAGCTCGGGGTCCTGACTCTCGGCCAATGCAAGGGCCGCAGCAGCCTCGATCTCAGCGGCCTCGGCGGCCTCCACCTGCTCCTGCTCCGCGCGATGGGTCAGAATGCCGTTGACCGCCGGCCGCAAGCCGAACCAGACCAGCATCGACGCGACGGCCAGGATCGTCACCGCGTTGATGACGCTGCCGAGCTGCTTGTTGATCATCTCGACGAAGCTGATCGGCGGCACCGGCGCCAGCTCGCGCGAGCCCTCGATGAAGTCGACGGCGGTCACCTGGATCTGGTCGCCGCGCTGCTTGTCCAGTCCGCCGGCCGTCGCCGCGAGCTGGCTGATCTCGGCGAGCTTACTGTCGACGATGGCCTGGTTGCTCTTGTCGCCGAGATCGGCGACCAGCCGCGCCCGATTGACCAGGACGGCGATGAAGAGCTTCTTCACCGAATAGCCGTCGCTCACCGTCGTCGTGGTCTTGGACGAGACCTCGAAGTTGGTGACGTCCTCGCGGCGGGTCCTGTCCTCGCTGGAGTTCTTGCCGCCGCCGGCGTTGACCTGCTGATCGGGAAGGTTCTGCTGCACCGTGGTCGGCGTCGAACGGTCGGCGTTCTGCGAGGATTCCTTCTCGCGCACGTTCCGCACCGAACGCTCGGCCCGGCTCTCCGGATCGTAGACGGTCTCGTTGATCTGCCGCTTGTCGGTGGAAAGCTGCGGCGCGACGCTGACCTCGAAATTGTCGAGGCCCAGATACGGCGTCAGCGCCTTGCGGATGTTCTCCTGCACCATGCCGCCGACCGTCTTCTGCAGGCTCGCCATCTTGGTCGGGGCGGCGCTCGCCTCGTCCTCCTCGGCGAGCAGCATCGAACCGTCGGCATCCAGCACCGTCACCTTGTCGCGGTTCATGCCTGGAATGGCGGCGGCGACGAGATGGCGGATCGACTGCGCGGTGCGGGCCTCGATCGCGCCATCGGTGCGCAGCACGACCGATGCCGATGGCGGCTGCTGCGTCGCGCGGAACGAGCCGCGCACCGGCAGCACGATATGCACCCGCGCCGCCTTGACGCCCTTCATCAACTGCACCGTGCGCGCGATCTCGCCTTCCAGCGCCCGGAGCTTGGTGACCTCCTGCATGAACGAGGTCAGGCCGAGCGAGCCGATCTTGTCGAACAGCTCGTAGCCGGAATTGGCGCTGGTCGGCAGCCCCTTCTCGGCCAGCAGCATCCGCGCCTGCATGGTCTGGCTCGGGCGCACCGAGAGCGCGTCGCCAGCGGTATTGACGTCGAAAGTGATGTTCTGCTCGCGCAGCGCGGCGCCCATGCGCGTCACGTCTTCGCGGGTGAGGCCGGTATAGAGCGTCTCGAATTCAGGCCGGCTCAGATAGTACGCGCCGCCGACGACGGTCACGAGAACGGCAAAACCGATCAGGCCCAGGGCCATCAGGCGTCGCGGCCCAAGCTCCAGCAGATTGTTGAGCAGTTGCTGTACCTGCGCACGACTGAGCATATGACCTCGTACCAATGCGAACGTACGGGACACTCCGCTGCCAACCTTGTCTGAAGGTTGCGCGAGGACACGAATGTGTCAGTTCGCAGGCGAGGCGTTGCAATTTTACAAGAAGGCCGGGTGACGCAATCGGGCCAGCGGCTACATGCGCCGGGACGCATGGCCGCACGATCGGCCGCGGCGTATCGCATGAAATTCAACGTCGGGAGATCGATTGCGGGCGTCTTGTGCCGCCACCTCCGCCGGTCACGGCGGGGACCGTGCTCCCTTAAGGGAGCACGGTCGTTTTCGAAAGCGCCGCTTAGCCGCGGAACAGCGACAGGATGCTCTGGCTGTTCTGGTTGGCGATCGAGAGCGCCTGAACGCCGAGCTGCTGCTGGGTCTGCAGCGCCTGGAGCCGGGTCGATTCCGCGTTCATGTCGGCGTCGACGAGCTGGCCGATACCGCGATCCACCGAGTCCATCAGCGACTTCACGAACTCAGTGTTGTTCGAGATGCGGTTCTTGATGGCACCGAGGTTGGCGGCGGACTGGCTGACCGTGTTGATCGCGGTGGTGACCTGCGCGATGTAGCCGTCGAGGATGGTCTGGTCGGCCGTCGAGTCGGTCAGCGAACCGATACCGATGGTGTTGACCGACGCGCTGCCGGTCACCGTGTCCAGGATACCACCCGTGGTCGCGGTGTAGAGCGAGTAGTTGGCGACCGTCACCGTGATGGTGTTGATCGTCGGCGTGCCGCCGACGCGCGAGAACGACGACACCAGGTTGACGGTGGTCGGCGTGGACGCGTTGGTGCTCAGCCAGTTGACGCCGTTGAACGTCGCCGCGTTGGCCACGTTCTTCATGTCCTGCTGGATCTGGGTGATTTCGGCCTGGATCTTGGTGCGGTCGATGCCGGCGGTCTTGGCTTCGACCAGCAGCGCCTGGAGCTTGGTCAGGCCGGAGTTCTGGTCGCCGATGACCTTGTTCAGAGCGGTGTACTCGGTGTCGACCGTCGCAGCCGACAGACCGAGCGAGTCGGAGACGGCGGAGAGCGCGGCGTTGTCGGCGCGCATCGAGGTCGCGATCGACCAATAGGCCGAGTTGTCCGAAGCGGTCGAGACGCGCTGGCCTGTGGAGATGCGGTTTTCGGTGGTCTGCAGGCTGGCGCTGACATTCCGGAGGGTCTGGAGCGCAGTCATTGCAGCGGAGTTGGTAAGCAGGCTGGAAGCCATCTTTGATGTCCCTTTGAAAACAGATTGGATGGGGACATACCGGGCTTGCACCGGTACGACAGGGCGGCATCATGCCTTTGGGCTGCGGAAATGCGCGTAAACCCAATCCGTCGTAACGGCCAGACTAGCCGGCGAAGCTTGTGCGGGGCTTGTGGCGCTGTGCCCCCGCGGCAACAGGGCAGCCGAAATCACGGTGCGCGGGTCAGGCAAACGAAAGGGCCGCGCTTCGCAAGAAGCGCGGCCCTCCCGAGATCGTCGAAGGCTTAGCGGAACAGCGACAGGATGCTCTGGCTGTTGTTGTTGGCGATCGAGAGCGCCTGAACGCCGAGCTGCTGCTGGACCTGGAGGGCCGCCAGGCGGGTGGACTCCTGGTTCATGTCGGCGTCGACGAGCTGACCGATACCGCGATCCACCGAGTCCATCAGCGACTTCACGAACTCCGAGTTGTTCGAGATACGGTTCTTGATGGCGCCGAGGTTGGCGGCGCCCGAAGACACCGTGCCGATCGCTGCGGTGACCTTCGCGATGTATCCATCGAGAATGGTCTGGTCAGCAGCCGAGTCGGTCAGCGCACCGATGTTGAGGCTGTCGACCGACGCGCTGCCGCTCACCGTGTCGAGGATGCCGCCCGTGCTGGAGGTGTAGAGCGAGTAGTTGGCGACGGTCACCGTGATCGAGCTGGTGGTCGGCGTGGAGCCGACACGCGAGAACGACGACACGAGATTGACGGTCGTCGGCGTGGAGGCGTTCGTGCTCAGCCAGTTGACGCCGTTGAAGGTCGCCGCGCTTGCGACGTTCTTCATGTCCTGCTGAATCTGGGTGATTTCCGACTGGATCTTGCTGCGATCGATACCGGCGGTCTTGGCTTCGACCAGCAGCGACTGCAGCTTGGTCAGGCCGGAGTTGCTGTCGCCGAGGACCTTGTTCAGAGCGGTGTACTCGGTGTCGACGGTCGCGGCCGACAGACCGAGCGAGTCGGAGACGGCGGAGAGCGCGGCGTTGTCGGCGCGCATCGAGGTCGCGATCGACCAGTAGGCGGCGTTGTCGGCGGCGGTAGCCACGCGCTGGCCGGTGGAGATCCGGCTCTGCGTGGTCGAGAGTTGCGAGCTGACAGACCGCAGGGTCTGGAGCGCGGTCATGGCGGACGAGTTCGTGAGCAGGCTTGACATTGCGAATGTCCCTTTATGTACGCGTTACATTTTCATCAGGGGACATACCGGACTTGCACCGGTACGGAGGGGCGGCATCATGCCTTTGGACTGATGTGGGTGAGGTCCAACCCGCCGTGACGCCTTGCTAACACGTCGAATCTTGCCGGCGGATTAAGATCGGCTTGAATTCCGCAGCAATATCATATGGTTAATATTACTTTCCGCTAACCATAACGCGCCGGGCCGACGCTCGCCGCCGCTACGAGAACGAGCGCACCAGTCCGGAGGCGAGCAGATTCCAGCCGTCGATCAGCACGAAGAACAGCATCTTGAACGGCAGCGCCAGGATCGTCGGCGGCATCATCATCATGCCCATCGACATCGTCAGCGTCGCCACGATCATGTCGATGACGAGGAACGGCAGGATGATGAGAAATCCGATCTCGAACGAGCGCCTCAGCTCGGAGATCATGAAGGCCGGAATGATGACGCGCAAATCGACGCGCTTGTCGTCGAACTTCTTGCGAAAGCTCTCCGCGGCGAGCGACTCGAAGGTCTGGAGATCCTTGTCGCGGACATGGGCCAGCATGAACTCGCGGAACGGATCCGTGATCTTCAGATAGGCCTGCTCTTCCGAGATCTCGTTCTTCATCAGCGGCTGGACGCCGGTCTCCCAGGCGCGATCGAAGGTCGGCGCCATCACGTAGAAGGTCATGAACAGCGCGAGGCTGATCAGCACCAGATTGGCCGGCGTGGTCTGGAGGCCGAGACCGGCGCGCAGGAACGACAGCGCCACCACAAATCGCGTGAAGCTCGTCACCATGATGAGCAGTCCCGGCGCCACCGACAGCACCGTGATCAGCGCCATCAGCTGGATGATCCGGCCGCTGGTCGAGCCGTTTCCGGGCGGCAGCAGCGAGTTGAGGTCCGGAATCTGGGCGAGCGCCACTTCGGGCAGCACGACCAGGACCAACGCGAGCAGCAGGATTTTCACTCTCACTGAATCACCAGAGTCTCAATGATCAATTCGCGCACCTTGCCCGACGAGCGGATATTGGCGCGCTCGGTCAGGTCGTCGCGCAGATGCTGAAGCCCGCGCGATCCCTCGAATTGCGTCACCGTCGCCGACCGCAGATAGGTGACGATGTCCTCGCTGATGTGGGCGGCCAGGATGCCGGCATCCTCGTCGCTCATGCTCTCGGTCACCATGGAGGCTTCGATGCGGGCCCAGTTGTTGGCCGGCGCGGACAGATTGGTCACGATCGGGGACAGCTTCCTGAGCCGCGCGCTGCCGGCGTAGCTCGAGGCAAGCGGCGGCGGCGTGGTGGTTTTCTTCGCGTCGGCGACGCGCTCGGCGGCCGCGAACAGATGCAGCCCGGCCAGCGCGCCCGCACCGATCGCGACAAGGGTCAGCGCCACGATGGCCGCAATCAGGCGCATCACGTCCCCTGCCCTCGCGACGCGGCCAGACCGGCGCGGACTTCAGAATGGTGCCACGGCGTCATAGATCCGATGTCCCCATCCAGGCTGCTGCACGTCGGACAGATTTCCGCGACCGCCATAGGACACGCGGGCCTCGGCGATCTTCTCGTAGGAGATCGTGTTGGTGCGCGAGATATCGCGCGGACGCACGATGCCGCCGACGTTGAGCACGCGCATCTCCGTGTTGACGCGAAACTCCTGCGAGCCGCTGATCATCATATTGCCGTTCGGCAACACGTCGGTGACGATGGCCGCGATCGAGAGCTTGATATCCTCGGTGCGATCGATCTGGCCATTGCCCTTGATCTGGGTGTTGGTGCTGAGATTGGCGTTGGCCGATCCCTTGTCGCTCCACCCTGCGACATCCATCAGCCAGTCGAGCCCGAACTTGACCTGCGAATCGCGCGAGCGGCCGGTCTTGTTGTCGAGCTTGGCCTTGTCCTGCATCGAGATGATCACGGTCACGACGTCGCCGGTGCGCCGGGCGCGGGGATCGCGGTAGAGGTCGGTGCCGTCGTCCCAGGTCGAGCGATAGCTGACGGGCGTGCGCATGCGCGGCGTCACGGGAATCGGATCGGCCTGGGTCCGGAGGCCGCTGCCGACCGGCGACATTTGCGGGCCGGTCAGGACCTCGGACGGATCATGGAAGCATCCGGCCAAGGGCACGGACGCCAGCACGAGCGAGAGGATGAGGATCGGCTTCTTCATCTATTTGGTCTTTCCGTCATCCACGCGACGCATTCCGCCGAGCAGGTCGGCGAGGTGCGCCGCGCGTGCCGTATCCATCTCGTTGAAGATCGCGCTCGAGTTCCTCGGGCTGAGCTTGGCGAGCACGGCGGCGGCAGTCTCGTCCGCCATGCCGGCAATCTGGGTCGCCGCAGCTTCAGGCTTCATGCGTGAATAGATCTCGACGACGCTGGCTTCGGCCTTCTTCAGGAAGTCATCGCGCAACGCCATCCACTTCTCGTATTCGACGCGCTTGGCCTCGACCTCGGCAATGCGCTCGCGCAGCAGGCTCTCGGCCTTTTCGAGCTCCTTGAGCTGCCAGGCCAGCCTCGCATCGACGGCGGGATCGGCGACGTTGCTGCAGAACAGGGCCACTTCGTTGTCCGCCGATACCGCGGCCTGTGGCGGCGCAGGTTTCGGCGGCGCCGTGACGCTGCCGGGCTTGGCCGGACGTGCCGGTGGTGGTGCAGGTGCAGCCGCTGGCGTCTGGGAAGCAGGCACCGCGCCGGTGGTCGCAGGTCCCTGGTCTTCGGCGGCCCATGCCGTCGCCCGGATCGACGCATTGTCGCCAGGCATCGCCGTGACCGGCTGCGGCTTCTGCGGGCCGGAGGCGCGGGCGCGCGCGAAGGAGAGCAGGTTGAGCGGCTTCGATTGCTTGGCCTCATCCAAGGCCAGCACGGGCGACGCGCCCGCGAGCACGGAGGCCGCGACCAGCAGGAGGAGTTTGGCTTTGTGATCCAGCTTCAGCATCGGGCCGCGTGCGATTCTCGGTCGAGACACGAGCATTGAGCGACCAAGCTTGCACGACGCTTGCGCATCATTGCACGATGACATCGGCCTGGAGCGCACCGGCCGTCTTGATCGCCTGCAGGATCGCGATGATGCCCGACGGCTTCAGGCCGATCTGGTTCAGCCCGCGCACCAGGCGCTGGAGATCGACCCCGCTGAGGATCGCCACCTGAGATCCGGCCTCGTTGGCCTCGACCACGGTCTGCGGGACCACCACGGTCTGCCCTCGCGAGAACGGCGCCGGCTGCGACACCACGGGCATCTCCGTGACACGAACCGTCAGATTGCCGTGCGTCACGGCGACGGTCGATATCCGCACGTCGCGCCCGATCACGACAGTGCCGGTGCGCTCGTTGATCACCACCCGGGCCGGCGTATCCGGCTCGACCGTTAGTTCCCCGATCTCGGCAAGGAAGCGGACAGGGCCGATGTGGCGCGGCTTCGACAGCACGATGGTACGGTAGTCGCGCTCGAAGGCGATTTGCGCGCGGTAGCGTCCACCGGCGTACCGGTTGATGGCGTCCAGGATGCGCGTTGCGGTGACGAAGTCGGGGTTCTTCAACTGCAGCACCAGGAACTCCATCTCATGAAGACTTCCCTGCACCTCGCGTTCGACCAGCGCACCGTTCGGGATGCGCCCGGCCGTCGGCGTACCCTGACTGACGTTCTGCGCCTGGCCTCCGACGCTGTAACCGGCGACCGTGATCGCGCCCTGCGCCACCGCATAGACGGCACCGTCCGCCGCACGCAGCGAGGTCATGACCAGCGTACCGCCGAGCAGCGAGGTCGCATCGCCGAGCGACGACACCGTCACGTCCATGCGCTCGCCGGGCCCGATCGAGGGCGTCAGGTCCGCAGTCACCATCACGGCCGCGACGTTGCGCGTGCGCAGCGTCGTCGGACGCGGGGGATTGTTGGTGCTCGTGGTCTCGTTCCTGACGTTGATGCCCATGTTCTCGAGCATCGATTGCAGGGACTGCTCCGTGAACGGAGCGTTGCGAAGCGTGTCGCCGGTGCCGTTCAGGCCGATGACGAGGCCGTAGCCGACGATCTGGTTTTCGCGCAGGCCCTTGATGTCCGCGATGTCCTTGATGCGGACGGCGGCATGGGCGCTGGCGGCCGAAAGCAGCAGGACGAGCGCAAGCAGGATTCTGGTCATGACCCGTCCACGACCTTCACGGTGCCGTCCGGCTGGACCACGCCCCTGATGATCACGCCGGTATCCGTATTGCGCACCGGGATGAGCGCGCCGGACGCACCCGATTGCATCGCCGAGCCGTAAGTGACGATGGACAGGCCGCTGTCTTCCACCACGACCTTGACCATGGCGCCGCGGGCGACGGTCCAGGGGTCTTCCACCGAGTTGGTTGGGATGGGCTGGCCCGGCAGCAGCGCGCGCCGCGCCATGCGGCCGACCAGGACCTGGCGCCCTTCGACGAACATGGCAACGCCGAGCAGGCTTGGCGCGAAGGCGCGCTCGGTGATCATGTCGTCCCGGATCAGCTCGCCGGGGCGGATCGCAACCGCCGGCACGGGAAGCCGCTTCTCCTCGGCCATGGCAAGGCGCACCGAAGCCAGAACCAGCAGCACGGCGGCCAACCCGCGCACGATCAGGCCCACCCTGTTCAACATCGAGACACCGGAACTAGCGCATGCCCTTCGATACTGTCTGGGCCATTTCGTCCGAGGCCTGGATGACCTTGGCATTCATTTCGTAGGCGCGCTGCGCCGAGATCAACTCGGTGATTTCCTTGACCGGGTCGACGTTCGAGGCTTCGAGCCATTTCTGGTTGATCTTGCCGTATCCGGAATCGCCCGGCAGGCCGACGACCGGCGTGCCCGACGCCGTGGTCTCCTTGTAGAGATTGCTGCCCAGCGGCTCGAGGCCTGCCTCGTTGGCGAAGTTGGCGAGGTTGAGCTGGCCGATCTGGCGCGGGTTCACCTCGGTATCCAGCTTGGCGAAGACCTGGCCGGTCTGGTTGACCGTGACCTCGACCGTGCCCTGCGGTATTGTGATCGCGGGATCCAGCAGATAGCCGTCGATCGTGACGAGCTGGCCGTTGGCATTGGTGTTGAACGAGCCCGCGCGGGTGTATTGCACCTCGTTGTTCGGACCGAGCACCTGAAACCAGCCGCGGCCGTTGATCGCCATATCGTAGGGGTTGCCGGTCTGCGTCAGCGCGCCCTGGATGTGCAGCTTGCGGATCGCGGCCGACTTGACGCCGAGACCGAGATTGGCGCCTTCCGGGATTGGCGAGGAACCGTTGACGTTCGCGACGCCCTGCATGCGGTCCATCTGGTAGAACAGATCGGTGAACTCGGCGCGGGCACGCTTGTACGACGTCGAATTGATGTTCGCGATATTGTTCGCGATGACTTCGATGTTGGTCTGCTGGGCGTTCATGCCCGTGGCCGCAATGGCGAGCGATTTCACAGCTTCATTCCTTCAGATCAAATCGACATCCGGACGACTTCCTGGTAGGCCTGCACGACCTTGTCGCGAACCGCGACCGCCGTCTGCAAGGCCTGCTCGGCCGACATCAGCGCCTCCACGACCTTGCGCGTCGATTCCTTGCCCTGCATCGCCGAGATCGACGCCGCTTCGCCTGCCTTCAGCGTCCCGATCGCGTCGGTCGTCACCTGCTTCATCACCGATTCGAAGCCGACATCGTCGGTGGACTGAATGGCGGTCGGAGCCGCCGGCGAGATGGCCTGCGCCTCGGTCGCACGGCTCGCCGCCTGCCCGGCGGAAATCGCAGTGGATGAAATTGCCTCAAGCATTGTCAGCTCCTCAAGAGGTCGATGGTCATGCCGAGCATCGACCTCACCTGTTTCACGACCTGGAGATTGGCTTCATAGGACCGGTTGACTTCCCGCATGTCGGCCATCTCGATCATCATGTTGACGTTCGGCAGCTTGACGTAGCCGGCCTTGTCGGCAGCGGGATGTCCCGGGTCGTACTCCACGCGGTACGGCGTGGTGTCGACCCCGATCTCCTTGACCTTCGCCAGCTGCGAGCCCGAGGCACGATCCATCGCAGCATCGAAGGTGATCGTCTTGCGCTGATAGGGATCGGCGCCGGCGGTGCGCCCCGTCGAGGTCGCGTTCGCCAGATTCTCCGAGACGATGCGCATACGCGTCGACTGCGCTTCGAGCCCGGAGCTCGCGACCGTCAATGACGCTTGCAGTGAGTCCAGCATCTCAATTCACCTCAGCTCTTCGCGCTCGACAGCAGCATGCGGTGAAAAGACCGCACGATCGCCGAGTTCATCGAGTAATCGCGACTGACGTCGCTGCCCTTGATCATTTCCTGCTCGAGGCTGACCGAATTGCCGGAGTGAACCACTTCCCAGCTGTCCTTCTTCGCGGTCGCCCGCGTGTCGGTCTCGGCCGCGGCCAGCTGCATGTGCGACGGCGACGTCATCGCAAGCCTCACCGGCAAGCCGTCGAGCACCTTGTTGAAGGGCTCGACGTCGCGCGCCTTGAAGCCGGGCGTGTTGGCGTTGGCGACGTTGGTGGCGATGGTCGACTGGCGGAGCTCGAGGTACCGCGCCTGCGACGATGCGAGTTCGAAGAGATAAAGCGGTCCCACGACAGCCCCGTTCTGGTCCATTCGGGAGAAGCCTAGGGCGTTAAGCTTTCGTCAAGCTGTTGGGCCGGACGTCGTCCTCTGAATTCTACTGGACCTTCTCGGTGCGCGACGCCTGCTTCGACTGGAGGAAGTAGATGATCTCGGCGACGGGGCGGAAGAATTCCGCCGGGATCACCTGATCGACCTGGACCGCCTCGTAGAGTGCGCGCGCCAGCGCCTTGTTCTCGATCACCGGAATCCGGTTCTGCTCGGCGACCTCGCGGATCTTCAGCGCGATCACGTCCATGCCCTTGGCCACCACGAGCGGCGCGGGATTTTCCTCGCGCTTGTAGCGCAATGCGATCGCGAAGTGCGTGGGGTTCGCGATCACCAGCGTCGCGCGCGATGCGGACGCGATCATCCGCTGCCGCGAGCGGTCGCGCGCCAGCGAGCGCAAGCGCGCCTTGATCAGCGGATCGCCTTCCGCCTGCTTGTGCTCGTCCTTGATCTCCTGCTTGGTCATGCGCAACTGGCGCCGCCAGTGGAAGCGTGCCCAGGCGAGATCGATCGCCACCAGGACGATGGTCGCGATGCAGATCGCCGAGACGATCCGCATCGCGATGTTGAGAATCATCTCCGGCAGCGCAACCGGATCGGTGTACATCGCCTCGAACGCCTTCGCCTCCGACGCGCGCAGCACGAAGGCGACCACGGAGGTCACCGCGGCCAGCTTGAACAGCGACTTGGCGAATTCGACCAGTCCCTGCGTTCCGAACAGACGGCTCCAGCCGCTGATCGGAGAGATACGCGACAGGTCGGGCTTGATGCGCTCCAGCACCAGGCGCGGCGCGTTTTGCAGCAGCGAGGCGGCGAGCCCGAACGCGCCGAGGGTGACGACCAGCGGCACCAGGAAGCGCAATGCCTGGAGGCCGACCACGGTGAGCAGATTCTGCGCGTCCGCGCCGGTCGAGAGCGGGAAGCCTTCGGGATCGTCCAGCAGGTTCTTCAACGTCGGCGTCAATTGCTGCACGCCCTGGCCGATCAGGAACGCCTGAATGACCATCAGCGCGGCCATCGAGGCGAAAATAGAGGCCTCCCGAGAGACCGGGATCTTGCCCTGTTCGAGCGCATCACGGACTTTCTTCTCGGTCGGCTCTTCTGTCTTGCTCTCCTGATCGGATGATTCTGCCATGCCCGTTCAGCGGTCAGCGGAAGACCAGCTCATCCTCCTGGTCGGGATTGAGCTCGATTTCACCCTTCTCTGCGAGCTCGAGCGCGAGGTCGGTGATAACGCGGCGCGCCTCCAGCACGTCACGTTGGTTCGACGGCTCGCCGATGGCGAGCTCGTGCTCGACGACGCGGCGGACGCGCGAGGCGACCGCGGACAGGATCAGTTCGCGGAAATGCTTGTCGGTGCCCTTCAGCGCGACGACGATACGGTCGGTCGGCACCTGGTCGAAGATCATGGTGCGCGCCTTCGGCGCCAGGTTGATGACGTCGTCGAAAGTGAACAGCAGCTCCTTCAGCACTTCGGCCGACTTCGGCCGCTTCTCCGACAGGCTCTTGAGCATGTCCTCGATGTGTCCGCGCTCCATCTTGTTGATGATGTCGGCGACGCGGGCGTAAGTGTCGGCGCCGAGGTTGCGGGCGAAGTTCAGCGTCAGATCCTCATGCAGCGTCTTCTCGAGCACTCTCATGGCGTCATCGGCGATCGGCTTGAGGCTGAGTACGCGCCGCATCAATTCGTTGCGCAGGCTCGAGGGCAGCTGGCTCATGACCTTGGCGGCGCAGGCCGGCTTGACCTTGGACAGGATCAGCGCCGCGGTCTGCGGATGCTCCTTGGACAGATAGCTCGCGAGCGAGTTTTCGGACACCGACGAGACACGGTCCCACACCGACCGGCTCGAATTGCCGAGCAGGTCCGACATGATCGCCGACACCTGGTCGGCTGGAAGCACGTCGCCGAGCACGGCCTCGAGGCCACCGAGGGTGCCGAGAATGTTCGCGCCCATCGAGAATTGCTGGGCGAACTCCTCGACGATGGATTCGAGTTCTTGCGCCGTGATCGGCCGCAGCTCGGCCGCGGCCTTGGTAACGATGCGAATATCCTGCGGCTCGAATTGCGCAAGCACGCTCGCGGCCGCCTGCCGGCCCATGGCCAGCAGCAGCGCCGCGACCTTTTCCGTACCGCCCAGCGTGGCAACGCCTCGCTGCTTGACGGGAGCGATGCCGACCTGTGCCGCCATGGTCAGCTGTCACCCTGCCCCAGCGGTCCGACGATCTCCGTGAGCGAGACGCCGAAGCGGGAATTGTCCTCTTCGACGACGACCACCTCGCCGCGGGCGACGATGCGGCCGTTGACGACGACGTCGACGGGCTCTCCGACCCGATGGTCGAGCGGAACCACCGCGCCGCGCCCGAGCTTCATCAGGTTCGCCACCGGAATGGTCGCCGATCCCAGCACCACCTGCATGGTGACCGGGATGCGCAAGATCGCATCGACATTGGCGAATTTGCCGCTCTCCTCCGCCGTGCGCGCGGCGATCTCCGCGAGCCGCTCCAGCGGAGTCGTGTCGGTATGCCCCTCGTCGGCGGCCGGTGCTCGCGTGGCAGTGTCATAGTCGAAGGATTGCGCCATCTGGTATCGCCTCTTGGTATTTCCGCTCCCGGAACGCCTCGGCGTTCCGCTCGTATTGGTTCTGCCGGCTCTCGCTTCAGTGCTTGTTCACCTCAGCGCCACCTGCGGTCGCGGCCGGCGCGAGCCCGCTGCGGGCGTCAAGCGCCGCAATCGCTTCGTGGGCCTGATCGATCTTGGTGGTCAGCACGTTCGCTAAGCGTCCGAGATTGGCGGTGGAATCATGCGCTGCGGTGATGACGGTGTCGAAGGCGCCCGCGGTCTCGTGGACGATGGTGGAGAATTCGCCCTGGTAGCTGCGCAGCCGCGCCAGCTCGCGGTGCATCCGCGTCACCCGCATGCTGGTGAAGGCGAGCGCGATCAGCAGCACGGCATCAACGAGATAGGATATCATCGACGAACTCCCGTTTCTGATCGACGGGATCGGCCACCTGCATGGCGTAATAGCCATCGAGCTGGCCGATCTGACACCAGAACAACACCTGGTTGTTGCTCTCGAGACGGGCCAGCGTGCGCGGCGTCGCCTCGAGCTCGAGCACCTGCCCCACCTTGAACTTCACGACGTCCTCGAGCGAAATCATCTTCTCGTCGAGCACCGCGCTCAGGGTCACCTCGGTCCGGTGGACCTCGCTCTCCATCTGCTCGCGCCAGCGCGGATCGGTCGCGCGACCGTCGCTGGCGGTGACCGTTGCAAGCTTCTGACGCAGCGGGTTGAGCGCGGAGTGCGGAATGATCAGGAACATCTGGCCGCCGCGGTAGAGTGCCTGCACCATCATGTTCGCGCAGATCGACATGTTGCTGGCGCGCCCGATCGCCAGCGAGGCCATCGCCGTCTCGACCCGCTCGACGCGGAAGGTGACGTTCGACGTGCCGGCAAAGGCGCTCTGCAGCGCCTTGGCGAACCGCTCGAACAGCGCCTGGACCAGGCGGATCTCGATGTTCGAGAAAGTGCGTTCGACATCGAGCGGCGGTTCCGCGCCGTCGGATCCGAACATCGCCTCGACCATCGTGAAGACGAAGTCGCGGTCCAGCATGATGATGACGCGCGAGTCCCACTGCTCGGCATAGAGCACCGCCGCGACCGCGTTGCCCTCGTAGTCCTTGATGATGTCGCCGAGGGGATCGTTGGTGATGCCGTTGACCGAGAAATAGCACGGCGTTCCCGCCATCGGCTGCAGGCTGTCGGTGCACGATGCCGCCATGCGATCGAAGATCACATTGAGCATCGGCATGCGTTCGATCGATATGCCGGCCGCGTCCAGCAGATAGTTCGGCAGCTGCTTGCGCTGATCGACCTCGACGTCTTCCATCATCATGCGCGGGCAGCCTTGGGTTCGGGCTCGGTGACGACGGCCTTGGGACCTGCGATCGTCTCGTTCTCGACGACGTCGATCGACGGCCGCTCGGTGCTCGCGATCATCTTGCGGCCGTGCTCGACGGCGATCTGCGGCATGGCGCCGTTCATGAACGCCAGCAGCGTCTGCTTGACGATGATGTAGGGCCGGCACTTCTTCTCGCGCGTCATCTTGATCTTGATCGCGAAGGGCGAAAGGACGCCGTAGGACAGGAAGATGCCAGCGAAGGTGCCGACCAGGGCCGCGCCGATGAAGCCGCCCAGCAGCTTCGGGGACTGGTCGAGCGCGCCCATCGCCTTGATGACGCCGAGCACGGCGGCGACGATGCCCAGCGCCGGCAGCGCCTCGGACACCGTCACCAGCGCATGATAGGGCGCCAGCTTGCTCTTCACGATGGTGTGGATCTCCTCGTCCATCAGCGCCTCGATCTCGTGCGTGCGCGCGTTGCCCATGATGATGAGGCGGACGTAGTCGCAGATGAACTGGAGCAGCGAGGGATCCCCGAGCACGCTCGGAAACGCCTTGAAGATCTCGGAGGACGCGGGATCGTCGATATGGGCCTCGACCTCGTTGCGGCCCTTGCCCCTGAGCTCGCGCATCAGGGCGTGGAGCGCGCCGAGCAGATCAAGGTAGTAGCGTTGGCCGGGCACCGCGCCGGTGATGGCCTGCATGCAGGCAACGCCGGTATCCACCACCGTCTTCCACGGATTGGCGACGATGAAGGTGCCGACCGCGGTCCCCATGATGATCACGAACTCCCACGGCTGCATGAGCACGGCCAGATGCCCGCCCATGGCGGCAAATCCGCCGAGCAGCGCCGCTACCGTGATGAAAATCCCCACGAAACTGCCCAACGCGCCGCTCCATCGCCAATCCCACCGGGAATATCTAGTCGGCGAGCCTTGCGCGAAGCTGGCTTCCCGCCTCGCCAGCCCCGCGCAAGCAATCGGCGGCAGCTTGGGGCGGCGTCGCAACAGCGGCCAGAGGGGCGCGTGTCATGCTATCCACCATCGCGGACTACACCAGACTGACCAAGGACATGGGCAAGTCGCTGACGCAGGTCGCGACACAGCCGGATGTCAGCCGCGAGACCGACTATTTCCTGAGCCATATCGGCAACGTGAAGACGATCGACGACTTCCTGAAGGACTATCGCCTCTATTCCTACGCGATGAAGGCCTTTGGCCTCAGCGATATGACCTACGCCAAGGCGTTCATGCGCAAGGTGCTGACCGAGGGTGTCGGGAACAAGAACACCTTCGCCAACAAGCTGACCGACACCCGCTACCGGGAATTCGCCACCGCCTTCAATTTCGCCGCCCTCGGCAGCAACGCCACGAAGACCACCCAGGCGACGACCGGGACGGCGACCCATTACGTCACGCAGACGATGGAGCAGAAGGCCGGCGACCAGAACGAGGGTCTGCGGTTGGCGCTCTATTTCACCCGCAAGGCGTCCACGATCACGACCGCCTACCAGGTGCTCGCGGACAAGGCGCTGACGCAGGTGGTGCAGACCGCGCTCGGCCTGCCCTCGACGATCAGCGCGGCCGACATCGACGCCCAGGCCAAGATGATCACGAACCGGGTCAAGCTCACCGATTTCCAGGACCCGGCCAAGGTCACCAAGTTCGTGCAGCGCTTTGCGGCGATGTGGGATGCGACCCAGGCCCAGAGCGACAATTCGACCAATCCCGCGCTAGTCCTGATCGGCGGTGCCAGCTCGGCCAGCATGGATATCGACATGCTCTCGAAACTTCAGTCCCTCCGGTTCGGAAAGTAGACCATGCAATCGGCCCTCTATGTGGGATTGTCGGCCCAGGTCGCCCTCGAAAAGCGCCTCCAGACGATCGCCAACAACGTCGCCAACGTCAACACGGCAGCATTCCGCACCGACGTGGTGAAGTTCGAGACCGTGCTGTCCAAGGCCGGCGCAAACCCGGTCGCCTTCTCCTCGCCCGGCGACAACATCATCTCGCGCGAGCAAGGCAACATCACCGAGAGCGGCAATCCGCTCGACGTCGCCGTGGTCGGCCAGGGCTGGATCGCCTTCGCAGGTCCCAACGGCACGGTCTATACCCGCGACGGCCGGCTCCAGATCGCCGCCAACGGCGATCTTCAGACCGTAAGCGGCTTTCCCGTCGTCGATTCCGGCGGCGCGCAGATCACGCTGGACCCGAACGGCGGACCGATCTCGATCTCGCGCAGCGGAGCGATCACCCAGGACAACAACGAGATCGGCACCATCGGCCTGTTCAACATTCCGGCTGACGCCAATCTCGAGCGCTACGGCAATTCCGGCGTGACGCCGGACCGGCCTGCGAGCGCCATCGCCGATTTCTCCCGCGACGGCTTCAAGCAAGGCTATGTCGAGGGCTCCGGCGCCAATCCGATGATGGAATTGACCAAGCTGATCGCGGCCTCGCGTGCCTTCGACGGCACCAATTCGATGATCGAGGGCACCGAAAGCTCGCTGCAGAACGCAATCCGGACGCTGGGCGAACCCGGCAAGTAGACCGCGCCTCGCGCGCATTGAGATTGAGGTTGGACGGTTTCCTTGAACGCTCTTCGGCAACTCGAGTGGGCGCTGCTGGAGCTTCAGCAGAGCACTCCCCTGGCAAGCGTCAGCGGCGCGATCTCCGAGATCGCGCCGACGCATTTCCGTGTCTCCGGCCTGTCGCGCTTCGTCAGGCTCGGCGAGCTCATCGGCGTCAATTCGGGCGGCAAGCCGCAGATCGGCGAGGTGGTGCGAATCGACAGCGAGGGCATCATCGCCAAGCCGTTCGACCGGCAGTTCGCCGGCGGCCTCGGCTCGGTCGCCTACCGGATGCCGCCCTTGTCCTTTGCACCCGATCCGAGCTGGAAGGGTCGCGTCATCAACGCCCTCGGCGCGCCGCTGGATGGATTGGGGCCCCTCACGCCGGGCCCACAGGCGGTCTCGGCGGAGGCTGAGGCGCCCTCGGCCATGAAGCGCGCACGCGTGCACAAGCCGCTGCGCACCGGCGTACGCGTCATCGATTTGTTCGCGCCGATCTGCGCCGGCCAGCGCGTCGGCATCTTTGCCGGCTCCGGCGTCGGCAAATCGACGCTGCTTGCCATGCTCGCCCGCAGCCAGGGTTTCGACACCGTCGTGCTGGCCCTGGTCGGCGAGCGCGGCCGCGAGGTGCGCGAGTTCATCGAGGACGTGCTGGGCAACGATCGCCAGCGCGCCGTCACCATCGTGTCGACCGGAGACGAAAGCCCGATGATGCGGCGGCTGGCGCCGAAGACGGCCATGGCGGTCGCGGAATATTTCCGCGACCGGGGCGAATCGGTGCTGCTCATGGTCGATTCGATCACCCGTTTCGCCCACGCCGCCCGCGAAGTCGCGCTCGCCGCCGGCGAGCCTGCGGTCGCGCGCGGCTACGCGCCGACGGTCTTCACCGATCTGCCACGCCTTCTGGAGCGCGCCGGGCCCGGCGAGGAAGGTGCCGGCACCATCACCGGAATCTTCTCGGTGCTGGTCGACGGCGACGATCACAACGAGCCGATCGCCGATACCATCCGCAGCACGCTCGATGGGCACATCGTGCTCTCTAGGCACATCGCCGACCAGGCGCGCTATCCGGCCGTCGATGTGCTGGCTTCGGTCTCGCGCCTCGCCCACAACGTCTGGGATCCCGAAGAGCGCGAATTGGTCAGCAAGCTGCGCGCCTTGATCGCCAAATACGAGGACACGCGCGACCTTCGCCTGATGGGCGGTTATCAGTCGGGACGTGATTCGGGCCTCGACCAGGCGGTCGACATGGTTCCGAGAATCTACGGCGCGATGCGACAGGACGCTTCGGCTCCGCCGAGTGCCGATCCGTTCCGCGAGCTGCGAGACATGCTCAAGGGCGAATAGCAGCGCGAGAGGCCGCGACCGCCCGCAACATGCGCCGCTATCCTGCTCCTGCCCGTTGTTTTCGACAGGAGATTGCGCATGCCACCACGCCGCCCGCGCATGCGCCGCACGGCCGTCGCCGGTTTTCCGCCCTGAGCGCGGCCACCACTCGGGTGAGAGCAGCGGACGACCGCGCCGGAAGCGACCGCACCGGCGATTCTGCGAGCAAACGGTCAACAACCGGCGCGTGTAATTCTTCCGAATTCCCTTGACGATTCTCCGGCTCCACCCACAAGTTGTGGATGACCTGCCGAACTCATCGTCGTCATGCACAAGCTTCGATCAATTTGCGTCGATCACGGACAGCAGGACGCCGTGCAATCATGGCGTCGCAGAGTTGAGTGCATGCTGCTTGCCGGACAGCGTATTGCGTTCACTATCATGTGTCCCGATGAGCGAGATTGTCTTGAACGTTACATTCGCCTGCAACGACATCTGGGCTCCGCGAGCCTCTCTACTTGATTTTGTTGAGAAGCTCATTCATCGTTTCGACGGAATATAAGAAACGTCTGCGTGTGACTTGAACTCAGGGGCTTCGGTTGAACTATTCCGATCCATCGTCTGCTGGCGACGGCAACTCGGGCTCCCGTGCGACGACGCTGTTGGCATGCCAACGACGCAGTTCGTCACTCCGAAGCACGCGACGCGCATCGGTCCAGGTCGGCCGCGCTATAATTCGTTCCTATGAACGAGAGCTCGACACGACGCATTCGCCGGACAGCTGCAGCCGTTCGATGTCTTTCGAAGGTTTCGCGAGCCAGGATGCAAAGCGGCTTCGGGGCGCCGCAGACGAAGTTCCGGGGACGAGGTAGATTCATGCCATTGGCACGGGAAGCCGTCGAGCTGCTGGTTCAGGCGGCGAGGGCTTGGTATTTCGAAGGCAATCAGCATGGATTGCGCGATCGCGAATGGATGGCGCTGCGCTTTCTCGGCCGCGCCAACAGGTTTTCGCGCACGCCGTCCGCGCTGGCCGGCTTCATCGGCGCCACCAGAGCAACTGCATCGCAGATCGTGAAAACGCTGGAGAGCAAATCCTTTCTGGTGCGCAAGCCGTCGCAAGAGGACAAGCGTTCTGTCGTCCTGCACGTCACCGCCCAGGGCGAGAAATGCCTGAACCAGCACGACCCGATCAATCACGTGGTCAATGCGGTCACCTCGCTTGGAAACGACGAATGCGTCAGGCTGCGCGACTCGCTCCGCGAAGTTCTCAATCACCTCGACGCGGCCCATCAGCGGCTCGATGCCAGCGTCTGCCGCGACTGCATGTTTCTCGCTGAACGCGGCCCGGCTACCTCCAAAGGACGCGCGAGCGCCGAATTCATGTGCCGGCTGTATCGCGCTCCAGTCTCGCTCGATGAGACCGAACTGCTGTGCACCAGTTTCGAGCGCACCCGCGACCGCCCCAAGATCGAGGAGCATCTCGACCGCGCGCGGATGGCAAGCCAGGGCTGAGACGCACGCAATTTCCGCGCGAGTGGTTGCGGCACAGCCCGCGGACAACTTCGCAGCGCCGGTCTCTGAACGACGCATGCAGTTCCCTCGTGTCCCGGACAAGCCGCAACGCTGACAGCGTTGCTGCGCAGATGCTTCGCATCGCCAGGGAGACGCTGCGCTGCGTCCGGGGCACGCGAGCAGTGCTATGACGCCCGCTCCCTCCACGCCGTCATTGCGAGCGCAGCGAAGCAATCCAGACTCTTTCCACGGAAGGATTCTGGATTGCTTCGTCGCAAGAGCTCCTCGCAATGATCGAGCGTCCTGCAATCACCTCTGTCGCCGAAACCGAATTTCGGTAGATCGAAATATTTGCACCGCGATTCTCGGAGCAGCGAAACAGGCTCGGTTGCCGTAGCCCGGATGGAGCGCCAGCGTAATCCGGGATGGCCCGCGATGCCGGACGAGCGGTCCCTACACCATCGGGCAGCGCATTCACGCGACCCGTTGGCTCGATCCGGGCAACACGGGGGCGTCAGGCATCACGCGGGCGCACAAAAAAACACCCGGCGGTTTCCCGCCGGGTGTTCATCACGTGGTTCGAAAGATCTTACCAGTTGCGCTGGGCGCGGAGCAGCAGGGTGACGCTGTCCTGATCCTTCAGCTCGTACAGGGCGGCCGGCTTGGCCGTCGTGCCGGCACCGGCGTAGCCAACCGTGCCCGAGTACTTCTGGTCGAGACGGGTCCAGTTCAGGTCGCCCGAGAACGTCAGGTTCTTGACCGGGGTCCAGCGGGTGATGATACCGACCTGGCCGACGGCGAAGTCAGGGTTACAACCCGTGACACCGGCGAGACCGCCGAACACGCCGCCTGCACCGCCAGCGCCGCAGAGAGCGGTCTTGGCGACCGAGCCGTACTGCGCCTGAGCGTAGGCGCCGTACAGCGCGGTGTTCCAGTAGGGATCCCAGTTGTGGGTGTAAGCGCCGCGGAAGCCCCAGGTCTTGACGGTTTCCTGCTGGCCGCCCGTGACGAACACGGTGTCCGGAGCATAGGCGAAGCCGACGCTCTGATAGGCGACGCCCGAGCTGCCGAACATCGAGTAGCTGCTGCCCGCCAGGTTCTGGAAGTTGTAGCGGGTCGCGCCGTCGGTGTAGACGCCCGAAATGTTGATCACGTCACCCGCACCGGTCGGGATGTTCTTGATCGACAGAGCGAGCTGAACCGCCCAGCCCCACTTGTCGTCGGGGTGACCGGTGGCTTCATTCGCGCCGTAGTAGGCGACGTGGTTGTCATGCGCAGCGACCGACGCCTGGAACATGCCCCAAGCCTGGTCGACACGAACCATACCGACGAGGTTCGGCGAACGCGAGCCGCCGATGGCGTTGGTGCCGTACGTACCGCCGACCATGCTGCCGACGGTCGCGCCGGTCAGGTTCACGTTGCCGGCCTGGTAGTAGGCCGTCGCGTCTTCCGCCGAGAACGACGCCGTCACGCCCTGACCGAAGTCAGCGGTGTAGGTGAACTGGTTGACACCAGTGACCGTGCCGCTGCCGCCGACGAGGCTGTCGATGTTGTTGCCGGGATAGTTGGTCCAGGGCGCGTCGAACTGCGACACGGCCTTACCCATGGTGAAGCCGGCGAACTGGATGAAGGCGTAGTACACGCCGAGCGAACCGCCCGAGGTGTTGCCGTCGGTGCCGTTGATCGACGAACCAACGAGCGCCGGGGTGGCGCCGGAGGTGTTGAGGCCGAGGTTGCCGGTATAGACCGTGCCGCCCGTCGCGGAGCCGGAGCCCTGATAGCCACCGGTGGTCCAGGTGAACACGCCGTCGAAGAAGGTACGGACGACGCCGTATTCGGTCGCGGTGCGCGTGTCGATGTTGAGATCCTGACGAGCGCGCATCTGGTAGTAGTTGCTGAGGCGGTTGTGCGCACCAGCCGGGGAGCCGTTCGAGATGCCGTAGTTGCTGTTGGTGTTGAACGCGACTTCAGCGCGCAGGTAACCACCCAGCTTGATGCAGGTGTCGGTGCCCGGGATGTAGTAGAAGCCGGCGCCGTACAGCGAGCAGATCTTCACGTATTCGACGGCCTTGGCCTTCACGGGGAGATCGGCTGCGAACGCCCCGGAGACGGCCATCAGGCCGGCAGCCGAGCCGAGAAAGAGCGTCTTCGTCAACTTCATTAGTAAACCTCCAGGTCGGTTCAGGGGGCTCGGCTCCTCGGAGGACGCCGCTTAACCCACTTAATTTCCGTTCAATTCAGGTCCGCACTGAAGGTCCGGACTGAAACGACAGTGAGGTGCCCCCCCTCCGTCGTAGCTTCACGTATAGTTTATAAAAACAACGGCCTCAATTTATTGATTTAGTGAATCGTAACTTCCGTCGGAGATGTTGCCCGATGGCAACAGAGGCGATCGGAACGGCAACTAACTCTTTAATCCAAAACGAAAAAGCCCTCAGGGGGCATCCCGAGGGCTTTCTTGGAGGTCTCACATCGCTGTCCATCGACAGGGTCAAGAGCAGCAAAGATTGAGTGGGAGGAGACGTAATTTAATTAATTGCTTTTTGCAAGTACTAAACCGCGAACCGTTTCCGCCGTGCGGTGTCCGCCACAATTGTCCACGCGCGATATGCGAGACGATTCCCCAATATCCCATTAAAAGAGTGAACTGAGGGAAACGGGGGGCAGCCACATGATCGAGAAGAAACTCGACAGGGCGATTACGGACTTCATCTGGAACGTCGTCGAAATTCACTCCCAGCTGGAGGACATCCATACCTGCTGGGCCGGACTGCTGGGCATCACCGAGCCGCAGTGGCTGATCCTGATGGCGATCACCGAACTGGACGACGGGCGCGGCGTCGCCGGCATCGATATCGCGAACAAGTTGCGGGTCCACCCGGCCTTCGTGACCAACCAGACCAAGAGCCTCGAAAAGGGCGGCTTCCTGTCGCGGCGGCCGGCACCGGACGATGCCCGCTTCGTTCTGATGTCGCTGACGGAGAAGGCCACGACGGAAATCGAAAAACTATCCAAGAGAAAGCTCGCCTTGAATTCGACCATCTTCAACGAGCTCGACGAGAAGACCCTGGCTGAACTGAATGCCGCGCTGGCAACGATCGCCAGGAACGCGCGGCTGGCGGCACGATTGCTGGCTATCGACGTGTCGTGACGCGCGCCTCGGCTTCGAGGCGACCGCCCGAAGCATGGCGGCAAACACCGCTCTCAAATGCGATTCCCCCTGGGGCTAGAGATAGGTCACGGGGTCAAGCTGACGGGCCGTTCCGAGCTTGCTGCCGAGCCATTCGAAGACGAAGTCGTCGACAGCGATGAAATTCTCGACCTCGCCGAGCGGGTGCCGGACATTGTTGGGCACCACGACTGAGCAATCCGCTCCGGTCTGCCGATAGCCGGCTTGCAGATCGAGGGCATCCTGCTCCCATATCATGGAGCGGCTCCCGACGACCATGAGCAGCGGGCACGGGAGTCGACGCGACGGCGGTAGCGAACCCGTCGCGGCCCCGTCGGGGACCGCTTGCCCGAAACCGGTCATCCAGCGAAGCGACGCTCGACGCATCACCGGCGTCAAAAGTCCGCCATCGCACACGGCGGCCGCTATCCTGCGATCCGAGAGGGCAAGGCGGGACGCATGAGAGGCGCCCTCCCCTTCGCCATAGATTGCGATCCGCCGCGCATCGACATCGGGGCGAGCCTCCAGATAGTCCAACCAGCACTGAAGCCTGTGCTCCGGCTTGAAGGAGCGATGCACCGTTGAATTGCCGGCATCGACGAACAGGAGCGACATGGTCCCGCAGAGTGAGGCCGGCAACAGCCTGCTCATCATCGAGCCCAGGGTGATGTCCTCGTCGCTGAGGCAGATGACCGTCGGCGCGGAAGTCCCATGACGGAGCGCCGGCAGAAAGAAGCCGGCCAGCGCCCCTTGGTCGAAGCAATCAATCTTGACCCGCTCGATCGCCAGTCCGGCCTCCGCCTCGAAACCTCGCAGGCTGATGCCGACCTCGTCTGCGAGGCCGGCACTTTCGACATCTTCCGGACAAGACAAGCGTCTGACGACTTCGAGGGCCGTTAGCGAACACAGCCACGCTTCCCGCGAAACCCAGGCGGAACGGTTTTGGTGCGCGGATTCGGCCAAGGTCCGGTAGTCGTCCGCGACCTTCAACCAGTCCGAAATCCACAGATGCCGGTGCGTCTCATGCCCAAGCTCCGCGACGGACAGGCTTTGGAAAAATTGGGAGGCGCGATCCCGCAAGCGCGCCAAGCTTTGCCCGGCGCCGTCGCACGAGCCGTGAGGCCAATGATCACCTTCCATTTCAACCCCCGAGCGGCGCCGTCAACGGTTGCCCGGACTTGCGTCCAGACTAGCCGGCTTTGCATTCTGCGCAGCGTCCCGCGCCCCTGCTCGATGCGATCGCCGCCGCCCCTGATCGCGTCCATCGCGCTTGCGTCTGGCGAGGCAGCCCGCCGCGTCGACGTCTTTCGCCGCCATTCCAAACCAGCCCGCTTGAGCCCAAGGTCGAGGCCGGCCCAACTCAATCGTCACGTCCCAGCTCCATCGCTGAACACAGTTGCTTGCCGCGCACTCCGCCAGTCTTGCGATCAGACTTGCGATGCGGGCCCTGACTTTTCTTGTTGCGATCGGCGAACTGAAATGACTCACTTCGCCGACGTAAAATACATGCCTGCGTAGGCCGGCATTGTGAAAGCACGATATGGTGAGAGATGCGGCGGATTGCCGCTTCATCAATGCCGAAAGGCAAATGTGACAACAAGAAAACAGCGCGACCAGCCGACGTGGCGATCATCGGCACGCGACATGCACGATCGCACCTCACGCTGAGCCGGGACGAGCGAGACATCCTCCGGCCTACCGGATTCGGTAAAGCCGTATGGCGTTGAGTGAGCCGATTGACAGCCGCAGGTGGCGGCACAGCAAGGACCCGTCGGGCAAAATTGGGGCTCGTAGCGGATGAGCGCGGCATGAGCCTGGTCCTTGCCGGCAGGCCGAAGTATTTGCCGGACTTCGCTCCATCGCGGCCGCCGGATCCTGGCGCACCTTGTATGCATTATCCCAGTTGCCATCCCCGCGCACTTCGCTTTACATGCCGGCAACTCGCCCGCGGATGACGGCCGGGGCTCAAAGAATCACACACATTGTCAAAGGGACGGAATATGGCGCGCAACATATTGATTCTCGGGGCTTCTTACGGCTCGCTGCTGGGGACGAAGCTGCTGATGGCCGGGCACAATGTGACCCTGGTCTGCCGCGCCAAGACCGCGGAGCTGATCAACCGCGAAGGTACCGAGGTGCGCATCAAGCTGCGTGACGAGGCGGTGCACCGGGCGATCTTCTCGCGCAACCTGCCCGGCAAGCTCGACGCCGTGACCCCCGCCAATGTCGACCTCTCCCGCTACGACATGGTCGGCCTTGCGATGCAGGAGCCGCAATACACCAACCACACAGTTCGCGTTCTCATGGTCAAGATCGCCGCGGCGAAGCTGCCGTGCCTGTCGATCATGAACATGCCGCCGCTGCCCTATCTGAAGCGGATCCCGGCGCTCGCCGACATGGATCTGGAAGAGGCCTACACCAATGCCCAGGTGTGGGAGCGGTTCGAGCCGAGGCTGGTGACGCTGTGCTCGCCCGACCCGCAGGCGTTCCGTCCGCCGGAAGAAGCCGCCAACGTGCTGCATGTCGGCCTGCCCACCAACTTCAAGGCGTCGGTGTTCGCCGACGAGAAGCACAACAAGGTGCTGCGCGAGCTGGAGGCCGACATCGATGCGGTGACGCTCGACGGCCACGACGTGCCGGTGAAGCTGAAAGTGTTCGATTCCCTGTTCGTGCCGCTGGCGAAATGGTCGATGCTGCTCACCGGCAATTACCGCTGCATCACGCCGCACGATCCGCAGTCGATCCGCGACGCCGTGCACGGCGACCTCAGCCGCTCGCAGACGATCTACGACCATGTCGACGCCATCGCCCGCAAGCTCGGCGCCGATCCGCAGGACCAGGTGCCGTTCGCGAAATACGCCAAGGCCGCCGAGAGCCTGCTCAAGCCGTCATCGGCGGCGCGCGCGGTCGCGAGCGGCGCGCCCTTCATCGAGCGCGTCGACCTCCTGGTGAAGCTGATCTCGCATCAGCTCGGCGTGCCCAACGCCGAGATCGACCGCACGGTCGAGACCGTCGATCTGAAGCTGAACGAGAAGATCGTGCAGGGCGGATCCGGCGCGCAGTAAGCGCGCCGCCTCCACCGACGTTCGACGCTCACGCGCTCAGGAATGATTGAAGCCAGATCAGGCCGGTCACCGCGACAAGCGTGACCGCGCCGGTGCGCGTGACCAGGTCGGGATGCCCGAATCGGCGCGCGCCGCGGCCGAGTGTTGCGCCCAGAGTGATCCACGCGGCGCCAGCGGTGACAATCTGAAGCGCAATCGCGCCCAACCAGGGCAACAGTTCAAGCGGCCCTGCTCCAAGTGGCAGGAGCAGGAAGGCGAAGACGAGCGCTTTCGGGTTCAACAGGGTTGTGAGCAGCACCTGGCCGAACGTCACCGGTGCACCGTCGCGCAGCTCGCGCGTGTTGACTCGCCAGAGCATGACGGCAAGGCACAGGATGTAGATGGTCACCGCGACGCGAAGCACGACCGCCGCGAGCGGGATATCCATGACGATGGGCCCGAGCGCCAGCCGCAACAGCGCGATCGCCAGCAGATAGCCGGCGAGCTCCGCCACAAGCAGATGAAGCGAGCGCGCGATCCCGATCCCTGCGCCCGATGTCGCGAGCAAGGTGTTGGTCGGCCCGGGCACGGCCAGCAGGAAATAGGTCGCCGTGAAGAAGGTCAGGAAGCTCATGCGCCTGAGCTAGCAGGCCCCTGGCCAGGCTGGTTTGATCTTCATCATCGAATCCGGTCGTCAAAGCCCGGAATCGACCCGAATCCGCCCACCCCCGTGGTCGCCGATTTGCGAAAACGTTGCATCCGTGCGAGGTCTGGCCTTACGTAACGGAGGCCGCCGAGATGCTTCGGCAGAGACTCCAGATGCCGGCTGCGGGCAGCAGGTTCCAAGCCTGCCCGCGATAGCCGGATTGACGGGCGAAAGAACAAGTCATCGAAGATGGATCAGTCGACGTTGCAGGTCGCTCGCGCGGTGGAGGCCGGCGCGACAACCATGAAGAGTGTCATCGACGCGACCGGATTGTCCCGTCTCAAGGTCGAGCGCGCCTTGAACACGCTGGAGAAGCAGAAGGTGCTCGTTCGCGACGGCCAGGGCTTCAAGGCAGCCGGCCAGCCGAAGACGGCGCCGTTCGCCCGGCAATGCGGATCGTGCAACGCCTGCTGCGACATTCTCGAGGTGGCGGCCGTCGACAAGCCGGTGAACCAGCTCTGCAAGCACTGGCAGACGGGCACCGGCTGCACCATCTACGACCGCCGCCCCCAGATGTGCCGCTCCTTCGTCTGCGCCTGGCTGCAGGGGCATCTCGACGATGACTGGTTCCCGGCGAAGTCGGGGATCATCGTCCATTTCAGCCAGGATGCCGTGAACGTCACGGTCGACGACCATTGCCCGGATCGCTGGCGCGAGGAGCCGTATTTCAGCAAGCTCGCCGAATGGTCGCTGAATGGCATCAGGCGGATCGGAAACCGGGGCTATGCGACCCTTGTCGTCTCCGGCGCCGACCGCTTCCTGCTGCTTGGACGCACGGTCGTTCCCGAGCCGACCCTGTTCGGCACGGCCTTCGTGCCGCTGACGGCCGACACGTTCCGGTTCTGGCGAGCGACATCGCCGGAACATTTGCAACGGTTGCACGAGCGCATCGCCGAGATGGAGCGGATCAGGCAGGAATTCGGCTCTTGCGTCATCCCGGCGAACGAGGACGATGATCCGCAAGCCCCCTATCGGCCCGCACTTTTACGGCTATCGAATCACGCCTGAACGCCGCCGTGGGCAACGCGGCCTGATCAGCGCCGTGCCGCTCGACGCGCCGCGGCGGGATTGATAAGCCCCTGTCCGCGAATGACGGGGACTTGAGTCGGGCATGACGGTTGCAATCGAGATGGGGCAGACCACGGCGGGCGCCGCGGCTGCCATGGACCTCGAGGAACTCTTGGCGACCCGTCTCCTGGTGCAGGGCAATTCGGGCTCCGGCAAGTCGCATCTGCTGCGGCGGCTGCTGGAACAGAGCGCGCCCTGGGTGCAGCAGGCCATCATCGACCCCGAAGGCGATTTCGTCACGCTGGCCGAACGCTTCGGCCATCTCGTGATCGAGGCCGAGGATCACACCGAGCGCGGCCTTCAGGTCGCCGGCGAGCGCGCGCGGCTGCATCGCGTCTCCACGGTGCTCAATCTCGAAGGGCTCGACGCCGAAAACCAGATGCGCCGTGCGGCCGCGTTTCTCGGCGGGATGTTCGACGTCGACCGCGACCATTGGTATCCGATGCTCGTGGTCGTCGACGAGGCGCAGCTGTTCGCGCCGGCGGTGGCCGGCGAAGTCTCGGACGAGGCGCGAAAACTCTCGCTCGGCGCCATGACCAATCTGATG
Source organism: Bradyrhizobium sp. IAR9 (assembly GCF_013408065.1). NCBI lineage: Bacteria > Pseudomonadati > Pseudomonadota > Alphaproteobacteria > Hyphomicrobiales > Nitrobacteraceae > Bradyrhizobium > Bradyrhizobium sp. IAR9. The sequence goes on from NZ_JACBZW010000019.1 coordinate 112,421, forward strand.
TGCCGCGGCCGCAAGCGCGGGCTGGCCGGCATCATCGCGACCCAGCGGCTGGCGAAGCTCGCCAAGAACGTCGCGGCGGAAGCCTCCAATTTCCTGATGGGCCGCACCTTCCTCGACATCGACATGGCGCGCGCCGCCGATCTGCTCGGCATGGAACGGCGGCAAGCCGAATCCTTCCGCGATCTCGAGCGTGGGCAGTTCATGGCGCTGGGACCTGCGCTGTCGCGCCGGCCGCTGCGTTTGCATATCGGGCCGACCGACACGAGCCCACGCAATTCCACGCCGCGGCTGATGCCGCTGCCGGAATCCTCGCTTGAAGATATGCGCGCCGTGATCCTGGCCGCGCCGCCGCCCGATGCCAGCCGGCCACAGCGCCGGCCGGCGCCGGATCTGCTCGAACAGCTCCGCGCCGCGAAGGCCGCCGCCACGCCGGAGATCCGGCCCGACTTGGTCGAGGTGCCCGTCAGCGCCGAAGAGCTCGCGGAACGGCGCGAGCGCGTCGCGCGTACGCTGCGCGCCGTGCTGGCGGAGCCCGACGCGGGCTTCCGCGCCATCGGCGTGCTCTATCAGGAGTTCGTGGTCCGCTGCCGCATTGAGGGCTTAGGGGCGGCCGTGCCCGACCTCAACGAATTCCGCCGCATGCTGACGCATGCGCGCGCCGGCCTCGGCACCGATCTCACTGATGACGACGCGTGGCAGGACGTGTCGCTGCGCGCATCCATCTTGCCCGACGACATGCAGGGCGTGTTCATGATGATCGCGCGCGCCGCGAAGGAAGGCTGGCCGTGTCCCGGCGACGCCGCGATCGCGCGCGCCTATGGCTCGCATTCGCTGCGCCGGGCGCAGCGGCTGCTCGGCTACATGGAGGAGCAGGGCCTGATCGTGGTCCAGCTCGACGGCGGCGGACGCAGGATCGTGACGCTGGTCGAGCTGGCTTGGGCCACGGCCCCCGGCGATCCCAATGGCGATGATCTGCCGGCGGAGCAAGCAGCGAGCGCCGTGTCGGCCTGAGCGTCAGGCGGCCTCGGAGCCGCCGAGATAGGCATCGCGGATTCGAGGATCATCCTTCAGCGCCCGCGCCGGGCCTGACAGCACGATCTTGCCGGTCTGCAGCACATAGGCTTCGTGCGCGATCTCCAGCGCGAGGCTGGCGTTCTGCTCGACCATGAACACCGAGACGCCTTCCTGATTGATGGTGCGGATCAGTTCCAGCACGCGGTCGACATAGAGCGGCGACAGACCCATGGTCGGCTCGTCCATCACGATCATCCTGGGACGGCTCATCAGCGCCCGCGCCATCGCGACCATCTGCTGCTCGCCGCCCGACAACGAGCCCGCGCGCTGCGACAGCCGCTGACCGAGCTTCGGGAATAGGGTGAGCATCCTGTCGAGATCCTGCGCCACCGCGTCGCGGTCGTTGCGCACGAAGGCGCCCATCAGGATGTTCTCGCGCACGCTCATGTCCGCGAACAGCCGCCGCGCCTCCGGCACCGAAGCGATGCCGCGACGGACGATCTGCGGCGTGGTCAGCCCGATCAACGATGCGCCGTCGAACGTGACATCGCCCGAGCGCGGCTTCACAAGGCCCAAGATGATCTTCATCGTCGTCGACTTGCCGCTGGCGTTGCCGCCGAGCAGGCAGACGATGTGGCCGCGCGCGACCGTGATCGACAAATCGAAATGCACTTGGGCCTGCCCGTAGAACGTATTGACGTTCGACAATGCCAGCAGAGGTTCGGGGGCGCTCGTCGTCATGCTGCGCTCTCCTGCTCCGACGTCCCTGATAGCCCGTGGCCAAGATAGGCTTCGATCACCTTGGGATCGCTCCGCACCGCTTCGCCCGGCCCTTCCGCGATCTTCTTGCCCTCGTCCATGACGATGACGCGGTCGGACAGGCGCATCACCATCTCCAGCTTGTGCTCGATCAGGAGGATGGTCAGCCCCTCCGCCTTGAGCTCGGCGACCAGCGCCTGCATCTCCGCGGTCTCGGTCGGGTTCATGCCGGCCGTGGGCTCGTCGAGCAGCAGCAGGCGCGCCTTCAGCGCCAGCGCGCGTGCGATCTCGACACGGCGGCGGTTGGCGTAAGACAGACTATAGGCCGGCTGGTCGATCCGCGGCAGCAGCCGTTCGCCGAAGCGGGCGAGAATGGCTTTCACCTCCTCGCGCAGCCGCTCTTCCTCAGCCCTGACGCTGGTGGGACGCAGCAGCGCCAACCCCAATTCCAGCAGCGGGCCGATCACCGGCACCGCCGGCTTCACCGCACGCAGCCGCGTGTGGGCGCCGATCAGGACGTTGTCCATCACGCTGAGATTGCCGAAGACGCGGCCGAGCTGGAACGTGCGCGCGATGCCTTCGGCGGCGAGCCGCTCCGGCGACAGGCCGGTGATGTCCTGACCTTCGAAGTGGACGACGCCGGCGTCGGGGCGATCAAGACCGGTCACGAGGTTGAACAGCGTCGTCTTGCCGGCGCCGTTCGGGCCGATGATGCTGATGAGCTCTCCCCTGGCGAGATCGAGGTCGATGGCGTCGACCGCGGTGAGGCCACCGAAGCGCCGCGTCAGCCCACGCAAGGACAGCATGGTCGTGTGCTGCTCCGCCATCACATCGTCCCCAGCAGGCCCTGCGGCCTGAACCGCACCAGCAGCAACAGCACGATGCCGTAGATCAGGATGCGATACTCCGCCGCGATCCGAAAGACCTCGGGCAGGCCGACCAGCGCCACCGATCCCAGAATCGCGCCGACGACATTGCCGAGACCGCCGAGGATGACCACGGTCAGCGCCAGGATCGATTGTTGCGTGTTGAAGGTCTCGTGGTTGATGTAGGAGTAGAGGTGCGCAGCGATGCCGCCGCTGACGCCGGCGGCGAACCCGCCGAAGATAAAGGCCAGCGACTTGTAGCGGTTCAGGCTGAGGCCATAGGCGCGCGCGGCGATGTCGTCGTCGCGGATGGCGCGAAAGCTGCGGCCGAGGTGCGATGTCAGTAGCCGCCCCTGCAGCAGCGCCAGCACGACCATCACCGCGAAGCTGAACCAGTAGATCGAGGTCGGGCTGATCAGATCGTAGCCGAACAGCGACAGCGGCGGGATGCCGGAGATGCCGATCGGGCCGCGCGTGACGCTCTCCCAGTTCAGGATCACCAGGGAGACGATCTCGCCGATGGCGAGCGTCGCGATCGACACATAATGCCCGCGCAGGCGAAACGACGGCGAGATCAGCGCGGTGCCGAGCGCGGCGCACATCAGGCCGCCGCCGATGATCGAAAGGCCCACGGGAACGGAGAATGTCAGCGACAGCAGCGCCGAGGTGTAGGCGCCGATCGCGAGCAGCGCGGCGTGACCGAGCGAGACCTGGCCGATCGTGCCCGCAACCAGTGTCAGGCTGAGCGCGAGCATGCCGAGCAGCCAGGCATTGATCAAGGTCTGCAGCACGTAGAACGACACTGGGAAGAACGGGAGGACCGCGAAGATCGCGGCCGCAACAGCCAAGGCCCAGCGCGGAATGCGCAGCGGGCGGCTCGGCGCGATGAAGGTGCCGGTGAGCGGCTCGGGCGGCGCCTGCCGCGCGCTCGCGAACAGGCCGTTCGGCCGCAGCACGAGCACGACGACGAGCAGCAGGAACGCGAACAGATTGCGGTAGCTGGTGCCGAATACCGCAACGCCGTAGCTCTCGACGAGACCAAGCAGCAGGCTGCCGATCACCGCGCCGGGCACATTACCGGCGCCGCCGACGACTTCAGCGACGACGCCCTTGAGCGTCGCCTGCAGGCTCATCGCGGTGTCGATCTGGTTGTAGTACATGCCGACCAGCATGCCGGAGACGCCGCCGAGCGCGGCGGCAATGCCGAACACCGCCTGATTGACGCGGTTGACGTCGACGCCCATCTGCATCGCCGCGTCGCGGTCTTGCGACGCCGCGCGCACCGCCCAGCCGAGCTTGGAGTAACGCAGGAACACGAACAGCAACAGCGCACTGGTGAGGCCGACGCCCGCAATGAGCAGATCGAGCGGACCGATGGTGCCGCCGCCGACCTGGAAGCGGACATCAGGCAACTGGCTCGGCAGCGCGCGCGGATTGGGCGAGAAGGTCAGCATGACCAGCTGATCGAGCACGAAGCTGATGCCGATCGTGGCGAGCAACGGCGCGATCCGCACCGAGTTCTGCAGCGGACGCAAGCCGAACCGCTCGATGATCAATCCGACGAGCGCGGCAGCCACCGCGACCACGATGATGGTGAGCGGCAGCGGCGTATGCAGCTGCACCACGGCGACCCAGCCGATATAGGCACCGACCAGATAGATCGAGCCTTGCGCGAAGTTGATCAGCCGGCTGACGCCGAAGATCAGCGCGAGCCCGACCGCAACGAGGGCGTAGACATTGCCGACGATCAGCCCGTTGATCGTATAGTCGAGCCAGGAAGACAAACGGTGATCCCCGCGTAGAATGAAGTCGGCCGAAGCGGTTGCTCCAGCCTACAGATCAGGTCGGCTTGCCGTCCCACAGCGCGAACTGGCCCTTGCGCACAACGAGCTCGGCATTCATGGCGCCCTTGACGCGGCGGCTCTCGACGTCGAACGTCGCCGAGCCGAAGATGACGCTGGAGACGTCTTTCACCTTCGCGAAGGCATCGCGGACCGCACGGCGGTCGGTGCCGCCGATCTTGACCACGGCGGCCGCCATGTTCATCGCATCATAGGAATAAGCGTTGAAGGCGTCGGGCTCCTGCCCGCCGTATTTCGCCTTGAAGCCGGCGATGAATTTCTTCACCTCGGGCCTGGGATCCTCGGGGAAATAGCGCGTGCCGAGATGGACGTCCTCGACCGCCTCGCCGCCGAGCTCCAGAAATTTCGGCGAGTAGACCGAGCTCGCGGCGCAGATCACCTGTTTCAGGCCGACCTGCCGCGCCTGCCGGGCGATCAGCGCACCGTCGGAATAATAGGAGATCAGGATCAGCCCGTCCGGACTGGCGTCGCGCACGCGCACCAGCGTGGAACGGAAGTCGCGCTCCTCCGCGATATAGCCCTCGGTCACCGCGATTTCGGCGCCGTACTCCTTCGCCGCCTTGACGAAATAGTCGCGGCTGGTGCGGCCCCAATCGGTGTTGAGGTGCAGCACCGCGAGCTTCTTGAGGCCGAGACGCTTCACCGCATAGGCCGCCAGCAGCGGCTGCTCGTCGGCCTGGCTGACCGAGGTGCTCCACATGAAGTCGCCGCCCTTGGTGAAATCGGGGTGCGAGTTGGTGAAGCCGAATTGCACGAGGCCGCCGCGCTGATAGATCGGCGAGGCCGCCATCGAGGCCGGGCTGGAGAAATCGCCGAGCTCCATGACGATTCGGGGATCGGAGACGAACTTCTGGGCGATCGCGACCGACTGGCGCGGATCGCTCTGACTGTCCTCGAACTGGTAGGCGAGCTTGCGCCCGTTGATGCCGCCGGCCGCCATGATCTCGTCGAGCGCGAGATCAAAGCCCTGCTTCCACTGCGTGCCATATTGCGCGTTCGGTCCCGTCAGCGGACCGCTGACGCCGAGCAGGATCGGTTCGGACGATTGCGCGAAGGCGGCGCGTGACGCTGCTCCCGCCATCATGACGGCGAGCGAGCCCTTGACCAGGCTACGACGATCGATGTTGCTCATGCACGGCTCCATCCACTCAAGTGTTGAAACAAACAGCAATTTTTGTGCCGGTGAGAACGCCTATTTCGAGGGCTCGCCGAGCGACAGCATCAGCCGGTTCGCCCAGTTGAAGAACGAGGCGCCGTTGATGACGTCGACGATCTCGGCATCGTCGAGACCGGCACGGCGCAGCTCCGCGATATTGTCGGGCCCGAACGCGATCGGGGTTGCGGCCAATGCGACCGACGCCTTGACCACGGCATTCCAGCGCTCGCCGAGATCGGCCTTGACGCCCTCGTCGAGCAAGCGCTGCACGTCGTCGCGGCGCTTGGAATAGGTGCTGGCGAAACGCGCATGCACGGAGGCGCAATAGATGCAGCCGTTATAGCGTGAGGTCGCCGCCGCCGCGAGCTCGCGCTCGGCGCGCGGCAGGCCGTCGGCGACATTGTAGAAGATGTCCTTGTCGGTCTTGGTGCGGGCTTCCAGCACTTCGGGATCGCGCACCAGCAGGCGGAAATATTCCGACTTGGCGCGGGAGCGATCGACGAGGCCATTAAAGTGTCGTTCGGTCAGCTCGGCCTCGGGCAGCGGTTCGATCCAGGACACCCAACCGAGCTCATCCTGGGTGAAGACAACGGGCGGATTGACGGTGGCGCTCATGATTGCGGCCTCCTCTTATGCGTTCACGGCGGCGAGCGTGCGCAAGCCGCTGACGACCCGCACCTGGAACGACAGGAACGCGACGAGTTGGGAGAAGGTGACGATCCCGGTGGTCGACCAGCCGGCGTCAAGCAGCGCCTTCATGTCGCTGGCTGCGGCATCGCGGGGCCGGAACACCAGGAGGTGTGCATGCTCGAGTGCCGCTGCGAGTCTGGCGCCGAGCGCCGGCTTGCCCGCCGCGCTGACGCGATAGATCAGGCCGGCGGTGTTCTCGATCGACAGCGGGCCGGCGGGATACGAGCCATAGGGACCCGAGGTCCTGCCCCGCGCGATCTCGGCGTCGATCGCCTCCAGCAGGGGCGCACCGTTCGCATTTGCGGCAAGCTTGTCGCGATAGAAGGTGGCAACGGGGGACTCGCCATGGAGCCCGGTCACGAAGGCGGCGACCGCCGCGCGTTCGGCCAGCGAGACATCGCCGGCGTCGATCGGCTCGAACAGCGAGAGATAGCTCTTCTGCGCGTTCTCGCGCGCCTGCAGGCGCCGTGCGCGGATGGCGTCCAGAGCCGAGCCCGGCTCGATCCCGGCGAGTGTGTCGATGATATCCTGCGTACTCATCATTCAGCCTCGTGCAACGCGATGCTCTTCATGTCCGATCAGCCCGCCAGCGCCACGTCGGGCGCCGTCCGGGTCCAGCCGAGCGCCGGTGCGACCTTCTCCGCGACCAGATCGATTGAGCGCAGGACGTGGGGATGCGGGGCATCGACCGAATGCACCTGGAACACGAGATCGGTCACCCGCTCCAGCGTGGCATCGGTGCGCAGCGAGGCGATGACCTCGTCGGCGCCGCCGACATGGGTGTCGAACGCCGTGATCATCTCCTCCAGCGTCTCGCCCGGCTTGGCGTGACCGCCCTTCATGAACTGCGGCAGCGCGCGGCGCAGACCGATGTCGGCAAGCCGCAACGCCTCGCGGTGATCGTCAGCGACGAACACGCTGCGCGAGGCCATGATGCGGGGTTCTGCCCCCTTGGGCAGCGCTTCCAGATAAGCATCGATCACCGGATTCTGGATCTCGGCGAGCGTCGCCTGCGGCGCCTCCTTGGTTCGCGGCTGGGTGCGCGAGAGCAACAGGCCATCGCCCGCCTTGCCGGCGCGCGCGCCACCGGCCACCGAGAACGTGGCCTGCCAGATCCGCTTGTCCAGCTGCGGCCGCTGCGGATAGATCGTGTCGCCGCCCTCGAGCGGCTTGCCGACCAGGGCGGTGCGGACCACCGCCAGATTGCGCGCGAAAATCTCGTTGCGCTGGGCGCTGTCGAGGCCGAAGGCGGCAAAGGCCGACGGATTGCCGCCGGTGCCGACGCCGAGCTCGAAGCGGCCGTTGCAGATCAGATCGAGCACGGCTGCGTCCTCCGCCACCCGCACCGCATTCTCCAGCGGCAGCGTGACGATGCCGGTACCGAGGCGGATGCGCGAGGTCTGGGCTGCGACGTAGCCGAGAAACGTAAAGGGCGACGGCAGGCCGCCTTCACGCTCGTGGAAGTGATGCTGGGCGATCCACGCGGAATCGAGGCCCGCCTTTTCGGCGCGCACGATCTGCTCGGCCGCGAAGCGATAGCGCTCGGCGGGCGAGGCCTCGTCCAGAAGCCGCGTGAAGAACCCCAGGCGTTTCAGATTTGCAAAGCGTTTCATGCGACCCCTGTCGGGCGAGGATGGCCAGGCCGCCGATGATGTCGGTTACTGCGGCTTCCGACAAGCAGGCATTGCGCAAGGCTCATACGCGCAATGGTCCGCCGGGATCGCCCCTGCGCAAGGCTTTACTGAACTTTGGCTGGGCAGATTGCCTACCAGCTCGGCAGCACCGCGCCCTTGAACTTGGTCAGGACGAACTCCTTGACCTCCGGCGTGTGGTAGCTGTCGACGAGGATCTTGACCCAGGGCTTGTCCTTGTCGGCGGTGCGCACGGCGATCAGATTGACATAGGGGCCCTTCGGATCCTCGCGCAGGATCGGATCCTTGACCGGATCGAGGCCCGCCTGGGTTGCATAATTGGTGTTGATCGCGGCGGCGTCGACGTCGTCGAGCGCGCGCGGCGCCTGCGCCGCGTCGACCTCGAGGAACTTCAGCTTCTTCGGGTTCTCGGTGATGTCGAGCACGGTCGGCTTGAAGCCGGTGCCGTCCTTCAGCTTGATCAGGCCCTTGTCGCGCAGCAACAGCAGCACGCGGCCGCCATTGGTCGGATCGTTCGGGATCGAGACCTTGCCGCCCTCGGGGATGTCGGCGATGGCCTTGTGCTTCTTCGAATAGACGCCGATCGGGAAATTCACGGTCAGGCCGACGGCCTCGATCTTGTAGCCGCGGTCGGCTTTCTGGTTGTCAAGATAAGGCTGGTTCTGGAACGAATTGGCCTGGATCTCGCCGGCATCGAGCGCGGCGTTCGGCACGACATAGTCGGAGAATTCGAGCAGCTGGATGTCGAGGCCCTGCTTGGCGGCGATCGGCTTCACGGCCTCGAGAATCTGCGCATGCGGGCCCGGTGTCACGCCGATCTTGATGGTCTCGGCGGTGGCTGCTGCCGACCAGGCGGCGAGCGCGGTTGCGAGGATCAGGGGAAGGCGAAACGACATCTTGGTCTCCATGGCACGGCGAGAATGATTGGAACCGTATTCGCTTCTCCGTCGAATGAAATCAATGAAATGGAAAACCATATTTGCCGCCCGGTGCGGACAACGCTTCTCCGTTCGATCCGATGTGGGGAACGAACGCGCCTGCGCAAGCGTGAGGCGCAAGCAGCCCCGGCGTTTCGCCATGACCACCCTCGCCGCTCCCGGGCGGCGGTCCGGGCCGTGGCCCGCAAGGGCGTTCCCCATCGTCATTTCGTCGCATGGCCCGGCAGCCACGCCGGCATTGCCGCCCCGTGCATGATGCAACATGATGGCCGCCGGCGACGATTTGTCTTCGAGGTGGAGGGTCATCTGATGAACGAGAACGAAATCCGGGGTCTGGTCGCGGAGGTGAAGCAAGGCACGCTGTCGCGGCGCTCGTTCATTCAGAAGGTGGCCGCGGCCGGAATCGCAGCGCCGATCGCGAGCCAGATCCTGCTCTGGCACGACGTGGCGATGGCGGATGCCACCTTGCCGTACAAGCCGACCAAGGCCGGCGGCGGCGGCTCGCTCAAGCTGCTGTTCTGGCAGGCGCCGACGCTGCTCAATCCGCATTTCGCGATCGGCACCAAGGACCAGATGGCCTCGCGCGTGTTCTTCGAGCCGCTCGCCGGCTGGGACAAGGAGGGCAACCTGATTCCATGCCTCGCCGCCGAAGTCCCGACCAAGCAGAACGGCAGCCTTGCGGCCGACGGCATGAGCGTGGTCTGGAAGTTGAAGAAGGGCGTCAAATGGCATGACGGCCAGCCCTTCACCGCCGACGACGTCATCTTCACCTGGCAATACGCCGCCGATCTCGCAACTGCGGCCTATACCACGGGATCCTACAAGGACATCAAGGTCGAGAAGATCGACGACCACACCGTCAAGGTGATCTTCAAGGCGCCGACGCCGTTCTGGGCCGATCCGTTCGTCGGCTCGGTCGGCCCGATCCTGCCAAAGCATCATTTCGGCGACTATGCCGGCGCCAAGTCGCGCGAGGCACCGGCCAATCTGAAGCCGGTCGGCACCGGCCCGTACAAATTCGTCGAGTTCAAGCCGGGCGATCTGATCCGCGCCGAACGCAATCCCGACTATCACATCAAGAACCAGCCGCATTTCGACACGCTCGAGATCAAGGGCGGCGGCGATGCGGTGTCCGCGGCGCGCACCGTGCTGCAGACCGGCGAGTACGACTTCGCCTGGAACATGCAGGTGGAGGAGGAGGTGCTCAAGCGCATGGAGGCGGGCGGCAAAGGCAAGCTCGACATCACGCCGTCCGGCAATGTCGAGTTCATCATCCTCAACACGACGGACCCGTGGACCGAGATCGACGGCGAGCGCTCCAGCGTCAAGTCCAAGCACCCGACGCTGTCCGATCCCGCGGTGCGCCGGGCGATCAACCTCCTGATCGACCGCGACTCGATCCAGAAGTTCATCTACGGCCGCGGCGGCATCGCCACCGCGAGCTTCGTCAACGCGCCCAAGCAGTTCAAGTCGCCCAAGCTGAAATACGAGTTCGACATCGACAAGGCGAACAAGATCCTCGACGAGGCCGGCTGGAAGAAGGGCGCGGACGGCATCCGCGAGAAGGACGGCAAGAAGCTCAAATACGTCTTCCAGACCTCGATCAACGCGCCGCGCCAGAAGACGCAGGCCATCATCAAGCAGGCCTGCCAGAAGGCCGGCATCGACATCGAGCTCAAGTCGGTCACCGCGTCGGTGTTCTTCTCCTCCGACGTCGGCAATCCCGACACCTACTCGAAATTCTATGCCGACATGGAGATGTACAACACCACGCAGCCGCAGCCCGATCCGGAGCGCCTCTTGAACCAGTGCGTGTCCTGGGAGATCGCCACCAAGGACAACAAATGGCTCGGCCGCAACAACTCGCGCTATTCCGATCCCGAAGCCGACAAGGCCTACAAGGCCGCGCAGAACGAGCTCGACCCGGTCAAGCGCGCCGCGCTGCTGATGAAGGTCGATGAGATCTTCTGCGAAGCGCACGTGTTCCTGCCGCTGCTGTCACGCCCCATCGTCAACGCCGGCGCCAACAACCTCGTGATCGACATCTCCGGCTGGGACACCATCACGTGGAATCTGGCGGCGTGGTATCGGGTTTGAAGGACACGGCGCGGGAGCGGAGTGTGGCGCGCGCTTTCTCCACACCGCCATTGCGATGCTCTGGTGCAAATCCCAGCGGCAGTGCCGTAGGGTGGGCAAAGGCGCATCGCGCCGTGCCCACGATCTCCCTCCATGAGCAACAAGGCGTGGGCACGCTGCGCTTTGCCCACCCTACGAGATCGAGCGTGTGGCACGCAGCTCGGCTCACAGACACGCCTTCGTAGCCTCGCGGCGCATTTCGCCCGAGCTTTGCTTCGTCGCTCACCCTCACAAAGCCAAGAGGGCGCAGGGAAGGCCGGGTGCCAGCTGGCACCCGCGGTCTGCTGCGCGAATAATGCGCAAAGGAGACCGCACAGCAGCATACAGGTGTCGCCGATCACTCGGCCTTCCCTGCGCGATGGTCGGACGGCTTATGCCGTGATCTCCCGGGAGCCGACCTTTCCTTCTGGCCTCCCTCGCCCCGCGAATTGACGATGCCGTCTGCCCGGTTGGGCTCGCGCGCATCTCCGCAGACAGCTTGACCGTAGCAACGACGGCCAGGACCACACGGTTTTGCCGTACGCACGGCCCGCTTGTTCGCCGCAGGATTCGACGACGTTGTGCACGTTGCCGTCGACCTGCCGGCGAGACGAACCTAACAGCGCCGCTCGTCGCACGCGGTTACGGACTCACAGGGACTACCCGCCCTGCCCGCACCTCTCATGCCGACGCTGCCGCGTCCACCGCAAGCCCGGCTCGCGACAGTGACGACACATAGTCGCCCCTCTTGGGTGAGCCGGGATGGGCGAGACATACGCCGAAACCGAATTTCGGTAAAGTGGAATATTTTTATGGGGAGGGGTTGACGGGGGGCGACACAGGGGTAGGGTTCTGCCCGACGCCATCCTACGTACTGCCTCCACTCAGGCTTCGTCAGACACTTAGACGTTTGCGAAGAAACGCCTGCACATTGATCTGACCGTCAGTGAGAACCCGCTTCTCAGGTATTATTCGGCAATTGGTGGAATCAGCGCGAAGGCATTCTCCATACAGCGGCGCAGTCTAGCGAAGCGAAACCCATCTGTATCCAATGCGAGGGCAAGACGGGTTTCGCAAGTACTCTCTACCTGCCCGCTCTCGCGACATTATCCCAGCCGTCCCCATCCTCTTTTCCACTGTGTGCTTCAAGTCACAGCAGAATCATCCGCCCTCGCCTACAAACACTCCCGCATGGCCGCAAACAAGGTAACGGCGGTACGCGTGAGGCTGCGGAGGCGATCGACAGCTAGGGACTTTTGAGGCCGCCAGGGTGAAGAGCCCGGCGGCTTTTTTCTTTGTTGCCGTGCAGCACTGAGAACGTGGATGCCCGGACCTTCGCCGCGCCGAAGGGGCTTCGGCGCCGCAGGCGGGACGAGCCCGGGCGTGACAGCCTTGCAAAGATCCGAATGCTATGCTCCTCGATCGGGCCAGCATCTATCGCCTATGAACCACCCGCCCCCTTCCGATCCTCGCGCTCATCCTCCACCTGCCGTTCCGCTTCGAGCCAGAACTCCAGGTCACGATTGCTCGGCCGGCCCGCCTGCTCCCAGAGCTCGTAGGCGCGTGCGCGCACCTGGCCGCGCCGCATCATGCGGCGGAGCTTTCGCTTCAGCTCGTCGGCAAAGCTTCGGAAACGCTGGCCGGTGGTTTCGTCCCTGACGAGCGCGGCCGCTCGCGTGGCGAGTTCGATCTGGTGCTCTATCTTTTTCTGCTCGTCCACCGCCGACACTGCCGTGGGAAAGGAATGTTGTCAGAGCCCGTGCTGTTCGGAGATTGAATTCCTTTCGGGGATGGTCTGTTCCCTCGGCAACGGCGCGGCGGATGGGAGAGCGGAGCGCAACCATGGGGCTGGGCAAGAAGAAGCACGATGGGTTTCGCTTCCGCTCTACCCAACCTACCCGGCACCATTGCGAGCCGAGCGGGCCGCCGCTAGTGCCACGTCGTGTCGGCTTCGACGATCACCACTCTGATTTCCGGATCCTCAGTCGTGTTGCAGGTGCAGGGCATGCCCTCACCGCAGCGGCAGCCGCCGAGCTTCTCGCTCCAGGGCCGGAGCGGATGGTTTTCGCAGACCCATCCCAGACCCTGGCAGAATGGGCAGGTCTTGTCGGTCACAGCGTATCCGGCGTTCGCAGCGTGTTCGACTTTTCCTCGTTGCGCAGCTCCTGCTCGGCCGCATTCCAAAATTCTTCTTCACGGCCTTCGGGCTTGCCGGCCTGCTCCCACAAGCGGTGCGCGCGTTCTCTGATCTCTTGCTCGGTCGGATCGGTCAATTCTCGTCTCCTGTGGTGAAGCACGGCCCACCCTGGGGGGTATGGGGGGCTTGGAGGCGGGCCGTGCAGGCCAGCGATCGGCGGCGAGGCTGGCCCGCGGATTCAAGCTTCGATCGTGCGCGGGAGTTCCTAGTTGCGCGCGCCGGGCGATAGCGCGCTCATCAATTACTTGAGACAGGAAGAAGCAGGGTATCCAGCCAGAACAGGAGGGCGCCGATGCCTAGCACCGCGGCGAATGCGAGCATGAGGCGCATGAGCTGACCATTGGCCGCGTGGAATTCCCGCGAGAGCTCGCTCGCCAACGGACGCCGGAGCGTCAGCAGGCCGCGCCACTCGGGCAACGTCCCGGCTCTCAAGAAGGCCCGGCGTATCGCCATCGCCAAGATTACGACCGCACATCCCCAGGCCGCAAAGGTCAGGACACGCAGCAGGTCGTGCAACGCCTCTTGGACGATGGACATGCGAAGCTCGGGGATTTTGGTAGCGGGAGAGGGCTACCGCCTTTCCACACACCACCCAACTCTACGATATTCGATCCAATCTTACGCATAGGCAGTTCGTGAGCCCTGGGGCGAAGCTTTACGCTCATACAGAGAATGTTGAAAGACCTCGAGCTACCAGTCGGACGAAAGCGACTTCTGTCGCGGAAGATCGAAAGCGAGCGCAATTCGATGCCGTATCATAGGTTGGGCGGCCCGGTTCCCTGGTCGGAACCTGCCTAGACGGATGCAGGTTCAAATCGCGGACACGCAACACCCGACTATTGCGATTGGTTCAACAGGAAATCCCCCGGCTTGCATGAAGGTCGGAACCTGCGATCCCTTCGTCCCGGATGTACGTAGCAATCGCAAGGACCAACAAAATCATGGAGTTTGCGCTTGTTTGACCTTCCTTTGGCGGAGATTGTTTACGGGATTTCAGTGGTCAACAGGATAGTTGGCGGAGACGGGGCGTCTTGGCCGACTAGCGGATTTCTACTCCGCGGGTTGCAGGTTCGAGCCCTGCCGGGATTCGCCAATAATTTATCCATTAAATCAATGTCTTGGCTACGTTGTGGCTTCGCTCTGCGAGCGCAAACCGTGTTGCGCGGCGCTCCAAATCGGTCGCGGCAAATTCAAGGTGTTACACGGCACTTCGAACTACTCCACGCAACACGCCACCCCGCGCTTTCGCGGTCTGTTCTTCGGAATGGCCAGCGATTCCAATTTGGCCGAGCGCGACGACGAACTTTCTATTGATCTCGCGCTACGGTTGCTGTTGGGTTCGGCATATATTCCGGGGGCTACTTCATGCGTATTTTTACTGCTGCGGGGGGCGCTGTGCGCCGTGCTGAGCGGGTGTGCCACTCAGCCTAAGATGCTTTGGCTTCGAGCGGATGGCCAAAAGGCAGTGGACAATCCAGCACTTCGGACGCAATTCGAGCTGGATGGCACCGCCTGCATAGGTGAGCGCAACAAAGCCAATCTGTCGGGTGTCACAGTCTCTGGCGGTGGTCTAGCCGGCGTCGCCGCGTCTATCGAACGGTCCAACGCGGCTGACACGGTTCAACGTGGCTGCATGGCCGAAAAGGGCTACCTGCTCGTCCCTGAGGATCAGGCTGAGGCTAAACAGGCGGAGCTTGCCGCTATTGCCCAGCAGAAAAAGCAGCAGGAGTCCGCAGCAGCCGCAAAGCCATTTACGGCTCAGCCGACCCGCAAGCCCAAGGGCGCGGCCGGCACGTAGCGAATCCTCGCAAACAGCCACCCGCACGCTCGACGCGATGGGGATCACCGTGGGCGTCCATCTGCCAGCGCCGCCACGGCGGCCTTCAGCGTCGCCGTGTCGACCGTGCCCGTGATCCGCATCCGAGCCCCGGCCGCAAACTCGATCTCAATCGCCCCGCCGCTGGTGGCCGGCGTGACTGGACCAAGCGTCGGCCTGATTCCGCGACCACCACTGCAGGTACAAAGCCAGGCTGGGCGGCATCCTTCGGCTCAGGCCGAAACGACCGTCGCCATCGCAGCAGCAACGAGCGCGAAACGCCATACCGCCGCGCTGTTGCCGCGACTTGGCGCGGCGCCTGTAAGCTCTCCAGACGATCTTATCGCTGACTCTTACGGACGCACCTACGACAAGGCAGAAGAACACGACGCATACTATCTTGCCTCGGCAACGCTCCTACCGAAAGAAGCCATCGTTACTGCCGTCAGTAAGAAGCGCTCTTCGGAGCAGATCGCTGAGATATTCGGGACCTCGTCTGAGTTGGTCGACTACAGAATCAAGCGGCTCGGCCTCTGGCGAGAACACGTGGGCAAGCAGATCAGGCTGTCGTCAGACTGAAAGTACTCATTTAATGCGCCGATTGGATGTTACGGGCTAAGCGGAACTTTTTGGCGGATCGAGCAATTTCGATTATTACGCATCCTCGCCAACCTTGGAGAGATACGCGGATCTTCGCATAAACCGAACTCTTTCACTCGCAAAGAGTGAGACTGCTGCCCTCAAGACCAGTTAGGTTCGAACGATCCAGTACGACCCCCCGATTGGCCGCCGTCATCAAACGGCATTCCTCCCGAATGCTCGCTTTATTGTCGTCCCAGAGCGCAACGGGTTAGCGAAGCGCGAGAACGCCAAGATAGTCATTGCTCGTCCTCGACGCTTCTCCCGTCGGGTCCCCGTCCCAGCATGCCATCGTCCTGTGTGTGGACGAGAAGTCCCAAATCCAGGCGCTCGACAGCAGCCAGCCCATGTTGCCCATGCGTCCCGGTCAGTCCGCACGACGCAGCCACGACTACACGCGCCACGGCACGACCTCACTCTTCGCGGCGCTCGACATTGCGACGGCAAGGTCATCGGCAAATGCTATTCCCGTCACCGTGCCGCAGAGTTCCGCAAGTTTCTAGACGAGATCGAGGCCGCCGTCCCCCGCGGTCTCCATGTCCATCTCGTCATGGACAACTACGCCACGCACAAGGCCCCACTGATCCGCTACTGGCTCGCCAAACGGCCGCGCTGGCATGTCCATCTCACGCCCACCAGTTCGTCCTGGCTCAATCAGGTCGAGCACTTCTTCCGCTCCTCGATAAGAAGATCCGGCGCGGCATCTATCGCAGCGTCCAGCCCTGCGCGCAGACATTATGGACTTCATCAGTCATCACAATGTCCATCCCAAGCCATTCAAATGGACCAAGTCCCCCGACGACATCCGCGCCTCCATCGAACGCTTCTGCCGATACAATACTCAAGCCTAGGCATCGCAATGTCGCGAATTTCTGGTTCAGGACACTAAAGCAGAATGAGGTGGGTGTGCTGGCATCTGCTCCTTTTTTGATCTTTGCCATGCGTCCGCTGCCGGCGAGCCCGGGTGGATGGTCTCGTTGCTCGATGAGTTGGCCCGACACTTCTCGAGATTACCGCCTACGAAGAAAACGGCCAACGAAGCCCTCCTCACCCAGCGAACCCGGAAAGATCCCGAGCCATTCTGATGGCGAGGACACAATGACGCTCGCGCCTGCCATAGGCAATCCGCTCCTCCCGCCCGGGCGGCAGTCGAAAACCCCGGCTGGAACCTGGGGTTTTCTTTTGTGCTACTATAGGCACCAACTCTCGTAAACCGCCGCGGTGCGATCAGTACAGTGCACCTCACCGATTGAGCCGAATTGGCTTCGGCTTCGTTCCGTCAAGGCTCGATCGTAAGCCGCAGGTGTCGCTTGGTCTGCGCTCCTGCTCCACCTCAACGGATTGGTGGAGATCTCACGTCACATAAAGTCTCCATCCGAGTCGGACTCTGATGAAGGTTCATCATCGCTCGGCATTTTGACTTTGGAGAGATACGCCGAAGAATTGGTTGCGCGCTGCCATTCACCATCCCTATATCTCCACTGTCTGGACTGGGTGGGATCAAGTACCATATCATTGTGATCTACATCAACGAAGCCCATTTGTTCTGCACGGGCTCTCGCTTCGTCATTAGCAGGACGCCAGTTCACCAGCGGCCGTTCGCCGTCTTGCCGTAGTTGGTGCTCGAGCAGAATATCGCCGGCGTTGCCGACGAGCGGATGAGCAACCTGAAAATCCACGATTGATGTGACGTTAGTTCGTCCGGGGAACTGTTCTCGCCACCCTTGGCTGGTGAACTCAGTCGCCATAGGAAATCCGGCTTCCGTTCTTTGGAGGCCGACGCTCCTATTTCCTAGTTGGTAGCTGTAATATCGGGCGGCATCAGAATCCCTTCGGATCCCGAAACTGCTAGCGACATCCGCGGTGCGCCTAGCTCTTTCGGACACAAATTCTGAGTATTCCTGCGGATTGTTGGCGATATGATTGATTTCTTCACCATGAAAGCTCCTCACCCGTTCTCGGAATTCCGCTTGGTCGATCTCAATAACGGGAGGTCTTGAAGTGAGGTAATAACTCGGCTGCGAGGATGAGCCGGCACCCGAATCCTGCAATCCCATTCTACCGAGCGCGTCCGCGAAATCGTCGGAATTCCTGTGCTCCGAGGAGCTTGCGTAATGATACTCATCATCGGATGGAACATCCGACCAATTGTTAATTCGACCGTCCATGACGACCACACTCCTATGGCTGTTGCATTGTGTTCAGGTCATTAGACCTGACTCCGCAGATAAGTAGCTTGGCTGTCCGTAAGCTGACGGCGACAAATAAACGGAATACTAAATTCGCTGAAACGATAGGGCGAGCCGGCGAGAGCGCAGTTCGGCGCCGCGCTCTCCGGAGCGTCTTCATAACTCGGCCGAACTTGAGATCAGCGTGAGCGAAGCTCCGTTCCCACGATGGACGCTCCATCAGGAATAGCCCGCGTCAGCAAACCTTTATTCGCGAGCTGTGTCGCATCTACTGGCGCTTCCGTCGACTGCACTCCGGCCTTTGCGCCATTGGTGTCGAATGAGTTTGGCGATCTGCGCTGCAGGCGGCGTCTCTGCTACTTGCGCAATGGGTGGCTGAGCGCTTGCCCGACCCAGCATGCAAGGCAGCTTTGCGCCGCGCGCGCAGTGCACTTTTCCAGCAGGGAGGTGGCAGGCGGCCAAAGAACGATCGAAAGCTGTTGCAGGACGTTGATAGCCTGCTCGCGGCCGGTCTCGCCAAATCTGAAAACGACGCTATCGCGAAAGTCGCCGCAACGGTGTCGGTTGATGCTCGATCATTGAAAGCCAACACTGAGCGTCTCCGACGAAAGCGCAGGAAAGCGCAGAAATCTTCCCACGATAACGTTTAAGTGGAAGGCGCGGCCATCTAGCGTCACCCTCGGACCATTCCAGGGAATATCAATATGGCGGTTGCTGCACTGAAATCTGCGAAGAGAGAATTTGCCGTTCCGTCGCTTTCGGAGGCATCGCCTCATTACGCTAAATTGGTGACGCGCAGAGACGAGTTGCATGTCCAACGTGCAGCGACCGATGCGGAGATCCATCGCCTAGTCGGGGCGATGCGGACTGCGCCGCGGGCACTGCACCGCGCCAAAATAGCGGAATTAGTGGGAGATCCGGCGCCCGATGGCGAAGCGCCGGTTCCTTCGCGAGAACGACTGAACGAGCTTCGGCAACATCTCAGCGCTATTGATGAAGCTATTTCCTTGATCGAAACTGGCATCGCTCAAGAGCGCATCAAGGCATCCGTGGTTGTGTGTGAGCAGGCTCAGGATGAGCACCGCCGCCGCGTGCGAGAGATGTGCTTCAAACTCATCGAGTTGCGTGAGGCCATGCTGGATTACTCCGAACTGGTCGACTCGTTCAACGCTGAGGATATCGCTTGGAGCCGACTTTCGCCCTCGCAGCTACTTGTCCTCGGCAATCCGCGTGATCGGCAATCAGAAGCGGCACTGTATCTGCGTGCGGCCGTCAAGAGCGGCTTCCTTGATCAGAAGGAAGTGCCCGAGGCAATCCGGTGAAGGAGAAAGTTATGCCCGACTTCAAACAGCGCGTCTGCGTCATCCGCTTGCGTGATGGCCGCCGGCTTGAATTCAAGGATGCCGAGGTACCTTCAACGCAGGCGCTGATGATCTTCTTCAAGAGACGCAAGGAGAAGCGCAGGCTTGCCAACCTAGCAAGCCTTAAGGGTCGGCTGGCGGATCTGCAGCGCGATCGTATCCGCCGGCGCGAGGGAGCTTCGCAAGTCTGATGAGGGGGTCGGGGGTGGGTCAAATCTCTCCGACCGTTCGCTTTCCGGACCGATGGTGCCCTCGCAAACGAGTTTCCGCAGGTTTTGGGATCCGGTAGCAAACGAATGCTTACAGAGAAGCGCAAGCGAGGCGGTCAGCCGGAGAACTTCAATGCGCTGAAGCACGGTCGGCGCAGTGCTCGAAAGCGGGCAGAGCGCCGCGCCGCAGTTCAGGTAACTGCCCAGGAGAGGCGACGCCTCGAAGCCGAGTGGGCGGCGAGTGTACCCAAGACCGACTACGAGGCGATAGTCGAGAAACTGAATCAGGTTCGCTGCTCCCGTCCCGCGAAGCCGAGAGTGGCGATTGTGCGGCCGGCGCTCAATGGTGCCGGCCGCATTTTCCTCGGGCAAGAAAGATATAGGGCCTGGGCATGAAAATGAGCGACCGTGAGAGCGTCATTGTTGGCCTGAAGCGCGAATTGAAATCGACGCGCGAGAAAGTGCGCGAGTTGAAGTCGCAGAACGACCGCTGGCATGTTGTCGCGCAGATGTTGCGCAAACTAGCCGGACTAGACGAGGGCAAGTTCAAGAATCTGCTGCAGGCGGAATCTTTGCCTTGTGAATGAATAGGCCGCGCTCGCCTCATGAGCGTTTCGGATCGGGCTTTCCGCAACAAGCCCCGCCTTTTGACATCGGCGTGAACGTCTCTCAGTGGCCTCCCTGATGGAGCCCGATCCTCGACGAGAGACGACCATAACATGTCGCGCCTTGCACGCCGGCTTTCTACGGCCATCGCCGTTTTCCTTGCGCTGACTATTCTGCCAGCGCTGGCCCAGGTGAACCCTGGCACGTCGCCATTATCAGTTCCAAAGGGCGGCACCGGCGCATCGAGCTTCACATCCAATCTTCCGGTCATCGGCGGAGCCGGCACACTTTCGCAGGGGACGCGCTCAGGCAGCACGACGCAGTTCGTCACGGGCACATCGCCATTCACGGCGTCCGGCTGCGTCAGCTTCGATGGAAATGGCAATCTGACGACCGTGGCGGGTGCATGTCAGACTGGTTCGTACACCGCACCCAACACGTCGCCGGCTGCGCAGACGATCCAATCCAAGCTGCGAGATATTGGCCTGGTCACCTGCGAGGACTTTGCGACCACCTGCGGCAGCAGTGACGACACCACAGCCGTCCAAGCAGCAATCAATTATGCTGCGTCGAGCGGTCGGTGCTTCCAGTTCAACCGGACGTTCATCGTTACGACGATCCTCGTCGCGGACAAGGCGCACCTGTGCTTGACGGGCAAGGGAGGGCTTTTCGGGAAGACCGGGACGACCGCTTCGGCTGTGTTGGAGATCAGGAACACCATCGGCACCACGATCGATGGGAACATCACCCTCAATTGTAACTCACAGACCGGCTACACCTCTGGCCTCAAGGTCTGGAGCAACGGCCTCGCGACGGCTCAATTCAATCCGCGGATTAGCCTATCGGCGATTGCCAATTGCAAGCTGGCGGCGCAATACGGGGACACGGTCCAACCCGACAACACCTTCAGTGAGAACATCCTGAAGGTCGGCTACACCTACAACGTCGCCCAAGGCGTGAAGGTGATTGGCGTTCAGGCCGTTCTTGTAATCACGGATAGCATCATCATCGTCGACCCGACGAATTGGGCTGGCACGACCGGGTACGGCCTCTACAGCGTTGGCTCCGCGATCCAAATGATTGGCGGCGAGGATATTTCCTAGCCAGCCGGTCAAGCGGCTCATGTGCCTCGGCCTCTGTGAGCTCCCGAAAGCCGAGGACTTGGGCCTCAGAGCGACTGCGGTAGACATCGACGTTGAGCCGCCAGACCTCAGGGGTCGGGCCGCGCAATCCGCGAAGCCAGACGAACCATGCAGCCGGCATTACAGTTTGCGCTCCATCGAGGATAGCTCGGCTTCTTCACCTTGCTCAATTGCATCTACCGGCCGCCGCCCGAGGGTCGATCCGCCATGGCAAGCAGGCCCTGCATCGTGGATTAAACGAGCCGCGCAAGGGCGGGAGATCCGCCCCTACGTTGGGTCCCAAACGATATCTACTGATCCATCGCCATTGTGTTGGAGCTTGCAATGGACACCCGCCGCCGCAGTTTCAAGTCTTGGCATTGCATTCGAGCTTTGGAGTTCCTCAACAATATCGGCGGGGACATGCCAGGCCGTAGTTTGCACGATTGCATGCTTTTTGCCCTCAAGATCGATCGGAATCGATCTATACGGGAATTCGTTCATAGCTGCTTCGACGGCGGCAAAGAATTTTTCAATCTCTGCATTCGTCATGAGGACGGATTGCCTTTGCTGTCAGCCATCATTTGAGCGATTTCCGTGAGCGCAACGCGAATGCCCTTCAGTTCGGCGTATATCGCGATCGCGCTCCGTGCGTTCCGATTATCCGTCATGTCCTTGATGTCACGCCCTTGCTTCGAGGCCTCTTGCACATTCAGGACGAAGGATTCTTGCCCCTTCATCGCATTTGCAACGGCGTCTTCAACGAGTGCGCGCGCGTCGTACTTGGTCATATGTCCCTCCGCTTGAGCCTACAAATCTAGGTTTCGAATCTGTTGGTGCAAGTTGCCAGCCAGTTCTCGGCCAAAAGTCCCTCCAAAGAAGTTCAGGCGGCCGGGCTCTGGGCGACGTCAATGACGTGGCGTTCTGTGCCTACGGTGATGACGATGATGTAGGTCTTAGGACCGCCGCCTTGGTCCGTTGGTGGCGCGAGGTGGAGTTGTCCGCCGTACCATTCGCCTGGCATCAAGGTATTATCCTTGATAACGGCTTGCTCCAGCGCCGCCATGCCGGTCTCGACAGTGGCCGCGATCATCGCTTCGTTTTGAACGGCTGCATTGTTCTGCGCGATTACAGCCGCAGTGGGGCTGTAGAACGTTCCGGAGCGTCCGCTGGGGGTGGTGTAGCTGCCGTGCCCGGCCTGCGAGGCGCTGTAAGCGTTGGCGCCAGCGGCCAACCCGGTGATGACGGCGGCGGCGATTTGCCGATTACGTTCCTCTTGAACCAGCATTTCATAGGTGACCACCTTCATTTCGAAGTCGGATCCCGCGACGTGCTGGACAGCCTCGACTTGGCCAACGCGGAAGTCGACGGGCTGCTTGCTCAGATTGTTGATGCCGACCACGAAGACCGGCCTACCATTCGCCTGAAGCTGCCTAGACGCGGGCCGCACCAGGACGAGCGAGCTCTTTTGTCGAGAGACGAGGGCGGGTTGCCCGTCTCGCATCAGCGCCTGCTGCTGCGGATTGGACGCTCTGAAAGAAACGGTCTCGCCAGTCGACATACAGCCGCCCAGCACGGCGCAAAGCGCGAAAATACCCAAATTACGCATGGAGGATCCCCCGACCCGAAAAGCGCATCCAAGCGCAACCGCCGCGCGAGAGCAATAGGCGGGGCACGTAAAAGCCGGCAACCTAGAGAAATTACGGGGACATGACTCGGTGCGGCTGGAGAAAGCGGGCCCGGTGTGCCTAGGAGACCGGGCCCATAGCCTTAGCAACGGCTGCACCGTCGTTCGGCTATCAGCCCCTTAAGTGTCAAAGACAGCATTCGTTCCTTCAGAAAATTAGGACACTTCCCAAATTCACCTTGGGACACTGAGGCTTAAATACAGGTACGAGCCGCCGCACAGACCATGACGCGCGCCTCTGCGCGCGTGCCCGCCGATCTAGAATAGCTCCTGCGGCGGGGCCACAGCGTTCCGCACTGGCCTCGCGCATTAAGCCTTGTGCTCGCCCTTCGGTTGCGAGATCTTTGTCTCTTTCAGGGAGGGCCAATCCATGACCTTTGCGAAATTTGGCGCCGAAAACGGCAGGCCGGTTTATATCAACCCTACTGCAGTGAAGAGTGTGATCGAGTTGAACGATCGACTCTGCATGATCCAGTTGGGCTCGCAGCACATGATCAATATCCCATTGCCAATTCACGTTGTGGTCTCCGACCTGGAGAAGGCCGCTGGCAATGGAAACTGAGCAGTCGAAGCCCTCTAAGTTGACCCCAGAACAATACGCAAACAGTGCGAGGCGCCTTGGCGAAATCATTGATGCGGCAGTCAGCCGGCAGGATGACGGGCAGAGGCGCGACCTCATCACACCCGCGGCGATGCATGCGCTGGCGGGATGCTGCAGAGATGTAATTATTCAACGTCCTCCGAACGGCCCAGACCTTGGAGCGATTCTGATCAGCGCGCAGTTTAAAGAGATACTCGCCAATTCTGGCATGATCGTCATGCCGTTGGACCCAAGCGAGCAGATCCAGAAGGCCTTCCAACGAGGATGGTTTCGCAGCTTCATCAGCAGGTATCGCGCCGCGACGGAAGCAGTGTGGAAATGAGTCGTGTCTTGCGGTCGGTCGAAACGCTCATTGTGACGGAGAACTGAAGATGTCGGTAGATTGGCGGGAATACGCAAATGGTATCGAGAAGCAGCTGGATCAGCTGAGAAAGGATCTCGAGCCGCTCCAATCGGGCAGAATGAAGCTCGGTGAGCGAGAGGGCAGCGGCGCCTGGACGGACGTCACTCAGGAAGCAATCGACCGCAACAAGCAGGTAATCGCTACCTATGAGGCCATCTTAAAGGATGTGCGAGAGAACCGCATCAAGGACTGACGCCGACAGGGCTCTCTCAAACAGACGGGCAAGCTCCATCCACAATCTCGTTAGTTTCCGGGGATTGCCCCCCAAACTCAGGCTTTCCCTCGCCTCGCCCGTGTAGATTGCAACGTTCGATTCGTTGGAACCTGCACGATGCTCAAATTTCATCCCGAGCCCGGAACGGTCGTGATTTGCGACTACACCACCGGATTCCGAAAACCGGAAATGGTGAAGAGGCGGCCGGTAGTGGTTATATCGCCATGATTGAAGCGCCGGCATGGATTGGCGACCGTCGTTCCATTGAGCACCACTCCGCCGGTTCCCGTTTGTGATCACCACTGCAAGATTAGTCTCAATCCGGTCCTACCGGCGCCATTTGATTCTGCCGAAATGTGGGTGAAGGCGGACATGCTTGCCACGGTAGGGTTCGAACGGCTGGAACTCCCAACAGGGAAAGCGTAAGTACCTGACACCGCAACTCGCTACGGGGGGCTTAGCTGTATGGCCGCGCTACTGCCTGTGGCCAAACAATTCGGCCGTGGTCCGATATAGCGTAGTCGCCAGGCGGGGAGCCCTCGACGTTTGCTACCGCCTCCTCAAGGGACGCAAACGGCCCTAGCGAAAGTTGGAAACGCCCGTCGATCCGCTCCATCACCCAGAACGGGAATTCTTCGTCTGTCGGAATGTCCATTCGCTCATTGGTAGCCATCCGCGCAGTCTAGGATGTCTTGTAGTGGATTGCCACCGATCGTCCTTTGACCTGCCGCGACTCAGGCGCGCCCTTGCGCACGCCGTGTGGCGAAGACTTCGGGGGAAGGCCAGCGTCGCTTGCCGCCTCGCTAATCCACGTAGAGAACGCTTTCTCGCTGCGAGCGCGGCCGTACATGGTTGCAATGAAGGCCGGGCCACTCTTGGGGCAATCGGCGATATAGCGCGCAAGGTCGCTGTGCACCGGAATGCACAACTCAACATGCCCTTGGCTCTTCTTTGTGGTGATGACAAAGCCGTCCTTAGTCAGGTGCTGCCAGCCAAGGCGCACGGCATCGGAACGGCGGAGGCCAGTATGCAATAGCACCTCGAAGGCGAGCCGTAGCGGCGTGCCCACCTCGTGGTGCTTCCGGAACTTGGTGATGTCTTCCTCGGTCCAGGTCCGATGGCCCGTTGTTTTAAGCTTCACTTTCTTAGCCACAACGACGGGATTATCGGCGCGCAGGCCGGCCGATACGGCGTAGTCCAGCAGACCTTTGAGCCGCTTTCGGAAGTTGCTGGCGGCGGAAGGCGTATCGGCCATCTCGTCAATCAGCTTATTGATGTGTTTTGGCTGAAGGCCAGCAATCGGTCCCGCCCCGTGCTTATCCACAAAGCGGTCCAAGACTCCGCGATAGGTAGCCTTTGTCGTTTCGGCCAGCACCTTGAATTCAGTCGAGACGTAATAGCCGTTCACGGCCGCCGCTATGCTGCCGGCCTTAACACGCCGCGTCACTTGCAGCGGCTCGTCCGCGCTCATGGCCGCACGGTAGGCTGTCCAGAATTCGGGCGTGTACAGAGGCGCCGGCAAAGCTATTTGCGCCCTGCCCGGTCGTCGCAGATATACGCGGGGCTTGCCGTGGCGATCGATGTACTCGTTTACGTACTTGGGCTTCCGCTGCCGCATGCCTTGTCCCAGTAGTCTTCGTTGTCGTTGACCGGCTGAGGCGCACCATCGAACAGCCGGTCTAGGGCCGCACGGTCCCAGATGTTTACGCCGAATAGCTCCAGCGGCTTGGGTACGGCGCCAGCCAGCACCTGTTTGTCGAAGTGAGTCGGGCTGATGCCCAGATAGCGCGCTGCAGCCGCGCGACGGAGGCCACGCGGCTGCAGAAGGTTGTCGTTAGCTGCGGGCAAGAGCGTGCCCCTTGAATAGATTGCTCTGCAAACCTCGCCGGCTGAGGCCGACGCACAAGGCTTGAATCGTTGCGGCGATTCACCACCCTTCGCTCAGTATACCATGCGGCTCAGGCCAGTTTGGTGTTGGCCCCGAGCGGGATGATTTCGTCGTCAGAGGCCCGCGCTGCCCAAATCATGCGCGCGTAATCGATTCGCAGTGTACCCTTCGGGTCGTGGTGCGCAGCCCATTTGCCTAACTTCAGTTGAGCCACCGGATCTCCATCCAAGCCCTGGTAGAGACCGAACTTATTGACAAAGGGTTCGCAGCCAGCATGCCGCAGTCCCGTATAGTACGTGTATGCGCAAAAAGGCGTGGAGAGATCGAGTTTCACGGTGGCAGTTGCAGTAGGATTAGTCATTTACTTCCCCTGTCGTCCGGCTCATTTGACCGGCCCAAAAACTGTGGTACCACAGATTCCATGAAGCGCCTAGCCGTGAAAATACGGAAAAAGCGAGGACCCGCCCCAACCGGCAAGGGCGCCCAGATTCAGGTCCGCTTGCAGCCGGATGACTTGTCAGCCGTCGACAGTTGGATTGCAGAGCAGGACAAAGCCCCCACCCGCCCGGAAGCCATTAGAACGCTGATGCGGCGGGGACTGCGCGCCAATCCGAAAGGCTGATCTGGCCCAGCAAGCCCCAATGGCCAAACGGTACACGAAGCGCATACCGCCATGGAAAGAGGGTGACCCAATCACCGTCGGCACGCTGGAATGGTGCCTCGACCGGTTGGCCTATGAAATGCACCGCGCACCGCAAGGCGGCGAAGTCTATCTGCCGATTTGGGAGCGCCTTGAGTCCGAGATATCTTCGCTAAAGGCGAAAGAGGCCATGCTAGAGCGCGCGCGTGTTCGGGCTGCACGGTTTATGCGGGCGAATTCTATTGGGAAATGAGCAGGACCGAGCCCTACCCGCTCGCAGGCCAGTAGAGCGCTGGTGCCAAAGGTTTCGGGCAAGGCACGCCCTTTGCAGGGCCGAGCCGTGGCGGATCGGACCCGCCCGGCGACTCTTCGAGAAAAAGAGTGCCGGGCCCTTTATTTGGGCGGCTTGCACAATATTTCGGCGAGCCAACGAAGCCGGTTGCTTGTTTCAGTGATGCGGGTCCTTGGGGCGACACCTCATACGCGAGCCTCGCGCCATCCATCCGCGAGCCCCTGCTGTTAATCCAGCAGGGGCTTTGTCTTCGCATTTGCTCAGGCAAGCCCGATGCCTCTTTTTACCTACAAGCTCATTGATACGCATTTCGTTTCGGACTTTGGAGCGTATGATTTGCCTGGCGAAACGGAAGCCCAAATAGAGGCCATCAAACTCGCTCGTTCGATTCGCGAGACCCGACCAGAACTAATAGGCAAGGGGTACTCGATCTTTGTAATCGATGATGACGACGCCGCCATTTGTGCCATCCCGATCGACATCATTCTATGACGGTCATCCCCTGTAGCGTTGCGCAGCAATAACACTCGTCTATTTAGGCATTTGCACCATCTCGGGATGGGCCGCACCTGTCAAAAGCGACAGGGTAGCCTGGCGCTCGTCATCTCACCGGGGCGCGCGCTGGTGACGTCCACCCCCTCCCGACCATCGAAGGCCAAGCCAAAAGCTTAGTTGCCCCCTAAGCCATCCGCGATCTATGGTAGCACTGGGTCCGGGGGAAGTTTATGGGACTGTTTAAAAGCAAAGAAAGTTGGGAACGCACGTTCCGGCTCAGAAGCCACCACGGCGTCTCAAAGGGGTTTCTTGCCGTCCTGTTTTGGCTGTGGGGCGTAGTCGGCCTGTTGTTCAACGCCGGCACGCTGTTCGGGCTTACTGGCAACATTGGTGTCGGAACGTCGGCCTACCTTACGGCCACCTGCCTCGTTTGGATCGGCGGCATGGTGTTGTTTGGAATTGGCGCCCTGCTCGCTCACTCCGACTTTGACGGTGAACGGCCGATCGGTGAAGACTACGGCGATGTTCGGGTTAGTCGATAAATCGTGGCAAGCCGAACTTATCGAGCACTTGTCGGACTGCCATCATCAGAGATCAAACAATGCCAGACGCTAAAAATCAGCACCTGTTGGACTATCTTGGCTATTATCTTTCGCTCACGCACTCGCCCCGCTATGCGGTCTTGATCTCGGGGCCGTGGGGTGTTGGAAAAACTTATCAGGTAAAGCGGTTTCTCCAACACCATCGGCCCGAACCCAAAAAACTACTTTACGTAAGTCTTTATGGTCTGTCCACGCTCGATGAAATTAGGGACGCCCTGTTTCAAGCCGCCTATCCTCTACTCACAGGAAAACCGGCAAAGCTTTTTGGAAGCCTGCTTACTGCAGGTCTGAAGTACGTGAAGGTGGATACCAGCAGCATCAGCGTGGGCGACGTCATCGGTTTCAGCGCCGATGTTTACGTATTCGACGACCTTGAACGATACGAAGGGAATAAAAGCACCGCGCTAGGTTACATCAACCAATTCGTCGAGCACGAGGGCGCCAAAGTAATAATTATTGCCAATGATAAAGAAATTAAGGCCGGCGAGGACTACGAGCGCCGCAAAGAGAAGTTGATCGGGAAGGTTCTGGAAGTCCAATCATCTTTCGATGAGGCCTTCTCAGCGTTCGTCGCACTGATTGATGACAAGTTCACTCAAGGGTTCTTCAAAAAGAATGCGGAGGAAATCTCCTCTCTCTATAAACAGACGAAAAAAGACAATCTGCGCATACTTCAGCAAACCATGTGGGACTTCGAGCGGGTATGCAAGGCGCTGACGGATGAGCACCGAGGGCATTCCGACGCTATATTGACACTGTTGCGCCTGTTCTTCGTGCTTTCGTTCGAATTCAAATCCAATCAGATTAATGCCGACGATCTCGGAAACGGGCGCGGGCTAGCAGCTATGGTTCAAGCCCATGTCGAAAAGGGTAAAGAACCCTCCCCCATGAGGCGAGTTGCCGATCGATATCAGAATGTCGATATCGACGACTCAATTCTATCGAGTTCGGTTCTTGTGAACTGCTTGGTCCGCGGCATTGTCGATCCCAACGAAATTCAGGCCTCCCTCAATGCTAGCAACTTCTTTGTAAAGGTCGCCGACGAGGCTCCCTGGCGCACGGTCTGGCATTGGACAGAACGTACCGAGAGCGAGGTGCTGGCTGCCGTGGGCAAGATGAGCGAGCAGTTCGAGCAGCGGGCATTCACAATCGAAGGCGAAATACTTCACGTGCTCGGTCTTCAGCTGTTTCTTTCTGACATCGGAGTGATCAAGTCTTCAAAGCGGCAAGTTGTCGAGGACGGAAAGAAATACCTCGACGATCTATATAAGACCAAGAAGCTCGAGGCGACGCAGCGCGATGACTATGCGCTCCGCTTCGACGGCTATGGCGGGTTGGGCATACAAAGTTCTGACACTTTGGAATACCGAGAACTTTTCCAACATCTCCGAGAAAGCAGCGCGAAAGCCCTCCGCGATACATACCCAGATAAGGCGTCTGAGCTGCTTGAGGTCATGAAAACTGACGTCCAGTTGTTCTATCGTCGACTTTGCATAACCAATAGCGACGACAACATCTATTACAACACGCCACTTCTTGCGTCCCTAGATCCGGACATGTTCGTCCTTACGATGCTAGATCTTCCAATAGCGGACGAGCATGTTGTCTTCATGATGTTCAAATCTCGGTACGACCACAGTCAGTTAGATAATGATTTGTCGACTGAGAAGCCGTGGGCAGAAGCTGTAAAGAGAAAGCTTCTCGATGCCTGCGAAACATGCGGTCCTGTCACCGGTAAGCGGATCAAGATGCGTGTAGCTTATTACATGAAAGCTATTCCCGACGTCGCCGCTGTTTCGGGAAAATGACGTGCAGAAGCAGTTATCGATTGATCAACGCTTGGATCGCCTCGGCCAGCACGTCGTGAGAGCGCGTCTGTTTTTGGATCTCTGGTCCTATTTCGAGCTAGACGATACCAGGCAGCACATCATCGAGACCATGCGTGACTACAATGAATTTTTCAGGTTCACTCCGCACGCATATCTTCTCACCTACTGCATCTACATCGCAGGAGCGTTCGAAGCGCGACGTGACACGATTAATTTTGGAGCTTTGATCCGCGATATGACAGGGGCGGGTCATCTAAAGGGTTCGCAAGAAGCGGAGGTCGCGGCGCTCATGATGACCGCCAAATCTGCGGCTAGAAAAGTGGCCATTTTACGTAACAACGCGTTCGCCCATCGAACGAGCGCAATTTCCTACAATGATGTTTTTGACCTAGCAAAAGTCGCTCCCGCCGAGTTACGCGCGCTGACGGATGCCGCGCTAAAACTGTTCAACCTGCTGGCGGCGATACGGGGAGTTGCAAAACAGTATTTCACTGATCTGCCCACCAAAGACGCGAAGGGAATGATGGCGGCATTGGCCAAGACCTAGGAAGCCCCACTCAAGCCGCCCGGTACGCCGCCCAATCAATCGCCTTCGGCTCAATGCGCTTGCCGGGCTGATCTTCAGGCCAAACGTGCACGAGGCGCTGCACCACGCCGCTCGCAGTGATCGTTGTCAATACCGCATGGCCGCCGACAACGTGACGTCCATCGAAACGTTTGCGGCGCTGAATCTCCATGCAGTGCAATAAATAAGACTCAGGATCGACCTTCTCCAAGTCGGCGAGCAAGTCATAGCCCGCCGCCTGAAACTCCTCGCGAGATGGCGGCGGCATCGAAATGATCGGTAATTCTGTCAAACTGGCCGCAACGTGCTTTTCCGCAAACTCCGCGTTCTGCCTGACCAGCAAAGCTTTTGGTGTGCCGGCCGTCTCCAATTCGATGGAATAGATCGCGGGCCGACCTTCTCTTTCATGCCAGCCAGCCAGCACCACGCAAGATGCCGCATCTCCATCGCGGTACTCGCGCGCGTACCGCTCGAAGTGATGAATGATCTGCGCTTCAGCGGTTTCAATCAAACTGTCAAATGACCTGTAAGCAAGACGGCCCCATAACCATCCGGCGAACTGCGCCGGACCAGTCGCAGCCACGACAGCATTCAACCGGTACAGGCGATGAGCCTTATTGAGGTTCACATCGTCTGGACCCCCCTCAAAGTAAGAAAGACCGTCCGTCAGTAGAAATGCTGCGTCGCTTCGAACGAAACCATTTATTGCGCTCATGGCCGAACCTCCAGGCCAGCGCGCAACTCGGCTTGAGCCGCTGCGCCCTTACCGACTGCCACAGTGTCAGCAATCGCCCTAGCCGTGTGCTTTATGATGGATTCTGTGGCCCGATCGTAAGCGCTTGCTGCGCTATCACTGCCGCGCTGAGGTAGCTTCGCCGCGTTCGGATCGGCGTTGTTAGCAGAAGATGGGCGCGATGCCGGCAGCGGCACGCCGCCTGGGAATTCACCTTTGACTGCTGCTCGGCCGCCGCCTGCAGCATGTCGCGAGCGAGCTGGGCCTTGGCGCGGATCAGCTCCAGGCCGGCGACGATTTCAAGATTTTCAGGCTTCCCTGAGGCATTCAGATGCTCAATTGCGCGAGTGATCTGGTCAACATCTTGCGGCAAGCCCCGCACGGCCTTTTGCATGATATCCGCAGCATCAGCCCATCGATTGAACGTGTCCTGCCCGCTACCTGGCTGCACGTTCTGGGACGCGACCGCGGTCTTTACAAGATCGTTGGCTTTGTCGATCAAATCATCCAACCACCCGCCAATATCAGCGGCAGTCGACTTGAACTGGGCAGCTAGTTGCGCAGAGGACTGTTTCCACGCTCGGTCGAATGCAGCCGCCTTCGCGACCGTGGCACCATCGATCACAGCGCCAGCCGCCTCGGCTCCCTGAGCGATATCCTCGAACGACCTGCTTCCGTTTCGAAGAGCCTCAACCCAACTCTCGGAGAGCCCGAGCATTTGAGCCGCCTTCGTCTTCTCTGGCATCGAACCAAATTTGTTGATCAGATCGCCAGCAATAGCCAGAAGCTGGTTCAGGCTAATAACCTGGCCGTTGCGGTCCTTGTACTTGATGTTGTTGGCATCAAGCAGCTTCGTCAGTGAGTTTTCATTTTCCTTGGCGTCGGCCAGCAGTGAGGCGACCTTGCGCAGATCGGTAACAGA
The DNA here is from genome assembly GCF_013408065.1 of Bradyrhizobium sp. IAR9. Lineage (NCBI taxonomy): Bacteria > Pseudomonadati > Pseudomonadota > Alphaproteobacteria > Hyphomicrobiales > Nitrobacteraceae > Bradyrhizobium > Bradyrhizobium sp. IAR9. Next base: position 144,482 of record NZ_JACBZW010000019.1, read on the forward strand.
CTCCTGCGAAGAAACACCGCCCTGCCCTGCAGCAAATTGGATCTGCTGGAACCGCTCCGCAGTAAGGCCGGTGAATTCAGCGTTCTTCTGCAGGTCAGCAAGCTCGCTGTTGACCTTGGTAAGCGCCGCAAGGAGCCCGCCAACCAAGCCGGTAACGCCGGCAGCGGCAGTGCCAAGCGAAGCAAAGCCGCCTGCTGTCGGATTCAGACTCGCAAACGAACGCTCGATGCGGTCCATCGCTGCATCCGCCATATCGCCGGCTTGGTTCAGATCGCTCTGAAACTGATCGAGTTTGGCGCCGGGTTGGACGATTAAATCGTTTGCCATTGGTATCCTAAAAACATTGGAGCGCGGCTAATAGACCGCTGTCACGTTCAAATTGGAGAAATGCGCGCAAGGTTGCGCACCACGCGCAGTGCTAAACGGCGCCTTCAACATTGAAGGAGCGCGTTTTGGCTAAGAAAACGAAGAAGCCTGTTCGCCGTGAGTGGACCAAGGAAGACATCAAAGAATTGAAGGCACACTCGAAAGCGCGGACACCCGGTCGTCAAAATCGCTAAGATGACTAAGCGGACTGAGGGCGCGCTACGTCAGAAGGCTATCGTGCTGGGAATCGGGCTCGGACATCAGCGGTAGTAGTTGGCCACTTTCCCTCCCGAGCACCAATACTTCGACTCAACGTGTGGTCGCTCTGTTAGGAATTCAGCAACCGACATTTGAAGGTCTTCGGTAAGCTCTTCGTGACCAAAATAGTGGTCACGGAGGCCGATCAATGATCGATTTTGAGAAACTGACGCCACTGGATTCCGGGGTCATTCTGGCCGCCCTCGTAATGGCGGCCGGAGCATTCTGTCCGATTGTTACCCTCCCCGTTGTCGGTTCACTCAGCTACGTCATGAGTGGCAACGGCGACGGCATTTTCATTGTGATCGGCGCGATGGGAATTGTTGCGTTGATCCTGACAGGATATCGGCGAGCTAGCGGAATGGTTGCTGGAGCGGCCTTGTTCTGGATGCTCATAACTCTGGTTAAGATCGCTGCCCTTCTCGCCGACGCCAGAGCAAAGCTGGATCAATCGATGAAGGGCAATCCCTTCGGCGGCATAGCTAAAGTACTGGCGAACTCTGTGGGATTGGGTTGGGGTTGGGTACTGCTTTTTGGTGGCGCCATTGCGATTATCATTCTTGCTTTCGCAAGCCAACGATCGCCCGGCAAATCAGCTAAGGTGTCCGACCCGGATCCATTGGTGCCAGCATTTTCCAATGCCGACAACCTGATCGCCGAGCTTCTGGCCAATCAAAAGAAGCAAGGGACAGCGCAACCCTCATCTGCCGCACTTGCATCATTTGGGAAGCGAGGCCGTTAGTCCGGCCTCTCGGGGCGGCGGCCAATGCTCGCCCTCCTCATCAGCTTTCGCCCTGAGGGTCAGCACCGCCGCGACCGGCTCAGCCGATCCGTAGGTTCTCCGCCGAGTCCTTGCCGCGATTGTTCACGACGTCGAAGCTAACCTTGGCTCCCTCGGCAAGAGAGGAAAATCCAGCCTTCTCGACTGCCGAGATGTGAACAAAGACGTCCTTGCCGCCAGAATCCGGCTGAATGAACCCATATCCCTTTGTCGGGTTGAACCACTTAACTGTACCCATTGCCACTTTGAATTCTCCATTTTCTAAAAAGCAAAGCTAGTGCTCGAATTCCGACAAAAGAAAGGCTGGTCCAGCCCGCCTTCACGCGGGGCCTCCGCCGACGATCTCATCCGGCCACCGCTTGAGCACTTTGATACGGATCCCGTCAGCGTCGACCTGTGTGTGCTGAGCGAAGCCACCGACCAGGCCACCAACCGTTACACTACCGAACGTTCCTGCATCCGGTCGGCTAAGCTTTGCGGCGTACTGCTCTTCCAACAGACGCAGTCCGTCCTCAGGAAAGCGCATCTCCGCTGAGCCGTCCACGCGCGGCTGGATGTACTGTTTGACCGCCCTCCCGTTAAAGAGGCCGTGGTCGATGTGACATTCGGTGACGTGGATTAACGGGCCAGCTTCGGCCGACCAGCCCGCAAGCACGACGTCGCATCGGCCAGACAGAATATGGCCTACTGCCCTACCTCGGTCGACGCATGTCCTAGCGAGATTCGGCATTGCGTCGGAGAGCGAACGAAGGTCGACAAACGGAGTTTCAATCAACAACGCCGATAGCAGAGTCGGCACGACTGAGATTCCCGTGACCGCGAACAGAGAATTGTACTGAGGCAAGATCGACACCTTGGTGCCGATGCCGGCAAGTTTGCCGGTCGCCGGATCATGCCATGCGCCATCGCTAAAAAAGTGGACTGCGTCCGCAGATTTGAAGGCCGAGATCGCGGTCATTCGTCTTCTCCCTCGTCGTCCGACCGCTCGTCAATTTCCACGATTTCGGCCTCGTCGATAAACGTGCTGGTGACGCCGACAGCCGCGAGAGTCGTGGCTGCGATTGCTGTAAAAATCGGCATTGTGTGTCTCCGTTGGAGGGCCGTTGTGGCCAGGCTGCATTTGGCAGCAGCACAACCTCCGATACCCCATATTTTGAATTGTGGATGCGCGTAAAATGGGGGGCGGCCGGTATTTCCCGCCAAAGGTGGGCTGGATTTGCTACACCCCTCCTACCCCCAGATCGTCTCACCAAGTCCGCAGCACGTCGACAATCGCGCCATCATCATTGACAACGAACTCAGCGCGATCTCCACCGTGCAACTGAAATGGACCTTTCCACTCAGGGTGACGCCGCTCGGCACCGAGGTTGCTTGCATAAACTTGCACCGTCCTGTCATCGTCCAATACGACGATGCCGCGACGCCTGTGGCGATCCCAGCTATGTATCAAGCCATTGATCGTTGTCATTTCAGGATACCTCGCTTGCGCTGCGCTGCTTCGATGCGGCGTCGGGCTGCATCACTATTGCTGGAACGCAACGCAGCCGTTGTGGTCGGATAGGCAGGAAACGCGGTCAGCGTGATCTCGAATAAATCCACATCCTTAATCGTGCGCAACGGCAGCTTTTCATCTCCATCCTCCCATTCCTCTGCGCGGATGACGAAACCAAACGAGCAGCCTTTCACGTCCTGTCGACCAACCGTCCCTAGCGCGGTCTGGCCTTCTGGCGTTGAAGGGTCGACCGTCAAAGCAAAGTACAGTCCAACGCTGTCCTGACGCAGATAAAGCGAGCCGGCAGCCGTCCTCCCCAATACACGCCCGGAATCATGATCGAGCAGCATCACGACATCGGGGTGCTCTTTGAGGGTTCGGGTGAACGTTCCACGGGCAATCTTCTCGCGCCAGTAGTTGCCGTAAACGATTTGTTCATTGAACTTCACCGCGTACCCAGTGATCAGGTTATCAGCCACGCGCCTTTGCCTCCGCGGCTACGAGTCTGGCCTCACGCTTCCCAAGCCTTGACTTGGCCCGCAGCTCGCGCGCAATCTCGATGGGGTCGGTGTCGGCGTAAACCTCGGCCTTGCCTGGCAGTTTGATGCGGCGTGATTGCTTGCTGGTCCGCGTCCGTTTGGAGGTGGCTTTCTCAAACATTGTGACCGGCCTCCGCGCATTCCTTCAAGAAATAGGCGACCTTTTCGACGAAGTGTGCTCGGACCGGCCGTAGATAGCCCAAATTAATATCCTCGCGCTCCAGATCGTCGAGCAAAGAATCATGCTGCGCACGCGCTGCTTCCAGCGCCTTGGCGGCTTCACACAGAACACCTAAACGCCGACCGTACTCACCCCGAACAGCGGCGCACGCGGTTTTGCTCGCGACGTCGCGGGCTGCAACAATGCGCTTCGCAATCACGCCCAGGGCGGTTTCGCAATCGGTGATCTCCCCGGAAACCTCGCGGCGTCGTTTTCGAAGGTTGGGAACGGCATCTTCAGGGTCGCCAAGCAATCTCGAAACGCTGGCCGAATGCGCTGCTTGTGGCTGCGCAGCGATCTTGGTGTCCAGATCGGCGGCTTCCCTGTTCAGCGAGGACAACAGTTCACTCAACTCTTGCCGACGCGCAACCAGGCTGGAGTACTCCTGGCTGGAAGTTTCGAGCGTGGGCACGATGAATTCGTCGGCAGATTTCTTAAGGGGCGCCATCAGTTATGCCTTTCTGGATACTTCACGGAGAATCTTTTCGAGGGCCTCGTCTAAGATCCTCATGATTTTCTCTTTTTGGTCTCGGAGGATTTTCTCTCGCTCGATCTGCCGCTCCACTTCTTCAAATTCTGCCATGATATTGTCGTGGCGAGGACTCGACGCTCCATTCAAGCTGTTACTGGTCATCATGCTTGAGCCTTTCCAAAAATTTCGTCGAGCGCGTCAGCAATCGCTGCCACGTTGAGCGTGGTTGATTTGTTGTGGCCGCGTTTCGACCAATGACTCGCGTCCTGACCGGTCATGCAGAAGCGATCGATGCGGCCATTTGGATGGTGAATCGCGATGGCACAGGAATTATGGAAGATCTCAATCTGAGATTTGCGTACCTCAGCAACGCGCGCTCTGGCATCTTCTACCAAGAAAGCAACAGCGATCCGAGCATCCGGAATGTAATCTGGTGCGCCATCGAGATTGACGCCGCCGGGCGTTAGGGGCTTGAAATTTCTCACGGCAACCGCTGCTTCATGAAGGGTTGTATCCGCGGCCAGCGCTGCGATCAGATCAAGCACATCGTCGTCACTAACTTGAGGTGGGGCGCTAGGAGTGCCCAGAGCCAGCTGCCCAGCCTCCTGCATTCGTCGAGAGATGCCACCGCTTCGTCGGCGCGGGAATTCAAGATGCTTCGCAATAGCATCGAGCGCGTTATTCAGGCTGGCCATGGTGGCCGCTATCCTTTCAGATTTAGGATTTGCAGTTAGGTGGTGAAATAAAAAGCCGCTCGGCGGCTCACGGCACTACGCCGGAAAAAGGTGGCGACGCCGGTAGTGGGCCAGCGCGCCGAAAGGTGCACGTCACGTCGGCCACAAAATGTGGCTGATACTCTCGTAATGGTTTGAGAAGCTTGCGAGCGTACGCGCCCGAGCCCCCACTAACTTTGAGTAATCAGCTCAAACTGCTTAGCCGGTGCGGTGCTAGGCATTAGGAACGCGGGGACCAAGGCAGCGTTGGCCTGCATGCGCTTCTATTTCGACTATCAAGATCACGCCGGCACCATCCTCGACGACAACGGTGAGGAGCTTCCTGATCTCGCGGCTGCGCGTGATGCCGCGATGAGATACCTAGCCGAGGGAATCCGGGACCATAGCCCTTCGGGATTGACCGACAAGCTTTCCGTCCACGTAAGGACAAAAGAATCGCCGGTCATGACCGTATCCGCAACCGTTGAGGTGGTCGCCGCGCCGTCCCGTGGCAGCAATCTCTCCTAAGGCGGCCGACCAGGGTGCGGGTTCACCAGGCAATGGGTGCCTAAAGTTTGGTCCAGACAGCGTCATCGGCTCAGTGCTAGCTTTCGGCATCATCGCGTGGTCCGTGGCCTCTATTGGTGGCGGAGAGCCGAAATGCTCCCGCCTCCTAAGGAATGGAGACGGTTGATGGAAAACGGCGACAGACCTTTTTTGAAGACTGAGCTGGCACTCGTGGAGCGCCTCAGGCAAGCCGCGCGTGAGGACATGGATGGTCTCGAAATCCTCAAGCTCATCGAACAAATTGAGGATGAGATCAGACGACGGGGCTTTTCAGTCCCGGGAGGAGTAGACAGCTGCCCCCTAGACGGAGTGAACGCACGGCGCTTAAGAAACTGCGCCAAAAGCTGAACTGAGCTTACTGCCCTGAGGAGTGAGCGGAAGTGAACGTCGGGTTTCTGGCTAAGACTAAGCCGCCGCCCTCGCACTGCCCTCAATAGCCGCGTTCAATACCGCGACCGCCGCCCGAACCTCTTTGGCAGCGATCCTCGTTGCGTATTGCCCGCCATAGCCCAGATCTTCGCCGATCGCCGCCAAGGTGCTGTCGCTAGCCGCCATGTCCAGGATCCTGGTGGCCTTGTGCCCCAGCGTGCCGCGCAGCTTCTCGGTGTCCAGGGCACGCGCCAACTCGGCCTGCGCGTCGGGCATCTCAGCGTCGAACTGTTCTGTATCCGCCTTGTCGCTTTTCCGCTGGCGGACCTTGCCGAACTCGGCATCTGGGCTGGTCCATTGGTGCCCGTTCCAGACCTTCACCAGTTTGTTGCCGACCCAACGTGCCCGCTTGTTCTTAACTGCCCAAATCAGCTGCTTGGCGCTGACGTCGACCAGCTCGCGGTCCATATTCGGAGCCACGGGCTGCTCGCCGCTCTCCCCACCCTCATTATCAGGCTCATTGTCGTTCGCAGCCAGACGCGGTGGCTCGTTGAGCGTGCGCCATAGCCGGAGGCCCATGAAGGTCGTTTCATCCTTCTCCCGCTTGGCCCAGGTCACGCACGGCGGTTGCTCGTGGTGTGTGGCATGTGTGGCCGGCGCCGATGCCAGCCAGGCGCGGCGGGCTGCTAGGTCGGTGAAGTCGCTGGCCTGGATAGGGCCATTGTCGTTTGCGTGCATGGTACCTCGACTTGACGTGCTGGGCGGCCGTCTGCGCGGCCTGGAAAATAATTTGAAAACCTGCGGGATAACGCGTGCGAGGAGGCGGCCGCTCGTTGGGGACGAAGGTGGGAAGGATTGCGGTGGCCCCCCTGCCCCCTTTGGAAATCGGCCCCAGGGCTAGCGAGATCAGGCGGTTAGCTGCGGAAACGTGGCTGGAGGAAATCGCCCCCCTTTGGCGATAGATCGCTCACGCGGCCTCGCTGTCATTGTGAAGCTCGTGCGGCAAGAGGTATCTGTCGCCCTGCGTATGCACGATGCACCCGACTAGCTCGTCGAAAGACTCAGGCCAGCCAAGTCCTGCAGAAGAAGTAAGGCGAGAATAACGATGTTGGCCGGCCTCCTGCTCGCGGGCGCTATCCGCTTCAAGCACTATAACGTCGGTACTGCCCTTATCGAACTCAACTATGAGCAATGTGTCACCGCCATCGCGCTCCACGCTCGCGCTAACAATCTTCTTAGTGACGACTGGCGGCGGCACCCTATAGGTGCCCGCCGACATGTCGGCACCTATAGGCCCTTCCGTAGGAAGGCCATAGGATTGGTCCCGCGTGGGTGCGGTAGCTATGCTGTCTAGATACCGCACGGGTGCGGTAACAAAGCTCCGTAGCTCCCGCGTGGGCGCGGTAGCTACAGTGGTGCAATTAGCTACCGCGCCAGCGCGGTTACTACGGTGCGCACGCCGTCGCCGCCTTTTGGCCTCTGCGAGCGGCTTGATGTAATTGTAAATTGCGGTCGCG
>NZ_JACBZW010000020.1:0-150844 GCF_013408065.1 Bradyrhizobium sp. IAR9
GGATCGCGCTTCCCTCCGGCGTAAAATCAAGCGCGCTGGCTGGGACAACGCATTCCTCTTGGCCACCCTCAGCCATATGCGATAGCCCTGCCGCAAGTGGGGCGAGGTGAAGAGGCGCACTACCGATGCGGATCGGGATAGGCCAGGCTGCGCCAGCCGCTACGATCGAACGGCCGCCACTGGCCTTCCTTCTGCGCGAGCCGGTCGGCCACCGCATAGACCACGGCGGGATGATGGCCCATGCCGCAATGGCTGCTCTCGACCTCGATGCTCTCTGTCTGGGCGCCCGTCTTTTCCATGCAGCCCTGCCAGGCGCAGACGCCGTCGGTGCGGCTGAAGATGGCGGTGGTCGGCACCGGCGGTGGCACAGCGAGCTCGCCGCCGAACCGCGGGTCGACCTCGTCGGACTTCCGCCCGCTCGCCCATTCATAGACGCGCCAGGCGTTGGTGGAGCGGGGATTGCCGGCGAAGGGGCTGCCGAGCGTGATCACCTGGCGCACGCGCTCGGGCATCATCTTGGCGAGCTGACGTGCATAGAGGCCGCCAAGGCTCCAGCCGACCAGGCTGATCTTGCGGCCATGGGTGTCGCTGAGCTCCTCGACCAGATCGACCATGGCATGCTGCACGCCCTCGCGCAGACCATAGTTGCGGCCCTGGCGCCAGCCGCTCACCGCATAACCCTTGCTGGTCAGAAACGTCCGCAACGCACGCGTGGATGCATCCGAGGCCACGAGGCCCGGCAGCACCAGCACCGGATGCCCATCGCCGCGCGGCGCAAGGCTCAGCAGCGGCAGCGCGCCGAGGAACGCGCCGAACTCGTGGATCGCGCGCCCTTCCAGAAACATCAGTGTTCTCGACGGCGGACGCAGCGTCTGGGCAGTAGCGGTCATCAATGTTTCCCCTGAGAAGACGCCGGGCGCGATGCCGGCAAATGGGCATGAATTCCAATACGCCGGCTTCTTGATCGTTCCGCAGCGCAGCATGAATCAGCTAGGCGGCCGGTTCCCGACATTCAAGCGGGAGAGTCGCGGGGCGACAATAGGCCCGCGCGTTAATGCTAACGTCCGTGACGCAAAAGTCACAGCAATCGGAGCAGGTATTCTACGGAGTAGAGCACCAGCCCGGCGAGCCCACCGATCAGCGAGCCGTTGAAGCGGATGTATTGCAGGTCGCGCCCGATGTTGATTTCGATCAGCGAAATCAACTGCGCCATGTCCCACGCCTTGACCTGGTCGGAGATGAAGATGGAGACGCCGCTTTTCTGGTCGGCGACGAAGCTGCGCAGCACCGTTACCAGCCCCTTGTTGATCTCGCCGCGCAGCTCGGCATCGCCCGCGAGCGCTTCTCCTGCAGCGACGAACATGCCGGCGAGATGATGCTGCAGCACCTGCGTTTCGCCGCTCGCGCTGCGCTCGATGAAAGAGCGCGTGTTGGCCCACACGGTGCGGGCGAGATCGGCAAGCTCGGGCCGCGCAAGCAGATCGCGCTTCAGCCCGTCGATCCGGTCGATATAGGCCTGATCGGTGCCGAGCCGGTCGACGAAGCTCAGCACCATGCGATCGAACTCGCCGCGGAACGGATGTTTGGGATCGCTGCGCACTTCATTGAAGAAGGCGGTGGCGGACGCCACGATCTTGTTCACCAGAAACTTGTCCGCGCGATAGAGCCGCAGCAGGGTTGGCAATTCCGCGCGCACTTTCTCGCGGATCATCCCCATCGTCTCTTTCTGGTTCAGCGTCTCGTGCATCACGCGCAGGAGATCGTCGAACAGGATCTGATGGCGTCCCTCCGCCACGAAGCCGCGCAACGTGCCGGCCGCGAGCGGGGCGAGGTCGATGGCCTGGAGCTGCGAAGACATGCGGCGGATGATGAAGGTCATCAGGCCCGAGCTCTCCGTCGCCGAGACGGCTTCCGGCAACAGGCGGAGCGCGAAGCGCGCGAGATCGTCGCTGCGCTTGCGGTCGCGCAGCCAGTCGGCGACGAAGGAGCCGAAATCGATCTCCTTCAACTTGGCCTCGACCGGACCGGCCTCGAGGAAATGCACCTGGATGAATTCGCCGAGCTTATCGGCGATCCGGGCCTGGTTGCTCTGGATGATCGCGGTATGCGGGATCGGCAGGCCGAGCGGACGCTTGAACAGCGCGACCACGGCATACCAGTCGGCAAGCCCGCCGATGGTCGCGGCTTCCGCGAAGGCGGCGATGAAGCCGAACACGGGATGCACCGGCAGCAGCCATTTCGCGACGATGAAGAGCAGAAGCGTCGCGGCCAAGACCAGCGTCGCCAGCGCCTTCACGCGGCGCAGCTCGGCCGCGCGTTCGGCATCGCCGGGAGTGTCGAAGGAGAAGGTGGCGGGTGCATTCATGACGGATGGGAGATTACGTCATTCCGGGGCGATGCGAAGCATCGAACTATGGTGCGCTCTTGTGCACCTGAGAAGCTCGAGATTCTCTGGTGCGCAATTGCGCACCAGAGTTCGCCCTTCGGGCGCCCCGGAATGACGGTCAGTCACAATGACGGCAGCGCAGAAACAAAAGGCCCGCCGAAGCGGGCCTCAAATTTCAGTTTTCACTCAGGGCGCCGGATCAGGCGGTCTTGTTGTAGACCTTGGCAAAATTGTCCTGAGCGGACTTCGCACCGTTGGCGGCGAGCTGGCCGAAATAGTCGGCGGTCGCCTTGGCACGCGAGACGAACACTTCGCCGCGGGCGCGGAGCAGGCTCGACTGGATCTCGACGGCTTCGCTGACCGACTTGGCGGAAGCAAGCTTGTCGATGCCGGCGAAGAACGCCTGGGCGTCGTCATAGATCGCCTGCTGGATGTTGCGGCTGATCTTGCCGGCCTCAGCGACGGATTCGGTCACCGCGTTCTCGACGGCGGCGGTCACGCGCTCGGAGCCTGCGAAGGCCTCGGCAGCACGATCCTTGGCGGTGTTGGCGGTCTTCTTGACGAACTCGCGGGCGGCCTCGGGAACTTCCAGATTCTGGATGTTCTTGAAAGCGTCCTTGAAGCCCTCGAAAGCGGTGTTGGTTTCAGTGGTCATGGGGTTCTCTCCATCCTCATTGGTTTGAGCTATGGGCTCACCCCGTCCGCATTGGCCCGGGGCACGGCTTATATGGCATAGTTAATTGTGCGATGCAACATTCATATTGCGATGCGATATCACGAAACTGTGAACATCCTTAACGGGCGGCAATCTGATGCCTCCCTGGCCAAGCGGGTTCCCTAGAATGGTCGGACCGCGGTGGCTGGACGGCGGTCCTAGTGCTGGACGGCGCCTGGCAGCCCGTAGGCCTCCATCTGGGCCTGGACCTGCGCGATGTTGTGGCCGAGCACGACGATGTCGTGGGTCTTGCCGTCGACGTCCCGGACATGGTCGCGCAGCAGCGCCTCGGCCTTGAAACCGAGGCTCTCGAACACGGCGATCGCAGCCTGCTGGTCGACCGTCATCTGAACCGAAAGTTTCTCCAGGCCCGCACCGAGCGCGAGCGCGAAGGTCTCCTGCGACAGCGCCCGCCCTACCCCCTTCCCGCGAACGTCGAGCGAGACGACCATGCGGATCTCGCCGACATGGGGTGACCAGGAGTGCGGATCGCGCACCAGCGTGCCGCAGCCGACGACCTTACCGTCCCTAACCGCAAGCAGGCTCGTAATCGCGCCACGCTCGATCTCCTTGACCCAGGCCGACAGCACCTTCGGTTCGCTGATATTGCGCGGCAAAAACAGCAAATCGTGGGTCGGCAGGCCTTTGCCGAAGGCGAGCACCGCGGCTTCATCCGCGGGCGACATCAGGCGAATCTCGATATCGCCGGCGTCGGTCTTGACGTGGCGCGGATACGAACGCTGCTCGCTCATGTCGATCTCTTCCCTAGCCAGGAATCCAGTTTCGGCCATAGCCGCTTGACGGCGTTGGCTCCCGCGACGAGCGAGACGTGACCGCCCTTCAGCATCACCTCTTCCTTGTCCGCAGAACCAATCTTCGCGATCAGGTGCTTGGCGGCCTCATACGGCACGATGTGATCGTGCTCGGCCACCGCATGCAGGATCGGCACCTTGATATTGTCGAGCTTCGCAGGCCGGCCGCCGACCGACATGGTGTCGTTGAACAGCTTGTTGTCCCACATCAGGTCCTTGGTGATGGCGCGGAAATACTCGCCAGCCAGCGGCAGCGTGTCGGTCGCCCAGCGGTCGAACATGCGGTACGACTTGACGAATTCGTCGTTCCAGATGTTTTCCCAGAGCTGGATCTGGCTGACCGTGCGCGAGGCTGGACGCAACATCTCGAACGAGGAAAGGATCATCTCCGGCGGCACGTTGCCGACACTGTCGACGAGATGGTCGACGTCGAAATAGCGACGGTCGGAGAAGTTCGAGAACAGCTTCATCTCTCGGAAGTCAATCGGCGTGGTGAAGCAGATCAAATTCTTCATCGGCCCGTCCTTGTGGATCGCGCCGTAGAGCAGCGACAGCACGCCGCCGAAGCAATAGCCGATGACCGAGACGTCCTGCTCACCGGAATCAGCTTGCACCCGGCGGACGCAGTCCGGGATGAAGTCGAGGACGTAGTCCTCCATCCGCAGGCTCTTCTCCTCCGGCCGTGGCGCACTCCAGTCGAGCATATAGACGTCGTAACCGCGCTTGAGCAGGAATTCGATAAAGCTCTGGCCGGGCACGAGGTCGAGGATGTAGCCGCGGTTGGTGGTCGCCATCACGATCAGCACCGGCACACGGTAGATCTCGTCCGACATCGGCCGATAGTGATAGAGGCTCATCGTGCCGCGCGAATGCAGCACATCCTTAGGCGTCGATCCAAGTGACGGACCCGAGGTCGAGAAATATTCGACGCCCTTGATGCTGCGCTGGATGGCGCGCTGCACCTCGGATTGGATGCGTTCCGGGATAGATGCGAAATCAAGTCCGGGAGCTGCATTCATGCCTGCTCTCCGCCCTCAGACGGCGGACGCTTGGTGCGTGGCGGCCGCAATGCGGAATCGGCCCCCTGAGACACGCCGGCACTTGCAGCCATCTGGCTCAGCAGCGACTTGATCTCACCGATCTGGCCTTCGATAGCTTGCAGCCTTTCGGCAAGGCCTGTGACCTGCTCCCGGCTCGGCAGGTTCATGGAGACCAGATACTTCTCCATGAGTTCGCCGAGCTGCTTCTGAGCACCTGCAGCAACTCCCCCCGCACGGTTCATCGCCTGCGAAAACTCGGGTGACGACATGGCCTGGTTGGCGAAGGAGTTGAACCCCTTCTCCATCTCACCAACCATCTTTTGCCACATGGCGACCGGGTCATTGGTCTTGTCGGTCATCGGCGTCCTCCAGATGTCGAGAGCTTCGATGCCCTTCTTTTTCGCCATACCACACCGTTGCGCCGTGCCGGTCAACCGGCAAGCAGCGGCTCGGTGCCGCGTGCGACTTTCATTGCAACGGGAAACCGTGCGATACACAATCGAGCAAAAAGCCAAGGGAAAGCGCCCGTGAATGCCCATCAGCCGCCTCAGACCGTCCGCGCCAACGGCATCGACATCTGCTACGAGATTTTTGGCAACGACAATGCCGAGCCGCTGCTGCTGATCATGGGATTAGGCGCCCAGATGATCCATTGGGACGATGCGTTCTGCGAGCAGCTTGCCGCACGCGGCTTCCGCGTGATCCGCTTCGACAATCGCGACATCGGCAAGTCGAGCCATCTGACGGGCGGCAAGCGGTTGACGCCACTCGAGCTACTGAAGCTGCGCTTCTTCAAGATTCCCGTCGCGGCAACCTACAGGCTGATCGACATGGCGAAAGACACGGTCGGGCTGATGGACGCGCTCGGCATCAAGTCGGCGCATCTTGTCGGGGCGTCCATGGGCGGAATGATCGCGCAGGAGGTGACGCTGTCGTTCCCGCAGCGCGTGCGCTCGCTGACCTCGATCATGTCGACGACAGGCAATCCGCGCGTGCCGCCGCCGACGCGCGAGGCCGCCGCAATGCTGATGGCGCCGCCGCCGCGCAGCAAGGAAGAGTTCATCGTCCGCTACGGCCAGACCTGGAAGGTGCTGCGCGCCGGACATTTTCCGGAGGAGGAAGCGCTCGATCCTGAACGCGCCGAGCGCGTGTTCGCGCGCGGGCTCAATCCGGCCGGCGTCGGCCGCCAGCTCCGCGCCGTGCTGGCGTCCGGCAGTCGCAAGGAAAGGCTGCACGCCGTGCAGGCGCCGACGCTGGTCATTCACGGCACCGTCGACCCGCTGGTGCGGCCCGAGGGCGGCAAGGACACGGCGGCGTCAATCCCGAACGCAAAACTGTTGATGATCGAGGGCATGGGCCACGCGCTGCCGATGCGGTTCTGGCCCGAGATCATTGGCGCCATCGACAAGCACGCGCATGGCGCGGCCGCGCAGGCGGCTTAACTCTTCTTCGCCATCCAGATTACGTGGCGCGCGCCGCCGCCTCTGCCGGTGGCGCGGACGGCGACTTCATTGACGTCGAAGCCCGCCCGCTTAAGGCGCTTGGTGAAGGCGTGATTGGGTCCCGACGACCAGACGGCGAGCACGCCGCCCGGCCGCAGTGCTGTCTTCGCCGCCGCCAGCCCGCTTGCACTGTAGAGCGCATCATTGCCTTTGCGGGTCAGCCCCTCGGGGCCGTTGTCGACGTCAAGCAGGATAGCGTCGAAGGCCGCGCTCTTGGCACGGATGACTTCGCCGACATCGGTTTCCCGGATGCTGACCCTGGCATCATCGAGACTATCGCCGAAGACCTCCGCCATCGGTCCACGTGCCCAGGTGACCACCGCGGGCACCAGCTCGGAGACCACGATTTTCGCCTTGGCGCCAAGCACCGCCAGCGCTGCACGCAGCGTAAAGCCCATGCCGAGGCCGCCGATCAGGACGACGGGTTTTGCGACCGTCTCGATCTGCTTCGCCGCGAGCGTTGCGAGCGCGGCCTCCGAGCCCGACAGGCGGTTGTTCATCAGCTCGTTGGTGCCGAGCTTGATGGAAAACTCCTTGCCCCGCCGCATCAGGCGGAGCTCCTCGTCGGAGCCGGGGATCTTGGCGGTATCGATTTTTTCCCAGGGAATCATGAGGGACGTTTAGCATGATCGGGCGAACAATCACCCACCCGCCCAGACGTCCAGCACATACCGGTTCTTCGTCCCCATCTCCTCGATCCAGCGCGCAGCTGCGGCCGCGTCGCTGCCGCTGTTCTCGCGATGGATCGCGACCAGTGCCGCCTTCACGTCCGGCTCCATCTTGCCGCCGTCGCCGCAGACATAGATGATCGCGCCCTGCCCGATCAGCGGCCAGACCTTGTCCTTCTGCGCGGCGAGCAGGTGCTGCACATAGGTCTTCGGTCCGTCCGCGCGCGAGAACGCCGTGAAGAGTTCCGTGATGCCGCTCGCCGCCAGCGCCTTCAGCTCGTCCTCGTAGAGAAAATCCTGATCGGGATGGCGGCAACCGAAAAACAGCATCGCGGGTCCGAGGGTGGCGCCCTTCGCCTTGCGCGCCGCCCGCTCCTGAAGGAAGCCGCGGAACGGCGCGAGGCCCGTGCCGGGGCCGATCATGATGATGGGCACCGAGGGATCGTCGGGAAGCCGGAAGCCGGCCTTGGTCTCGCGTACGGTGGCGTAGATCGCATCGCCCGCGCGACGGTTGGCGAGGTAGTTCGAGCAGATGCCCTTGTAGGTGCCGCGGCCGGAGGCGGCCGGCCCTTCGACCACGCCGACCGTGACGCTGCAGCGCGCCGGGTCGACCGACGGCGAGGACGAGATCGAGTAATAACGCGGCGCCAGCAGCGAAAGCATTTCCAGATAGGCATGGAACGGCAATTCGCAGGCGGAATATTCGAGCAGCAGATCGAACACCGATTTGCGACTGGTTAGAATCTCGCTGCGGTAACGCTCGAGCGGCTCAGGCTCCTCGCCGACGAAGGCGAGCAGCTTCGGCTTGGTGACCGGGCACCGGGTGTGCTCGGCCATGATCTGGATCTGCTTGCGCGTCGCGACCTGCTGCAGCTCGACGAACTCGCTGAGCAGGCGGCCGACCGACACGGCATCCCCTACCGGCAATTGCGCACGGCGGCCTTCGGCGACCTGAAGCCTGATCTGGTCGGCGGGCAGAAAGCCGAAGCGGCGGGCGACCGAATCCACCAGCGTGGGATCGTTGCGTGGCACGACACTCAAATGATCGCCGACGCGGTAGGCGACGTTGGACGGCAGCTGCACCTCGATGTGGCGCGTCGAACGCTCGGATGGATTGGATCCGCCCTTGTTCTGAAGCTCGTCGTTGGCGAGCACCTTCATCGCGACAGCACCGCCCTGGGCGACGATGGTGTTGACGGCTGTGACCGCCACCGGCTCGATCGCATAGAGCGGATCATCCTCGGCAGTGCGGGTGAAATTCCAGTCGATGCCGAACTCCTTCGTCGCGACCTGGGCCGCCGCCGGGAACCATTTCTGGAACTGGCCGTCGAGATCGCTGCGCGCATCGCCCTCGCCGCGCGGATAAACCGCGCGCGCACCATGCGACGACAATTGCTCGTCAATCAGGCGCGGCACCGATTGATAGGTCGCAGCCCAGTCGCTGTTGCCGCAGCCGAACACGGCGTAGCGGACGCCGGCGAAGGCATCTTTCGGCAGATCGCCGCCGAGCCATTTGACGAACTGCGTCGCGTTGTCAGGCGGCGCGCCGTTATAGGAGGCGCAGATGATCAGAACGCCGCCCTCCTGCGGCAGCTTTCCGACGTAATCGTCGAGCGGGCCGAGATGCACGGCAAAGCCGTTGATCTCGGCGAGATCAGCCATGCGCGTCGCGAGTTCCTCGGCGGTGCCGAGATTGGAGCCGTAAAGCACCAGCATCGGCGTGTTATGGCCGGGCCGGGCCGTCGGCTGGCGCGGCGCCTTCGGCGCCGAGGACGTAGCCGCGATGGGCCCGCCATAGGCGCCACGCTCGCGATCGGCGCGCGGACGCACCTTGATATTGAAGCCTTCCGGCTTCATCGTCAGGGTTTCCTTCAGATGCATCTGATAGCGCTGGTGGTCGATCAGCTTGAACCGCTGCAGGATCATGCCGAGCGCGAGCGCGGCCTCGTGCATGGCAAAGCCGCGGCCGATGCAGGCGCGCTGGCCGTTGCCGAACGGCTTCCAGGCATTGACCGGCCGCTTGGCCTCCGCCTCACGGCTGAAATTCTCGGGATCGAACGCATCCGGATTCGGCCCCCAGACGCTGGGATCGCGATGCAGCGCCGTCACAAGGATGGTGGTGAAGGTGCCCTTCCGGAGCTTGTACTTGCCGCCACCGAGTGTCTCGTCCTTGAGCGGCGAGATGCCATAGGCCGGCGCCGGCGGCCACAGCCGCAGCGCCTCTTTCAGGATCTGCGTGATGTAGGTGAGCTGCGTCACCTGCTGGTAGGTCGGCTTCGCGTTGACGTCGGGGCCGAAGACACGATCGACCTCGTCATAGGCCTTCTTGAGGATGTCCGGGTGCTTGAGCAGCGCATAGAGCGTGTAGGACAACAGGCCGCTGGTGGTCTCGTGGCCCGCGATCAGGAACGTGTTGATCTGGTAGCGGATGTTGACGTCGTCGAGCTGCTCGCCGGTCGAACGGTCGACGCCGGTCATCATCGCGGCGAGCATGTCCTTCTTGTCGTCGATCCCCTCCGCGCTCTTGCGCCGCTCGGCGATGATCTCGTCGACCATCTTGTTCATGAAGGCGACGTCTTCGGCGAGCGTCTTGCGCCGCTTCTGCATCCAGATCTGCTCGAACGGCAGGCCGCGTGTCATCATGATGGTTTCGAGCGAGCGCACCAGCGACTCGACGAAGGGATGGTAGTCGCGCCGGTAGAACGAATTGAAGCGATACTCGAAACCGCACAGGCCGATCGTATCCAGTGTCAGCGCCGTCATGTCGTGGACGACGTCGATCTCGTCGTCGGCGTTGAGCCGCTCCCACTTCTGGACGAGCTGCTCGGCGATATCGACCATGCTCGGGTGGTAGGACTGCATGGCGCGGTTGCCGAACGGCTGGAGCAGGATGTTGTGGGCCTTGCTCCAGTTCGGCTCGCGGGTGTCGGCCGTGAACAGGCCGTCGCCGCCAACCGCGCGCACGCGCCGCAGCGCGCCGCGCACCGTCTTGTCGAAACGCTTCTCGTCGGAGAGCTCATCGACGAGATCGTGGCCCGAGACGACCACGATCGGCGAGCCCATCATGTCGAGCCAAAAGATCGGACCGAGCTCCTTGGCGAGCCGCGTCAAATGCTGCACGGGGGCGGCCGAGTCCAGCGACAGCATGTTGCCGACCACAGGCTTGGTCGGCGGATGCGGGATCGGGTCCAGACGGTTCTTGGATGACATTGACGTGCGCTTCCCCCTGCCTTGCGTCATTCCGGGATGGTCCGAAGGACCAGACCCGGAATCTCGAGATCCCGGGTTCGATGCTATGCATCGCCCCGGGATGACGTCTGCGTCCTCACCCAAACCGCCTTCTACGCCATTCGATCAGCTTGGCGCTGACCTCTTCCGGCTTCTCCTGCTGCGTCCAATGGCCGCTGTCCTTCACCAGATACTTCTCGAGATCGGGAATCAGCTTGTCCATGCCATCGGCGGAGGACGGCGGCAGCACCGCGTCGTTCTCGGCCATGATCATCAGCGACGGTACGCGCACCGTATGATCGAGCCCTTCGGCACGCGTCCAGTTGCGCGACATGTTGCGGTACCAGTTGATGCCGCCGGTAAAGCCGGTCCGGGTGAAATTGTCGACGAACACCTTCTTCTCTTCCGGTGACAGGATGGGCGTGCGCGGATCGTGCTTCGCATCATAGGCAGCAATCATTTGCGGAAACGCCAGATTGACCCGCGGCGAAGCGCCGACGCCGGCAACCACCTCCTCTGCCGGCGCGTCGGGCGGGCGCGGCACCGGCTTGCGCATGAAAGCATCGAAGGTTTGCTCGACGCGACTGCCAAAGATCTTGTCGGGCTCACGCGCCGGATCCTGGAACTGCACGATGTACATCTTGTCGCCGAAGCGCGCGCGCAGGAGCTCGATCGGATCGGCCCAGGCGCGGTTGGTATGAGGCGTGTTGATGCCGACCACCCCCGCAACCCGCTCAATGTGGCGCAACGGCATCTGCCAGACAATGAAGCCACCCCAGTCGTGACCGACGAAGATTGCCTTGTCGATATTCAAATGATCGAGGAGCCCGACGAGGTCACCGGTCAGGTGCTCGATGTCGTAAGCCTCGACCGGCTCGGGCCGGTCGGTCGCGCCATAACCGCGTTGGTCGGGCGCGATCACGCGGATGCCGGCCTCGCTCAGCGCCTTGATCTGGTGACGCCAGGAGAAGGCGAGCTCGGGCCAGCCGTGACACAGCACCATCGGCGGCATGTCGGTGTTCGGGCCAGCTTCGTAATAGCCCATGCGGATTCCGTTCGTCTGCACGAACTTGAGCGGTGGCATTTCAATCATCGAACCATTCCTACTCAGCGGCACCCTTGATGTCGGCCGCCGGCGGCGCGTAGGCCGCCTCCAGCGCGGCGAACTCCTCCGGCAGCATGTCGCACATCACCTGCACATGCGGAATGATGTTGGCGCCGACGATGAAGCCGAAATCGAGCTGGTCGCGATAGCTCTGCACGGTGATGTTGAGCGCCTGCCCGTGCGTCGAGATCGACACCGGGAAGATGTGCAATAGCTCCGCGCCGGCAGCGTAGAGCGTCTGCCGCGGCCCCGGCACGTTGGACACCGTGATGTTCGCGGCCGGCGGCAGCACGTCCGACAGGTTCGAGCGGCTGTAGAGCAGCGCCAGGATCTGCACCATGATCGGCGCGCCGAGCATCGAGATGTTGGAGACCTGGGGCATCAGCGCGCGCAAGGGGTGCGACATCTCCTTGGACTTGGTCGATTGCGCGATGATGGCTTCGAGCCGCGCCTTGGGATCGTCGATGTTGGTCGCGATCGCGCAGATCATGCCGAACACCTGGTTATTGGCTTCGGTGTTACCCTCCTCGCGCAGCGAGATCGGCACCGCCGCGGTCAGCGATTTCGCCGGCAGCGTGCCGTACTCCTTCAGGTAACGCCGGACCACGCCGGAGGCGAGCGCCAGCACGACGTCGTTGAGCTTGCCGCCGGCCTGCTTGGCCAGCGCCTTCGCCCGCGACAGCGGGATCGAGACGCCGGCGAAGCTTCGCTCCGAGGAGATGGTCTTGTTAAGCATGGTCGGCGGCGACACCATGCTGGCGAGACTCTCGCGCGACTTCGGATCGGCAACCTTGCCAAGCACCTCGGAGACGCTCTTGACCATGGTCGGGATATTGCCGGCAAAGCGCACCGCGCTCTCGATCTGGTACATCGCGTTGTCGAACAGGATCGAGCCGATGTCGCTCTTGCCGGTGCGCGGCAATTGCAGATTCTGGGCGGCCTTGCCCGCGTCGAGTGGCTGGTTGAACAGCTGCTGATAGGAATCGAGCAGGTTGGCGGCGATGTCACGCGGCTCCTGTCCAGGCTTGGATCCCGCGGCCGGCGGATCGACCTTCCGCGGGATCGGCGAGATGTCGTAGATCATGTTGGTCAGGGCGGCACCAGCGCCGCCGTCGATCGCGGCATGGTGCATCTTCGAATAGAGCCCGACCTCGTTGTCCTTCATGCCCTCGAACACGTAGAACTCCCAGAGCGGGCGAGCCCGGTTCAGGAGCTTGGCGTGCATCCAGCCGACGATGCGCTCCAGCGTGGCGCGGTCGCGCGGCTGCGGCAGGCTGGCGCGGAAGATGTGGCGGTCGATGTCGAACTGATCGTCCTCGACCCAGGAGGGATGATCGATATCGAGCGGCGCCTTTTCCAGCCGCGCCTTCAGGATCGGCGCGATGTGCAGGCGCGATACGATCATCGCCTTGAAGTCTTCGAAGAAGTCGCCCTTGTAGTCGTCGGGCAGGCGAAAGATCGCCATGCTCCCGACATGCATCGGCATCTCCGGCGTTTCCAGATAGAGAAACGACGCGTCCAGCGACGACAGCTTCTTACCGTCAGCCATAGTTCCCTCCCGCAAGATTTGACGGGCGCCTTGGCCAGCGCTTCTCGTCAGGCCGATACTGCCTGTTCCGGCGGGGCATATGCAATGGCAAACGGCCCTGCCCGGTCAAATGGCGAGAATTCCCCTTCCGGTTGCGCCAGGCGGTCGGCCACGGCCCACAGCGCCGCAGGGTTCACCCCGAGCCCGATATGGCTCGCCAGATGCACCTCGATGTTCTCGGCACGGTCGGAGGGACGCAGCAAGCAGGTTCGCCAGTTCACGACACCGTCGGCCCGCGAATAGATCGACGTCGCCGGCACCGGAAGATCGCCGGCGATCGCCTCGCGCAATTCGGCGAAATCCTCGACCCGCTCGCCTGACAGCGCCTCGTAGAGCCGCGTGGCATTGGTCGCCCGCACGTCATTGGCAAACGGGCTGCCGAGCGTGACGACATAACGGACCATGTCGGGCGCCTGGAGCGCGAGATCGCGAGCATAGACGCCGCCGAGGCTCCATCCGACCAGGCTGACCTTGCGTCCGCTCGCAGCATGGATTTCGGCAAGACGGGCGCGCAGCGACTGGCGCATCCGCCCCAAGCCGCCAAAATTGCGGCCCATCCGCCAGGCATGTGCCTCATAGCCGAGCTCGGCGAGATAGCGCCGGATCGGGGCCATCGAGAGGTCACTGGCCAGAAAGCCCGGCAGCGCCAGCACCGGATGACCGTCCCCCCTGGGCGCGCGCATCAGGACTGGCGACAGCAGCAGGCTCGCATTGAATTCGAACAGGCCGCGCGCTTCTGCAAGCAGCAGGGCGAGGCCCGGCGGACGAAGCCCGCCCGGCGCCTGCCGCCCGTCCGGCCCGGACGACATTATTTCTTCTTGTCGCTGCTGCGCGTGCCGCCGAGGCCCGCCATCGTGACGAACATGTCCTGAAACCGCTCGGCGATCTTGGGATCGAAGGTGAACCAGCTCTGGATCAGCGATTCCGGCGAGACCTTCTCGATGTTGCTGAGTACCTGCTGCTGCAGCTTGTCCATCACCGCCGTCTGCATCGGCCCCACGTCAGGCAAACCGAAGAACTGGCGGGCCTCGAGGGGGGTGCAGTCGATTTCGATATTAACTTTCATGTCCCCTCCGGATGAGATTCGAGCGGCCTGTCGGCAGTATCGCCGCGAGTTGTGGTGCGACGCAAGCGACCTGATGCAGGCGCGACATGCCCCGTCCCGCAATCGGCCGATATAGTCAACCAAAGTCGAAAGACGCGGTCCTCCATGCCAGGCGGCACGGTCAGCATTGCTGCACAGCGGTGCAACTTGGCGCGTTCCTTGCTGGAATGGCGCTTGCACCGGTCGAGAACTCTGGGCAACATGGATCAATCAGCCCTGCCGAACAATCAAAAATCATCGGCACGGTAGAGTGGAGAGGGTCAAGAATGTCAGTCGGTCGAAGTCTGTTTGCGGCGACGCTCGCCGGTACGCTTGCGTTGACGGTCGCGCCGGCGTCGAGCCAGACGCTGCGTTATGCCAACCAGGGTGACCTGAAATCCCTTGATCCCTATACGCTGAACGAAAGCACCACCCACGCCCATCTCGGCCACGTCTATCAAGGCCTCACCGCGCGCGACAAAGACCTCAAGATCATTCCGGCGCTCGCCGAAAGCTGGGAAACCCCGGAGCCGACCCGCTGGCGCTTCCATTTGCGCAAGGGCGTGAAATTCCACAACGGCGACCCCTTCACCGCCGACGACGTAGTCTTCTCGGCCGATCGCGTCCGCAAGAAGGGGTCCAATATGCAGACCCGCCTTGCGCCCGACGTCAAGGTGGTCAAGGTCGACGACTACACTGTCGATTTCGTGCTGCCTTCGCCCAATCCCATCCTGCATAACTCGTGGGATGTCTGGTACATCATGGACAAGAAATGGGCCGAGGAGAACAACGTCGTCGACCCGACGCCGGTGGCGGCGACCACGCCGAGCTATGCCTCTCTCCACGAGAACGGCACCGGTCCGTTCACCATCGAAAGCCATCAGCCCGGCGTGAAGACGGTTTTCAAGGCCAACCCCAATTACTGGGGCAAGGTCGAGGGTAACCTGAAGGAGATCGTCTTCACCCCGATCGCTTCGGACGCAACCCGTGTCGCTGCGCTGCTCTCAGGCGAAGTCGACGTCATCGAGCCGGTGCCGATCCAGGACATCTCCCGCGTCGATTCCAGCCCGAACGCCCAGGTGCTGAAGGGGCCGGAGCTGCGCACCATCTTCATCGGCTTCGATCAGATGCGCGATGAGCTGCTCTACTCCAACATCAAGGGCAAGAACCCGTTCAAGGACGTCCGCGTCCGCGAGGCCTTCTACAAGGCGATCGACATCGAGCTGATCAAGAAGCGCGTGATGCGCGAGCTGTCGACGCCATCGGCGCTGATGATCGCTCCGGAGTTGTTCGCACTGTCCAAGGAGTTCACGCGGCCGAAATTCGACCCTGATGGAGCCAAGAAGCTCCTGACCGAAGCCGGCTATCCCGATGGCTTCGAGGTCACGATGGATTGTCCGAACGACCGTTACGTCAACGACGCCGCGATCTGCCAGGCCGTTGTCGGCATGCTGGCCCGCATCGGCGTCAAGATCAACCTGCTGGCGCAGCCGAAGGCGCAGTACTTCGCCAAGGTGTTGAAGCAGGGCGGCTACCAGACCTCATTCTACCTCCTGGGCTGGACGCCGAGCACGATGGACTCCCACAACGTGCTCTACGACATCATGGGCTGCCGCGACGATGCGAAATCCTCACGCGGCGAGGCCAATCTCGGCGGCTACTGCAACAAGGAGTTCGACGCCATCACCGACAAGGTGCTGGTCGAAACCGATACTGCCAAGCGCAACCAGCTGATCAAGCAGGCCTACGAAATCGGCAACAAGGACTGGTCCTACATCCCGCTGCACCAGCAGGCGCTGGCCTGGGGCGTGTCGAAGAAGGTCAACCTGCCGCAACGCGCCGACAATCTGGTCATGTTCCATTGGGCGACCAAGAAGGAATAGCGCCAGTTGAACACGAGGTCCCGGCGGCGTCAGGCATCCGGGACCTTTCCTTTTCCGGCTGACAAAGACGTCGACCGCACGCACACCCAAGGATAGTGGAAGGCATGCTCGCTTTCACTCTTCGCCGCGCCGTTCAGGCCATCGGCGTCATGTTCGCCGTCGGCATCATCGCCTTCTCGATGTTCCGTTTCGCAGGCGACCCCGTCAACCAGATCGTCTCGATCGACACGTCGGCGGCCGAACGCGAAGCCGTGCGCAAGTCGCTCGGCCTGGACGATCCCGTGCCGGTGCAGTTCGTGCGTTATTTCGCCGACGCCGCGCAATTCAAGTTCGGCGTCTCCTACCAGTTCCGCCAGCCGGTCTCGACCCTGTTGATGGAACGTATGCCGGCCACGCTGGAACTTGCGATCTGCGCCACCGTGTTTGCAATGGTGTTCGGCATTCTGATGGGCGTCTATTCGGCGCTGAGGCGCGACACCGTGCTCGCCAAATTATTCCAGGCGGTTTCGCTGATCGGCATCTCATTGCCGACTTTCCTGATCGGCATTCTCCTGATCTATCTGTTCGCGGTGACATTGGGCTGGTTGCCCTCGTTCGGCCGCGGCGAGGTGGTCAAGCTCGGCTGGTGGAGCACGGGCCTGCTCACGCTGTCGGGATTGAAGGCATTGATCATGCCCTCGATCACGCTCGGCCTGTTCCAGATGACCCTGATCATGCGGCTGGTGCGCGCGGAGATGCTTGAAGTGCTGCGAACCGACTATATCCGTTTCGCCCGCGCCCGCGGGCTGACTACCCGCGCCATCCATTTCGGCCACGCGCTGAAGAACACGCTCATCCCCGTCATCACCGTGGCCGGCCTTCAGTTTGGCTCGGTTATTGCATTTTCGATCATCACCGAAACCGTGTTCCAATGGCCGGGCATGGGACTCCTGTTCGTGCAGGCCGTGCAAAACGTCGATATCCCGATCATGGCCGCCTACCTGCTGATGGTCTCGCTGATCTTCGTCACCATCAATCTGGTGGTCGACATTCTCTACACCGTGGTCGATCCGCGCCTGCGCGCGACCGTCGGCCGCGCTACATAAGGCCCCTGCATGTCCGACGCCGTCGCCTCCAATTCCGACAAGCAGAGCGCGCCGCCCGCGCATGCCGGTCGCAGCTGGCTCAGCCGCGCCCTCGACAGCGACATCTTCTATTCGTTCCGCCGCTCCAAGCTGACCATGGTGGCAGCGGCCATTACCGTGCTGCTTTTCCTGCTCGCGATCTTTGCATCCGCGCTCGCGGTGCAGAACCCGTTCGATCCTGCGCAGCTCCAGTTGATGAACTCGCGCATCTCGCCGCTCTGGACCGCCGATGGCCAAAGCCCGTTCCTGCTCGGGACCGACGAGCAGGGTCGCGACGTGTTCTCCGCCATTCTCTACGGGATGCGCATCTCGCTCGCCGTCGGCGTGGCCGGTGTGATCTTCGCCGGCGCGCTCGGCATCGCACTCGGCCTGATCGCCGGCTATTTCGGCGGCGCGGTCGATGGCGTGATCATGCGGATCGCCGACGTGCAACTGACCTTTCCCGCCATTCTGATCGCGCTGCTGGTCAATGGCATCGCGAAATCCATCCTCGGCAACCGCCTGGATGCCACCAGCATGCTGGTGGTGCTGGTGATCTCGATCGGCCTGAGTTTCTGGGTCGGGTATGCAAGGACGGTGCGCGGTTCCGTGATGGTCGAGAAGAACAAGGACTACGTGGCCGCCGCGCAGCTGATCGGCCTGCCCGCGCCAAAGATCATGCTGCGGCACGTGCTGCCGAACACGATGGGCCCGATCCTGGTCATCGCCACCATCAACCTCGCGCTGGCCATCATCACCGAGGCGACGCTGTCCTTCCTCGGCGTCGGCCTGCCCGACACCATGCCCTCGCTGGGCACACTGATCCGCATCGGCAACAATTATCTGTTCGCGGGCGAATGGTGGATTGTCGCATTCCCCGGCCTCGCCCTGGCCGGGCTGATCCTGTCGATCAACCTGCTCGGCGACTGGCTGCGCGATGCGCTCAACCCGAAGCTCCGATGAGCAAAACCTCGACAAGAGCGCCTCACTCATGACCGAGCCCATCCTCTCCGTCCGCAACCTTCAGGTGGAGTTCGCCTCCCGCCGCGGCACGCTGCGCGCCATCGACGGCGTCTCCTTCGACATCGCCAAGGGCGAAGTGCTGGGCGTGGTCGGCGAATCCGGCGCCGGTAAATCCGTCACCGGCCTCGCCGTGATCGGCCTGATCGACCCGCCGGGCCGCATCGCCGGCGGCGAGATTCATCTCGCCGGCCTGCGCATCGACAATCTGCCGCCGGAGGAGATGCGCCGCATCCGCGGCAAACGGATCGGCATGATTTTCCAGGACCCCCTCACCTCGCTCAATCCGCTCTACCGGGTCGGCGACCAGATCATCGAGACGATCCGAACCCACCTGAACCTGTCCGAGACGGCCGCCCGCCGCCGCGCCATCGACCTGCTTGCCGAGGTCGGAATTCCCGCGCCGGAAAAGCGCATCGACGGCTACCCGCACGAATTCTCCGGCGGAATGCGCCAGCGCGTCGTGATTGCGCTGGCGATCTGCGCCGAGCCCGAACTCATCATCGCGGACGAGCCGACCACTGCGCTCGACGTCTCCGTGCAGGCGCAGATCATCTCGCTGATCAAGCGGCTCGGCCGCGACCACGGCACCGCCGTGATGCTGGTGACGCACGACATGGGCGTGATCGCGGAGACCTCCGACCGCGTCGCCGTGATGTATGCCGGCCGTGTCGCCGAGATCGGTCCGGTGCAGGATGTCGTCAGAAATCCGCTGCATCCCTATGCCAAGGGCTTGATGGGCGCGATCCCGACGCTGGCCGGCGACGACAAGCGTCTCATGCAGATTCCTGGCTCGATGCCGCGGCTGTCGGCGATCCCGCGCGGCTGCTCGTTCAACCCGCGCTGCGCGTTCGTGTTCGATCGCTGTCGTGTCGATCGACCCGAGCCGCTGCCGCGCGGTGCGCAATCGGTCGCCTGCCATCTCTATGACAGCGTGCCGGCGGAGAGCGCGGCATGAGCGCTTCCTTCGTCCAGGCCACAAATCTGCGCCGGGTGTTCGACGTCTCGAAACCCTGGCTCAACCGCGTGCTCGAAGGCGGCCATCTCGAATATCTCAAGGCCGTCGATCACGTCACCTTCGATATCAGGAAGGGCGAGACCTTTGCGCTGGTCGGCGAGTCCGGCTCGGGCAAGACCACGGTGGCGCGGATGGTCGTCGGCCTGCTGCCGCCGAGCTCCGGCGATGTCTTGATCGACGGCGTCTCGATGACCGATCCGCGGCAGGCGCCGGCGCGCCGAAAGCTGCGCCGCCGGATCCAGATGATCTTCCAGGACCCCTATGCGAGCCTGAACCCGCGCTTCCGCGTCGATGCCATCATCTCCGAGCCGATCCGCGCCTTCGACCTGATCCAGGGTGAGCGCGACATCCAGGCGCGCGTCGGCGAGCTGCTCAGCCTGGTCGGCCTGCATCCCGACGACCGGTTGAAGTTTCCGCACGAATTCTCCGGCGGCCAGCGCCAGCGCATCGCGATCGCCCGGGCGCTCGCATCGGATGCCGAGTTCATCGTCTGCGACGAGCCGACTTCGGCGCTCGACGTCTCGGTGCAGGCGCAGATCCTGAACCTGATGCGCGACCTGCAGGACAAGTTCGGTCTGACCTACATGTTCATCAGCCACAACCTTGCCGTGGTCCGCCACATGGCGAGCCGCGTCGGCGTGATGTATCTCGGCCGCATCGTCGAGATCGCGGAAGGACGCGAGCTGTTCGCCCGTCCGCGTATGCCCTACACCAAGATGCTGCTGGGTGCCGTGCCCGACCTCGCCATGAGCGGCCGCCAACGCATTCCGGTGAAGGGCGAGATCCCGAACCCGATCAATCCGCCGCCCGGCTGCGCCTTCAATCCGCGCTGCCCGCTGGCGTTCGATCTCTGCCGCAAGGAGACGCCGGAACTGATTGACGGCGTCGCCTGCCACGCCGTCAACACCGCGCCGGTCCCGGCGTGACGCGCGCGTGCCATGCTGGCAGCGCATTGGCGGCGCGGCATCGCCTGTGATCAATTGCGCGCGCCGCAAATGAGGTAATCCATGGCCAGCAATGTCAATCCCGATCCCTTCACGACCCGCCCCGAGATCGAGGGCACGTTCGGGGTCGTCGCCACAACCCACTGGATCGCGACCGCCGTCGGCATGGCCATCCTGGAAAAGGGCGGCAATGCCTTCGACGCCGGCGTTGCCGCCGCCTTCACGCTGCAGGTGGTCGAGCCGCATCTCAACGGCCCCGGCGGCGACGTGCCTGTCATCGTGCACGACGTGAAGCGCGGCCGCACCGAGGTGATCTGCGGCCAGGGCCCCGCCCCGGCGCGCGCCACCATCGCGCATTACAAGAGCGAAGGCCTCGACATGGTGCCCGGCACCGGCCTGCTCGCGGCCTGCGTCCCCGGCACCTTCGAATCCTGGATGATGCTGCTGCGCGACTACGGTACGATGCGCGTGCGCGACGTGCTGGAGCCCGCAATCTCCTATGCGCGCGACGGCTATACGCTGGTGGAGCGCGCCTGCGCCACGATCCAGACCGTCGAACAATTATTCCGCAAGCACTGGCCAACGTCGGCCGCCGTCTACCTGCCGAACGGCGAGGTGCCGAAGCCCGGCACGCTCTTTACCAACAAAACGCTGGCCGCGACCTACGCACGAATTCTCAGCGAAGCCGAGAGCGGCGGCGGTGGCCGTGATGCCGAAATCGAGCGCGCGCGCAAAGCCTGGTCGCAAGGCTTCGTCGCGGAAGCCATCGACAAATTCTGCCGGACGCAAGAGGTGATGGACGTCAGCGGTTCGCCGCATCGCGGCGTGCTCTCTGCCGACGACATGGCGCGCTGGCAACCGACGATCGAAGCGCCGCTCACCTACGACTATGGCCGCTATACCGTCTGCAAGGCCGGAGTCTGGAGCCAGGGTCCGGTGACGCTGCAACAGCTCGCGCTGCTGAAGGGCTTTGCCCTCGACGGGCTCGATCCCACCGGGCCGGAGTTCATCCATCTCCAGATCGAATGCGCAAAACTTGCCTTTGCCGATCGCGAAAAATTCTACGGCGACCCAAAGTTCAGCGAGATCCCGATCGCGACGCTGCTATCGGACGCCTATAACGACGAACGCCGCAAGCTGGTTACCGAGAAGGCTTCGCTCGATCTCCGGCCCGGCGCAATCGAGGGCTTTGGCGGCGTCGTCAAGCTGCGCCGCGCTGAAGGCCAGCGCGAGGCCGTTGGCGCGCTCGGCGCCGGTGAACCAACCGTGGGGCGCTTCGGCGAGGTGCGCGGCGACACCGTGCATTTCGACATTGTCGACAAAGCCGGCAACATGGTGTCTTCGACGCCTTCAGGGGGCTGGCTGCAATCTTCGCCCATCATTCCCGAGCTGGGTTTCTGCCTCGGCAGCCGCGCGCAGATGTTCGATTTGGAGAAGAACCAACCTGGTTCGCTCGCGCCGGGCAAGCGGCCGCGCACGACGCTGTCGCCGACCATGGCACTGCGCGACGGCGAGCCGTACCTCGCCTGGGGTTCGCCCGGCGGCGACCAGCAGGACCAGTGGATCACGCAGTTCTTCCTGCGCCATGTCCATTGCAATCTCAATCTGCAGGAGGCGATCGACGCGCCGGCTTGGCACTCCGAGCATTTCCCGATCTCGTTCTGGCCGCGTACAGCGCGCCCCGGCGTGCTCGTGGTCGAGAACCGCGTGCCCAAGGCGACGATCGAGAACCTTCGTGAGCGCGGACACATCGTGGAAGTTGGCCCCGACTGGTCCGAAGGCCGCCTCACCGCGGCCTCGCGCGTGGGCGTGCGGCGGCGCGCCGCCGCGAATCCGCGCGGCATGCAAGGTTACGCCGCGGGACGCTGAAGGCAGCACATGACCTGGTCGATCATCGCGCGAGACCCTGCTACCGGCCAGTTCGGCATCGCCGTTGCGACCCGCTTCTTCGCCGTTGGGGCACGCGTGCCGTATATTGCTGCCGGCGTCGGCGCCATCGCGACGCAGGCCTTCGTCAATCCCTATTACGGCATCGACGGCGTCAAGCTGCTGCGGGAGGGCCTCAATGCGCACGACGTGCTGGCCGCGCTGCTCGCGACCGACGATGGCCGCGAGAGCCGTCAGATCCACATCATGGATGCGAGCGGCGAGATCGCCGCCCATACCGGGCGCGACTGCGTCGACTGGTGCGGGCACATCGCAGGCAGCGGGTTCTCCATCGCCGGCAACATGCTGGCTGGCGCCGACGTGCTCGACGAGACCGCGAAGACCTATATCGCCAATGACAGCCTGTCCTTCCCGCGCCGCCTGCTCGCCGCGATGCGAGCGGGCGAAGCCGCCGGCGGCGACAAGCGCGGCAAGCAGTCCGCCGCGCTCTTGATCCATGGCGAGGAGGAATGGCCGGCACTGGATATTCGCGCCGACGACCATCCCGATCCGATCAGTGAGCTCGAACGGCTTGAGCAGGTCAGCCACGAGCTATGGGTTCATTTTCGCACATCCATGCCGACGCGGCAGAACCCGGCCGGCAATACCGATCGCAGCGTCATCGACGCCAGCATCCAAGCAGCGCGTGCAAGGCAATCATGAGCGCGAGCCCCCTCATCGAGATCAGGGACCTCCGCATCCGTTTCCACGGCGACGACGGCCGCATCACCCACGCGGTCGACGGTGTCGACCTCAGTGTCGCCAACGGCGCGACGCTCGGCCTCGTCGGCGAATCCGGTTGCGGCAAGAGCGTGACGTCGCTGGCGATCATGGGCCTGTTGCCGAAGCAAAGTGCGGAGATATCGGGCGCGATCCGCTTCGACGGCCTCGATCTCCTGCGGACGCCGGACCAGACCCTGCGCAATCTGCGCGGCAACCGGCTCGCGATGATCTTCCAGGAGCCGATGACCTCGCTCAATCCGAGCTTCACCATCGGCGACCAGATCATCGAGACCATTTTGCGCCACCGCGGCGGCTCGCGGAAAAGCGCGCGCGAGCGGGCGATCGAGCTGCTGCGCCGCGTCCACATCCCCTCGCCCGAGCGGCGGATCGACGAATATCCGCACAAGCTCTCCGGCGGCATGCGCCAGCGCGTGATGATCGCGATGGCGCTGGCCTGCGATCCGCGCCTGCTGATCGCGGACGAGCCGACGACCGCGCTCGACGTCACCTTGCAGGCGCAAATCCTGGAGCTGATGCGGGAGTTGAAAGCGGCAAGCGGCGCCGCGATCATCCTGATCACGCACGATCTCGGCGTGGTCGCCGAGGTCTGCGACGAGGTCGCGGTGATGTATGCCGGCGAGATCGTCGAGCGCGCGCCGGTGGACGACTTGTTCTCGGCGCCGCAGCATCCCTACACCGTCGGCCTGCTCGGCTCGATCCCGCGGCTCGACCATCGCGCCGAACAGCTTGCGACGATCGAGGGCATGGTGCCGAACATGGCGCAGCCGCCCGCCGGCTGCCGCTTCGCCGCACGCTGCCCGTTCGTGCTGGACGCCTGCACCAAGGCACCGCCGCCATTGATCGAAGTCAGTCCCGGCCACCTCTCGCGCTGCATCCGCGCGCCGCTCGAACGTCTGGTGTCGTGATGGCACTGCTCGAGGTCACGGGCCTGGTCAAGCACTTCGTCGCCGAGCGCTCGCTGTTCGGCCGGGCGCTGGCGCACGTCAAGGCGGTCGATGGCGTCTCCTTCTCGCTCGAAGCCGGCAAGACGCTGGCGCTCGTCGGCGAATCCGGTTGCGGCAAATCCACCGTCAGCCGCCTGGTGCTGCGGCTGATCGAGCCGGATGCGGGCACGATCCGGTTCGACGGCCGCGATCTTCTCTCGCTTGATCCCAATGCGCTGCGCGCCTTCCGCCGCGAAGCGCAGATCATCTTTCAGGACCCCTACGCCTCGCTCAATCCGCGCATGACCGTCGGGCAGATCCTCACCGAGCCGCTGGCGCTGCACGATCTCGTGCCGCCGGCAGAGCGGCGCGCGCGCGTCGCGGAAATCTTGCGGCTGGTCGGGCTGGAGCCGAGGCTGGCACGGCGGTATCCGCACGAATTCTCCGGCGGCCAGCGCCAGCGCATCGCCATCGCCCGCGCGCTCGCGGTCGAGCCGAAGCTGATCATCTGCGACGAGCCGGTCTCGGCGCTCGACGTCTCGATCCGCTCGCAGATCCTCAATCTGCTGCGCGAGCTGCAGGACCGGCTCGGCCTCGCCTACATTTTCGTCTCGCACGACCTCGCCGTGGTCAAGCACATCGCCGACCACGTCGCGGTGATGAATCTCGGCCAGATCGTCGAGACGGCGGAGGCGGATGCGCTGTTCGCCTCACCCCGACATCCCTATAGCCGAGCGCTGCTGTCCGCGATCCCGCTGCCACAGCCGAAGGCGAAGCGCGCGACCGTCCTGCTCGAGGGCGAGATCCCGAGCGCGCTCAATCCGCCCGCCGGCTGCCGCTTCCACACCCGCTGCCCGTTCGTGATCGAGCGCTGCCGCAACGAGGCGCCTGCGCTTCTAGCTGACGGCGCTGGCCACGCCGCCGCCTGTCACCGCACGGCGGAGCTGCCGTCTGCCGACGCCATCCTGCCGGCAGCCGGCGGGTTTTCGCCGGCGCTTGGAAAATTGGTCGCGGCCTTCAGCCGAAAGACGGAAGGCGGGAGCCCTGCCGGGGTTGGTATACAAGGCGCCGCGCCCACAACGACGTAGCCGAAGCAACGGGGATTGTCCGATGAAGATGTTTCGCCTGGCCGCAACGGCCGCCGCTGTCCTGCTGTCGCTTGGAGCCGCGCAGGCCCAGACCACGCTGCGCATCGGCCTCGCCGAGGATCCTGATATCCTCGATCCCACGATGGCGCGCACCTATGTCGGCCGCATCGTGTTCTCCGCCTTCTGCGACAAGCTGTTCGACATCGACGAGAAGCTCAACATCGTGCCGCAGCTCGCCCTGTCGAGCGAGACCGCCGACGACGGCAAGGCGCTGGTCATCAAGCTCCGGCCCGGCGTAAAATTCCACGACGGCGAGCCATTCGACGCCGAAGCCGCAAAGTTCTCGCTGGAGCGGCATCTGACGTTCCCCGGCTCGTTCCGCAAGCCCGAGCTCGCCTCGGTCGATCATATCGAAATCGTCGATCCCCTCACGGTCAAGCTGGTGCTGAAGTCGCCGTTCTCGCCGCTGCTCGCTCAGCTCACCGACCGCGCCGGGATGATGGTGTCGCCAAAGGCGGCGAAAGAGGCCGGCGACAAGTTCGGCCTGCGTCCGGTCTGCGCCGGCCCGTACAAATTCGTCGAGCGCGTGCAGCAGGACCGCATCGTGTTCGAGAAATTCGCGGACTATTGGAACAAGGACAACGTCTTCATCGACAAGATCGTGTTCCAGCCGATCGTCGATGCCACGGTGCGGCTCGCCAACCTGAAATCCGGCGGCCTCGATTTGATCGAGCGCGTGCTCGCCACCGACCTGAAGGAAGTCCGCGCGGATTCACGGCTGAAGGTCGCGACCGCGATCGAGCTTGGCTATCAGGGCGTCACGCTCAACATCGGCAAGGACAAGGCCAAGGGGCCGCTCAGCCAGTCCGCCAAGGTGCGCCAGGCGCTCGACCTTGCGATCGACCGCGACGCCATCAACCAGGTCGTGTTCAACGGCGAGTTTCAGGTCGGCAATCAATGGGTCAACCCTGATCATCCCTACTATCAGAAATCCCTTCCGGTCCGTCCCCGCAACGTCGAGAAGGCCAAGGCATTGCTAAAGGAGGCCGGCGTGACACCGCCGGTCAGCGTCGATTTCCTGGTGCCGAAGGGCGCGGAGAC
This sequence comes from Bradyrhizobium sp. IAR9, assembly GCF_013408065.1. Taxonomy (NCBI): domain Bacteria; kingdom Pseudomonadati; phylum Pseudomonadota; class Alphaproteobacteria; order Hyphomicrobiales; family Nitrobacteraceae; genus Bradyrhizobium; species Bradyrhizobium sp. IAR9. The sequence continues at coordinate 25,879 of NZ_JACBZW010000020.1, forward strand.
CGAGACGCCGGCGCAGGTCATCCAGTCGATGGCGGCCGAGGCCGGGTTCGACATGAAGATCCGCCTCACCGAATTCGCGACCGGGCTGAAGCAGGCGGAGTCCGGCGATTACCAGGCCTATATGCTGGCGTGGAGCGGGCGCGTCGATCCCGACGGCAACACCTTTGTATTCCTGCACAGCGGTGCGCCGCAGAATTACGGCGCGTGGAACAACCCGCAGGCCGACAAGGCGCTGGAGGACGCGCGATCGGTCACCGATCCCACCAAGCGCAAGGCCAGCTATGAGGCCCTGGCCAAGTTGGTCCAGGACGAGGAGCCGCTGCTGTACCTCTACCACCGCCGCATCATCATCGCGCACACGACCAAGCTCGAAGGCTACAAGCAGATGCCCGACGGCCTCGTGCGCGTGATCGGGCTCAAGCTGAAGTGACGCCGCCAGAATGCTGAACTTCCTCGCCCGCCGCCTCGCGCAGATCGTGCCGACGCTGTTCTTCGTCTCGGTACTGATCTTCTCGCTGCAGCAATTGCTGCCGGGCGATCCCGCGCTGGTGATGGCGGGCGAAGAGCGCGATCCGGCCGTGATCGAACAGATCCGCCGCCAGTACCGGCTCGATCAGCCGGTCCCGGTGCAGTACGCCTACTGGATCAAGGGCGTACTCTCAGGCGATTTCGGCGAGTCGCTACGCAACAAGATGCCGGTGCGCGAGCTGATCGCTCAGAAGCTGCCGGTGACGCTGCAGCTCGGCGGCATGGCGATCGTGATCGCGTTCCTGATCGGCATCCCCGCCGGCATCGTCGCAGCCGTGAAGAAGGGCTCGGCCTGGGATTACGGTGCGAACCTGTTTGCGCTGTGGGGCATCTCGACGCCGAACTTCTGGCTCGGGATCATGCTGATCTTCCTGTTCTCGATCGAGCTTGGCTGGCTGCCGGCTTCCGGCTACGTGCCGCTCACCGAGAACTGGCGCGCGAGCCTGGCGGTCACCATCATGCCGGCTTTCGTGCTCGGCAACGCGATTGCCGCGGTCCTGATGAGGCATACCCGCAGCGCCATGCTGCAGGTGCTGGAAAGCGACTACGTCCGCACCGCCCGGGCCAAGGGACTGTTGGAGCGCTCGGTGATCCTGAAGCACGCGATGCGCAATGCGCTGACGCCCGTCATCACGCTCGGCGCGCTCGAGCTCGGCACGCTGTTATCAGGCGCCGTCCTGACCGAGCAGATCTTCTCCATTCCCGGCTTCGGCAAGCTGATCGTGGATGCCGTCTTCAACCGCGACTACGCCGTGGTGCAGGGCGTCGTGCTGGTGACGGCCACGATCTACATCACGCTGAACCTCGTTGCCGACATCGCCTATATCCTCGTCAATCCGCGGCTGCGGGGCTAGAGCATGACCGACGCCGCGCTGCCGGGCCCTCTCACGCAAGCCGACGAGCTGGATAGCCCGGCCCGCCGCGCGCGTCGGCGGCTGTTCAAGCGCAAGGCGGCGGTGTTCGGGCTCGTCGTGCTCACGATGTTCATCGTGCTCGCCGTGCTGGCTCCGCTCATCGTGCCCTATGATCCCATCGCGACGAGCTGGAGCCTGGTGCGCAAGCCGCCCACCGCGGCGCATTGGTTCGGCACCGACGAGCTCGGCCGCGACATCTTCAGCCGGATCGTCTACGGCGCGCGCGCCTCGCTGCTTGCGGGCCTCATCTCGGTAGCGATCGCGCTCGGCATCGGCGTGCCGCTCGGCCTGCTCGCCGGCTATCGCGGCGGCTTCGTCGATGCGCTGATCAGCCGGATCACGGATGCGATGCTGGCCTGCCCGTTCCTGATCCTGGCGATCGCGCTGGCGGCGTTCCTCGGGCCGAGCCTCGGCAATGCCATGATCGCAATCGGCATCTCCGCAACGCCGATCTTCATCCGCCTGACCCGCGGCCAGGTGCTCGTCGTCAAGGCCGAGGACTATGTCGAGGCCGCGCGCGCGCTCGGCAACCCGCCGTGGCGGATCGCGCTGTCGCATATCCTGCCGAACATCCTGCCCGCGCTGCTGGTGCAGGCGACGCTCTCGATCGCCGCCGCCATCATCGCCGAAGCCGCGCTGTCGTTCCTCGGCCTCGGCCAGCAGCCGCCGGCGCCGTCCTGGGGCAGCATGCTCAACGCCGCGCAACGCTTCCTGACGCAGGCGCCGTGGATGGCGATCTGGCCGGGGCTTGCGATCTTCCTCGTAGTGCTGTCGCTGAACCTGCTCGGCGACGGCCTGCGCGACGCGCTCGATCCGCGGCAGCGCTGAGATCTTAAGAAAGAGACCTCGCCTGGCGCGCCGACGGCGGTAGCGTTCCCTCCCCCCTTGTGGGGGAGGGCTAGGGAGAGGGGTAGCCCAGGAAAAGGTGCCGGTTGATTGCGCGCGGAGGACGGCTGCGCCACGGAGGGAATCCCCGTGTGGCACCCCCCTCCCTGCCCCTCCCCAACAAGGGGGGAGGGAACGGAGAGAGCGTTGCCGTCAGAAACTCTAGATCACCACTTCCCGCAATACCCGACGGCAATCCATCTCGTATTCGAGATCGACCACGGGCGGGCGGGCGAAATGCCAGGTCAGGCCGGAGCGCAGCGCGCCGCGGCGGACCAGTTCGTCGGCGAGTGCGTGGTGGAAGTCGTGCACGGAGTAGGCCTGCACCGCGGTGGTGTCGCTCCAGCCGAAGCCGAAGGCCGCCATGCGGTTTTCCATCTGCGACGTCGTCGTGAAGCGCACCTTCTCCCGCAGCCCCTCCGGACTGAGGTCGCGATAGCGCACGGTGCGCTCGACATAGGTGCCGCTGCCCTCGCGCGCCTCGGCGCCGCCTGATATCACGAAGGACGGCGCTTTCGAGCGGGTCGGACGCGTGAACGAGAACGCGTAGAACGACGGCTCTGACGGCGGATCGATCTCGGGACAGACATTGCTGCGCGCCACCGGATTGGTGGTGCCGTCGAAGATGCTCCATTCGGACAGCGTCTTCACATAGTGCAGGTTGAACGCGCGAAAGCCCTCTTCGCTGAAGGCTGCCGGTGAACGCAGCTCGCAGGCGCAGAATGCCGTCAGCGGCCGTCCTGCCTCCTGAATGAATCTTGCCGCCAGTGCAAACCCTTCCGCGAGCGGCACCAGACGATCGAAGCGGACACGCTCGATCTCGTAGCCGTCGTCCGCGGCCGCGCCGGCCGAATACTGGAACACGGACGGAATGAAGCGGTAATTGCCGGCAGCGAACTCACGAACCATGGCGAACTCCTATTCCAGTTGCATGCGAATGCCCTTGGCGCCGTTGAGTAGGCGCTTCAGGTGAAAGCCGGCCAGGGAATCGTCGGCGTGCATGCCGACCAGCGCGGCAAAGGCCGGCATGGCCGCGGCATCACCGGCCTCCATCTTGGCGAAAGCCTCCGAATACAGCGCCGTTTCCGGCGCTTCGAACTTGCCCGGTGGGAGCGGCTCGAACGCGCGCAACGGCTCGCTGCGTCCGCGCAGCATCAGCTCCCCCACGGGGCGGCCTTGAAAATTCTCAGCCGCCTCGGCGACGCTGGCGCTGACGCAAATGCGGGTGCCCAGATGCTTGTTGGCGGCCTCCAGCCGCGCCGCGATGTTGATGGAGTCCCCATACGCGGTGTAATCGAAGAAGCGGTTGCCGCCGAAATTGCCGACCAGCGCGGGACCGGCGTGAATGCCGATGCGGGTGGCACCGAAGGTCACGCCCATCGCGCTCTGGCGCGCGCGAAAGTCCTGCGCCCAGGCATCGAGCTCATGGGCGCAGGCGACCGCACGCGTGGCATAATCCGGCTGATCGCCGGGCGCGTTGAAGAGCACCTGGATCGCATCGCCGATGATCTTTGCGACCGTGCCCTCATGGGCGAAGACGATTTCGGTCATGCCGCCGACATACTCGTTAAGCAACTTGCCCAACGTCTCGGGCGGTGCGCTCTCGACTAATGAGGTGAAGCCGGTAATATCGGTGAAGATGGTGGCGACATCGCGCCACTGCACTTCGATGCCCTCGCCGTCGCCGCTGGCGGCCAGACGCTTGGCAAGCTCGGGCGAGAAATGACGCGATAGCGCGGCATGGGCGCGCTCGGCTTCCATCTGGCGCCGCCGCACCTCGCGCAGCATCTCGATATGGCGGATGGTCTTCTCGATGGTGGCTTCCAGATCGGCGAAGTCGATCGGCTTGGTCAGGAAGTCGAACGCGCCGCGGTTCATTGCGGTGCGGATATTGCTCATGTCGCCATAGGCCGAGACGATGATGGTCGACTTCTTGTCCTCGGCCTCCTGGAGTTTCGCGAGCAGCGAGAGGCCATCCATCCTGGGCATGTTGATATCGGAGACCACCATGTCGACCTGTGGGTTCTGCTCGAGCGAGGCCAGCGCCTCGATACCGTCGCGGGCGAATATGATGGCGACCTGTCCGTCGCGGATCTGCCTGCGAAACTTTTGCAGGACCAGCGCTTCGAGATCCGGCTCGTCGTCGACGAAGAGGATGGTCGCGCTCATGCGGCTTGCTCGAGCCTCGTGTCGATCTCCTGTCGCAGCAAGGCAAAGTCGATCGGCTTGGTGAGAAGCCCGACGGCGCCGCGCTCGATCGCCTTTCGCCGCGTCTCGGCGTCGCCATAGGCCGTGATCATGATGACGGGGACGTCCGGATGCGCGGCACGCACCTTCGGCAGCATGTCGAGCCCGCTCATGCCGGGCATGTTGATGTCGGACAGGATCAGGATCAGCGAAGGATCGCGAACCTCGGCGGCCCGCTTGAGCGCATCGGGCGCCGAGGAGGCGAACTCCATCTGGAAGCGGCCGGCGCGCAGCTCGCGCCGGAATTGCTGCCGGAACAGCGCCTCGACGTCGGGCTCGTCGTCGACGACCAGGATGTAAACGTTCACGACTTGCCTCCGGAAGTGCCGTCCGCCGCCATCGTGCGCGGCAGGGTGATGATGAACTCGGTGAATACACCTTGTGTGGTGTTCACGTCGATGGTGCCACCGTGCTGCTTCACGACGATGTCATGGCTCATGGAGAGGCCGAGCCCAGTGCCCTCGCCGGCCGGCTTGGTGGTGAAGAAGGGATTGAACATCTTCTCCTTCACCTCGGGCGGAATTCCCGTGCCATTGTCACGAATCCGGATCTCGACCCTGCCGCCAAGGTCCTTTGTTGCTGCGCTCAAACTCGGCTCGAAGGTCTCACCCGCGCTCTCCTTGCGCTTGGCCGTGGCATAGAAGCCGTTCGAGATCAGGTTGAGCAAGACGCGCGTGATCTCCTGCGGATAGATGTCGACCATACCGGCAGCGGGATCGAACGTGCGCTGGAGCGTAACGTTGAAGGACGGCCGTTCGGCGCGCGCGCCATGATAGGCGAGATTGAGGCTCTCCTCGACGATCGCATTGATGTCGACGGCCCGATGCTCGCCGGAACCCTCGCGCGAATGCAGCAGCATGTTCCTGACGATGGAATCGGCGCGCTTGCCGTGCTGCACCACCTTCTCGAGATTGCTCCTGAGCATGCGGGTCAGCTCGTCGACCTCCTCCCTGGACTTGCCGTCGAGCGCAGCCGATTGCAGCGCCTCGTTGAGCTCATCGATCAGCTCCGTCGAGAGAGCGGAGAAATTGTTGACGAAGTTGAGCGGGTTCTTGATCTCGTGGGCGATGCCGGCGGTGAGCTGGCCGAGCGAGGCAAGCTTCTCGGTCTGGATCAGGCGATCCTGGGCGGCGCGCAGCTCGCTCAGGGATTGGGACAGTGCCTCGGTGCGCTCACGCAACTCTCGAAGCAGCCGCGTGTTCTCGATGGCGATGACCGCTTGCCTGGTGAAGTTTTCGACCAGCGCGATCTGCTTGTCCGTGAAGAGCCGTACCTCCTTTCGAAAGATCGTAATCGCGCCGATCAATTGATCTTCCTTAAGCATGGGCACGACCATGAGCGTGCGGGCTCCGGCAACCTCCACCATCGGAATGACATTGGGAACGCGAGCCAGGTAAGCCGAGCTCTCCCTAAGATCGGGAACCTGCGAAGACTTGCGTGTCTTGACGACAGTTTCAAGCGAGGTGCCGGGATAAGGACGCATCGGTGTGCGTCGCCTGAAATCAGAGAACTCGGAGGGAAGGTTGTAGTCCGCAGCCAGATTGAACTCTTCGCCGTCCCAAAAATTCATCGTTCCAAAGGATGCGCCGCACACGCGCGTGGCATTCTCCAGCATCTTGCGAAACACCGGCTCCAGCTCGCCCGGCGAGGAGCTGATCACTTCCAATACTTCGGACGTTGCGGTCTGCTGTTCCAGCGATTCCCGCAGTTCCGCAGTGCGCTGCTCGACCTTGTTTTCGAGGTCGGCATAGGATTCCTGCAAGCGCGCGCCCATGTCGTTGAACTGGTCGGCGAGCCCTTCGAGCTCGTCGCCCGTCCGGATCGAGATGCGCTGGGAGAAGTCGCCACCGCCGATCCTTTCCGCACCGCTGCGCAGCGCCTGGATCGGCCCGACCATGCGGCGCGCAAGGAATACCCCCGCAAGCACCGCGAAGATCGACGCCCCGAGCAGCACGATCGCAAGCCGCTGCAGCGAGGCGTAGAGCGACGCATAGGCCTCCTCGACCGGCAGCTCGACGAACATGGTCCAGTGCAACGGCTCGATTGGCGCCGACGCGGTCAGGACCTTCTGGCCCTGGATGTTGCGCGCTTCCTCGAGCGCGTCCGGCATGGTGCCGCCGGCAGCCTGCGCGGCGCGCACCTGTGCGAGGCCGGACATGTCGGTATTGCGCAGCACGAGACTGATATCGGGATGCGCGATCAGGCGCCCTTCCGGGCCGACGACATAGGCATGCCCGTGCTGGCCGACCTTGATCTGCGAGACCACGTCCCAGATCAGCTTGAGATTGACCTCGGCGATGCTGACACCGGCATCCCTGCGCGCGCCGGCCAGCGCCAGCGTCATGTAGGGCTCAGACTCCCGGCGGAAATAGACCGGACCGTAATAGACCTTGTGCGCGACCGCCTCGGTGAACTTCGGATCATTGGACAGGTCGATCCCGCTCTCGATCGCATCCATCGCCAGCCGCGAGACCCGCAACCGTTCCTTGCCGGTCGAATCCACCTGGGCAAGCTCGGTGATCCCGGGCACCTGGCGCAGCAGCCGCAGCGCGTCGAACCGGCGCTGCTCGGTCGAGCCCGCCGACCACGGCAGTTGCGTCGTCCATCCGAGCTGGTTCTCGATTTCCTTGACGAATTGGCCGATCTTGGCTGCGGCCGCCTCGGCCTGCTCATGCTGGACCCGGATCAGCGAAGCCTTGTGCTCGCGATAATAGAAGAAGACCTCGAACAGGCCGTTGGCCAGCAGCGCGATGGCGACGACAGCCACGAACAGCGCGACATATTTGGTGAACAGCCGAGTCCTGATCCCCCGCCCCGCACCCGCGCCGGCAGCGACGCCATCCGAGGCCGCGCTCGGCAGCGTCCTGGCTTGCGGGGTGTCGGGATGGAGAGAAAGGCTCATCACCCGGAACCTAGCAAGAAGACGGGACCTTGTCTTTCGCAAGCGCGGGATAAGGCCCCATCCAGTGAGCCCGGCGCCCGGACGCAACAAAAAGGGCGACAGCGGACCCGCCGCTGCCGCCCTCGTTCGCTTGCTAGCTTGCGGCGTCAGGTCGGCCGCAGGGCCTTGGAGCCAAGGTCGAGCTCATTGACCTGCTTGTTCCGCTCGGAATCGGCGGCCGCGCGATGGTCGGTTGCCAGCACCACATAGACCGCGGGCAGCACGAACAGCGTGAACAGCGTGCCGATCGACATGCCGGCCACGACGACCAGGCCGATCGAGAAGCGGCTGGCCGCGCCCGCGCCGGTCGCAGTCAGGAGCGGGATCAGTCCGGTCACCATCGCGGCCGTCGTCATCAGGATCGGCCGCAGGCGGATGCGGGCCGACATTTCGATGGCCGAGCGGCGGTCGAGCCGCTCGTTGACCTGGAGCTCGTTGGCGAACTCCACCATCAGGATGCCGTGCTTGGTGATCAGGCCGACCAGGGTGAGCAGACCGACCTGGGTGTAGATGTTCATGGTCGCCACGCCGAAGAACAGCGGGATCAGCGCACCGACGATCGCCATCGGCACCGAGATCATGATCACCAACGGGTCACGCAAGCTCTCGAACTGCGCGGCCAGCACCAGGAAGATGATGATGAGCGCGAAGCCGAAGGTGATCGCAAGCTGATTGCCTTCCTGCACGTACTGCCTGGAGTCGGCGAGATAGTCGTGGCTGAAGCCTTGCGGCAGCTTCTTGGCCTCGCTTTCGAGGAAGTCGACCGCCGCACCGACGGTCACGCCGGGCATCGGCACGGCCGAGAACGTCGCCGAATTGAGCTGATTGTAGTGCGTCAGCGAGTTCGGATCGGTCTTGGTCTCGATCGACACCACCGTCGACAGCGGAAGCTGCTGGCCGGTGTTGGTCGTCACATAGAAGCCACCGAGCGATTCCGGCGACAGCCGCTTGGCGCGCGGAACCTGCGGGATCACCTGGTAGGACCGGCCCTCCAGATTGAAGCGATTGACGTAGTTGCCACCCAGCAGGACCGCGAGCGTGGCGCCGAGGTTCTGCATATTGACGCCGAGATCCTGCGCCTTGGTGCGGTCGATCGTGACCTTCACGTTCGGCTGGTTGTAGGCAAGATCGCTGTCGGAGACGATGAACATGCCGCTCTTGCGCGCAGCGTCCTTCAGCTTCTCCATCTGCTCATAGACCGTCTGGAACCCGGCGGTGGAATTGATCACCATCTGCACCGGAAGACCGCCCGGCCCGCCCGGCAGCGGCGGCAGGTTGAATGCGAAGGCCTGCACGCCCTCGATCTTGGAGAGCTCGGCCTGCACCAGCGGCTTCAACTGGATCGACGAGCGCTTGCGCTCCTCCCAGGGCTTGAGCAGCATGCCGGCGATGCCGCCCTGCGGGCCGTTGATGCCGTTCAGCACGAAACGCAGATCGGTCTCGGGGAATTTCGAAAATTCGTGGTCGAGCTTGTCGCCGTAGAAATCGACATAGTCGATGTTGGCGTATTTCGGCGCTTTGGTCACCGCGAACACGATGCCCTGGTCTTCCTCGGGCGCCAGCTCCTTCGACGTGTGCATGTAGAGGAAGCCGACGAGTCCGAGGATCGTCACCGCGAACAGGCCCGTGATCGCCTTGTAGTCGAGCGAGCGGTCGAGCCTGCGGCCATACCAGCGCGTCAACGCACCGAACACCTTGTTGACGGCCTTGGCGAAGCGGCCCTCTTCGGTGTTCTTCAGCAGCACCGAGCACATCATCGGCGACAATGTCAGCGCGATCACGCCCGACACGATCACCGAGCCCGCCAGCGTGAAGGCGAATTCGCGGAACAGCGATCCGGTGAGGCCGCCAAGGAAGCCGATCGGCGCGTACACCGCGGCGAGCGTGATGGTCATCGAGATGACCGGGCCGACGATCTCGCGCGCGCCTTGCAGCGACGCCTGGACCGGCGTCTTGCCCTCCTCCAGATGGCGATGGATGTTCTCCACCACGACGATGGCGTCGTCGACCACGAGGCCGATCGCGAGCACCATCGCGAGCAGCGTCAGAAGGTTGAAGCTGAATCCCAGCGCCAGCATCAGGGTGCAGACGCCGATCATCGACAAGGGAATCGTGACGACGGGAATGATGACCGACCGCAGCGACGCCAGGAACAGGAAGATGACCACGATCACGATGATCACGGCTTCGCCGAGCGTCTTCTCCACCTCGTCGATCGAGGACTGGATGAACTTGGTCGAGTCGTAGGCGACCTTCATCTTCATCGACGGCGGCAGATTGCGCTCGAGCTCGGGGAACAGCGCGCGCACGCCCTTGACCAGCGTCAGCGGGTTGCCCTGTGGGGTTGCCTGCACACCGATGAAGATCGCGTGCTCGCCGTTGAAGGCGACGCTCGCATCCGTGCTTTGGGCGGCAAGCTCGACGGTGCCGATGTCCTCCATCCGCACGAAGCCGCCGTCCTTGGCCTTGACGATCATCTTCTTGAACTGGTTGACGTCGGTCAGGCCCGTGTTCGTCGAGACGTTCGAGACGATGAGATAACCCTTGGTCTGCCCCGCCGCGGACTGGAAGTTGTTGGCGGTGATCGCCGCCGCGACGTCGGCCGGCGACACGTTGCGGCCGGCCATCTTCTCGGGATCGAGCCACAGCCGCATCGCGAAGGTCTGGCCGCCGAGAATGTCGGCGGAAGCCACACCGTCGACGGTCGACAGCACCGGCTGCACCACGCGCGTCAGATAATCCGAGATCGCCGAGCCCGAGAGCTCCTCGGACGAGAAGCCGAGATACATCACGGCCGTAGTCTGGCCCGTAGTCTTGGTGACGATTGGGTCGTTGGATTCCTTCGGGATCAGGTATTTGACCGAATTCGTCTTCGCCAGCACCTCGGTGAGAGCCTGGTTCGGATCGAAGTTCAGCTTGATGTAGACCTGGATCGTCGAGGTGCCAAGCACCGAGGACGAGGTGATGTAGTCGACGCCCTCGGCGGACGCGACCGCCTGCTCGATCGGCGTGGTGATGAAACCCTGGATCAGATCCGCGGACGCGCCCGGATAGACGGTCGTGATGTTGATGACCGTGTTCGACAGCTTCGGATATTGCCGGATCGGCAGCACCATCGCCGCGCGCAGGCCGATCAGCAGGATCAGCAGGCTGACGACGACCGACAGAACCGGGCGTTTGATGAAAATATCGGTAAAGCGCATCGCGGCGATCTCGATCTAGATGTCTCAAGAAAAGTGATCCGGCCGAGCCGGATCACTTGAATGCAGAGGGTCAGTAGCGCGGCGGCTGCGCCGGGATCTGCGGAGCCGGGTCGGTCGAAATCGACACCGCCGCGCCCGATTGCAGCTTGAGCTGGCCGACGGCAACGACCTTGTCGCCCGCCTTCACGCCCTTGATGATTTCGACGCGACCTTCGACCCGGTTGCCGGTCTGCACAAAGGTGCGCACCGCGGACAGGCTGGTCTTGCCGTCTTCTTCCTTCTTCTCGGTGATCACGAACACCGAGTCGCCGTACAGCGTGTAGTCGACCGCCGTCTCCGGAACGGTGATCACGGCCGGCTTGTCCGGCAGCACCACCGTGGTGGTCACGAACATGCCGGGCTTCAGGATCTTCTCCGGATTGGCGATCGTCGCCTGCACGCGGATGTTGCGGGTGTCGGTCGAGATTTGCGGTTCGATCGTGGTGATCTTGCCTTCGAAGATACGGCCCGGATAGGCATCGACCTTCAACTTGACAGTCTGGCCGACCTTGAGGCTGCCGGAATCCTTTTCCGTCACGGTGAAGTTGGCCCACAGCTCCGACAGATCGGTCAACGACACGATCGCCGTACCCGCCGTCAGATACTGACCGACCTCGACCTTGCGGACGCCGAGATCGCCGGAGAACGGTGCGCGCACCAGCTTCTGCGAGATCAGCGCCTCGGTCTTGGCGATGCCGGCCTGCGCCTGGTCGTAGGCGGCCTGCGCGGTATCGACGGTCGCCTGCGGACCGAACTGGCGCGCGGCCAGCTGCTTGGCACGATCAAGCGACAGCTGCGCGACGGTCGCCTGGGCCTTGTAATTGGCAAGGTCGCCCTGCTCCGGCGCGTCGAACAGCTGGACCAGCGGCGTGCCGGCTTCGACGCGCGTGCCCGGCGCGAACTTGATCTCGGTGACGCGGCCGTTGACGTCGGCACTGACGTCGACCTGGTGCACGGCGACGAGGCCGCCGACCGCGGTGAGCAGGTTCGGCACCACCTCGGACTTGGCCTCCGCCGCGCTGACCGCGGTCGGCGGCGGCTTGTTGTTGGCGAAGAACTGCTTGATCATCTGGCCGCGGAAATAATTGAACCAGACGAGGCCGCCGACCAGCACCGCCAGGAGCGTGCCGACGATGATGAACCAGAGCACCGGCCGGACCGGACGCTTGGGAGCCTTGTTGTCGATCGGTTCGCCCGAAATCTTGTGTTCGGTTACGATGTTCATGTCATGCACTCTCTGCAATCGCCGCCTTGCCGGCACCCGCGGCCTGATTGTGGCCCAGATGCGAAGCAATTGCGGCGTCGTTAAGTCCGATACCCCTCAGGAGAAACTCACACAGCTGCCGCTCGAGGTCTTCAGCCTTGCCGTAAGCGAGGCAAGGCGTGGCCGGCAGCCTGGTCAGCGCCGCAGTCATCACCGAGTGATGCGCAAACCAGAACAGGTTGAGTGGATTGCCGCTGCATGGCCGCGCGTCCCCGGCGGCAACGGCACGTTCGAGCGAGGAGACGAAGATCGCCCCGATCAGCGTCTCGATCTTGGCATACAGCAAACGGGCGAATTCGCCATCATCCAAATGGCTCGTGGCCATCAGTCGCAGGCGCTGAGCCTCTTCCTGATCGGGACCGTCAGCGATGTGCAGGAAATGCTCGACCATGCCGCGGATCACTTCGACCAGCGTGGCGGTCGAAGGCTCCCGCTCGAGAAGCTCGGTGAGCGCCGGGTCGGCCTCGCATTCGTCGCTGAGGATTTCGGCGTAGAGCGCCGCCTTGGACGGGAAATGCTTGAACAGCAACGCCTCGGAAATGGCAGCGGCGGCCGCCACGCTCTTGGTCGTGGTGCCGGTATAGCCATGTCGGGCAAAGCAGCGTTTCGCGGCTCCGAGGATCAATTGACGCCTCAGGTCGCTCGTCATACGCAATGAGCTCATGCTAGTGAGTAAGCACTCACCCACGCAAAAAGTCAAGCACTATGTTGCATCGCAACCTGAGTGCGTCGTTAGTTCAGTGGAAATTGGCCCTGCCTGCACGGCTTCCGTGCAGGACCTGGGCGCCGGTGGGAATGGACAGGCCCGCCCTAGATTGGCTGGAAGCCGAGGTCGCCGCGGATCCGGTTGAGGATGTAAGTCCCGTCCCGGCTTGGCAAAATCCGCTCAAGGCTGGCGCTGTCGATCTTCATATTGGCAAAGCGCGGCCCCGCAGAGACGTCGTGGACGGCTTTGGCAAAGGCCTCGACCTCGGCCATGGTCGTGACGGCCCGGCTATCCCCGATGCCGCAGGCCTTGGCGACGCCAACGAGATCGGCGGCAGCGCAGGTGTGGCTGGTCTGGCCGCCCGTTTCGCCATAGGCCTCGTTGTCGAGCACTGCGATCGAGAGGTTGGACGGCTTCTGCAGCCCGATGGTGGCCAGGCTGCCCATGCCCATCAGCATCTCGCCGTCGCCGGTGATGACCAATACCGGCAGTTTTGGCTGCGCCAGGGCGAGCCCCAGCCCGATCATCGCGGCGCCGCCCATGCCGCCCCAGAGGTAGAAATTGCGGGCGTGGTCGCCGGCCGCGCACATGTCGTTGGTGGAGGCTCCGAGGCCGCCGATCGCGACGACGTCCTTGCGGTTCGCGAGCAGCGTGGACACCACCTGGCGGCGATCGAGGAGATTAGCCTTGCTCATTTGGTGAAAACCTTGGCGCCGATCAGGCGCTGCGACAGAAGGACAGCGGTGGGGGTGAGCGCGTTGTAGGCTTGCGACGCAGCGGCTTCGAGCACGGCCGGCACCTCGGCCGCGCTGGAGGCCCGCAGCACCTGGACACCCGACAGCTCGAACACGCCCTGCGTGGTCGAGCCCATCGGCACCTGCCACGGATTGAACTCGCCCCACTCGCCGCGCATGGTCACCAGCGTCAGGAACGGGAAGCGCAGGATCGGGATCAGCGACAGCATGTTGATGCAATTGCCGACGCCGCTCGACTGCATCAGCAGGACGCCGCGCTGTCCGCCGGCCCAGGCGCCGGCGAGAAGCGCCACGCCCTCCTCTTCCGTCGTGAGCGGAATGCCGCGCATCGTGGACGATGCCAGCACGCGCTGGATCAGCCTCGAATGGCCGGCATCCGGCACGTAAGGCACCTGCTTGATATCGAAGCGTTGCAAGGTCGCGAAAATATCATCGGGCCAATTCGGCGCCGTGTCGGCAGCGTCAGCGCGTGCGTGCATTTTCCTGTCCGGTCGGCTAGCAAGGTGGGCAGACTGTAGACGCATGCATGCGCCGACCAGAACAACAAAAACGGCATAACGGCTTTAACCGGCGAGTATAACGGGATGAACGCAGATGCGAAGGCGCTGGCGGCAAGCTTCGACCTCGAGAAGCTGACGCCGGAATTCTACGACGACCCCTACCCGACCTATCGTGCACTGCGGGAGAACGAGCCGGTCAAGCGTCTGCCGAACGGCACCGTGTTCCTGACCCGCTATGACGATCTCGTCACCACCTACAAGAACACCAAGTCGTTCAGCTCGGACAAGAAGCGCGAGTTCGCGCCGAAATACGGCGACACCCCGCTCTACGAGCATCACACCACCAGCCTCGTCTTCAACGATCCGCCGGCGCATACCCGCGTGCGTCGCCTGATCATGGGCGCGTTGTCGCCGCGGGCGATCGCCGGCATGGAGCCTGACATCGTCAAGCTGGTGGACGGTCTGCTCGATGCCATCGCGGCCAAAGGGGCTTGCGAGCTGATCGAGGATTTCGCCGCGTCGATCCCGATCGAGGTGATCGGCAATCTGCTCGACGTGCCTCATGAGGAACGCGGGCCACTGCGCGACTGGTCGCTGGCGATCCTTGGTGCGCTCGAACCCGTGGTGTCGCCCGAGGTCGCCGCGCGCGGCAACCAGGCGGTGACGGATTTTCTCAGCTATCTCCAGACGCTGGTGGCACGCCGGCGCGACAAGCCGGGCAATCCCGAGCGCGATGTGCTGACACGCCTGATCCAGGGTGAGGAGAATGGCGAGCGGCTGACCGAGAAGGAGCTGCTGCACAATTGCATCTTCCTGCTCAATGCCGGGCACGAGACCACCACCAATTTGATCGGCAACGGCCTCGTCGCGCTGGATCGCAATCGCGACCAGAAGCAGCGGCTGATCGGCAATCCCGACATGATCAAGACCGCCGTCGAGGAGATGCTGCGCTATGAGAGCTCGAACCAGCTCGGCAACCGCATGACCACGGAAAGGATCGAACTCGGCGGCGTCATGCTCGATGCCGGCACATCGGTGACGCTGTGTATTGGCGCCGCCAACCGCGATCCCGCACAGTTTCCGGACCCCGAGAGCTTCGACATCGCGCGCACGCCGAACCGGCATCTCGCCTTCGCCACCGGCGCGCATCAATGCGCCGGCATGGCGCTGGCGCGGCTGGAGGGCGCGATTGCGATCTCGCGCTTCCTGGCGCGCTTCCCGAACTATGCCGTCAGCGGCCAGCCGGTGCGGGGCGGACGGGTGCGGTTTCGCGGCTTTTTGAGCGTGCCCTGTACGATCGGCTGAGGGCTCGACACCAAAAACTGCGAAAACAACCCCATGCACAGTAGAGAACCCTCTGATACTTTTGGCAAATCAGATCGGGCTACGCCACCGGAAGGGATGAAGACTTCCAAGGCGGCAAGTTGATACCCAGATCAAGCTGAGGGCCGGCGGTGCAGTCGGTTGGCACCGCCGCGCGCAGCCATGGAGTGACGACAGATGAGCGCGTCGGTCATTGATTTCGTCGCAACGGAAGCACGCTTTGGGGCCCATAATTACGAGCCGATCGGGGTCGTCCTGTCCCGCGGCGAAGGTGTCTGGGTCTGGGATACCGAGGGCAACCGCTATCTCGATTGCCTCTCAGCCTATTCGGCGGTCAGCCAGGGCCACTGCCACCCCAAGATCCTGGCGGCGATGGTGGAACAGGCGCACAGGCTGACGCTCACTTCGCGCGCCTTCCACAACGACCAGCTCGCCCCCTTCTACGAAGAGATCGCGGCACTGACCGGCTCCCACAAGGTGCTGCCGATGAACAGCGGCGCCGAGGCGGTCGAAAGCGCGATCAAGTCGGTGCGCAAATGGGGCTACGAGGTGAAGGGCGTGCCGGACGGCCGGGCCGAGATCATCGTCTGCGCCAATAATTTCCACGGACGCACGCTGGGCATCGTCGGCTTTTCAACCGACCCCGACACTCGCACACATTTCGGCCCGTTCGCGCCGGGCTTCAAGATCATCCCGTTCGGCGACGCCACGGCGCTGGCGGAGGCAATCACACCAAACACGGTCGCCTTTCTGGTCGAGCCGATCCAGGGCGAAGCCGGTGTCATCCTTCCTCCAGCCGGTTATTTCGCTGAGGTGCGGGAGCTCTGCACCACCAACAACGTGATGCTGGTGCTCGACGAGATCCAGACCGGGCTCGGCCGCACCGGCAAGCTTCTCGCCGAACAGCACGAGGGAATCGAGGCGGACGTGACGCTGCTCGGCAAGGCCTTGTCCGGCGGCTTCTATCCGGTGTCGGCCGTGCTCTCGAACAACGACGTGCTCGGGACATTGAGGCCCGGCCAGCACGGTTCGACGTTCGGGGGCAATCCGCTTGCCTGCGCGGTGGCGCGCGCGGCGCTGCGCGTGCTGACCGAGGAAGGCATGATCGAGAACGCGGCCAGGCAGGGCGCGCGCTTTCTGGAAGGCTTGAAAGACATTCGTGCCAACACGATCCGCGAGGTGCGCGGACGCGGCTTGATGCTGGCGGTTGAGCTGCATCCTGAGGCCGGCCGCGCCCGCCGCTACTGCGAGGCGCTTCAGAGCAAGGGCATCTTGGCCAAGGATACCCACGAGCAGACGATCCGCATCGCTCCGCCGCTGGTGATCACAAGCGACCAGGTCGACTGGGCGTTAGAGCGGCTCGCCACCACCCTGACGCAGGATTTCTCTTGAGGCAGCCTGCGTCGGAAGATCGCAATGCCGGCCGCGGCCGGCAACGAACGATTCCGCCAGCTGTGCGTTGAACGTCGTGGGCGATTACGAGCTGGGAGCGACAATCATGCTTCCGCATGGCGCTTGCCTTACGGCTGCTTTCATTGGTGTCTCGATGCTGGCGACGAGCGTCGGCGCGCTCGCCCAAGGACCCGGCCAGGGACATGGAAGGGGCGGACCTGCCGGTCCGGCCGCAGCGCCGGCAGCACGGCCAGCAGCACCGCCGGCCATGGCCCGTCCGGCGGCGCCGCCAGCGATGGCACGTCCCGCCGCCCCGGCGTTCCATCCACCGGCCATGCCGCAGCGACCGGCCATGGCGCCGCGCCCGGCGCCCCACATCGCCGCACCGCCGCCGCGTCCGGGCCCCCGTTTTGCAGCACCACCGCCGCGAGCCGCCCCGCACGTGGCAGCGCCGCGACCTGAAATCCACCGGGCGCCGGCAGCACCACAACGTCCGGCCATGGCCCCGCGGCCGACGCCGCATATCGCCGCCCCCTCGCGTCCAAGCGGGCCATCGGCTGTGACCGCGCGGCCGCCGCGACAGGAGGGGATGGAGCAGCGCGCGCAGCAGCATCAGCAGCAGATCCAGCAGCGACAGCAAATCGTGCAGCAGCGGCAGCGCGAGATGCTCACGCGTCAGAGCTCGGAACGGCAGAGCCGCATCGATCGGATGCAACAGCGCGTGCAGCAATTGCAGTCGCAGAAGCCGGAAGGCGTGCGGGCGCAACGTGCACAGGAGCGGACGCTGCAGACGCAGAACCGCCTGCTCCAGCGCGAACAGAGCATGCAGCAGCGCGATCAGGCACGCCTGCAGCGGTTGGGCCCCGAGCCCGCCACAGTCGGGCGAGCCGCCACTGCCGTCGCCGCCGTGCAGGCGGCCGAGCGCGGGCGATTTGCCGAACGCTTCCGCGAGCAGGCCCCTGCGCAAGCCCAGGCGGCGCTCACCACCCGCCAGAGCGGCTGGGCTCCCCGGCAGGCCTGGCGACACCGCCATCCCGCGGTGTTCGTGGCGTGGCTTGGGCCGGTGTTCTGGCCTTACGCTTATTCCGACATTTTCAACTACACGTTCTGGTCCTATGGCTACGAGCCCGGTTATTGGGCATATGCCTATGACGACTTCGTCGACACCGTGTTCTGGGGTGGTGACGGCCCCTATTCCGCCTATGCCAGCACCAACCCGTATGATTATCCGCAAGCCGGCGGCAGCAGTCGCGCCCGTCCGCGCGCGAGCGTGAGCCCGCAAACGCTACAGCAATTGTGCGGCACACCGGACAAGGGCGTCACCGCCTGGCCGCTTGCCGATATCGCGAAAGCGGTGCGGCCGACGCCGGAGCAACGCGCGCTGCTCGATGAATTGAAGACCGCGGCGGCCAACGCTGCCGGCGTGTTCAAGGACTCCTGCGCGGAGACCTATGCACTGACTCCCCCCGGCCGCCTGCGCGCGATGATGAACCGCATCAGCGCGACGCTGGAAGCCGTCAAGATCGTTCGACCGGCCCTGGAGAATTTCTACAACTCGCTCAGTGACGAGCAGAAGGCCAGCTTCAATGCGCTCGGCCCGAATGTCGGCGAGCGCTCGCCGCAGCAACAAGCCAACGTCGAGGGCTGCGGCGATCCGAAATCCAGCCTGACCCAGCTGCCGATCCAAAGGATCGAGGCTGTGCTCCACCCAGCCGGCAAGCAGAAGGAGGCGCTCGACCGCCTCAGTGAAGCGACAGCCAAAGGCGTTGAAGGCCTGCAAGCGGCTTGCCCGAACGATGTGCCGCTGACGCCGATCGGACGGCTGGAGGCGATGCAGCACCGGCTCGAGGCGATGCTGACGGCCGCCAAGCTGGTAGAGCCTGCGCTGGACGAGTTCTATGCCACGCTGAGCAGCGAGCAGAAGGCGCGCTTCAACACGCTGCAACAGGTCGCGGGGCCGTGAGGACGGCATCGCGTTCTCTCGTTGCAATTTGCGTCGCGGTCGAACGAAGCGGGGTCACGTAATCGTCCTGCTTCAAAGCTCAACGAGACCATGTATGTCGCTGCCGCGCACTTTCTGTGAGGGTGCGGCGGCACGTAACGCAAGCGACAGCCTCGTTTCCGTCCTCACGAGGACTGCCCAGCCTCATTCGTGTTTGTGATCGCGTTGCATTGCTGGAAGTGAGAAGACAACTCGAGATTAGCCAGATGATCCCAGTATTCCGCTTCTGCGAGCAGCTTCCATTTGTTCATGCTGTTGTACGCGGCCTGTTGGCGGCATAGTGAGCTCATCGCACGCAAACGCTGCACCTTATCCACTGCGAACCTCTCTTCACGCTTGCTTGTTTGCAAGCGCATTCTGTTGTCACAGCTTCGCAGATCGAATTGACAGGTGATAGTCCGGTGTTTGACGGTGAATCAATGATAGCGCAATCGTCCGACTTTTCGGCGAACGGCCGTGGCCGACAAATTCGATCGCAAAACCAGTTTGGCACGGCGCATTGAATTGCAGATCGTCCTTGGCGGTCCTTCGCCGCGCCAAAGCACGCCAGTGCCTTCGGCAAAGCTCGCCAGCCATGTCACGCCGGACACGGCAATGGCCCCGACGGTTGCACGTCGGGGCCATTCAAGGTCAACAGGCATGGGTACATCCGCCGTCCCTGCTGATCGTTGATGCCACGGATTACCGCATCCGATCTGGCACAGACTGTGGCGAGGCTGCGGCATCGGCATGATGACATTCTGCCTGAAAGCTGATGGCAGTCCACCACATCTTTGGTGGTACTCCGACCAGCTCGCCGCCTCGCCAGCGGGGCGAACTTGCGCTGGACCAGTTCTATCGACGCCGAACAGCGGGCAGAACGTCCGCTTCAACACGCTGCAACAGCTCGCCAGCCCGTAGGGGCCGCACTCGTGGTAACTTTACACCGCCGCCTTATGCCGCGCGATGCAGGTCCGCAGCACCTCCTCCATCGGCTTGCCCCACCAATCGTGGGAGAAGATCTCGATCTCGGAATAGCCTTCAAAGCCCTCCGCTTCGACCGCCGCCCGCACGGATTTGATGTCGATGACGCCGTCGCCCATCATGCCGCGGTCGTTGAGGATGTCCTTTGTCGGCACCAGCCAGTCGCAGACATGGAACGCGAGCAGGCGATCCTTGCCGGCGCGCGCGATCTGGCTCATCAGCTCCGGATCCCACCAGATGTGATAGACGTCGAGCGCGACGCCGAGCATGCCGCTGCGAGCAGGATCGAGCCGGTCGCAGATGTCGAGCGCCTGCTTCGTCGTGTTCACGCAGGCGCGGTCGGCCGCGTAAGCCGGATGCAAGGGCTCGATCGCCAGCGGCAGCTTGGCCTGCCTCGCGTAGTCGAGCATGTCGGCGAGAGCCTCCTCGACCTGCCCGCGTGCCGTCACGATGTCCTTTGAGGCCTCGCTGCCCGGCCGCGAATATTGCGGCAGGCCGCCGACGACCAGGACGATGCAGGGCGCGCCCAGCGCCTTGGCTTCGTCGACGCAGCGCCTGTTGTCGTCGCGCACTTCACTCCGGCGCGATGCGTCCGAGGTGAACATGCCGCCGCGGCAATAGCCTGAGAGCTCGAGGCCGGCATCGCGCACTGCGCGCGCGGCGCGGTCGAGGCCGACGGATGCCACCTGGTCGCGCCAGGGATCGATGGCGCGGATGCCTTGCTTTGCACAGGCATTGATGATCTCGACCAGGTCACCCTGCTTGCGGACGGTCGCCGTGTTCAGCGACAGCCAGCGATGGTCGGACGAAAAATCGCGCATCAGGATTCGATACCGTGGGTGGCGAGCACGGTCTTCATCCGCTGCGTCGCGAGTTCAGGGTTGGCGAGCAGGCCGGCCTTGTCGGCCAGACGGAACAGCTCGGCCAGATGCAACGTGGAGCGCGTGCTCTCCTGTCCCCCGACCATGGTGAAATGGTCCTGGTGGCCGTTGAGATACGCCATGAACACCACGCTGGTCTTGTAGAACCGCGTCGGCGCCTTGAAGATGTGACGCGACAGCGGCACCGTCGGCCCCAGCACGTCGTGGAATCCGGCCTCATCCCCGGCCGCCAGCCGCGACAGCGCGTAGGATGCCGCCGGCGCAATGGCGTCAAAAATACCAAGCAGCGCATGCGAAAAGCCCTGCTCGTCGCCGGCGATCAGCTCCGCATAGTTGAAGTCATCGCCGGTGTACATCTTGATGCGCTTGTCGAGGCGCCGGCGCATGTCGATCTCGCGCTGCTTGTCGAGCAGCGAGACTTTTACGCCATCGACCTTGGCGGCGTTGCCGTTGATGATGGCCACGGCCGTGTCCATCGCCTTGTCGAGATCCCCGGTGCCCCAATAGCCCGCCAGCGCCGGATCGAACATGTCGCCGAGCCAGTGAATGATCACGGGCTCACGGACCTGCGACAGCACGCGGTCGTAGACCTTGGCGTAGTCATCGGCGGTGCGGCCGAGTTTCGCCAGCGCGCGCGATGCCATCAGGATGATGCGGCCACCGACCTTCTCCACCGCCGAGATCTGCTCCTCATAGGCGCGGATCACGTCGTCGAGGCTCCTGGCATCCTCGACCGCGAGATGGTCCGTGCCGGCGCCGGAGAACACCAGCGCGTTGCGGCGCTTGGCGGCGGCGACCGAGCGCGTGATCAGCTCCAGCGAGGTCGGCCAGTCCAACCCCATGCCGCGCTGCGCGGTGTCCATGGCCTCGGCAACACCAAGACCGAGGTCCCAGACGTGCTCGCGGAAGGCGATGGTCTTGTCCCAGTCGACGGCGACAGAGAGCCAGGGATCGTTGTCGGCGAAGGGATCAGCCACCGTGTGCACGGCCGAGAAGGCGACGCGGTTCAGCGGCCCCTCGAGCTTTGCAGGGAACGTGCGCGAGGCCGCGAGGCGGTAGGTCTCGATCGAGCGATCGGCCTTCGGCAATTTCAGCGACAATGATGACATGGGTTGGACGGGCTTGTTCATGATTTCGGACCTCTCCCCGTCATTGCGAGGAGCGAAGCGACAATCCAGACTGCCTCTGCGGAAGGACTCTGGATTGCTTCGCTCCGCTCGCAATGACGGCTTGGTAGATATCGGGACGCTATCCAATCGATCTCACGCCTTGATCGGCGCGACGTCGATCCAGCGCCGCTCCTTCCAGCTCTTCAGCGCGCATTCGGCGAGCTGCACGCCCTTGACGCCTTCGAGCAGCGTGAACTTGTAGGGCGCATCCTCGTAGACGTGACGGATGAACATCTCCCACTGCTCCTTAAAACCGTTGTCGTAGCTGACGTTGTCAGGCAGCTTCTGCCAGTCGCCGTAGAAATCGTGCAGCCGCTTCTCGTCGGGATTCCAGACCGGCCTCGGGGTAGCCTGCCGCGCCTGGATCATGCAGTCGCTGAGCCCCGCGACCGCCGAGCCATGCGTGCCGTCGACCTGGAAGGTGACGAGGTCGTCGCGATAGACGCGCGTCACCCAGGACATGTTGATGTGGGCGATCACGCCACCTTCGAGCTGGAAGGTCGCATAGGCGGAATCATCCGCGGTTGCCTTGTACTTCCTGCCCTGCTCGTCGAAACGCTCGGGGATGTCGGTGTTGCCGATGCAGCTCACGCTCTGGACATTGCCGAAGAGGTTGTCGAGCACGTAGCGCCAGTGGCAAACCATGTCCAGAATGATGCCGCCGCCGTCTTCGTCGCGATAGTTCCAGGACGGCCGCTGCGCTTCCTGCCAACCACCTTCAAACACCCAATAGCCGAACTCGCCGCGCACCGAGAGGATGCGGCCGAAGAAGCCGCTATCGCGCAGGAAGGCGATCTTCTTCAGGCCGGGCAGGAACAGCTTGTCCTGCACCGTGCCGTGCTTGACGCCCTTGGCATTGGCGAGCTTGACGACTTCGAGCGCCTCCTCAAAATTCGTCGCGATCGGCTTCTCGCAATAGACGTGCTTGCCGGCATTGATCGCCTGGGTCAGCAAACCCGGCCGGGCCTGCGTCGTCGCGGCATCGAAGAACATGGTGTCGTTCTTGTCGGCGAGCGCCGCATCGAGATCGGTGGTCCAGCGTGTGATGTTGTAGCGCTTGGCGAGCGCCTCGACCTTCTCAGCGCTGCGGCCGACCAGGATCGGATCTGGCATCACGCGGTCGCCGTTCTTCAGCCGTACACCGCCCTGCTCCCGGATCGCGACGATCGAGCGGATCAGATGCTGGTTGAGCCCCATGCGGCCGGTGACGCCGTTCATGATGAGGCCGAGGCGTTGGGTGGTCATGTCAAATGCTCCTGAAGTGATCTCGGCTGTTCGAGCGGGCGGAGCGCCGACCAGTCCGGATGAACCGACGTCGCAAAGCCCGTTGCGTGGAGCGATCCCGTCAGGAGATCGCCGTTGTGAATGGAGAGGCGAATGCCCTGCCCGGTATCGGCATAGAGATCGGGATGCGCGGCGGCGAACGCCTGCGCTTCGGCGAGAGGCGTCTCGCCAAAGCCGTCGACATAATGATGGCCGTTGCGTTCGGCATGCGTGACGCCGATGAAGGCGCCGAGCGCGAGGTCCTGCTGCACGGCGAGGCCGGCCTGGCAGGTCAGATCCTCACCTGTGATGAAAAACGTTTCAGCGCCGGTAGTCCATTGCGCGGCGCGGACCGCGTTAAGGATCCATTTGTAGAGACCCTTGCAGGATTTCGAGGAGATGCCGCGATAGCCGAGCGGCCTCATCGCCAGAAACGTTCCGTAGGAATCATCGGCTTCGTCGATGATGAAGTCACGCGTGGCGAGCGACCCGAGAGCGGTCTGGAATGTAATATCGCGCGGCATTGGCTGCTCGATGTAAAGAAGCCGGGTCGAGATTCCGTGCAGGGCTGCGTCGCCATCAAGGCGATCGATCAATGCACGCAATGCAGCAAGGTCGGCGTATTGTTCGTTGGCGTCGAGGGAGACCTTGTAGTCACGATTCAGGTTTCCGAGTTCTTTGCCGATGCGCGCCAGCCGTGCCACATCTGCTTCCGGATCGCCCGACAATTTGAGCTTGAAATAGCGAGCGCCAGCGTTTTCGCGTACGTCCGCTACCCCACCCTCGCCCTCGATCTTGTCATCGAGGCCAACCGTGTGCCGTATAGCAACCCGCGGCAGAGGCGTTCGGCCCTTCAGAAACCCTGCGATCTCGGCGCCGGTCAGATCGAGTGACATCCGCCCGTCGATCCCCGCGATGTTGTCAGCCATTCCCTCGAAAAAGCTCGCACCGACCGCGCGCAGGAGCGCGTCGAGGATCGCCTTGTCGATTTCCGCCGGACCATAGCCCGCTGCAAGCGGCGGAATATCCTCTTCCGCGCACGCCTTGACTTGGGCGGCAATACACGACGCATGCAATCCAAACGCTGGACGAAACCCGGTCTCCGCAAGATAAAGCCCGCGCGCAATCTCGAGCGACCGTCGCAAGCCATCCACCGTCTGCGCCGGGGACAGCTCCGGCCGCTTGTCGAACCATTTTGGCACGAGCAGCTCGGCACTGGCGCCGACCGCGCTCCCCCTGCCCTCCACCTCGATCTCGACTCGCACGAACAATTGTGGCGTCGCGTTGATCGTGATCGCACCGAAGCGGAATGGCCGCGCGAACTGCACGGGACGTTCGAAGAAGGCGATGTCTCGCAGCTTCAGGCGGGGTGACATGGTGCTAGTTGGTCCCGACGATTTCGCCACGGCGGCGGTGCACCTCTCCCGCTTGCGGGAGAGGTCGGCGCAACGCGCCGGGTGAGGGTTTTCTCCTCTTAGGGGTCCTCGCGAGCGGAGACACCGCCTCCCCGACCCTCCCCCGCAAGCGGGAGACGGAGCGCATCGTCGTCGTGGTTGCAGCCGAGATCAATCGCATTGCCTCAGTCCAACGCCCCTTGCGAGAAGAAATGCTTGCGGATGCGCTGCACAAGCTCGGTGAAAACCGGGTCGGCCATGACGTCGAGCGAGCGCGGGCGCGGCAGCGGTACGTCGTAGATCGCGGCGATTGCGCCGGGGCGCTCGGTCATGACCAGCACGCGGTCGGCCAGGAACACGGCTTCCGGAATCGAATGCGTGATCAGGAGCACCGTCTTCCTGGTCTCGCGCTGGATCCGCATCAGCTCGACATTCATGCGCTCCCGCGTAAGTGCGTCGAGCGCGCCAAACGGCTCGTCCATCAGCATGATTTTTGGATCGTGCACCAGTGCGCGACAGATCGAGGCGCGCTGCTGCATGCCGCCGGAGAGCTGCCAGGGCAGCTTCTTCTCGAAGCCTTCGAGGCCGACCAGCTTCAGCAGCGCCTTGGCGCGGGGAAGATATTTGTCCCGGGGCAGCCGCTTCATGTCGATCGGCAGCATGACGTTGGACAGAATGTTGCGCCAGGGCAGCAGTAACGCGTTCTGGAAGACGATGCCGACATTGCCGTGCGGGGTTGTCACCTTCTCGCCCTCGACCAGGATCTCGCCTGATGTCGGCGGCAGCAAGCCGGAGATTAGCTTGAGCAGCGTGGACTTGCCGCAGCCGGATGGCCCGACCACGACGAAGAACTCGCCGTCGTTGATGTGGAAGTCGAGCGGACGCAGCGACGGCACATCGCCGTCGCGCGTCCTGTAGGTCTTCGACACGCCGGACAGTTTGATGCCCGAGGCATCGCCCGCGGCCCGGTCGCTCACCAGTCTCAGATGGGCGGCCGGCTGGACATCGATTGGTTTGGTCGCAGGGTTCATCGCAGCGCTCTCCCTCCGTCGTCCCTGCGAACGCAGGGACCCATACGCCGTGCCGGCGCATCCGGGCACGCGGAGTGAGACCTTTCGTAACAACCGAGGCCGGTGGTAATGGGTCCCTGCGTTCGCAGGGACGACGGCGGATATTGATCGCTCACGAGCCACTCTTCGGCAGATAGTCGTTGGTGTAGAAGGCTTTCGGGTTGTCCTTGGCCTTGGCATCCAGTCCGCCATATTCGACCATCAGGTTGACGGAGTCCGTCATGTTCTGGTCCGTGACCTGGAACGGCCGCTTGCTCTTGGTCTCCGCGGTCCGGTACAGCGGAATGGTCAGCTCAAAACCCTGCGTCAGCGTGTCGATCTTGCCGCCCTTGGGGTTGGCATCGAGGATCGACTGCGCGGCGGCCTTCGGCTCCTTCTCGGCGGCTTCGACCGCCTTGGTCGTCGCCGACATGAAGCGGCGAACGAGATCGGCATTGGCCTTCACATAGTCAGCATTGGCGATGATGCCGGAGGAGACCATGTTGATGCCGTAGTCGGCAAACTTGATCGGGTAGACGTCCTTGCCGGTGGCGTCCTTGATCTTCATCGACTGGTCCATGACATAGCCGAGCAGCAGATCAGCCTGGCCGTTGATGACCGCGTTGAGCTTGGTCTGACCGTCGCCGGCAACGGTCTGGAAGTCGCTTTCCTTGAGGCCGGTCTTCTTCAGGAACAGCGGCCAGATCTGGGTCATGGAATCGGCCGGCGTGATCGCCACCGTCTTGCCCTTGATGTCTTCGGGCTTTTTGATGTTCTTGTCAGCAAAACCCATGGCGGACATCGGTGAGGTCTGCAGCAGCACGCCGGTCGCAACCACGGGCGCGCCCTTGATCGCGGCGCGCATCATGGTGGGGACGTCGACATAGCCGAAATCGGCGGTCTTGGCGGCGACGGCCTGCGTGGTCGCAGCCGAGCCGCGGCCTTCCTGGATTTCGAGCTCGATGCCCTCGGCGGCATAGATGCCCTTGGCCTTGCCGTAATAGAACGGCGCGTGCTCGCCATAGACGTACCAGTTCAGCATCAGCACGACCTTGTCGGCCGCCTGCGCCGGCATGGCCGCGAAGGTCAGCAGCACCGCCGAGACAGCTCCTATCCACCGCTTCATCGTCACTCTCCCTTTGCCGTTGTTGCGTCGGCCATTGGTGGCCGTTTGCGCTTTAGTTAAGAAGCGAAAATCACGTCCTCGCGCTGGCTGACATGCCAGGGAATGACCAGCTTCTCGATCCGGTCGACGATCCAAAACAGGATCACGCCGAGCAGCGCGAGGATCACCAGGGCTGCGAACATCGTCGGCAGGTCGAAGGTGCCGATCGAGCGCTGCATCACGTAGCCGATGCCGGAATTGGACCCCACGAACTCGCCGACGACGGCGCCGACCACGGCGAGCGTCACCGACACTTTGAGACCCGAGAAGATCGCCGGCAGCGCGTGCGGCAGATTCACCGCACAAAACACCTGGAAGCGGCTGCCCTGCATGGCGCGGGCGAGATCGACCATGTCAGGATCGACCGATTTGAAGCCCTGCACGGCCGAGACCACCACCGGAAAGAAACCGAGCAGGAACGCCGAGATCACCTTTGGAATGATGCCGAAGCCGAACCAGACCACGAAAAGCGGCGCGATCGCGATCTTGGGCACGGATTGCGAGAACACCAGCAGCGGATAGATGTAGCTCTCCACCGTCTTCGAGCCCGCAATCAGCATCGCGACGGGAATGCCGAACAGAGCGGACAGCGCGAAACCGCACACCGTCGCATAGGTCGTCGGCCAGGACTGGCGCAGCAGTTCCGGCCAATCGGTACGCAATACGGCAACGACATCGAGCGGCGACGGGATCTGGTAGGCGGGGATCCTGAACAGCCGGATGGCGAGATCCCAGGCGACGACGATGAAGACGAGGAACAAGAACGGCCGAACCCAGGCCGCATTCAGCAGCTTGGAGATCGCATTCTGCGGCTTCAGCTCGGCCAATTTTCACTCCCGGCAGTCTTCTTCGTTGTGGGGAGAAATTAACCCGTTGGATAAATACTGTCCAGACCTTTCCCTGTGACGTTTTGCGGCGGCGGTTCCGCGGTGCTTTGGAAATGGGACGTTGCTGCGCTGCGTCCGGGGCATGAGACCGCCCCACTCTCGGTGTCATTCTCCGCGAAAGCGGGAATCCAGTACGCCGCGCCCTCTCCGCATCCCTTCGCTGTCTCTGGAATACTGGATCGCCCGATCAAGTCGGGCGATGACAGCGGAGAACTTGGAATCAGCAGCCGATCGTCGACCAGCGACGAGCGAGCACTACACCGTCTGCGCTACCACGCTGCGCGACTTCGGCGCTTTCGCGATCTCGAACAAGGCCACGGACTGTCCCGTCAGCGCAGCCAGCACCAGGCCGACCATGTGCGCCAGCCGTTCGTCCTTGGCCTTTTTGTCCAGGAGATCGCGGCCGAAGATCACGCTGAGCGTCGCCGAGTTCGAGAGGTAGAAGAAGCAGAGGCCTGCGATCGAGATGTAGAGCTGCACCGGATCGACCGCGACCTGGAAGTCGCCGCTGTCGACGCCGCGTCGCACCACAGTACGGATCATCTCGACGAAGGGCGAGTGCATCGACTTGACCTTGGTCGATTTCTTCAGGTGCTTTGCGCGCGCGAGGTTCTCGGTCTGCAGCAGCGACAGGAATTCGGGATTGCGCAGGAAGTAGTTCCAGGTGAACTCGATCAGGCGCCGGATGGCCTCGGGCGGATCGAGATGTTCGAGATCGAGCCCCCGCTCCTCGCTGCGGATCTTGTCATAGGCGCCTTCGAGCACCGCGAGGTAAAGCTCGTCCTTGTTGCCGACGTGGTAGTAGAGCATGCGCTTGTTGGCGCCGGCCTTGGCCGCGATGCGGTCGACGCGTGCGCCGGCGAGCCCGTGGGCGGAAAACTCCTGCTTGGCGGCTTCGAGAATGCGCAGCCGCATCCCCTCGGGATCACGCTGCCATTTCAGAGTTCGCTTTGCCTTCGCCAAGTGGAGTGCTCGCTGGGGTGCTGTCGGTACGCGTGTAACACGCGGGCAGCCCGCCGCATAGTTTCGCGACAGTGAAAGCCAAGCAAGCCGGTTTCGTAGGGTGGGCAAGAGCGCTCTTGCGCCGTGCCCACGTCTTCTCATCGAGCAGCCAAGACGTGGGCACGCTTCGCTTTGCCCACCCTACGAGAGTCTTCGAGTGGAAAGACCGCTTTCACCCCACCGGCTTGGGCGAGCGCTCCAGCAGCACGGTCTGGATGCCGCAGGTGCCGTTTCGCACCGTCATGATTCGCGTGCCGGGCTTGCGGCCGTTGCGGACCTCGGTGACGTCGAGGCCGGCGGCGATCAGGCGGGCGCGCGTGGCGTCAATGTCGGCGACCCGCCAGCTCAGGCCCCAGAGCCGGTCACGCGCGTGGTCACCGCCGGCGACCAGCCGGCGGACCACCTCGACGATGAGATCGCCGCAGCGGAAGAACATCAGCTGGCCCCAATCCTGGTGCGAGCGGTCGAGCGCCAAATCGAGCCCGAGCCGTGCGCCGTAGAGCGCGGCGGCGCGTTCGGAATCCTCGGTGGTGACGACGACATGGTCGAGTGCGTCGATCGGCGCGACGTCGGTCGCCGGGGAGAGCGGACGCTCGTCGGCCAGTTCGAGGAAGAACATGCGCACGCCGCGCGTGAGTTCCGTGGCGGCGCGCGTGCGCTTCCAGTGCAGGACGTTGCCGGTTTCCGAATCGCTGCTTTCGACCTCGGCAACCGGATCCGGGCTCAAGGCCACCCGCTGCAGCCGCCGGTGCATCCTGCTCATGTCTGCGACACGAAAGCACAGGCTGGCGAGCACGCCCTCCTGGTCGTCGAGCAGCGCACGCATCCGATCGGCCGTCACGCTGAAACCGCTCGGCGCCATCAATTCGATCGTCATGTTCTCGAGGGTGAACAGCACGCGGTCGGCGCCCTCGCCGGAATTCTGCCAGGCCGGCGCGCGGGCGAGCAGCGTCTGGTAGGCCGCCTTGGCTGCACCGATATCCCTGACCAGAGCGACGACGTGATCGAGGCCGGTGATCATATGTCCCCCTTTTGATCGACCCTTTTATTGACCTGGAACCAATGCGCAGAAAACACGGCGTTTGTCCGGGGCTTGGCATTGCCCGGTGATGGTCGTATTCCGGCCTCATGCTGACCTCAAGCGCTTGGGGCGGCAGATTTGCGAATAATTTCAGCGATCCCTGAGCGGAACCGGTGCTACAGTAAGCGCGCCGGCCTGGACCACAAAGCGCATGACGGACAAGCAATGCAGGCTCTCTTCATCGGACAGACCTATATCGACGTCGTCTTCATCACCGACCACATGCCGACTGGGGACGAGAAGCACGTGGCCTCGGACTACGCGGTCTCCTTCGGCGGCAACGCGGTGACGGCGGCGTTCTGCTGCGCCAAGCTCGGCATCGTGCCGGATCTTATCGCCACCGCGGCCAATGACTGGCTGGGGCGCATGTTCCAGGACATGTGCGCGAAATACGCGATCTCGCTGCACGGGCGGAAGGTCAACCAGTCCTCGCTATCCTTCATCATGCCCAAGGACGGCAAACGCGCCATCGTCCGCTGCCGCGACGACGAGCACATCCACCCCTTTCCGATGCTCAATCTCGGCGGCTGCCGCGCGCTGCACGTGGATGGTCATCAGCCCGATGCCGCGATCCACTACGCCAAGGTCTGCCGCGAGGCCGGCATCCTGACCTCGCTCGACGGCGGCGGCCTGCGCACCAACACCCATGAGCTGCTGGAATATATCGACGTCGCCATCGTGGCCGAGCGCCTGTGCGAACAGATGGACCTGACGCCGGAGAAGATGCTCGACTATCTCAAGAGCCGCGGCTGCAAGATCGGCGGCATCACCATGGGCGAGAAGGGCCTGCTCTGGTACGACGAAACAGGGACGGTGCAGGTGATGCCGGCGATGCCGATTCCGCGCGAGCGCGTGATCGACACCAACGGCGCCGGCGACGTGTTCCATGGCGCCTATGTCTATTCCTACCTCGCCCATCCCGGCAAAAGCTGGCGCGAGCACTTTGATTTTGCCCGGGCCGCCTCGACCTTCAAGATCCAGCGCCTCGGCAACGAGGCCGGCTTGCCGACGCTCGTCGACATCGCCAAGGTCAGGCACGAGTTCGAGGTCAGGGTCTAGATCCAGATGGGGCGCGTTTTCGTCGCCGGCAGCATCAACATGGATGTGGTGGCGACCGCCGATCGCCACCCGCGCGTCGGCGAGACCGTCGCCGGCCGCGAGGTGCTGTATTTTCCAGGCGGCAAGGGCGCGAACCAGGCGGTGGCGGCGTCACGGCTCGGCGCGAAGACCACGTTGATCGGGCGATTGGGGAA
Source organism: Bradyrhizobium sp. IAR9 (assembly GCF_013408065.1). Classification (NCBI taxonomy): domain Bacteria; kingdom Pseudomonadati; phylum Pseudomonadota; class Alphaproteobacteria; order Hyphomicrobiales; family Nitrobacteraceae; genus Bradyrhizobium; species Bradyrhizobium sp. IAR9. The sequence continues at coordinate 56,685 of NZ_JACBZW010000020.1, forward strand.
GGATTCGTTCGGGGCCGAGTTGCGGACGTTTCTTGGCGATCAGGGCATCGATCTCGGCTCGGTGCGCGACGCCGACACCCACACCGGCACTGCGATCATCACCGTCGCCGCCTCCGACAATACGATCGTCGTCATCCCCGGCAGCAATGCGCAGGTCAGTGCGGACGACATCGCGGACGTGCCGCTGGCGAAGGGTGACGTCGCGGTCAGCCAGTTCGAGATCCCGCTGCCGACGATTGCCGCGTTCTTCCGGCGCGCACGCGATGCCGGGGCCGTGACCTTGCTGAACCCGGCGCCAGCGCAAAAGATGTCCGGTGAACTGCTCGCGCTCGTCGACATCCTCGTGCTGAACGAGACCGAGCTCGGCTTCCTCGCCGGTGAGGAATTGTCCGACGGCGACGAGGCCGCGAAGATCTTCGATGTTGCGCGAATACTTCAGGCGCGCGCGGACCAGACCATCTGCATCACGCTCGGCAAACGCGGCGTGCTTGCGCTTGCGGGGCGCGAAGAGGCCGCCGTGCCCGGGCGTGCCGTGAAGGCGGTCGATACCACCGGTGCCGGTGATTGTTTTGTCGGCGCGCTCGCCGCGCAACTGGCTGACGGTGTGCCCTTGCGCGCCGCCCTCGCCTTCGCCAACGCGGCCGCCTCGATCAGCGTGCAGCGCATGGGCGCGGGGCCGTCGATGCCGACGGCCGCGGAAGTGGCGGCTGTGCTCCGCGCTGGTTGATCACGCCAGCGCGCTCTTCAGATCGAAGCTTTCATCCGCGGCCTGCGCCGGCGTGATCGAGCGATTCATGCCCTGCAACCGTCGGCCGAACATGTGATCGCCGGCGCGGTTGATCGATTCGATGCCGAGCAGCGTCTCACCCTTGTAGCAGAACGCGGAAAACGCCTTGTTCGCGGCGCTGCCACGCAGCACGACGCGGTCGTAGCCGGTGGTGAGGCCGGAGATCTGGAGCTTATCGTCGCCCTGGTCGCTCCAGAACCAGGGATGGCTGTCGTAAGGTTTGCGGTCGCCGGTCAGTCGCGCGGCGAGGCAGCGGGCGTGGTCGGTGGCGTTCTGCACCGATTCCAGCCGCAGCGATCCGCCGAAGCGGGGGCTTGCGAACAGTGCGCAATCGCCGATCGCGGAGATGTCAGGGTCAGCCGTCGAAAGATATTCGTCGACAATGATCCCGGCGGCGACCGGCAGCCCGGCTTCCGCGGCAAGCTCGATGTTGGGCAGCACACCGACGCCGACCACGACGAGGCCGGCGGGCAGATGCCGACCGTCGCTCAGGGAGACCCCGGTGACCTTGCCGCCTTCTGCCTCGATCGAGGTCGCCTGCACGCCGAGATGGACGCGGATACCGGCCTCGCGATGGCGTTCCTGAAAATACTCCGACACCTCCGCCGTCACCGCCCGCGCCATCACGCGCGGGGCGAGCTCGAGCACGTCGACCTCGAGGCCCTTGATCCGCGCGGTGGCGGCGAATTCCAGGCCGATGAAGCCGGCGCCGATCACCACGACCCGTGACTTCGAGGGCATGATCGCACGCAGCGCCTCGCTCTCGTCGAGGATGCGCAAATACTTCACGTCGGGCAGATTCGCATTCGGCAGATCAAGCAGCCGGTTGCGCGCGCCCGTCGCCAGCACGAGATGACCGTAGGCCAGCGTCTCGCCCGAGGCGAGCAGCACCTTGTGGCCGGCGCGGTCGATCGACACTGCACGGCCCGCGATCAGCTCGATCTTCTGGTCCTGATAAAATTTCTCCGGCCGGAACATCAGGCTCTCCGGCCCGGCCGAGCCCTTGATATAGGCCTTGGACAAAGGCGGCCGCTGATAGGGCAGATGCGCCTCGTCATTGATCAGGCAAATGCGCTGCGAAAAGCCCGCCTGGCGCAGCGATGCCGCGACCTGATAGCCGCCATGGCCGGCACCGACGATGATCACCCGACCGTCGCTCATTGGACAGCCCATTTCCGGAAGACACGAGCGTGACCCATGCCGTCTCCTCTCTCGCTGATTTTGGTTGCTGGCCTTACGAGGAGCCGGCGCTCGTGTCCGTCCCTTGGCAAAGGCAGCCCCATTTGAGCCTATCGTTTCGCCCCGCGCAAGGGCGGCGGTCGGGGATTGTCACCCCTGCCCTTCTGCGATTTAGTTGCAGCAACCACCTCCTGCCGGAGACTCTCTCAGATGCCAGCTCCCATCTCCCAGCCCGATGATCCCGCCCTGCTGCGGATCGACGGCCCGATCGCGACCATCACGCTCAACCGTCCCGCCGCGTTCAACTCCATCAATCTCGCCATCGCGCAGAAGCTAGAGCAGCTTGCGGCCTATCTCGAAGGCGACGACGACATCAAGGTCGTCGTGCTCGAAGGCGAAGGCCGTGCGTTCTCGGCCGGCGGCGATCTGCAGACGATTGGTGCCGCCGCCGAAGCGGGCACGGTGACGCCTGTTGTCGGCGAGCTCCTGAAGCACTATCACGCCTTCATCGAAATCATCCGGCGCATGCCGAAAATCTCGTTGTCCAGCGTTCACGGCTCGGCCGCCGGTGCCGGCATGGGCCTGGCCTTCGTCACCGATCTCTGCATCGCCGCGGACGACGCCAAATTCACGCCGGCTTATGCCAAGATCGGGGTGTCGCCGGACGGCGGCTCGACGGTCGGCATCGTCGGCACGGTCGGCTCCCGCCGGGCGCTGCAGATCTTTCTCGCCGAGGACAATTTTACCGCGCAGCAGGCCTATGAATGGGGCCTCGTCGCCAAGACGGTTCCGGCCGCCGAACTGAAAGCGGCCACACGAAAACTCGCGGAGCGTCTGGCGCAGAACCCGCCGGCGGCGATATCAGGCACCAAATCGCTGGTCTATCAGGCCGCCACCACGCCGGTGAAGCAGCAGCTCGATGCCGAGGAGCACAAGATTATCATGGCGATGAATACGGAGGAATTTCGCAGCGCCGTGAAGAAATTCACGAGCAAGTCGAAGTGACGACACCAGCGCGTACGTTCTACGGCCTTCGCCACGGCGCGACCGACTGGAATCGCGAGGGACGATTCCAGGGGCGGACCGACAATCCGCTGAACGAGGACGGCCTCAGGCAGGCGCACGAGGCCGCGGGCATGCTGCGCGGCGCAGGCATCAGCCGCATCGTCGCAAGTCCCTTGGCCCGCGCGGCGCGAACGGCCGAGATCATCGCGGCCGCGATCTCGGTGCCGCTGGCGATTGACGACGGCATCATCGAGTTCGACTTCGGGAGCTTTGAAGGCCTGCCAGTTCGCGACCTCATGATCAAGCACGGGGTCAAGTCGGCGACGGGCCTCGTCTCGATCCTGCCGGCCGACGGCGAGAGCTGGGACGCCATGACGAAACGGTCGCTGGCTTGCGTCTCGGCGTGGCTCGACCGTCATCCCGGCGACGATCTCCTGTTCGTCTGCCATGACGCGGTGATGCAGGGGATGGCCAACGCGCTGTGCGGCAGTTACTTCAAGAATAGCCATGGCACGCCGTTCCGTTACCTGCGCGAGCAGGCCCAATGGCGCGTCGAGCAAGTCGTTACTTCGGACAGATATAGCCCGTCCCCGCCGGCGACTTGAAGCAGCCGACCGATTCCGGCAGCACCTTCTGCGGCAGCCACAGCACCACGCTCGGAAAGTAGATCGCGAATGCGATCGTCCCCAGGAACACCAGATAGATCGGCAACGCAGCGCGTAGCGCTTTCGCGAAACTTATGCCGACGAATTTCGAGGCCATCAGCAGCACCAGCCCGTAAGGCGGCGTGATCAGGCCGAAGGCCAGCGTGGCGATCAGCACCACGCCCATATGGACGCTATTGATGTCACCCGCCTCCGTCAGTGTGTTGACCAGCGGCATGAAGATGATGATGGTCGGCACCGGCTCGATGAAGTCGCCGACCACGGTGAAGAGCAGCACCATCAGCAGCATGATCAGGTGCGGATCGTTACCTGCCATCGAGGTGATGATTTCGGCGATGTAGCTCGCCCCACGCAGATAAGCGAGCATCCAGCCGAAGGCATTGGCTGCGCCGATGGTGACCAGCGGCAGCGAGAAGATCAGTCCGGCAATGCAGAAATCGTAAGGGATATTCTTGATGTGCCCGCGATTGAGCGCGGGGATCACGACAAAGACGATCCAGACGACGGCGACCACGCCGGCTTCCGTCGGCGTGAACCAGCCGGTCAGGATGCCGCCGAGCAGGATCACCGGGATCATCAGCGGCAGCGCCGCATCGCCGGCGGCGAACACCACCTGCCGAAGCGGCGCGCGCGGCTTGCGCAGGCCGGAGGGGCCGAAGAAGTAGCAATAAAGCATCAGACCGAAGCCGATCATCAGGCCGGGCACCACGCCCGCCATGAACAGGCCCGCGATCGAGACGTTGCCGACCGCGCCATAGACCACGGCGGTGATGCTCGGCGGCACCAGCGCGGCGATTGTGGAGGCCGAGGCAATGATGGCGGCGATGAAGGCCGGCTCGTAACCCTCTCGCTTCATCGGTCCGCCAAGCGCGCGGCTCATCACGGCGACGTCGGCGGTGGTCGAGCCCGACATCTCCGAGAAGAACATGCTGAAGACGACGACGACCTGCGACAGCCCGCCCCTGATATGCCCGACCAGCGACACCGAGAGGTTCGCGATCCGCACCACCACATTCGCCGAGCTCATGAGCTCGCCGACCAGCAGGAAGAACGGGATCGCCAGCAGCGCCTCGGAATCGACGCCGTCAAAGATCTTCTGGATGATGGCCGCGAGCGAAACGTCGGAGAGGATCGCGCCGATGAAAACGCCGGCCATCAGCGAGAACGGCACGGGCACGCCGAGATAGCCGAACGACAGGAAGCAGATCGTCATCAACGCCAGAACAACAGGTGCGCTCATAGCTGCGCCCTCGCCTGCGCGTCGGTGACGATGGGCGTTCCATCCTCCTCTGGCGGCTCGGGATGATCGAAGCCGTTGCGCAGCCCGTTGACCAGCTGCTCGATGGTGAACAGGCCGATCAGCACGCCCGACAGCGGGATGATCGCATAGAGCGAGGCGATCGGCGTACCTGACGGCAGGCGAAAGCTGCCGAAGCCGCGCAGATAATTCTGATAGCCGTACCAGATCAGGCAGAAGGCGACACCGAGCACGACGAGGCGGATGATCAGCTCGACGATCAGCCGCGAGGTGCCGTGCAAGGCCTCGGAGATCGCGGTGAGATAGAGGTGGTCGTTGCGGCGCGTCGCAGCGGCCGTGCCGATGAAGATCGCGTAGATGAACAGCGTCGAGGTGACCTCCTGCAGCCACAGCCAGGGATGACCGATGGTCCGGGTGACGATGTCCGCGGTGACCGACAGCGAGAAGCCGAAGCAGAGCACGCCGCAGAGGATCATCAGCGCCAGCTCAAGCCAGTCGAGCCAGCGCCATTTCAGGTGGCGTTGGCGATGCACAAGCAGTTTGTCGGCGATGGCCATTAGTCCCCCGTCCCAAAGCTATCGGATGAGACAGCTGGGAAGCTGCCGATCACGCTCGGCCTGCATGGTTCGAGACGCCCGCTTCGCGGGCTCCTCACCATGAGGGTCTAAAATCTCGCCGCGAAACGAGACCTCATCCTGAGGGCCCGCCGCAAGGCGGGCGTCTCGAAGGATGGCCGCAAGCGACCTAATTGATTGACCGGATCAAGTCCTTGATCTTCTCGGCGTGCGGCCCGAGCTCCTTGGCGAGCTTGTCGAGATAGGGATCGGCGACCGCAACAAAGCTCTTCTTGTCGACGTTATCGACGACCTTCACGCCCATCTTCTTCAGCTTTTCGGCGGCGGTGCGCTCCAGCTCGAACGCCTTCGCCGGCTCCTTGGTGCTGATCTCGTTGGCCGCCGTCTGTACCCAGCCCTTCTGCTCGGCCGACAGGCTCTGCCAGAGCTTGTCGGAGATGAACACCAGCGCGTTGTTGGCCTCGTGCTCGGTGATGTTGAGGACCGGCGCCACCTCGTAATGCTTGTTGACGAGGTAGACGTTGATGCTGTTCTCGGCGACGTCGACGACCCCGGTCTGCAAGCTGGTGTAAACGCTGCCGAACGGCATGTGCACGGTCTGGGCGCCATAGGCCGGGAACATGGTGTCCTCGGTCGCGGTCGCCTGCACGCGGACCTTTGCGCCCTTGATGTCGCCGACGTTGTGGATCTCCTTCCTGGCGTACATGTGGCGCACGCCCTGCGATCCGGTCGCGATCACGTGCAGCCCCTGCGTGGTCTCGTCGATCATCGTCTTGAGCGCTTCAAACACGCGGGGATCGGCCAGCCCCTTGACCACGTGCTTCTCGTCACGGAACAAATAGTGCAGCGACATCACGCCGGCCTGCGGCGAGATCGTCGCGGTGTTGGCGGAGGAGATGATCGAAAATTCGACGTCTCCGGCTTTCACGAGCTGGAGCACCTGCGGCTCCTGCCCGAGCTGCGCGCCCGGATACTGGTCGATGATCATGGTGCCTTTGCTCAACTCCTTGAGCTTTTCGGCAAAGATGTCGCCCGCGATGGAATAGCCGGTGTTGCGCGGCTGGTCGTAGGCGAAACGATAATGCTTCACCTCCTGCGCCCCCGCCCCGGTCACGAACAGCACGGCGGCCGCAGCCGCCAACCCATGTAAGAATCCTGGCATGGATCGTGCAATCATCGTTTCCCCCTATGTTATCGCCCGCCGCTTGTGCGGTCTGAGCGCTCGTCGTTCGGTCAGCTTGTCTCGGTCTTCCCAGTCCTCTGCATGAAATCGAAGTCGCAGCCCTCGTCGGCCTGCATGATGGTTTCGTTGAACAGCCAGGCATAGCCGCGCCGCGCCTCATCGGGCGCAGCCGCCGGCTTCAAGGCAGCGCGCCGGCGCTCCAGTTCGGCCGCATCGACCAAGAGCTCGATGCTGCGCTTGGCTACGTCCAGGCTGATCTTGTCGCCGTTCTTCACCAGCGCCAGCGGCCCGCCGACGGCGGATTCCGGAGTGATGTGCAGAACGATGGTGCCGAACGCGGTGCCGCTCATGCGCGCATCCGAAATGCGCACCATGTCCTTGGTGCCGCCGCGCGCGAGCTTCTTCGGGATCGGCAGATAGCCGGCCTCCGGCATGCCCGGCGCGCCCTTGGGGCCGGCATTGCGCAGCACCAGCACGTCGTCGGCCGTCACGTCGAGATCGGGATCGTCGACCCGCAAGGTCATGTCCTCGACGGATTCGAACACGACGGCCCGCCCGGTATGCTTCAACAGCTTCGGACTCGCGGCCGATTGCTTGATCACCGCGCCGCGCGGCGCGAGGTTGCCGTGCAACACGGCAAGGCCGCCCTCTTTCTTAATCGGATTGTCACGCGAGCGAATGGCGTCCTGACCGGGCACGTCCTCGGCATTGGCGACGACATCGCGCAGCGTCTGGCCCGAGATGGTCTTGGCGTCGAGATCGACGAGGTCGCCGAGTTGCGCGAGCAGCTTCGGCACGCCGCCGGCGTGATGGAAATGCTCCATATAGTGCTCGCCCGACGGCTTGAGGTCGACCAGCACCGGCACCTCGCGGCCGATCTGGTCGAACACTTCGAGATCGAGCCGATGCGGCGAGCGATGCGCCATCGCGGTGAGATGGATCAGGCCGTTGGTGGAGCCACCGATCGCCTGGAGCACGACCTGCGCGTTCTTGAAAGATGCGGGTGTCAAAAGCTCGCTCGGCTTCGGCCCCTTGGTCTTGGCCATCTCGGCGGCGACCTTGCCGCTCGCCTCGGCAAGGCGGAATCGTTCGGCATGCGGCGCCGGGATCGTCGCGCTCATCGGCAGCGACAGGCCCATGGCTTCGATCATACAGGCCATGGTCGAGGCCGTACCCATCACCATGCAGGTGCCGACCGACGGCGCGAGACGGCCGTTCACTGCTTCGATTTCGACATCGTCGATTTCGCCGGCGCGATACTTGCCCCATAGACGGCGGCAATCGGTGCAGGCGCCCAGCACCTCGCCCTTGTGATGGCCGACCACCATGGGACCGACCGGAATGACCACGGTCGGCAAATCGGCGCTGATCGCCGCCATCACCTGCGCCGGAAGGGTCTTGTCGCAGCCGCCGATCACGATCACCGAATCCATCGGCTGGGCCCGGATCATCTCCTCGGTATCCATCGCCATCAGGTTGCGCAGATACATCGAGGTCGGATGGGCAAAGCTCTCGGCGATCGAGATGGTCGGGAACACGAACGGCATCGCGCCCGACAGCATCACGCCGCGCTTGGCGGCTTCGATGATCTGCGGAACGTTGCCGTGGCAGGGATTGTAGTCGCTATAGGTATTGGTGATCCCGACGATCGGACGCTCCAGCGCGTCGTCGGAATAGCCCATGGCCTTGATGAATGCCTTGCGCAGGAACAGCGAGAAGCCGGCATCGCCATAGCTCGTCAGACCCTTGCGCAAACCACTCGTCATCATGCCACTCCTTCAGTTGCCATTGTGGTACAGCCTGACCCTCGATTGTCAATAAGCTTGAGCCATATTGTCGCATTTTCCGCAAAAAGGCGCTCTCTCCGGCACAAATTATTGACAATCCGTCCCTTCCCTGCTCCACAGGGCGAGCCGGCCAGACGCCGGGAGGCCGAGGGCATGTCCGACATTCGCACCGCAGACAGCATGCCGGTCCGGCACGACGATCCGGACGACGTCGTCGCGCGGCTGGAGGAGGACATCATCTTCGGCCGCCTGCCGCCCGGCGCGCGCCTCACCGAGGACGCGCTGATGTCGCGCTACGGCACCTCGCGCCACTTCGTGCGCCAAGCCTTGGTGGATGCCGAGCGCCGCGGCATCGTCCGCCGCGAGAAGAACGTCGGCGCCACCGTGCGGTTCTACTCGGCCGAGGAGGTTCGGCAGATCTACGAGGTCCGGGAGATGCTGACGCGACAGGCCGCGCTGATGATCCCGCTGCCGGCGCCGCAAGCCCTGATCGACGAGCTCTCCGCGCTGCAACGACAATATTGCGCGAGAGCCGATGCACAGGATCTACGCGGCATCCACGAAGCCAATGACGCCTTCCACCTCGCGCTGTTCTCGGCCTGCGGCAATCCCTACCTGGTGGGCTCGCTCCAGGACTACATGAACCTGACCCTGCCGATGCGCGCCAAGAACCTCGCCGACCGCGATGGCCTCGCGCAATCGCGGCGGCAGCATGAGATGATGGTCGAGCTGTTGAGGGGGCGCGACAGCTGGGCGCTGGCGCAGCTGTGTGTTGATCACATGCAGTTCAGCAAGAGGGATTATCTGGCGAGGATTGGTGATGGCTAGCGCGTAGACCGATCGAGCTGCCGTTGGAACGATGCTGAAGACCCGTTCAATACCGCCTCAACAGTCCGCGATCCACGCTAGCCTCGCCATAATCGGCGCAGGCCCTTTTCGGGTTTCTGATCAAGTCCGTGCGGATGCGCCTGAATGTCTTGCTGGCCGCATCCAACACCTCGGGACGGAATTTGCCGGGATCGTAGCTCACGCCGTCGCGGGCCTTGATGGCAGCGGCATAGGCGTCGATCATCGCCATTGCCGCATCGGGACTGCCAAGGAGTCGGGCGCCGAGCTGAACGCTGCCGCTGCCATCGACCTCGTAACCGTCGCATCGCTGTTCGAGCACCACGGATGCCGTGACCATCTGGTCGAGGAACGTCGCTTCGGCGTCGCTGAGCGCCGCGGCTCGCGTTGGCCCTGGCAAGATCGCCGCGAGCATCGCGACGACTGACAATTTGACTCTCATTGTCGTGGCTCTCGCTGCCGGCGGTCGAACTACGATCGCACTTATCGAGAGCCAGACGACGAGAGGAAGGTTGATCTAGATCAATGGACCGTCATGCCCGGGCTTGTCCGGCGCATGACGACAGGCGCTACCGCTCATTCCAATCGATAATCCGGCTCGGATCCGCATCGAACTCCATGCTGCAGAACGTGCCGCCCTGGAAATAATCGCCGACCGGATCGGGCTTCAGCTTGGCCTGCTCGGCCATCGCGTGCTCGCGGAAATCCTCGGCGCGCCCCGTGGGGCGGTAGCCGAATTCGTAGGCGCGGCTGTTGTCCCACCAGGCGCGCTCGTTGAGGGATGCGCCGTAGAAGATTTCGAAATGGATGTCGGGATGCTCGAGCCCGATGCGGCAGAGCTGCACGAGGTCGTCGGGCTTGAGCCAGATCGAGAGCCGGCGCTGGTCGAGCGGCATGTCGCCGAAATTGCCGATGCGCAGGCACGTCACCTTCATCCCGTGCTTGTCGGCATAGAGCGCGCCGACGGCTTCGCCGAACACCTTGCTGACGCCATAGCGACCGTCTGGGCGCGGGGTCACGTCGGTGCCGATCTTGTGGTGGCGCGGATAGAAGCCGACGGCGTGGTTCGACGAGGCGAACACCACGCGCTTGACGCCCTTGCGGTAGGCCGCCTCGAACAGATTATAGCCGCCGATAATGTTGGCCTGGAGGATCTGGTCCCAGGTGCCTTCGACCGAATAGCCGCCGAAATGAATGATGCCGTCGACGCCCTCGCAGATCGCCTCGCACTGCGCGAGATCGGCGAGGTCCGCTGCCTTGAACTTCTCGTTCGCGCCGAGATCGGCCGGCGGCTTGATGTCGGACAGCAGGAGATCCGAATAGATCGGCGGCAGCAGTCTTCGCAGGCTCGTGCCGATTCCGCCCGAAGCTCCCGTCATCAAAATACGCGGCATGTCTTCCCTCGCCGTTGGTGACCGATTTGCGGTCACGTGTCTCTAATGATAGCAGCATTGTCCAGAGGGAACGAAACGAGAGAACCGACATGAATGAGGCATCGTCCCACACCAAGGAGCGGCCAGGCTGGCGGCCGGCGACGTATTACCCCGACCCGGCCATTCGTGCACTCGATCCCCGGTTCGAAAAATACTGGCTGAAGCTGTCCGCGGTGGAGCGGCTCGCGACCGGCCTGCGCTGGGCCGAGGGTCCCGTGTGGTTCGGCGACGGGCGCTATCTCTTGTGCAGCGACATCCCGAACCAGCGCATCGTCAAATGGGAGGAGGAGACCGGCGCGGTCTCCGTGTTCCGCAAGCCTTCGAACTTCGCCAACGGCAACACGCGCGACCGGCAGGGCCGGCTCGTCACCTGCGAGCATGGCGGGCGCCGCGTGACCCGCACTGAGTATGACGGCAGCGTCAGCGTGCTGATGGATCAATTCAACGGCAAGCGGTTGAACTCGCCGAACGATGTCGTTGTTAAATCGGACGGCTCGATCTGGTTCACCGATCCGACCTTCGGCCTGCTCGGCAATTATGAGGGCTACAAGGCCGAGCCCGAGATCGAGCCGAATGTCTACCGGCTCGATCCCGAGACGCGCAAGGCGGCCATTGTCGCCGAGGGGGTGCTCGGGCCGAACGGGCTGTGCTTCTCGCCGGATGAGAAGATCCTCTATGTCGTGGAATCCCGCGGCGTGCCAAACCGAAAAATCCTCGCCTATGACGTCTCGGCTGACGGCACCGAGATTTCCAACAAGCGCGTCCACATCGATGCAGGTCCTGGCACGCCGGACGGCATGCGCTGCGACATCGACGGCAATCTCTGGTGCGGCTGGGGCATGGGAGATCCCGAGCTCGACGGCGTGGTGGTGTTCGCGCCCGACGGCGTCATGATCGGCCGCATTGCCCTGCCCGAGCGCTGCGCCAATCTCTGCTTCGGCGGCGTCAAGCGCAACCGCCTGTTCATGGCGGCGAGCCAGTCGATCTACGCGCTGTATGTGAACACGCAGGGTGCGGTGGGGGGATAGGCGCTCCACAAATGACGGTCTCGTAGGGTGGGCAAAGGAGCGTAAGCGACGTGCCCACCACCGCGCCGTCGCGGTCGCGAAGACGTGGGCACGCTTCGCTTTGCCCACCCTACGGAACCTCGCCTTGTCGCGACACGCCGCCCGAAACAAAAACGCCGGAGCGGTTGCCCGCTCCGGCGTCATTTGTTCACGCGCTAAAACTTACGCCGCGTTGAAACCGGCGACGGCCTTCACTTCGAGGAAGTCCTCGAGGCCGTACTTGCCCCACTCGCGTCCGTTGCCCGACTGCTTGTAGCCGCCGAACGGCGCGGTGCGGTCGTTCGGCACGCCCTGGAGGTTGACGTTGCCGGCGCGGATCTGGCGGCCGACGCGCTTGGCGTCTTCGACCGAGGCACCCGTGACGTAGCCGGCAAGGCCATACGGCGTGTCGTTGGCGATCTGCACCGCTTCGGCTTCGTCCTTGGCGCCGATGATGGTCAGCACCGGCCCGAAGATTTCTTCGCGAGCGATCGTCATGTCGGGGGTGACGTCGGCGAAGATGGTCGGACGGACATAGAAGCCCTTGTTGACGCCTTCGGGCAAGCCCGGGCCGCCGGCGACGAGCGTTGCGCCCTCGTCGATGCCCTTCTTGATCAGGCCCTGGATCTTGTCCCACTGGCCGCGGTTGACGACGGGGCCGATGGTGGTGCCTTCAGCGCGGGGATCGCCGGCCTTGGTCTTGTCGGCGACGGCCTTCGCGATCGCGGCGACGTCCTTCATCTTGGACAGCGGCACGATCATGCGCGAGGGCGCGTTGCAGGACTGCCCGGAGTTGTTGAACATGTGCATCACGCCGCCGGTCACCGCCTTCGTGAGGTCGGCGCCTTCGAGGATGACGTTCGGCGACTTGCCGCCGAGCTCCTGGCTGACGCGCTTCACGGTCGGCGCGGCGCGCTTGGCCACGTCGATGCCGGCGCGGGTCGAGCCGGTGAAGGAGATCATGTCGATGTCGGGGTGCTCGCTCATGGCGGCGCCGACCTCGGGGCCGAGGCCGTTGACGAGGTTGAACACGCCCTTGGGCACGCCAGCTTCATGGAGGATTTCCGCGAAGATCAGCGCCGAGGTCGGCGTGAACTCCGACGGCTTCAGGATCATGGTGCAGCCGGCGGCGAGCGCGGGCGCGACCTTGCAGGCGATCTGGTTGAGCGGCCAGTTCCAGGGCGTGATCATGCCGACCACACCGATCGGCTCGCGCAGCACCATGGCGGTGCCGACCGGCTCTTCGAATTGGTAGTTCTTGAGCACGTCGAGCGTGGTCATGAGATGGCCGAGGCCGGCGCCGGCCTGGAGCTTCTCCGCCATCGGCAGTGGTGCGCCCATCTCGTCGGAGACGGCCGCGCCGATCTCCTTGAGGCGGCCCTTGTAGACCTCGATGACCTTGGTGAGCAGCGCGACGCGCTCCTCGCGGCTGGTCTGGGAGAAGGTTGCGAAGGCGCGCTTGGCGGCGGCAACCGCCTTGTCCACGTCGGCCTTGGAGCCCAGCGCAACCTCGTACATCGCCTCTTCCGTCGCGGGATTGACCACGGCGGTGGACTTCTTGACGGCGGGATCGACCCAGGCGCCGTCGATGTAGAATTGCATGCGATTGACCATCGTTAACCTCTTCTTGGGGGCATGTGGGGGCGTTTCGGCAGGCATCCTTGCACGAAAGCACCGGCAATTGAACCCGCCATATGCGGGGCCAGCGTTGCGGCGGACGCGCGGAATATGGGCGGAGAGACGGAGCGGGGCAAGCGGCCTGGGTCCCGGCTCTGCGCCGCGACATTTCATGTCGCGCCTTGTCCGGGACACGAGATTGGAGCGAGTCCTGCCCCGGACGCAGCGCAGCTGCTATCCTGGCGATGCGAAGCATCGTCCAGAGCAGCGGTGCGTTGCAGAGCCGGGGCCCATGCGACCGGTTACCTCGACTACACCGCCATCTTCCGGTGCAGCACCGGCGCGCCGGTGGTGAGGCTTTCGGCCGCATCGATGATGGCGTTCGCGTCGATGCCGTAGTGCCGATAAAGGTCCGCGATCGTGCCGGTCTGGCCGAACTGCTCGACGCCGAGCGCCTCGACGCGGTGGCCGCGGACACTGCCGAGCCAGCCGAGTGCTGACGGATGGCCGTCGATCACGGTCACGATGCCGCAGTCGCGCGGCAGCGGCGCCAGCAGCTTTTCGATGTGGCTGAGATGCTGCACGCCGCGGCGATCCCGCCGCAATTTCCGCGCGGCGGTCCAGCCCGCATGGAGGCGGTCCGCCGAGGTGATCGCGAGCAGGCCGATATCGCGCCGGCTCTCGCCGATGAAGCCGGTCGCCTCGATCGCCTCAGGTGCCACCGCGCCGGTATAGGCGATCACGACTTCGGCATTCGGGCCCGGCTTGCGCAGCCAATAAGCGCCGTCGGTGATGCCCTGCTGCAGCTCCGGCGTCATGATCCGCTGCGCCTGCTCGATGCTGCGCGTCGACAGCCGCAGGTACACCGAGCCGCCCTCGCCCGCTTCGCGCTGCATGTGCTCAAACCCGAAAGCCATGATCACGGCGAGCTCGTCGACGAAGGCCGGCTCGAACGAGGCGAGCCCATCCTGCGCCATGCCGATCAGGGGCGTTGCGATCGACTGGTGCGCGCCGCCCTCGGGTGCGAGCGTGATGCCTGATGGCGTCGCCGCCACCATGAAGCGCGCGTCCTGGTAGCAGGCGTAGTTCAGCGCATCGAGCCCGCGCTCGATGAAGGGATCATAGAGCGTGCCGACCGGCAGCAGCCGCTCGCCGTTGATCTGGTGCGACAGCCCAAGCGCCGAGAGCATGATGAACAGGTTCATCTCGGCAATTCCAAGCTCGAGATGCTGGCCCTTGGGCGAAAAGTCCCAGTTGAACGTGGAGGGAATTTTCTCGCTGCGGAATAAGTCCGCCTTCTCGGCGCGCGCGAACAGGCCGCGCCGGTTCACCCACGGACCGAGATTGGTCGACACCGTGACGTCGGGCGAGGTCGTGACGATGCGCCTTGCCAACTCACTGTCGCTGCGCGCGATCTCGTTCAACACGAGGCCAAAGCCCTGCTGGGTCGACATCTGCGGTGACGGCTTGAACGCGAGCTGCTGGGGCACCTCGACGACGGGCGCGGTCAGCCGGCGGCCGTCCTGGTTGAACGGCACGCGCGCGAGGAACGCGTCGAGCTCGGCGGCGGATTGCGCGAGCCCTTCGTACCTCTCCCATTCGTGACCGGGCCGGATGTTCTGGCTGTCGCGATATTTCTCCATCTGCGCGACCGTCATCAGGCCGGCGTGATTGTCCTTGTGACCCTGGAACGGCAGGCCGACGCCCTTGATGGTGTAGGCGATGAAGCAGACCGGACGGTCGTGATCGATGGACTCGAACGCCTCCAGCATACTCGCCATGTCGTGGCCGCCGAGATTCGACATCAGCGCCAGCAATTCGTCGTCGCTGCGCTTGTCGATCAACCTGGTGATCGGGCCCTGGTCGCCGATCTCGTCATGCAGATGCTTGCGGAACGCGGCGCCGCCCTGGAAGCAGAGCGCGGCGTAGAGCGCATTCGGGCAATTGTCGATCCAGGTCTTTAGCGCCTCGCCGCCGGGCTCGGCGAAGGCCTCGCGCATCAGGCGGCCGTATTTCACGATGACGACGTCCCAGCCGAAATTGCGGAACATGGTCTCGAACTTTTCCCAGAGCCCTTCGCGCACGACGGCATCGAGCGACTGGCGGTTATAGTCGACCACCCACCAGGTGTTGCGCAGGCCGTGCTTCCAGCCCTCGGCGAGCGCCTCGAAAATGTTGCCTTCGTCCATCTCGGCATCGCCGACGAGCGCAATCATCCGCCCTTCGCGGCGATCCTTCATCCAGCCATGCGCCTTGACGTAGTCCTGCACCACCGAAGCGAAGAGCGTCTGCGCAACGCCGAGGCCGACCGAACCGGTGGAGAAATCGACGTCGTCGACGTCCTTGGTCCGCGAGGGATAGGACTGCGCGCCCTTGAAGCCGCGAAAGTTCTCCAGCTTCTCGCGGCTCTGCCGGCCGAACAGATACTGGATGGCGTGGAACACCGGGCTCGCATGCGGCTTCACCGCGACGCGATCCTCAGGGCGCAGCACATGGAAATACAGCGCCGACATGATGGTGGCGAGCGAGGCGGACGAGGCCTGATGTCCCCCAACCTTCAAGCCGTCGGCATTGGGGCGGATGTGGTTGGCGTGGTGGATGGTCCAGGACGACAGCCACAGCGCCTTGCGGCTCAGCGCGGTCAAGGTGTCGAGGCGGGCGGTATCGACGGGCATGGCAAGGCTCCCGGGAACAGGTGGCGCGATGATACGCCCGTGGGAGGCGCCAAACTTCTCAATTCTTCGCGCAATACGCGCCGATATTGGGATACCATACTAATAATTGCCCGAAATTTGAAGGTCTATCCCAATGCCAGAGCTCGATGCCATCGACCGTAAAATCCTCGCGCTGCTTCAGGCCGACAGCCGGCTAACCATGCAGGAACTCGCCGACAAGGTCGGGCTCTCGGTCTCGCCCTGCCATCGCCGGGTCAAGCTGCTGGAGGAGCGCGGCGTCATCAGCCGCTATGTTGCGACCGTGGATCAGAAGGCGCTCGGCCTGCATGTCAGCGTCTTCATCTCGATCAAGCTGGCGCGGCAGAAGGAGGAGGATCTCAACCGCTTCGCGCGCGCGATCTCGAAATGGGACGAGGTGCTGGAATGCTATCTGATGACCGGCAACCGCGACTATCTGCTCCGCGTCGTTGCGGCCGATCTCGCTTCCTATGAGACCTTCCTGAAGACCAAGCTGACCCGGCTCGACGGCATCGCCTCGATCGAGTCCAGCTTTGCGCTGAGCCAGGTGAAATATTCGATCGCGCTGCCGGTGTGACCTGCCTCCGCAGGACAGAGCGGCTGTCACATGGACGCAACAAACCCCGCCGATGGTCGTTGGTAACACTGGCACCCCAGCCGAGAGAAGAAGCCCATGACCGCATCCGACCGCACCTTCCAAACCGCCAAGCGCGAGCGCATCATTCAGGAGATGGCCGACGACCTCGACGAGGAGCTGGAGATGGAGCTCGATGACACGAGGCTCGACGAGCTCCTGGACGAAACCGACACACCGGGTCCGACGGTCGATCGCAAGCTCTATTTCCGGGAGCTGCTGCGGCTCCAGGGCGAGCTGGTCAAGCTGCAGGACTGGGTGCAAAGCGAGCGCAAGAAGGTTGTCGTGCTGTTCGAGGGCCGCGACTCCGCCGGCAAGGGCGGCGTCATCAAGCGTATTACCCAGCGCCTCAATCCGCGCATCTGCCGCGTCGCGGCGCTTCCCGCCCCGAGCGAGCGCGAGCGCACGCAATGGTACTTCCAGCGCTACGTGTCGCACCTGCCGGCCGGCGGCGAGATCGTGCTGTTCGACCGCAGCTGGTACAACCGCGCCGGCGTCGAGCGCGTGATGGGCTTCTGCTCGGAGGAGGAGTACCAGGAATTCTTCAAGACGGTGCCCGAGTTCGAGCGCATGCTGATCCGCTCCGGCATCATCCTGGTCAAATACTGGTTCTCGATCACCGACGACGAGCAGCAGTTCCGCTTCACCATGCGCATCAAGGATCCGCTCAAGCAGTGGAAGCTGAGCCCGATGGACGTCGAGGCGCGCAGCCGCTGGGAGGCATACACCAAGGCCAAGGAGACGATGCTCGAGCACACGCACCTGCCGGACTCGCCGTGGTGGATCGTCGATGCCGTCGACAAGAAGCGCGCGCGGCTCAACTGCATCGCGCATCTCCTCAGCCAGATCCCGTATCAGGAGGTCGCTCGCGCGCCGGTGATGCTGCCGCCGCGCGTCCGCCACCCCGACTATCAGCGCGGCCCGGTTCCGCCGGAGATGTACGTGCCGGAGAAGTATTGACGGGGGCCAACGAATTCGGCCTGCATGGGTATGGACTCAGGTCTCGTAGGGTGGGCAAAGCGAAGCGTGCCCACCATGTGCGTTTGAATCGGGAAAGATGGTGGGCACGGCGCTTTGGGCCTTTGCCCACCCTACGAGACCGTCACCGCCACGGCTGCACGATGATCTTGGTGTGGGCTTCAGGATTGGCGAGATCGGCGAACGCCTTGGCGACGCCGTCGATGCCGACCTCGGCCGTGACCATCGCCGCCGCATCCACCTGCCCTTCCGCGATCAGCCGAAGTGACGCGGCGAATTCCTCCGGCGTATAGCCGAGCACGTATTGGACGTTCAGCTCCTTCATGATGCCGAGCATGGGTTCGCTCTTGTCGGTCTCCATGCAGACACCGACCACCACG
Organism: Bradyrhizobium sp. IAR9; assembly: GCF_013408065.1. NCBI lineage: Bacteria > Pseudomonadati > Pseudomonadota > Alphaproteobacteria > Hyphomicrobiales > Nitrobacteraceae > Bradyrhizobium > Bradyrhizobium sp. IAR9. The sequence continues at coordinate 74,751 of NZ_JACBZW010000020.1, forward strand.
ATGCGCGCGTCACGCGGTGCACCTTCGAACACCTGCTGCAGCAGGCCTGGCACACCCACGCATTCGAAGATGATCGCGGGCTTCAGCGCCGGCAGCATGGCCTGGAACGGCGGCCTCGCCGCCTTTTCGGCGTCCGACATCTGCGCGTGCTCGGCCCAGGTCGCATAGGGCTGCGACACCCTGGGATCGACGACGACGTCGGCGCCGAGCTTTGCCGCGAGCGCGCGCCGCGCCGGTGAATAGTCGGCGGCGACGATCGGGTGCAGCCCCTTGATCTTCATCGCCGCGATCACCGCGAGCCCGACAGGGCCGCAACCGATGACGAGCGGCACTTCGCCGCCCCGGATATTGGCCTTTGCCACGGCGTGAATGCCGACTGCGAGCGGCTCGGTCAACGCCGCATGTTCCGGCACAAGACCGTTGGGCACTTCGAGCAGGAGCGGCTCGCTCAAAATCATCTGCTCCGCATAGCCGCCGACGAAGTCGTTGGAGTAGCCGATCCCCTTGATGCCTTCCGGCGTCACCAGCGCAGGCAGCGAGCAGACATGCGTCCCCGGTTTGAACTTGCGTTCCGTGCCGGGGCCGTAATCGACGATCTCGCAGCAGAATTCGTGACCGAACACGACGTCACGCGACAGATCCATCGGCGTGCGACCGGTCTTCCTGGCCATCTCCACCATCCGCGGCGCATGCTGGCGCGCATGCAGGTCGGAGCCGCAGATGCCGCAGGCGAGCGTCTTGACCAGCACCTGGCCGGGGCCCGGCTTCGGCTCGGCCATCCTGTCGACGACAATCTCACCGTTCCTGAAAATCGCAGCGCGCATCCGGCTCCTCCCGTATTGTTGGAGCCGTTGATAGCACGTAACGGGGCGCGCGAACTTGCGTCAGGGGTTCGGGGAACGCTCTTCCAGCACCAGCAGCTGGGCGCGGCGGATACGCTCGCGATGGGCGATGTAGAGACCGCTTGCGACAATGAAGGCGGCACCGACGACCGTCCAGAGGTCGGGGACCTCGCCGAAGATGAAGAAGCCAAGAATGCTGACCCACAGCAACTGGGTGTAGGAGAACGGCGCCAGCACCGAGGCATCGCCATAGCGATAGGCCAGCACGATGATCCACTGGCCGACGGTCGAGGCGACGCCGATCACGATGCCAAGCCCGATCGCGGTCCAGCTCGGCGTGACCCAGACGAACGGCACCATCACGGAAAGGATCGCAACGCCCGTGAGCGCGGAATACGCCATCGTGGTGAGCACGGCTTCACGTCCGCTCATCATGCGCGTCAGGATCAGCGCCGCCGCCCAGCAGAACGCCGAGATGATCGGGAAGAACGCGGCGGCGTGGAACGCGCTGGTGCCCGGCCGCAGGATGATCAGCACGCCCGTCAGGCCGATCCCGGTCGCGATCCAGCGTCGCAGGCCCACTTTCTCGCTCAGGAAGACGATCGACAGCGCAGTGACGAACAGCGGCGAAACGAAGCCGGTGGCGGAAGCTTCCGCGATGGGCAGGAAACTCAGGCCGGTGATGAAGAACAGCGAGGAGCCGAGCAGCGCGACGCCGCGCATCAGCTGCAGGCCGAGCCGCTCGGTGCGCATCGCATGCAGCGGCGAGCCCGGCAGCATCACCGGCGTGAACATCAGCGCGAACGTGACGAAGCGGATCCAGGTGATCTCGATCGACGGCAGGCTGGTCGAGAGATATTTCGCGGTGGTGTCGGAGCAGCCGAGGAAGATCGTCGACAGCAGCACCAGCGCAATGCCCTTGAAGGGATGGTCGACGCGCGCAGGCGCACGGCGAGCCGTCTGCTTCTTCTCCGGCGCGGGCATGGGAATACTGTCGAGCCTTGCGGCTGCGGCGGGCGGCGGTGTCACGGCTGGAACCCGGGAAAATGCGAATCGAGAACAGTTGTAAAAAACGACAAATGCGGCGCGTTCACAACTTCCGAAAACAGGATGCCGATATGCGCGAGCCGCCGCGCGCGTCAATGCTCCGTTAATAATGGCCGTTTGTGCGTTACAGCATGGGCAGGCTGCGCGGCTTCGCCCCGCGCGGAAACGCCGCATCTAACGCCGAAATCTCGTCTTTCGTCAGCACGAGATCACCGGCCGCCGCATTCTCGCCGGCATGTTCGGCGGACGAGGCCTTCGGAATCGCGAACACCGTAGTCGCACGGGTGAGGAAGCTGAGTGCGACCTGACGCGGCGTCACGCGACGAGCCTCTGCGATGCGCGCCAGCACGGCACCGCCCTTGCTGCGCGCATCAGGGAAATCGTCATGACCGAACGGGGAATAGGCGACCACAGCGACACCATGCCGCTCGCACCACGGGATCACCGCGTGCTCGATCGCGCGTTCCCTCAGATGATACAGCACCTGATTGCAGGCGATACGATCCTCGCCGGCGACATCGAGAATCTCGTCGAGATCGTCGGCGTCGAAATTGGAAACGCCCCAGGATTTGATCTTGCCTGATTTCACCAGCTCCTCGAACGCGGCGACGGTGTCTTCGAGCGGATAGGAACCGCGCCAGTGCAGGAGATAGCAATCGAGACGGTCGGTCTTCAGCCGCTTCAGCGACCGCTCGCAGGCGGTGATGGTTCCGCCGCGCGACGCGTTGCTCGGCAACACCTTGGAGACGAGAAACACTTCATCACGACGACCCGTGATCGCATCGGCAATGACGAGCTCGGCATCGCCATACATCTCGGCGGTGTCGATGTGCGTCATGCCGAGATCGAGCCCGCGCTGGAGCGCCGCGATCGCGCGCTTGCGATCGCCATGGTCGAGATACCAGGTGCCCTGCCCGATGACGGAGACGTTGGCACCGGTCTTGCCGAAAGGGTTTGTGTTCATGTTCGTCTCCGCTGTCGCTCTTCCGCTCGGGCAACTGCCACGAAGCTCAGGAGTTCAATCCGCTGATATCAGCAACCAGCACGCTGCCGGTCGATGACTCCGTGATATAGAGACGGTCCTTGCTTTCGCCACCGATCGCGACATTGGTGCAATTCGGCCCCGCACATGACTTGATCCGCGCAATCAGCTCGCCGTTCGGCGCGAACACGAAGACGTGGCCGAGCGAGGCATGACCGACGAACAGGCGGCCCTTGGCGTCCATGGTCAGGCCATCGGGACCGCTGGTGCCGAACAGCGAGCAGAAGCGGCCGACCTTGGACACACTGCCGTCCTTCATGAACGGCAACCGCCACACCGCGTTGTCGCGCGTCATCGCGACGAACAGCACGGTTTCTGTTGGGTCGAGCACCAGGCCATTCGGGCTGATACCGGTGTCGATCAGGCAATCGAGCCGGCCATTCGATGCGAGACGATAGACGCGACCGCTGGGGTCGTGCAGGCCGGTCTGGCCCTGATCGGTGAAATAGATGTCGCCGTTGGAAGCAAGATGCAGATCGTTGCAGCCGCGAAACGATTCCGAATTGCGCGCAGTCAGGATGGGCTTGATGCGGCCAGCCTTGGCGTCGAGCTCCATGATGCCGTGCCTGTAGTCGGCCACCAGGATGCGCCCGTCCGCGGCGATCTTCAGTCCGTTCGGCCAGCCCTCATATTCGACGACCTGCGACCACTCACCGTCAGGCGCGATGCGAAAGATGCGGCCGAAGGGAATGTCGACGATGTAGAGATTGCCGTCCGTGTCGAAAGACGGTCCTTCGATGAAGCTATCGGTCGGCACGTTCGGCCGGTTGGCATCGGCCCAATCCGTCCGCACGCCCTTGCGGCGGAACTTTTCGGGCATGGTGGAAAAGATTTTCGTCTCGATCAGGCGCGGCGGCGTTTCCAGGTACATCATTGTTGTTTTGGACGTGTTGAGGGGGAGCGCGCAGCATAGGGCACAATCGACGGCGCGTCGATTGAGGCGGAGGCATGGCGCCTCGCCCTCACTGTCATTCCCCGCGAAAGCGGGGAATCCAGTACGCCGCGGCCTCACCGCTTCATCACAGATGTCTCGGCGTACTGGATCGCCCGGTCAAGCCGGGCGATGACAGCCGAGCCTATGCGACGACCTTCGCCTGCTTCACCGGCGCCACGTCCGTCGTCGCGATCAGGCGCTTCAGTTCCGGAATGCAGGAGCCGCAATTGGTGCCGGCCTTGAGCTTGGCACCGATCTCGGCAGCCGAGCGCGCGCCGGCCGCGATGGTGTCGCAGATGGTGCCGCGGCCGACACCGAAGCAGGCGCAGACGATCGGCCCGGTCGAGGCGGCGCCCTCGCCGGACTTGCCTGACAGCAACATGCGGCGCTGATCGTCGCTGACGTGGTCGGCCACGAACAGGCTCTTCACCACCTCCCAATCGCCGGCATCATGCGCGGGACCGACGAACAAGCAAGTTTCGATTTGATCACCCGCGAACGAGGCCGCACGATAGACCCCGCCGCCGAAATCACGGTAGTCGGCGACGTCCTCGCCGGCGACGCTCTCGACCCAAGCCGGCCAGCGCGAAAGGTCGGCGTTGTCGGCGAAAAGATAGCCGAAACCGCCGGTGACCGTGACGCGGGTCCACAACAGGTTCGGCGGCAGATCGAGCTGCTTCCGCGACAGCGCAAAGCCGCGGAAGACGAATTCGTAAGGCGCGATCGCAGCCGGCGTCGCCTTGGATTCCGGCTGCCCCGAGAACGGATCGGTGAAGGACTGAACCAGTGCTCCGACGCGGCCATGCGAGGCATTCATCGCGCTCCAATGGATCGGTGCGAACAACGTGCCACGCTGAGTGCCGTCACTGACGACGACCTTCAGGATGCACTGACCGTAATCGGTGGTAACGCGGGCATAGCCGTCGTGAACGATGCCGTATTTGCCGGCATCATCGGGATGGATCTCGACGAAGGGTTCCGGCAGATGCGCGCCCAGCCGCTGGCTGAGACCCGTGCGCGTCATGGTGTGCCACTGGTCGCGGATGCGTCCGGTATTGAGCCTGAGCGGGCGCGAGGCGCCGGTCTCGCCGCGCAGCGACGGCACCTCCGGCGCGACGAAGCGGCCCTTGCCGTCATTGGTGAAGAAGCCGCCCTTTGTAAAGAAGCGCTCGCTGGACGTCTCGCCTTCGCGCACCGGCCACTGCACCGGCTTCAAGGCGTCGAAGGCCTCGTTCGACAGCCCGGTGAGCGCGCCGATGTCGAAATCGCGGCTACCGTCGTTCTCGAACGCCGAGAGCGCAGCATGCTCGCGGAAAATCTCCGCGGCGGATTTGTAGTTGAAGCTGTCGCCGAAGCCGAGACGCTTTGCCGTCTCGCTCAGGATCCACCAGTCCGGCCGCGCCTCTCCCGGAGCCGGCAGGAATGAGCGCTGGCGCGAGATGCGGCGCTCGGAATTGGTCACGGTACCCGACTTCTCACCCCAGGCGAGCGCCGGCAGCAGCACATGCGGACCGGCATCGACCGTGTCGTTGGAGAGCACGTTCTCGGAGACCACGAACAGCTCGAGCTTCTTCAACGCCTCGCGCACGAAGTCCGCATCGGGCAGCGACACCGCGGGATTGGTGCCCATCACCCAGAGCGCCTTGACCTCGCCGCGATGGATGGCCTCGAACAGCTGCACCGCCTTCAAGCCCTCATGGGTGGCGATGCGCGGCGCCTTCCAGAACCGCCTGACACGATCGATGTCGGGCGGCGTGAAGCCCATATGCGCGGCGAGCATATTGGCGAGACCGCCGACCTCGCGGCCGCCCATCGCGTTGGGCTGGCCGGTGAGCGAGAACGGCGAGGCGCCGGGCTTGCCGATGCGTCCCGTCGCGAGGTGACAGTTCAGGATCGCGTTGACCTTGTCAGTGCCCTGTGCCGACTGGTTGACGCCCTGCGAATACAGCGTGACGACGCGGTCCGTGTCGCGGAACATCTTGAAGAAGGTGGCGACGTCCTGCTCGGAGAGGCCCGTCGCGAGCGCCGTCGCAGTGACGCTGCCGGCGATGCTGCGCGCACGCGTCAGCGCATCGTCGAAACCGCTCGTGTTCTGCGCGATGTAGTCCTGGTCCAGCGCGCCATTGTCGGCGAGATGGACGAACAGGCCGGAGAACAGCGCGGTATCGGTGCCGGGCTTGAGGCCGAGGAACAGATCGACATCGCTCGCAGTGTCGGTGCGGCGCGGGTCGATCACGATCATGCGCGCACCGCGCTCCCCACGGTTCTTCAGCATGCGCTGGAACAGCACCGGATGGCACCAGGCCGCGTTCGAGCCGACGAAGACCAGCAGATCGGCCTGGTCGAGATCCTCGTAGCAGCCGGGGACTGTGTCGGCGCCAAAGGCGCGGCGATGGCCCGCGACCGAGGACGACATGCAGAGCCGTGAATTGGTGTCGACATTCGCCGTGCCGACAAAGCCCTTCATCAGCTTGTTGGCGACGTAATAATCCTCGGTGAGGAGCTGACCGGAGAGATAGAACGCGACCGCGTCGGCGCCGTCACGCGCCACGATGTGCTGCATGCGATGGGCGACGTGATCGAGCGCATCGCTCCAGGCGACGCGTTCGAGCACGCCCTTGCAGCGGATCATTGGATAGAGCAGACGGCTTTCGAGGCCAACGGTCTCGCCGAGCGCTGAGCCTTTCGAGCACAACCGGCCGAAATTGGCGGGATGGTCGGGATCGCCAGCGATCGCCGCACCGCCCTTGCCATCCGGCGTCGCCAGCACGCCGCAGCCGACGCCGCAATAGGGACAGGTCGTCTTGGTGGCACGAAGCGCGGGATCGATCGCCGTCATATCAAGCTGCCTTGTCACGCCGGCTCTATCAAGCCGCCTCGGAAGAACGCGCAAGCGCGCGGCCGAACATCATGTCGGTGCGGATCGCCGCCACCTTGTCGCGATTGCGGATCAGCTCGAGATACCAGAGCGCATCGACGGTATCGCCGATCAGCACCGCGCCGGTGAGCCGGCCGTCGGCGATCACGAGCTTCTTGTAGGTGCCGCGCCTGCGGTCGGTCAGCACCAGGCTCTCGCTGCCCTCCCCGCCCATGAAGTCGCCGGCGGAGAACACGCTGACGCCGGAGACCTTCAAATTGGTCGAGACCACGCTGCCCTGATAGGCGGCGGGCCGGCCGGCCAGATGCCGTGCCAGCACCCGCGCCTGCTCATAGGCGGGCTCGACCAGGCCATAGCAGGTGCCGCGATGCTCGGCACATTCGCCGAGCGCGAAGATGTCGGGCGATGCCGTCTGCATCACATCGTTGACGACGATGCCGCGGTTGACCGCGATTCCGGCGTCCTTGGCAAGCGCCACGTTCGGCTTGATCCCGGCGGCGAAGATCACCGCATCGGCCTCGATGCGGCTGCCATCGGCAAGCTCGACGGCCTCGACATGACCATCGCCATGGATGCGGGCCGTCGAGGCATTGAGCAGGATGCGGATGCCCTTGCGCTCGACCAGCGTCTTGAGCAGGTCGGCGGCCGGCCCATCGAGCTGACGCTCCATCAGCCGGTCCATCAGATGCAGCAGCGTCACCGGCGCACCGGCCTTGGCAAGGCCGTAGGCTGCCTCGAGCCCGAGCAGGCCGCCGCCGACCACGACGACGCGCTTCTTCGCAGCGGCCAGCGTCAGCAAAAGGTCGACGTCGCGCGTATCGCGAAACGTGTGCACGCCGGCGAGATCGGCACCCGGCAAATTGAGCCGCAGCGGCGTCGACCCGGTGGCGAGCACGAGCTTGGAATATTCCATGCTCTCTTCGCCTTCGATCTTGAGCTCGCGGCGGCCGGTGTCGATCTCGGTGACGCGATAGCCGTAGCGCACCGTGACGCCGCGATGGCGCCACCAATCGGCCGGCCGGAGCTCGATCTCGTGCGAGCCGGTCTCGCCGGCCAGCACGGATGAGAGCAGCACGCGATTGTAAGCGAGCCGCGGTTCCTCGCCGATCACGGCGACCGCGTAGCGGCCGAGTGCGGACTTGGCGAGCTCGTCGACCAGACGCGCGGCTGCCATACCGTTACCGACGATGACCAGCGGTTCACTCACGAGGCATCTCCTATTCAGCGGCCTGCGCTTGCGCGCCATAGGCCTCGGACATCATGTAGCCGGACAGCACGCCGTAAGCGTCGGTCCAGGCGTTTGCCAATTCCGGCGTCCAGGCGTCGCCAAGACCCTTCTCAAGGGTCCACAGCAGGGTCGCGCCGACCACGGGGTAGTGCTCGGCGGTGGCGCCGTAGGCGACGTGGCGCTTGGCGAGCGCGGAGGCCGCGGGAAGAATCGTCTCCAGGTTCGAGAGGCCGCTGACGACGGCGGCGAGCATGCCCATCAGCTTCTTGCGCTGCTCGGTCATGTCTTCAGGGAACATCGCACGCACGGACGGCGCCACTTCGAACAGACGATCGTAGAACAACACGGAGGCAGCTTGCGAAATCGGCGCGACCTTGGCGAAGCTCTGCTGGATGAGGGTGATCTGTTCTGGCGTCATGATGTTCTCCTGCCTGTTGGGTTTGCCTTGGTGCGCGCCATTGCGAACCAGGTTCATGGTCAAACTGTCGGGCAATGCTTCTCCCCGCGTACGGGGAGAAGCGAGATTCGTACCAAGTGTCAGACTCGCGCCTCCGCGAGGCTTGACGCGCCCTCACCCTGCGGGCCGCGACGCAGGTAGAACCACCACGTCAAGCCGAGGCAGCTGGCGTAGAAGCCGAGATAGATCGCGAGCGCGAGCTGGGGGCCTCCGGTCAGGGCGATCGACTTGCCGAAACCAGTCGGGATCAGGTAGCCGCCAACGGCGCCGATCGCGCCGATGAAGCCGACCGCCGCACCACTCTCGATGCTCGCCGTCTTCAGCGCGAGCGCGCGCGCCGCATCGCCCTTGCCGCGCACCTTGAACAGGTTCTCTTCGCGGAAGATCGAGGGGATCATGCGATAGGTCGATCCGTTGCCGATGCCCGTCGTCACGAACAGGATCAGGAACATCGACAGGAAGCCGATGAAATCCTTTTGCCCGACGAAGTAGAGCACGCCGACCGTTGCGCCCGCCATCACGATGAAGTTCCAGAAGGTGATGACGGAGCCACCGATCTTGTCGGCAAGCCAGCCGCCGAGCGGCCGCGACAGCGAGCCGACCAGCGGCCCCAGGAACGCGATCGCAATCGTGATTTGCGGGAACTGGGTCTTGATCAGCAGCGGAAACGCAGCCGAATAGCCGATGAACGAGCCGAACGTGCCGATATAGAGATACGCCATGATCCAGGTGTGCTTGCGCTTGACGATCGCAAGCTGGTTCTTCACCGACGACTTCGCCGTGGTCAGGTTGTTCATGAAGAACACGGCACCGAACACCGCGATCGCGATCGGCAGCACCCACATCAGGCCGGCGTTCTGCAGGAAGATGCCGTCGACCGGCGTCGCCTGGAACAGGTTGAAGACGGCGAGCGTCATCAGGATCGGGGTCAGGAGCTGCACGCTGGAGACGCCGATATTGCCGCCGGCCGCGTTCAGGCCGAGCGCCCAGCCCTTCATCCGGTCGGGGAAGAAGAAGGAGATGTTGGTCATGCTGGAGGCGAAGTTGCCGCCGCCGAGACCCGCGGTCGAGGCGATCAGCAGCATCAGCCAGAACGGCGTATCGGGCTGGCTCACGAAATAGGCAAGCGACAAGGTCGGAATGAACAGGATCGCCGCGCTGAAGATGGTCCAGTCGCGACCGCCGAACGTGGTCACCGCGAAAGTGTAGGGAAAGCGCATCAGGGCGCCGATCAGCCCCGGCACCGCGATCAGCTGGAACAGCTGGTCGGTCGAGTAGTGAAAGCCCGCCTGCGGCAGCTTGGTGGTGACGATGCTCCAGATCAGCCAGACCGAGAAACCGATATGCTCGGCCACGATCGACCAGATCAGGTTGCGTCGCGCGATAGTCTTGCCAGTCGCATTCCAGAACGCCTCATCTTCGGGGCGCCAGTCTGAAATCCAAGTAGGATTCTTCGTCATTGAGTATCCCTTCCAGGCTCACCGCTGCGTCGTTGCAGGCTCTGCCTCACATGGAGGCGCGCTCCGAGGCTTCACCCCGGTGGCGAGTTCACGATGCTGATTGATGATGTTGAGGGACGTCGTCGTTGGCGTCGCGCAAAGACACTTCAATTTCCGTGCCAGTTGCGCGCACGCTGGAAATACAGGGATTTCAGGACGTTATTCGTATTGCCAGAAATGTCTGCAGGGCTTTTTCGCACGCAAAATTTGCGATTCGCTCAATCCTTGTGCGACGCACAAGGATTGAGCGGGATGTCGATTATTTGTGCGCAGGCATCCGCTTGCGTTAACTCTTCGTTACGCGGCTTCGACGAAGCGATGACGCTCATAGAGGAATTCGAGCACGCGCTGGCGGCACTTCAGATAGGTGGTGTTGGTGGCGAGCTCGAGCCGCTTGCGCGGGCGCACCAACGGCACCTCCAGCACCTCGCCGATGCGCGCGCTCGGCCCATTGGTCATCATCACGATGCGGTCGGACAGCAGCACGGCCTCGTCGACGTCGTGAGTGATCATCAAAATGGTGTTGCCGAGCTTCTGATGCAGCGCCATCACCGAGTCCTGCAAGTGAGCACGGGTCAGTGCGTCGAGCGCGCCGAACGGCTCATCCAGCAGCAGCACCTTCGGCTCCATCGCCAGCGCCCGCGCAATGCCGACGCGCTGTTTCATGCCGCCGGAGATTTCGGAAGGACGCTTGTCCTTGGCATGGGCCATCTGCACCAGATTGAGATTGTGCATGACCCAGGCGTCGCGCTCGGCACGGGACTTGGTCCTGGCAAAGACCTTGTCGACGCCGAGTCTGACGTTCTCGTACACGGTGAGCCACGGCAGCAGGCTGTGGTTCTGGAACACCACGGCGCGGTCGGGCCCCGGCGAGTTGACCTCGCGATTCTCCAGCAGCACGCCGCCGGTGGTGGCGTTGGTCAGCCCCGCGATGATGTTGAGCAGGGTCGACTTGCCGCAGCCGGAATGGCCGATGATCGAGACGTATTCGCCCTTCTCGATCGTGAGATTGATCTCCTTCAGCACCTCCGTGGTGGCGGCACCGCGGGTGAAGACCTTGTCGATGTGGTCGAGCTTCAGATAGGCGGTCATGTGCTCTTCTCCTTCAGTTCAGCGCGGTGCCGCGGGTGACGACCTTGCCGAGGCCCGCGATCACGCGGTCCAGCACGAAGCCGACGATGCCGACATAGAACAGCGCCAGGATGATCTCGCTGATATGCGAGGAGTTCCAGGCGTCCCAGATGAAGAAACCGATGCCAACACCGCCGATCAGCATTTCCGCCGCGACGATCGCCAGCCACGACAGGCCGATGCCGATGCGAAGGCCGGTGAAGATGTAGGGCGCGGCCGCCGGGATCATGATCTTGGCGAAGAATTCCAGCGGATTGAGCTGCACCACCGCGGCGACGTTGCGATAGTCCTGCGGGATGTTGCGGATGCCGACCGCAGTGTTGATGATGATCGGCCAGATCGAGGTGATGAAGATGACGAAGATCGCCGAGGGCTGACCGTCGCGGAAGGCCGCGAGCGACAGCGGCAGCCAGGCCAGCGGCGGAATCGTGCGCAGGACCTGGAATAGCGGATCGAGCCCGCGCATGGCCCAGACCGACTGTCCGACCAGGACGCCGAGCGCGATGCCGGCGATCGCCGAGAGCGAATAGCCCAGGGCAACGCGCTGCAGACTGGCGGACAGATGCCAGAACAGGCCCTTGTCGATGCCGCCATGGTCGAAGAACGGATCGAGGATCAGCTCCTTGGTGTCCTTGAATACTTTCGACGGCGGCGGCAGTGCCGAGCCGGCGCGGCGGCAGACCAGTTCCCAGACCAGCGTCAAAAGCGCGATCACGACCAGCGGTGGGATCACGCGCACGGCAGTTTCCCGCGCCATCCGTGCATAGGCTTCCGTGCGCGGCGGGCGCTTCGGCGTCAGCGCGACGACCGGCGCGGCAACGGCCGCAGGCGACGCGATCTCAAGCTCAATCTTGGTGGCAGGCATGTTCATCGAAAATCCCTCTCCGGCTTCAAAGGACGAAGCGGCCGCCTGACGGCGGCCGCAGGCTCCATCAGACTTCGACGCGCTTGATCGCGAGCGACTTCAGATAGGCTGCCGGATTTTCGGGATCGAACACCTTGCCGTCGAAGAAGGTCTCCTTGCCACGCGAGGTGGAGGTTGGAATTTCCGCGGCGGCGACGCCCAGAGTCTTGGCCGCATCGCGCCACATGTCCTCGCGATTGACCTTGGCGATCAGCGCCTTGGTGTCGAAGCCAGGCTCGTACTTGCCCCAGCGGATGTCCTCGGTGAGAAACCAGAGGTCGTGGCTCTGGAACGGGTAAGAAGCGAAGTCGCGCCAGTACTTCATGATGTGCGGCGAGTTTTCGACCACCTTGCCGGGGATGCCGTAGTCGAACTTGCCGGCGCTGCGATCGAGCACGTCCTCGACCGGGCAGTTCATCCACTGCCGTTTGCCCATGATGGCGGCGAGCTCGGCCTTGTTCTCGGCCTTGTCGGCCCATTGCTGGGCTTCCATCACGGCCATCAGCAGCGCCTTGGCGGCCTTCGGATATTTGTCGACGAAGGCGGCGCGCATGCCGAAGGACTTTTCCGGATGCTTGTTCCAGAGCTCGCCGGTGTTGACCGCGGTGTAGCCGATCTTCTGATTGATCAGCTGCAGATTCCAGGGCTCGCCGACGCAGAAGCAGTCCATGGTGCCGACCTTCATGTTGGCCACCATCTGCGGCGGCGGCACCACGATGGTCTCGATGTCCTTGTCGGGATCGATGCCACCGGCGGCGAGCCAATAGCGGATCCAGAGATCATGCGTGCCGCCGGGGAAGGTCATCGCGGCCTTCACGGCCTTGCCGGAGGCTTTCTTCTTCTCCAGCGCCGCCTTGAACGGCGATGCGTCGACGCCGAGCTTGAGATCGGCATATTCGTTGGCGACCGAAATGCACTGACTGTCGAGGTTGAGCCGCGCCAGGATGTACATCGGCGTCGGCTGGTTGTTCTGCGTCACCTTGCCGGCCGAGATCAGGTAAGGCATCGGGGTCAGGATGTGCGCGCCGTCGATGCCGTTGCCTTCGGAGCCGAGCACGAGATTGTCGCGCGTGGTGCCCCAGGAGGCCTGCTTCTGCACGTCGGTGTCGGGCATGCCGTATTTGGCGAACAGGCCCTTGTCCTTGGCGACGAAGAGTGGGCCGGCATCGCTCAGCGCGATGAAGCCGAGCTTGGCACCCTTGACCTCGGGGCCTGAATCCTGCGCGAAAGCGCCGGCGGGGAAATTCAGTTTTGCGGCGGCGAGAAGTGCGGCGGTCGAGCCGGTGGCCTTCAACAATTGACGGCGGCTGAGGCCACTCTCCGAGGGCCGGCGGGTGCGCTTGGTCATAGGCTGTATCGTCCTTTGCGTCGTTGCAGAATTGATGGCGTCAGTGCACACGAGCAGCCCGTCCGTCCGGCGGCGCCGTCTTTGGCGCATGCGAACGCACGACGGGGGGACCCCCGTCTGGTGGCGTCGGCAAGTCGGATGAGAAGTCTCGCGGGACGGCTTCAATGGCGTCGGCATGGAACTATTCAAGCTTCATGCCAAGCCCGCAACAGCGAAAACTTATTATAGATCAGTACATTAAAGAGACTGCGCGCGACTGTCGCAGGTCCAGCCCGCATGCGAAAGTTGCGGCCTGCTTAATTCTTGTGCGGCGCACAAACCTTGTGCAACCGATCAAGCAACAGGCCGCCAAGTGCTGTGACGCCGGATCGGGCCGAGATCCATGCTATTGATGTGACTATATTTTTCTTGCCGGACGGCGCGGCACGCAACTTGCTTCTCTATGGACGTCAACGAAGACTGCGGCTCGCCGCATTGTGCAGCCTCTGGCGGCTGCATCCGGAAGCTCAACTGCCTCGCGGCCCTTCCCGGCTTTAGTCCTCGTGACGCGATTCCCAAGGCTTCCAGACCTTCCATAGCCCTCGTGCGCGGCAGGCCAGCCGGCACGGCCCATGACGTTGCAGCCGCGCTCCCGGGCGCGTCGATCTCTCTTACGAAGCAAAAGGAACCATTGATGTCGTATCTCGCGCCTTCGGAATTCGTCACCAAGATGGTGGATGCGGGCGAGTCCAAGATCTTCATGTCCACCCGGGATACCATCATCCGCGCCTACATGGCCGGCGCCATCCTCACGCTCGCCGCATGGTTCGCCGTCACGATCAACGTCAACACGGGTCAGCCGCTGGTCGGCGCGCTCTTGTTTCCGGTCGGCTTCGTCATGTTGTACCTCCTCGGCTTCGACCTCCTGACCGGCGTGTTCGTGCTCTCGCCGCTTGCCCTGATCGACAAGCGTCCTGGCGTCACGATCGGCGGCGTGCTGCGCAACTGGGGCCTTGTCTTCATCGGTAATTTCGCCGGCGCGTTCACGGTCGCCTTCATGATGGCCTTCGTCACCACCTTCGGCTTCACGCAGCCGCCGGACAAGGTCGGCACCGCCATCGGAATCATCGGCGAGAGCCGGACGCTCGGCTACGCCGCGCACGGTGCGGCCGGCATGGCGACGCTGTTCATGCGCGGCATGCTCTGCAACTGGATGGTCTCGACCGGCGTCGTCGGCGCCATGATCTCGACGTCGGTCCCCGGCAAGGTCATCGCGATGTGGATGCCGATCCTGGTGTTCTTCTACATGGTGTTCGAGCATTCCGTCGTGAACATGTTCCTGTTCCCGTCCGGCCTGCTGCTCGGCGCAAAGTTCTCGATCCTGGACTATCTGATCTGGAACGAGATCCCGACTGTGCTCGGCAACCTCGTCGGCGGCCTCGCCTTCACCGGCATGACCCTTTACGCCACGCACGTCATGACCCTGCCGAAGCGGCAGGTCGACAAGGCCGCGAAGCCCCGCGTTGCGGCCTGATCAAACACGTCTCGACAGGGGAGCCTCGCCCAGCCAAGGTGAGGCTCCTCTCTCCTGGTGATGACGATGACCCGCGGACTCCTGATCTCGGTGGGCCAGCACTCCGACAAGGGCCGCAAGCCGGTCAATCAGGATTTCCACGGCGTCCTGATTCCGGAGGAGCCGCTGCTCGGCCTGAAGGGCATCGCGGCGGTCCTCGCCGACGGCATCTCCTCTAGCACGGTGAGCCAGATCGCCAGCGAGTCGGCGGTCAAGAGCTTCCTGATGGACTATTACTGCACGTCGGAATCCTGGACGGTGAAGACGTCCGCCCGCCGCGTGCTGGATGCGACCAATTCCTGGCTGCACGCGCAGACGCGCAAGAGCCAATACGCCTATGACCGCGACAAGGGTTATGTCTGCACGCTGAGTGCCATGGTCATCAAGGCGACCACAGCGCACATCTTCCATGTCGGCGACTGCCGCATCTACCGCGTCGCGGGCAAGGCGCTCGAGCAGCTGACCGACGATCACCGGATCATCGTGTCGTCGGAGCAGACCTATCTCGGCCGCGCGCTCGGCATCAATCCGCAGCTCGAGATCGATTACCTGGCGTTCGAGGTCGAGGCCGGCGACACGTTCCTGCTGGCGACCGACGGCGCCTACGAGTTCGTCGACGCGCGCTTCATCACGAGCGCGCTGAACGAGCACGCAGGCGAGCTCGACGGAGCGGCCAAGGCGATCGTCGACGAGGCCTACCGGCGCGGCAGTGACGACAACATCACCGTCCAGATTATCCGCATCGACGCGGTGCCGCAGCGCGAGCCGGCCGGCATCTTCAATCAGACCTCACAATTGCCGCTGCCTCCGCTGCCGGAGCCGCGCGCGATGTTCGACGGCTACCGCATCGTCCGCGAGATCCACGGCAGCAGCCGCAGCCACATCTATCTCGCCGTCGACGTGGAGACCGAGGAACCGGTCGCGCTCAAGCTGCCGTCGGTCGATTTGCGCGACAATGCCGCCTATCTCAAGCGCTTCCTGATGGAGGAGTGGATCGCGCGCCGGATCGACAGCCCGCACGTGCTGAAGCCGCTGTCACAGTCCCGGCGCCGCAATTATCTCTATGTCGCGACCGAGTTCGTCGAGGGGCAGACCCTGAAACAGTGGATGACCGACAATCCGCGCCCCGATCTCGAGACGGTGCGTGGCATCATTGAGCAGATCGCCGCGGGCCTGCGCGCCTTCCACCGCATGGAGATGCTGCATCAGGATCTCAGGCCCGACAACATCCTGATCGACAAGACCGGCACCGCGAAGATCATCGACTTCGGATCGGTCAGGGTCGCGGGCGTCGCGGAGGCTGCGCCACGGGACGAGGCCGACGAGATCCTGGGCACGGTCCAGTACACGGCGCCGGAGTATTTTCTCGGGCAAGGCGGCTCGCCGCGCTCCGACATGTTTTCGCTGGCGGTGATCTGCTACCAGATGCTGACGGGAAAGCTTCCCTACGGCGCCCAAATTGCCAGGATCCGGCGTAAGGCGGACGTGCGGAAGCTCAAATATCGCTCCGCGGACGACGACCGCAGCGTGCCGGCCTGGATCGACGGCGCGCTCCGCCGCGCGCTTCATCCCGATCCCTACAAGCGGCACGAGGACCTGTCCGAATTCGTCTTCGAGCTTCGTACGCCCAATCCGGCCTATCTGGACACGCGGATCACGCCGCTATTGGAGCGCAGCCCGCTGATGTTCTGGAAGCTGACCTCGGCCGCTCTCGCCTGCGCCGTCGTCGTGCTGCTGGCGCTGCTGCACGCCCGCTAGGGCCGAAGCGTCGACTCTTGACGGTCATGCGGGAACTTTATCGAGCTCTCCCTAGATCAATCTTTTGTCGGACGCGTCCATCGGCGCCGATTATCCGCCAGCGTGATAGCGCCTGCAGCCACTAGGACAATGATGATGACCGTAGCAAGCGCCTCCACTGACGCCAGGGTGTCGTACCAGCTGTTCCAAAGCTCAAGCATGCGCTGACCTCTATCGAGCGCCGCCCATCAGCGATAGAATACACTTTCTCAAAAGGACGCGCCTTCGCGCGCAAGTACAATGCTGCGTTTCGTCGCGTGCCTTTTGATCGCGCGGCAACGTGACCCATGCCGGGGCCGGAATAACGAGCGAACGTAGTCTGCGGTCGCCGCGTAGTGAGATGGGCCGCGGCTATGTCGAAGATGTTGACCAACTGTGAAGTGGTTTACATCCTTGGGTCTTGGCTCGAGCTAAAGTGACGAAGGCTTCTTGCTTTGAAGGAGGCATCCAATGCTCGCGGCAATCAAATGGAACTCCCGATATAACGCTCGCGAATGGGTGATGAAGGCTGGGGCGCTCGTCGTCCAACTCCGCGCACCGAATGCAAACCGACAGAGCGGTGAGAGTAAGTCAAGGCGGCCACTCTGGAAACAGTTCGACGACACCCATCATTGGGACTCAACCGCGGAGGAATGGGTCCCAAACCCTGATCGGTGATCGTGCAACGCATCGTGCGCGCACCGGCCGAATTCCGAGACTTCAAGATCCCCGTCGCTGACGGGCCCATCTAGCGGTGAGGCCGCGTCTTGAGTTTTGTTTGCACATCCGTATCACGGACAGACGCAGTCGGCCCTACGGGGCTTGATCGTAGGCCTGCAGGATCCTGACAAAATCAGCCATGCTGGATCGATCATGGTTTTCAGCGATAGCCGCAATCTGAGTATTGGACGCGGGTCGGCTTCCCTGCCAGAACCGCATCAGGAGATCGGCGATGTTTCTCATGGCGTACTCTCTGCACCAACCATGGCAATCAGCAGCAATTGAGCGGCAAAGCGCCGGTTAGTTCGGGAGAAGGGCCGGCGGGCGCTACGCCGCCGGCCTTGTCCCGCAACTGCCGGCTCGCAGACCGGTTCCGTTGCTTTTCACTCTGGATGCATCGGTACCACCAAGCACCTGGTCGGCGCCATCGCGCGCAGGTATGAAGTGACCATACCTAGGTAGACTTGGGTGAGTGACTCGGGATCAGTCGACCAAGTGCCGGCTTAATCTCTGGTAGGTTGACGACTTCCATGGATGGCCCAACTCCGAACGCTCAGGTCCGTTATTGTGCCGCTATCGGAAACACAGCGGACGTCGTACGCGCCCGGAGTGCCGCAGCATCCCGGCGGGCCATCAGGCCCGCTCCACAGCCTTCACACCAAGCGGCGTCGGCGCCATGCCGCCACCGGGCTTGAGGTGGAATTCATAGCGCATCAAATGCCACTGACCGTCCGCCTTGGAGCCGTCAGGCATCGCGGGATTGTTGCGCGGCTCGACCTTGGCGACGAGATCATCCTTGACCCCGAACACCACGTCGGAATCCAGATATTTGTCGCCGTCCATGAAGACGTGCGTGATCAGCGGCTCGTATCCCTTCGCGTTGACCAGGAAGTGCACATGCGCCGGGCGCATCGGATGACGCTTGGTCTGCATGATCATCTCGCCGACCGGGCCATCGGTCGGGATCGGATAGCTGCATGGCAAGATGGTACGGAAGAAGAAGCGGCCGTCGTCATCGGTGATGAAGCGCGCCCGCGCCGAAGCGCCGACCTCGTCATAGTTCGGCTTCTGGGAATCGTAGAAGCCGTCGTCATCGGCATGCCAGACGTCGACGGGGACATTGGCCAGCGGCTTGCCCTTGAGATCGGTAACGCGGCTCTGCACGAACATCCGCTCGCCGGTTTGATTGTTCGGCGAGATGTCGGTGCCGTGCGCGGTCACCTTGTGCTCGCCGACATAGAACGGGCCGAGCACGGTTGTCTGGGTGGCGCCCTCGCGGTCGCGATGGTTGACCGCGTCGACCAGCATGGAGACACCGAGCACGTCGGACAGCAGGATGAACTCCTGGCGGGTGTCGGTGCATTTCTGCCCGGTGCGGGTCAGGAAATCGATGGCGTAGTCCCATTCTTCGAAAGTGAGACCCGTCTTGCTCACGTAATCGTGCAGCGACTTCACCAATTCCTGGAGCAGGAATTTCGCGCGCGGATCGGGCGTGCTGTCGAAGCTTTTGACGACGGCCTGGGTGAGATCAGTCTCGTTGAACTGGGTCATGATGGTTTGCCCTGCGTTTTCTCATTGGCCCCGGGGGGGCCTGGAGGCGTTCCAGGGGCCAGCCTACACCAGCCGGCCCGCTCGCGTTAAGCGCGAGCGGCTTGGAATGGGGCCGTCATTTGGCTATCAACGGACCGACAAAACTGCCCGGAGGAACTGATGCTCGCCCCCACCCCCGCCTCGCCCGAATCCGTCGGCATGTCCAAGGCCGCGCTCGACCGCATCGATGCGCATCTGAAGAACCGGTACATCGATGCCGGCCGCTTCCCGGGCACGCATCTTCTGGTCTACCGCCGCGGCAAGGTCGCGCACAGCTCGGTTCAAGGCTTTGCCGACGTCGAGCGCAAGCTGGCGGTCAAGGACGACACCATCTACCGCATCTATTCCATGACCAAGCCGCTCACCAGCGTCGCCTTCATGATGCTGGTCGAGGAAGGCCTGGTCGCGATCGACGAACCCGTCGCCAAATTCATTCCGGAATGGAAGGATCTCGGCGTGTTCGTCGCCGGCACTTCGCCGGCCTTCCTGACCCGTCCGCCGTCCCGGCCGATGCTGATCGTCGACCTCCTGCGCCACACCTCCGGCCTCACCTACGGCTTCCAGCAACGCTCCAATGTCGATGCCGCCTACCGCGCCGAGAAAATCGGCGAGGTCGAGAAGTCAGGCACGCTCCAGACCATGATCGAGAGCCTCGCAAAAATCCCGCTGGAGTTCTCACCGGGCGAGGCCTGGAACTATTCGGTCTCGACCGACGTGCTCGGCTATCTCATCGGCAAGATCTCGGGAATCCCCTTCGAGCAATTCCTGAAGCAACGCGTTCTCGACCCGCTCGGCATGACCGACACCGATTTCCACGTGCCTGCTTCCAAGGCCCACCGGTTCGCCGCCTGCTACTCGGCCGACCCCGGTGGCGGCATGACCTTCCATGCCGGCCAGCGGCGCGAGGGCCTGACGCTTCAGGACGACCCCGCAACGAGCTCATTCCTCACCCCGCCCTCGTTCATCTCCGGGGGCGGCGGCCTCTGCTCGACAGTGGCAGACTATCTCACCTTCTGCCGTGCCTTGCTCAATGGCGGCGAGCTCGGCGGCGTCAGGCTGATCGGGCCGAAGACGCTGGCGCTGATGACCAGCAACCACATTCCGGGCGGCGGTGCCCTGCCCGAAGTGTCGCGCTCGCTCTTCTCCGAGGCCACCTATAACGGCATCGGCTTCGGCCTCGGCTTCGCGGTGACCATGCGCCCGTCCGAAACGCTGATCGCCGGCAGCCCCGGCGAATACAATTGGGGCGGCGCAGCCACGACCTCGTTCTGGATCGATCCGGCCGAAGAGCTGATCGCGATCTTCATGACGCAGGTGCTGCCGTCAAGCGCCTACCCGATCCGGCGCGAGCTGCGCAGCATGGTCTACGCCGCGATCACCGAGAGCAATCTGTAACCAATCCAACCGATCCCGCGGCCCACCGCCGCGGGATCGCGCCATCAGACGCTCATTTAAGCATCTCCGGCACGATCAGACGCGGCAGGAACAGCGACACGCTGGGCCAGACGATGACTGCCGCGAGCACGAGCAGCATCGGAATCAGCATGATGACCGTGTCCTTCAGCGCATAGCGCAGCCGCACGCCCGCGATCGAGCAGGCGATCATCAGACACAGACCGTAGGGCGGCGTCACCAGTCCGAAGGCCAGCGATACGATGGAGATGATCGCGAACTGGACCGGATGGAGATCGACCGACTTGGCGAGCGGCTCCAGCACGGTGCCGACGATGATAATGGCCGGGATGGCGTCGAGAAAGCAGCCGACCACCAGAAAGCAGAAGGAGATGAAGAAGCCGGCCGCAACAGCGCCCATGCCCCATGTCGAGACATTGGCCAGCAGTTCGTGAGGGATCTTGTAGTAGGCGAGCAGCCAGCCAAACGCACTTGCGGTGCCGACGCAGAACAGTGCCACGCCGGCGAGGCGCCCGGTATCGAGCAACGCCTTGTACAATTCGCGTAGACCCGTCTCGCGATAGAAGAATGCTGAGAGCACGACAGAATAGAGCACCGCAACACAGGCGGACTCGGTCGCGGTGAACCAGCCGAGCAGGATGCCGCCAACGATGATGAACGGCGTCATCATGGCCGGTATCGACTGCCAGATGGCGCATCGCATCTCGACCCAGGTCGCCTTCGGATAGGTCGGGTAGCCGCGGCGCACGGCATAGACATGCACCGTCGCCATCTGCGCACCCGCGATCAGCAGGCCCGGCACGATGCCGGCCAGATACATCGCCGCAATCGAGGTCGAGATCAGCCCGCCCCAGACGATCATCAGGATCGACGGCGGGATGATTACCGCCAGAACCGCCGACACCGCCGTGATGGCAATGGAGAACGAGAGGTCGTAGCCCTCCTTGGTCTGCGCATCGATGAAGATCTTTGACTGGCTCGCCGCGTCGGCGGTCGAGGAGCCGGAGATACCGGCAAAGAACACCGATAGCACGACGTTGATTTGCGCCAGCGACCCCGGCCAGTGACCGACCATCGAGCGCGACAGCGCAACCAGGCGGTCGGTGATGCCGCCGATGCTCATCAGGTTCGCCGTCAGCAGGAAGAACGGCACCGCCAGCAGGATGAATGAATTGTACGCATTGAAGGTCTCCTGCGCGAGCGTCATCAGCGACAGATGCGGCTCGATCAGCAGGATCGGCACGCAGGCAAGGCCGAGCGCGAAGGCCACCGGCACGCGCGCGATGAGCAGGCCGATGAAAACCCCGAACAGCACCATCGCGGCCTGTCCGGCGGAGAGTACATTGCCGCTCATCGCCCTGCCCCAACCAGAATGCGCATTTCATCGACGATCTGTTCACCCGCGAAAACGATCCACGTGACTCCGGCAACGGGCCAGGCGACGTGAATCAGCCAAAGCGGCAGATCGGCCAGCTCCGACGTTCTGTTCCAGGCAAAGCGGGTGAACTCGAGGCCGGCCGACACGAACACCAGCGCCAGCGCCAGCACGCCGAGACGCGCGAGGATTCGCACTGCAGCCTCCGACCGCCGCGACAAATCGGGCCACACATCGACCTCGAAATGCTGCGCTTCGCGCACGCCGACCATGGCACCGATCATGATCGTCCAGACGAACAGGAAGCGGGCCATCTCCTCCGTCCAGATGTAGGACGGAATGAAGGGCGTGTAGCGTGAGATGATTTGCAGCGTGACCGGAACAACCAGGACGCCGACGCAGACGGCCAGCAGGAATTCCAGCAGCTTCGCATAGGCCGCCGAGACGCGACGCCACAGCGACGGTGTGGACGGGACGGGCATTTCAGACATTGGGGCTCCGTGCAGCAACTCATCCGCCAGCTCCGGGCAAGAAGCGGGGCTTGCCCGGAGATGCTGTCGGCGGACGCAAAGACCTCAGACGACGTTGATCTTCTCGAAAATGCCCTCCGCACCGATTTCCTTGGCGTAGGTGGCCATCACGGGGTCGGCGAGCTTCTTCATGGCGTCCCGCTCCTCGAAGGGAACGCGCTTGAGCTTGCCGGCCTTCTCGAGCGTGTCGAGCTTGACGACCTCTTCGCTCGACTCGAGCTGACGGCCGTAGTCGCCGGCCTCCTTGCCGGCCTTCATGATCGCGTCCTGCAACTCCTTCGGCAGGGTCTTCAGCGTCTTCACCGAGAAGCAGATCGGCCGGATCGACACGGCGTGCTGGGTCAGGTTGAGATGCGGAGCGACTTCGTAGAACTTCATCGCCTCGACGCCGGCCGCCTCGTTTTCGCCGGCCGATATCACGCCGTTCTGGATCGCGTTGTAGATCTCGTTATAGGCGATCACCGTCGGGCTCATGCCGACCGCCGCAAAGGTCTTCGACCAGATCGGTGCGCCCTGCACGCGAACCTTGAGTCCCTTGAGATCGGCGAGATTCTTGAGCGGCTTGTTGGCGAAGATGTTGCGGATGCCGCCGCCGGCATAACCGATCAGGACGACCTCGGCCTTCGCCGCGACCTCGTCAGCGATCGGCGCCAGGATGTTGGCTTCGACGACCTTGTTCATGTGCTCGATGCCCTTGAACACGAAGGGCGCGTCGATGAAGGGGGCCGCCTTGGCGAAGGTCGACATGTGAGCCGGCGAGACGATGCCGTAATCGACCGCCTTGCCCTGCGACATGTACTCGAAATACTGCTTCTCGAGGCCGAGCGAGGAGTTCCTGTGCAGCGTGAAGTTGACGGGCTTGCCGTAATACTTCTTCACCAACTCCTCGAACCGGAGCAGTGCTCGGTTGAAGGCGTGGTCGTCGTTGAACTGGACCGCGCCGTTCAGCGAGATCGGCGCTTGCGCCCTGAGGATCGACGGCATCCCAATCGTAGCCGCCGCAGTGGTCGCACCGATACCAGCGAGAAATGACCTTCGCTTCATCGTCTCCCCTCCCTTTTGATGCTCCGGCCCTGTAGCCGGGCCGTGAGCGCAGCCGGTATGCGGCTGGCGAAGGGGAAGCGTATGAAAAACGTCGGCCGGACGGAAGTCATTTCGCGTGCGCTGGAGGTATTCTTCGTCGCAGGGCTACGCCCGGCACACCTGCTGCACTGCAACTCGCGCTCCTGCCGGCGCGGCCAGTCCGCATGGGCGCAGTAGCACTCTCGCAGGAGGCGGACCAAGAGCGGACCTGTGCGCTGCCCGCACGGACCCGCTCGCCCGCACAGCCCACAAGATCAATACTGGCATTTGTCATCCTCCTCAGTTTGACGTGCAGACCTTCACTTCGCGCAATCCACCGTGGTGACCACCACCGGAACCGATCACGCGGCAGCGGTTCAGATCGAGCCGCAATACCGGACCAGGATCAAATCCTACGTCACCGAGCATCACCTTCGCCCGATCACGACAAAGGAAAAGATCATCGTCGGCGCGACAGTGCCGGGCGACGTCGAGCTGGAGGCCGTGCCGTCCGATTGGGGTCCCTCGCTCACCAAGTATCGCTACGTGTATTCCGGCGATCGCGTGATGCTTGTGGACCCAGGCTCGCGCACAGTGGTTCAGGAAATCGATTGATCAAGTCGTGAGGCGGCCGTCTTGAAGGCGGTCGCCAACCCGGACTTAACCCGCATTGAGAGGCCCGGATCGCCACTCCTGACCGCACTCCGCATGAGCTGAAGTGCGGGTATCCCGGACTGCGCTGCAACATCTCGTTGCTCGCCAACTGCGAAAAGCATGGCGCCGCGCAAGTCCCGCACGTATGGTCTGCCCAAAATCATAATCCGGCGCCGCTGCGCCGGAACCGGGACGCCCGCGTTTGTCAAAGCTCACCCTGCCGGTCCGGCTCGCTCTTCTGGTGACGGGAACGATGTTGCCGCTGATCGTCTTTGCGGTTGGCATTGTGCTCTACAATTACAAACAGGATCGAAGCGACGCGACCCGCCGGGTGCTGGAGAACGTGCGTAGCATGCGCCTCGTGCTCGACTCCGAGGTGCAGCGGATGACCGGCGGCTTGCAAGTCCTTGCATTGACGAATTCGTTGCGTAACGACGACTTCCAGAACTTCCGCCGCATCGCGCTCGGCTTCGTCGACCAATATGGCAAGGGCGGGTTGGTGCTGATCTCCGATCGCAAGGGCCAGCTGCTGTTCTCCTCCGCAACGGAAGACACCGCAAGCCTGCCGCCACGCGGCCATCTCGAGATCATCGAAAAGGTCTTTGCGACTAGGTCGCCGCAATATTCCGACCTGTTCACCGGCGCGATCAACGGGCGGCAGGTGCTCACCGTCGAGGTTCCGGTGTTCCGCGACGGCGAGGTGATCTACGACCTCTGCTTCAGCCCGCCGATCAGTATCTTTCAGGAGCTGGTGGAGAAGCAACGGCCCGACCCGCTCTGGACCGTGACTCTGCTCGACACCAAGGGCATCGTGTTTGCGCGCGCGCCGAACCCCAGCGAGACTTTTGGCAAGCGCGCCTCGCCCTCGCTCTATGCCGAGATGTTTCGCCGCAGCGAGGCATCGCTCCCGACGGTGTCACTCGACGGCGTCGCTCTGGCCGCGGCCTACACACGATCGCGGCTGACGGGCTGGACGATCGCCGCCGGCGTCGACGAAAGCTCGCTGATCGCGCCGCTCTGGCGCAACATCGCGATCACCAGCCTGATCGGCGGCATCCTGCTACTGACCGGCCTGACCTTCGCGGTCAGGATGGCGACCACGATCGCGCGCGGCGAGATGCTGCACAATCTCCTGATCGATGAGCTCAACCATCGCGTCAAGAACACGCTTGCCTTGATGCAGGCGATCGCCGTGCAGACCTTCCGCAGCGCCAGCCGGGACGAGCGGATGAAATTCGAGGGACGGCTTGGCGCACTGGCCGAAGCGCATAATTTGCTGAGCCAGGAGAAATGGGCGGGCTCCGAGCTGCGGGAGGTGATCGCCCGCGCGCTTCAGCCGTTCCTGATGAACAGTCCCGACCGCATCCGCATGGCCGGACCCGCCGTACCGCTGTCGCCGCGGCTCGCCGTGGTGCTGTCGATGATCGTGCACGAGATCGCCACCAACGCCGCGAAATATGGCGCGCTGTCCAACGAGACCGGCCGGGTGACGCTGGACTGGGAGATCGTCGCCGATGCTCCGAAACCGCGGCTGCGCCTGATCTGGACCGAGATCGGCGGACCGCCGGTGACCGCGCCGGTACAGCGCGGCTTCGGCTCGCGCCTGATCGAGCGCAGCGCACGCGACCAGCTCGGCGGCGAGGCCACCGTCGATTTCCTGCCGCGCGGCGTGGTCTGCACGGTGGTCTGTACGCTGGACGAGGCGCGGTAGCCGCTCCGGGCCCGGGCCATATCGCAGCGCAATACGACCCATCCTGCGACAATTGCGCTCGCCCCACGCAATCATCCGATGTTAAACATCGGATGAATGTGAAGCTGCCGGCGGCAGCCAGGACAAATGAACCGGCCGGGACAGGCCGGCGGGGAGAAACAAACCGGTGGCAAGAGCGCGGCCGAGCCCAGCCGACAAACTGATCAAGCCCGGCCGCATCCGCGCCGTGCTGACGACGCTTGGCCGCGAGATCGCCCAGGATCTCATTCCCGTCGGCACCACCCTGCCGCCGGAGCCGGAACTCGAAGCCCGTTTCGGCGTCGGGCGCGGCGTGGTGCGCGAGGCGATCAAGACGCTCGCCGCAAAGGGCCTCGTCAGCGTGCGGCCGCGCCACGGCACGCAAGTGCTGCCGCGCCACGAATGGAGCCTGCTCGATCGCGACGTGCTGAGCTGGCTCGTCGGCCAGGACGAACCGGATCGCGACCTCCTGCTGGCAATCCAGGAGGTGCGCTCGATCATCGAGCCTGCAGCCGCAGCGCTTGCGGCCGAACGCGCGACCAGGAACGATCGCTGGCGGATCGATACGGCCCTGGCCGCGATGCAGACCGCAAAGGACCAGGCCAGTGCCCTGGCGGCCGACAAGGCCTTCCATCTTGCCATCCTTGATGCGACCCACAACCCGGTACTGCAGGGCTTTCGCAGCGCGATCGACACCATCCTGAGCACCGTCTTCACCGTTGCCGTCGGAAGCCCCGGCGGCTGGTTCAAGGACAATTTGCCGAACCACGTGGCGGCGGCGCGGGCCATCGAGAGCGCCAACCCGGAGAAGGCGCGCGCCGCGATGGAACGCCTGCTCGGCTACACCCGGTTGAAGCTCTCGAACCGGAAGACAGTCATCGCCGCGGCAACTCGGAAAACGGACGGATCGGCCGTGCGCGCGACCAGGACGTCGAGCGTCAAGAGCAGGAGGCAACGTCGTGGACCATGACAGGAAGGGCTCGTCCCACATCCTCGCTCCGCCCGAGGTCGCGGTCGTGGCAACCGACGGGCAACCGCGATCGCGCGAGACACGGCGACGATGTTAGGAATGATCAGCGTGAAATGCCGGCACAGGCATAGCTGAACGTCAGGGAGGTCAAATGCAGGTGACGGGCAGTCTGAAAGGTCGATCGTCGCGATTGATCCGCAGCGTCAATTCGCTGGCGGGCGCTGCGATGTTCGTCGCACCGCTGCTTGCGCTGGTGGCGATCTGGGCGATCGTGGTCCCGCTGTTCAACGTCAATCCGCGCGTGTTTCCCTCGGTCGGTGCGGTCGGCGCGGCCGCCATGGAGTCGATCCGCGACGGCACGCTGTTCGCCCATGTCGGCGCCAGCCTGCTTCGCGTCGGCCTCGGCACGCTGATTGGCATCGCCACCGCCGTACCGCTCGGCATCGCCATGGGCGTGAGCCCGACGGTGGCGGCTTTTCTCACGCCATTATTCCGCTTCTTCTCGGTGCTCGCCGGCATCGCCTGGATCCCGATCGCAACCTTGTGGTTCGGCTACGGCTTCGGCGCGATCGTCTTCGTGATCTTCAACGCCGTGTTCTTCGTCGTCGCCTACAACACCCTGCTCGGCGTCAGGACCATTCCACACACGCTGCGCAATGCTGCCGCCTCGCTCGGCGCCGGCCGCTGGGCGCTACTGACCGAAGTGCTGCTGCCGGGCGCGCTGCCCAACATCGTCACCGGCATCCGCACCGGCCTGGGCTTTGCGTGGCGCGGCCTGATCGCCGCCGAGATGATCGCGACCAATGTCGGGCTCGGCTACATGCTGTTCGTGGCGCGCGACTTCTACCGCACCGAGGTGATCGTGTTCGGCATGATCGTGATCGGCGTGCTCTGGCTACTGATCGACCGTCTGCTGCTGGTCCCGCTGGAACGGGCGACCATCGAACGCTGGGGCTTGGTGAGGCGCGCATGAACCTGCTGCTGCAAATCTGGGGCGGCTACACCCGCCTGACCCGGCGCTGGCCGGGGATCGCCGCCATCATTCCCTTCATCCCGGTGCTCGCGCTGTGGACCGCGGTCAGCGAGGCCGGGGTGTTTCCGCGCGCGTTCTTCCCGGGCCCCGCCGACGTAGTACGCGCGTTCTTCACGCTCACCTACAAGGGGATCCTGCCCGACTATCTCCAGGACAGCCTGATCCGGCTCGCGACCGGCGCCGCCCTCGGCATGGCGCTCGGCATTCCCTTGGGCATCCTGATCGGCACGAGCCGCTGGGCGCACCGGATCTGCTGGCCGGTGCTGCTGTTCTTCCAGGCGATCGGCGACATCGCCTGGCTGCCGATCCTCTTGATCTGGTTCGGCTTCGGACTGACGACGATGACCTTCGTCATCGTCTACACTGTGCTGTTCCCGGTCGTGCTCAACACCGTGCTCGGGGTCGAATCCGTGCCGCGCGACCTCGCGCGCGCCGCCCTGAGCCTCGGTGCCTCGCGCGCGCGGGTGCTCTGGGAGGTGACGCTGCCGGGCGCGCTGCCCAACATCATCACGGGCCTGCGCAACGGCCTCGGTTATGGCTGGCGCGCGCTGATTGCAGTCGAGATGATCGTCGGCACATCGGGCATCGGCTTCATGATGTTCGATGCCCGCCGCGCCGGCTCCACCGTCGAGATTCTGCTCGGCATGATCATTCTCGGATTGCTCTGGTACATCGTGGACGCCTGGGTCCTCGCGCCGCTCGAGCGCGTGACCGGCCAACGCTGGGGATTGGTGACATCATGAAGACGCTTTCGCTGCGCAATCTCGGCAAGACCTATTTCGATCCTTACGCAGGCGCGCATGTCACCGCCGTTCACGACGTCTCGCTGGACGTCGAACCCGGCGAGTTCATCTCCGTGGTCGGCCCGTCCGGCTGCGGCAAGACGACGATCCTCAACATGATCGCCGGCTTCATTCCCTATTCGAAGGGCGACATCCTGCTCGACGGCAAGCCGGTGCACGGGCCCGGCCCCGAGCGTGGCGTCGTGTTCCAGTCGTTCGCGCTGTTTCCCTGGAAGACGGTGCTCGACAATGTCGGCTTCGGCCCGAAGATGCGCGGCGTTCCGAAGGCCGAGCGCGACCGCATCGCGCGCGAATATCTCGCGCTGGCGGGGCTGTCGCATGCGGCGCACCGCTATCCCAACGAGCTCTCCGGCGGCATGCAGCAGCGCGTCGGCGTGGT
Organism: Bradyrhizobium sp. IAR9; assembly: GCF_013408065.1. NCBI lineage: Bacteria > Pseudomonadati > Pseudomonadota > Alphaproteobacteria > Hyphomicrobiales > Nitrobacteraceae > Bradyrhizobium > Bradyrhizobium sp. IAR9. The sequence goes on from NZ_JACBZW010000020.1 coordinate 103,647, forward strand.
GCGCGCGCTCGCCAACAATCCCGACGTCCTGCTGATGGACGAACCGTTCGCCAGCGTCGACGCGCAGACGCGCATGACGCTCCAGGAGGAGCTGACCCGGATCTGGCAGGAGCGCAAGCCGACGGTGATCTTCATCACCCATGACGTGCCGGAAGCGGTGTTTCTCGCCAACCGCGTGGTCGTGCTGTCGAAGGGACGCGTGCTCGACGAGATCGCGGTCGACCTGCCGCGTCCCCGCGTCTGGGACGACCTCGTCAAGGACGACCACTTCAAGCAGCTCTCGGCGCGCGTGCTTCAGATGGTGCGCGCGGCATGAGCATCGCTTCCGACGCCCTGCGCTCGCCCAAGGGCCGCATCGTGCTCGGCGCGATTGCCGCATGGGCGCTGTTTCAACTCTGGTTGACGGTCGCCGCGCCGGGAAAGATCTCGCCGGAGCTAACGGGAACCTCGGAAAAAGTGAACGTGCAGATCGAGCTGCCGTTCACGCCGGAGCGCTTCCACGTACTCGCATTCCAGCAATATGGACGCGTCTCGGGAACAGACGAGCATTCGATCGAACTGCGCGGTGTCAAACGAACGGACCTCAACGCCGTCGCCCGCCCCTATTGGGTGACGGCGGTGGGGCCGATAAAAGAGGGAGGCTGAGAATATGAAACGACTCTTGCTGCTCGGAATCGCGCTCTTGGCCGGCATGGTGCCGGCGAGCGCCCAGACCCCGACGAAACTGAAGGCCGGCATGGTCACCGGCATCGACCAGATCGGCCTGCCGATCGCACTCGAGCGCGGCTTCTTCGAGAAGTACGGGCTCGATGTCACGATCGCACGCCCCTACGCGACCGGCGTCGACGCGCTGAACGCATTGCAGGCCGGCGAGAGCGAGATCGTGCAGGTCGGCGTGCCCATGATCGGCGCCGTGCTGCGCGGCATGGACCTTGTCGCACTCGGCAATTACAGCGGCAACGCCACCAAGGCCGGCTCCGATGCCACCATGGCGATCATTGCGCGTGAAGGTTCAGGCATCGTCAAGGGTGACCTCTCGACGCTCAAGGGCAAGAAGATCGCGGCCTCCTTCGGCACGATCAACCACCTCTACATCCTGGCGACGCTGGAGAAGGCCGGGCTGAAGCCCGATGACGTGACGCTGGTCAACACGCCGCCGCCGGACATGACCGTCGCCCTGCTCGCGAAGGGCATCGACGCGTTCTCGGGCTGGGATCCCTGGCCGATCGTTGCAGGCAAGGATGTGCCCGGCGCGGTCGAGATCATCAGGGGCGGCGACGTGATCTCCTATATCGGATTCAACGTCGCGCTTCGCCCCTGGGTGCAGGCCAACGGCGAGACCATCGAGAAATTCCTCGCCGCGGTCTCCGAAGCCGATCAATGGATGCGCAAGAACCCGAAGCAGGCGGCGCAAGTCGCCACGCGCTGGATTCCGGGGCTGAAGCAGGACGTCGCCGAGGCTGCGATGCAGTTCAACATCCAGCAGGCGGACCGCCGGCTGTCGGCGAACAATTACCGCGCGCTGTGGAGCGCCGAGGATCGGCTCTCCCGCCTCGGCATCCTCAAATCGACCTTCGACGTCAATGCGCATATCGAGCCGAAGCACATTCTCAAGGTCATGAAGGATCGTCCCGAACTGTTCGCCGATCTGCCGCCGATCCCGGAGACGGCGGCGATCTCGCCGGGCTACGTGTTCAAACCCTAAGCAGTTGCACACGACGAGGCCGGCGCGATCAGCGCGCCGGCATTTTCCGGATTGCGCCCTACCCGATGGTCTGCAGCGCCGGGAACGTCTCCAGCAGCCAGATGCTCACATTCGAGACCGCGCCGGTGAGAAAGCCGATGCCGGTGATCACCATCAGGACGCCCATGGCGCGCTCGACATTGACGAGATGGCCCTTCATGCGCGCGAACAGCGCGGAGAACTGCTCGATCATCAGCGCGGCGATCAGGAAGGGAATGCCGAGACCGGCCGAATAGACCGCGAGCAGGCCCGCGCCCTTCGCCACCGTGGCCTCAGCGGCGGCGATCGACAGGATCGCGGCGAGGATCGGGCCGATGCAGGGCGTCCAGCCGAAGGCGAAGGCGAGCCCCATGATATAGGCGCCCCAGAGGCCGACCGGCTTGGGGATCGGCAGCCGTCCCTCGCGCATCAACAGGCCGATGCGGGTCAGCCCGAGGAAGTGCAGGCCCATGATGATGATGACGATGCCGGCGAGGATCGACAGCTCCGCCGACCAGGCACGGATCAGCCCGCCGATCAGCGAGGCGCTGGCGCCGAGGGCGACGAACACCGTGGAGAAGCCGAGCACGAACAGGAGCGCCGACATCATGATCGCGCGCTTGGAGGCCGAGCCCGGCTCGTCGCTCTCGACATGCTCGATCGTGGCGCCCGTCAGGTAGATCAGATAGGGCGGGACCAGGGGCAGGACGCAGGGCGAGAGGAAGCTGACGAGGCCGGCAATCAGCGCCGCCGGGATCGAAACATTTTGCATGATGCCGTCTGAGCCATCTCAGGCACCGGTGCGGCGCGCCGGGAATGCGCGCGGCCAGGAGCCGAACCGGCTCTGGTGTAACCGATGCCGGAGAATGCGCAACAGAGGCGCACCAAACCAGGGCTCCTCCCGATGCCGCCTGCGATCACAGGTGCGGCATCGGGACGCGCACAAACCTCGCCAAAAAGCGAGATTCGGCGGCGTGGCTACTTCACCACGCGGAGCAGCGGACGCCGGGGCTGGTCCTGCGTCTGCTTGGAAGGGGACGGCGGCTCGCTCGCAGCGCTCCGCAACATTTCGTCGCACAGTGCCTTGAGTTCGGCACTGTCAATTCCTTTGAGTTTCATCCTGACGTCGAGGATGACAATCGACAGCAGCTCGGCCGACTCACGGCTGTCGCACGCGTTGAGAACCCTGCGGCACCCCTCGAGCGTTTCCAGCACCGACTGCAATTGTTCGTCTGAATGCGACACCGGCGTTCTTTCCGTTAATTCGGCCTGCGAGACGTGTTGGTGACGACCCCTTCGGCCCCCATGGAATACGGAGGATAGCACGAGGCCACAGCGCCTCTGAACCTGATTTCAGTGGGTTTCTGCCGCGGAACAGCGGTTCTGGCTAACTTCGCCGCGCTGCGCCGTTGGCCGCGATCGAAGCAGTCCGAGAGCAAACGCCCGGCCCGCTGTGATTGATCCATTGAAGGAGACGGCGCCGGCTTTCGCGCAAGCACATTCATTACGGACAGCGCCTGCAATCCCGCAGCCATTTCACGGCTCGCAACGGAACTCACGCCACACCCCTCATCCGGGCGATGGTCCGCCCGATTCCCAGCCTTGGCAGCATTCAGATACCACCCACGACGTAGTAAGGATGACGTTCAAAACTCATCATCCCCCAACTCGCAGTAGTTGTGGTTTGCGCCAGATTCTGCCAGTTTAGCCACCCGAAGGAAATTGTATGCACTCCTTGGCGGAAAGGGGCGTTCCTGTGGCGGAACGCCCAAAGACAAATCTCAGCGGCCTCTCTGATTGGGATGCCGCTCGCATATTCCTTGAAGTCGTCCGATGCGGAAGTTTCCGATCGGCGGCTGAGCGCCTGTCGCTGTCGATCAACGCCGTGCGCCGGCGAATCGACGATTTCGAACGCCAGACCGGCACCACACTGTTCACGCGTGACGTCCACGGCACCCATCTGACCGATGAAGGCGCGCTGGTGGTCTCCGCCGTCGAGCGCATGGAGGCCGCCACCTTCGACGTGCTGCGCGCCAGCGATTCGATGGCCAACGCCCTGTCCGGCGAGGTGCGCGTCGCCGTCACCGAGGGGCTCGGCACGTTCTGGCTCGCCCCGCGCCTGGTTGAATTCCAGCAGGCCTATCCGAAGATCCTGGTCGACCTGCATTGCGCGATGCGCTCGGCCGACGTCTCGCGCCACGAGGCCGACGTCGCCATCCATCTGTCGCGTCCCTCCGCGCTCGACATCAAGCTGGTGCGGCTCGGCCGCATGCACCTGATGTTTTGGGCCTCCGAGAAATACATCGAGAAGCATGGCGCGCCGCGCACGGCGGCGGAATTGATCAAGCATCGCCTGGTGCTGCAATTCGCCGACCAGCTTGCCGCCAAGGAATCCTTCGAGAGCTTCTTCCCGGGCGTGTCGGAACGTGACCTTCTGGTCATGAAGACCAACGTCTCAAGCGCCAACTACTGGGCGGTCGCGAATGGCGCCGGCATCGGCGTCTTTCCGAGCTACGCCATTGCGCTTGGCGGGAAGTTGATTCCACTGGAGGTCGAGTTGAACCGACCGCTGGATATCTGGTTGTCCTACCATCCCGGTAGCGGCCGTATTCCGCGCGTGCGGCACATGATTGATTGGCTGATCGAAGCTTTCAGTCCAGCTCGCTTCCCGTGGTTTAAGGAAGAGTTCGTGCATCCGCATGAATTCAAGGACTCGTATATGGGCGAACCCCTGACCCAGCTCTTCGGGGGATTTTCAACCGAAGAACAAAGGTGAAAACGAAGATGAAAGCAGCGGCGAAAAGAATGAAGCAGCGCAGCGCTGGCAAGCCGGACATCGAGCTTGGCAAGCGGATTCGTCTGCGGCGCGTCGAGATGAAGATCTCGCAGGCCGAGCTCGGCGAGAAGCTTGGCGTCAGCTTCCAGCAGGTCCAGAAATACGAGAAGGGCGTCAATCGCGTCGGCGCGGCTCGTCTGCAGCAGATCGCTTCCGCCCTCGACGTGCCCGTGACCTTCTTCTACGACGGTGACAACAAGGCGCGCGAAGTCGAGAGCCTGCTGTTCCTCGATTCGGCCTTCAGCCTCCGCTTGCTGCGCGCGTACAGCAAGATCAAGGACCAGACCGTGCAGCGTCAGCTGGTCTCGCTGATGGAATCGATCGCGGCGAACGAGAGCTGAGACCGGTCGACGGTCTGGCCTTTACGGCCGATCTTCAATCCGCCGCGTCGCGGGGACGCGGCCGGATTGAACGATCATATTCCGGCTCGCGCGCTTGCGCGCGGCCTTTGCGGGGCGGCACGACCGCCCCTTTTCTTTGCACGCGCGACACTCGGGACGACGCGCCATGCAATCCCGGTACAGGCGGATGCAGACTCGCCCACCCTGCCGCGGTTGACCCCGGAAGCGCCACCGCAGCACATTGCCCCTCGCACATGACGAGCGAGCGCGCGATGTCCGACATATTCAGCACGACCGGTACCCCCTACGCGGACGGCAAGATTTTCCAGCACACCACCGACGGCGTCGGCGTGATCACCTTCAACAATCCCGACAAGCGCAACGCGATGTCGCTGGAGATGTGGGAGGGATTTGGCGAGGCGCTGACCGCCTTGCGCGACGACGAGACGGTGCGCGTCGTGGTCCTGCGCGGAGCCGGCGGTAAGGCCTTCGTCTCCGGCGCCGACATCAGCCAGTTCGAGAAGACCCGGCACAACGCGGCGGCCTCTGAGGAATATGCCAGGCGCAGCGCCGCCCAGCGCGCACTGCTCGCAGACTATCCCAAGCCGACGATTGCCTGCATCGAGGGTTTTTGCCTCGGCGGCGGCATGCAGGTCGCGATGCTCGCCGACATCCGCATCGCCGCGCACGGCAGCCAGTTCGGCATTCCCGCGGCCAAGCTCGGCATCGCCTATGGCTTTGACGGCCTCCGCCACCTGGTGTCGCTGGTCGGCCCGTCCTGGGCGCGGCTCCTGATGTACACGGGCATGCGCATCGATTCCGCCGAAGCGCTGCGCATTGGCCTTATCGAGCGCGTGTTCCCGGTCGACGAGCTCTGGGGCGAGACCATGACGATTGCCGAGACGATCTCGCAGAACGCCCCGCTCGCGATCAAGGCCGCCAAGATCACCATCGCACAGGTGCTGAAGGATGAGAGCCAGCGCGACATGGACGCGATCAAGGCGATCGGCAACGCCTGCATGGATTCCCGGGATTTTCGCGAGGGCCGGCAGGCCTTCATGGAAAAGCGCAGACCGCAGTTCCAGGGGCGTTGAAGCTGAACCGACGTTCAGGAAGATTAAATTCCTCGTGCAACTCCGCGCGGTTGCAACCAGTTGATCTGACGAAAGTTCTCCCGCCACAACGAGGGAGATCGCGATGACACTGAAATCTGCTGTTCTTGCTCTGGTTGCCATCGGCGGTGTGACGCTCGCGTCGGGCGAGGCGCTCGCGGCCATGCCGAATGGCATCCCGCAGGCGGACAAGATTGCAAGCGGTCCGGCCGCTGACGTCGATCAGGTGCGCTGGGTATGCAACCCCTGGGGTCGCTGCTTCTGGCGTCCGAACTATTACGGCGCCTACGGCTATTACGGCGGCCCGCGACGCTTCTACGGCCCGCGCCCGTGGGGCTGGGGCCATCGCCACCATCATTGGCGCCGCTGGTGAACGACAAAGGGGCCGCGAGGCCCCTTTTTCTTTTGAGATGAACTGGCGCCGCGACTCGGCTGCTTCTCAGAGCGCCCCTAGCACCGCCTTCGTGATATCGGCGGTGCCGTTGTTGCCGCCGAACTCCATCGGCTTGATGCCGCCGGCATAGATCTGATCCACCGCACGCTCGATCGTCTCGCCGGCTTCCGCCGCACTCTCGACGCCGTGCTTGTCGGCGAGCCAGTCCAGCATCATCGCTGCCGACAGGATCATGCCGGTAGGATTGGCCTTGCCCTGCCCCATGATGTCGGGCGCGGTGCCGTGGCAGGGCTGGAACACGGCATATTTGTCGCCGATGTCCGCCGACGGCGCCATGCCGAGGCCGCCGATCAGGCTCGCGGTGATGTCGGAGACGATGTCGCCGAACATGTTCTCCATCACCATCACGTCGAAATCCCAGGGCCGCTTCACCAGCATCGCCGAGCAGGCATCGACATAGAGCCGGTCGGTCTTCACCTCCGGATGCTTCTTCGCGATCTCGTCGAAAATGCCGCGAAAGAACGCGAACGCCTTGAACACGTTCGCCTTGTCGACGCAGGCAAGCGCGCCGGGCTTGCCGCGCGCCTTGCGCCGCTCGGCGAGGCGAAACGAGAAGTCGAACAGGCGCTCGGATGTCCTGCGTGTGATCACCATGGTCTCGCGCGCGTCCTCATGGGTGACGACGCCCTTGCCCATCGAGGCGAACAGGCCTTCGGTCGATTCCCGGATCACGACGAGATCGATGCCGCGCGCATCAGCGCCGACGATCGGGCTCGGCACGCCCGGAATAAGGCGCGCCGGTCGCACGCCGGCATAGAGATCGAAGATGAAGCGCAGCTCGATCTGCGGCGCGATCTCGGTATTGTCGGGGTAGCGCACCGACGGCAGGCCGCAGGCGCCGAGCAGGATCGCATCCGCCTCCTCGCACAGCTTGATGGTCGAGTCAGGCATCGACTTGCCAGAGGCAAGATAATTGTTGGCGCCGGCGGCTGCCTCGGTGAAGCGAAAGCGCAAATCCGATTTCTGCTCGATCTTGCGCAGCACCTCGAGGGCCGGCGCCATGACTTCGGGACCGATGCCGTCACCGGCGAGCACGGCAATGTGGAAGGCGTTGTTTGCGGACATTTAGGGCCTCAAGGAAAGGAGCTAGCCAAGTCGTCATTGCGAGCGAAGCGAAGCAATCCAGAAATCCATCCGCAGAGGCAGTCTGGATTGCTTCGTCGCTTCGTTCCTCGCAATGACGGAGGAGAGAGTGTTCACTACGGCGTCAGCACTGTGCGCCCGACCACCGCGCCCTGCTGCAATTGCACCAGCGCGTCGTTGGCCTTGGCGAGCGGTGCCGTCGTCACCGGGATCGGCGGCACCTTCTTGGTGCGGACGAGATCGAGCAATTCCTGCGTCTCGCGCAGGTTTCCGACATAGCTGCCCTGAATCGTCACTGCCTTGATCGGAATCAGCGGCAGCGCCCAGGTCGCCCCGCCGCCGAACAGGCCAACGATCACGAGCTTGCCGCCCTTGGTCAGGCAGTCGAATCCAAGCTGCGTCGTCGCGGCATTGCCGACGAGGTCGATCACGGCGCGGATCGGCCCGCCCGCCTTCTTGGCAAGCTGCTCCAGCGCATCCGGCGCCTTGGGGTCGACGGTGGCGAGCGCGCCGGCCTTCTCCGCCGCCTCACGCTTCCTGGCATCGATATCGACCATGATAGCGCCCTTGCCGCCCATCGCCTTCAGCAGCGACAGCGCCATCAGGCCAAGCCCGCCCGCGCCGAACATCACGATCGGGGTGTCGAAATGCTGCTCGACCTTCTTGAGCGCGCTGTAGGTGGTGACGCCCGAGCAGGCATAGGGCGCGGTCGTCGCCGGGTCGAGCCCTTTCAGATTGAGCAGGTAGCGCGGATGCGGCACCAGCATGTGATCGGAATAGCCGCCGTCGCAATAGACGCCGAGCGAGCGCGGCGTCAGGCACATGTTCTCGTCACCGGCCAGGCACGTCGCGCATTTGCCGCAGCCGATCCAGGGATAGACCAGGCCGACTTCGCCGGGCTTGAGGTCGCCCTGGTCGGTCGGTTTCACGTCGGGGCCGAAGGCCAGGATTTCGCCGACCGTCTCGTGACCCATGGTCAGCGGCAGGTTGATGCCGCGGTCCTTCAGCGACAGCGGCTTGCGGCCGTGGCCGAGATCGTAGCCGCCCTCCCAGATGTGGAGGTCGCTGTGGCAGACGCCGGCGGCCTTTACCTTGATCAGCACCTGCGTGCCCGACGGCTGCGGCGTCGCCTCGTCGAACTCCTGCAGCGGCGCCTTGAAATCGGCAACCTTGAAACTCTTCATCGGCGTTCTCCCGCATTCTTCTTGTCGCCGCGCCACCATGCCATGGCCGGCAAGGCGAGACAAACCGGTCTTAGTTCAGGCCAGCGGATGATGGCAAGCCGCGAACTGGCCGGGTGCGATTTCGCGCAACTCCGGTATCTCAGCGCTGCATCGCTGGTCGGCCCGCGGGCAACGGGTGCGGAAGCGGCAGCCGGACGGCGGCGCAATCGGCGATGGTGGCTCACCCGCTGCCACACTCTCGGCGGGACGCATATCCGGATCGGGCACCGGGATCGCCTGCAACAAGAGCCCGGTATAGGGATGCGCCGGATTTGCAAACAATTGCTCCGACGGACCTACCTCGCAAAGCCGGCCGAGATACATCACCGCGACGCGGTCGCTGACCGCTTTGACCACCGCGAGATCATGCGCGATGAACAACAGCGTCAGGCCGAAGCGCGCTTTCATCTCCTCCAGCAAATTGAGGATTTGAGCGCGGATGGAGACGTCCAGCGCCGAGACCGGCTCGTCGCAGACGATGAACTCGGGGTTAAGCACCAGCGATCGCGCGATACAGATGCGCTGGCACTGCCCGCCGGAGAACTCATGCGGCAGGCGGCCCGCGACGAGATCAGGATCGAGCCCGACCGCAGAGAGCACCTCGTAAACCCTACGCTTGCGCTCGGCGGCATCCCTGACGCCGGCGATGATCAGCGGTTCGGCCACGATGTCGCCGATGCGACGGCGCGGATTGAGCGAGGCGATCGGATCCTGAAAAATCAGTTGCACGCGGCGCCGCATCTTGCGCAGCGCCTCGCCCTCCATCGCGGTCAGGTCCTCGCCGTCGAACAGCACCCGGCCGGATTTGGCGCGGCGCAATTGCAGCACGGCGCGCCCCAGCGTCGACTTGCCGCAGCCGGATTCTCCGACCAGCCCGAGCGTCTCGCCGCGCGCGACCTGGAGGCTGACGCCGGAGACGGCGTGCACCGTCTTGTTGCCGAGGCCATATTCGACGACGAGATTGTCGACGTTCAGCAGCGGCTCGACGCGCGCGGCAAGCTGCATCATGCGCCGATTCCTTCCGCCATCTGGATCGGATGGAAGCAGGCATAGAGATGATCGGGCCTCTCAGCGCTTTTCAGGTCGGGCTTGGCCTCATGACAGCGGCTAGCGGCATAGCGGCAGCGCGGCGCGAAGGAGCAGCCCTTGGGCGGTCGTGTCGGATCGGGCGGACGGCCGGAGATCGCCGGCAGCGGCGTATGCGGCGCGGCATCCAGCTTCGGGATCGCCGCCAGCAGCGCTTCGGTGTAGGGCATGTGCATACGCTTGAACAAGGCTTGCGTCGGCGCGCGCTCCACCACCCTGCCCGCGTACATCACCGCGACCTCGTCGGCCCGGCCGGCGACGACGCCGAGATCGTGGGTGATGATGATCATGGCCATGTGGCGGCGGCGCTGCTCGCGCGCGAGCAGATCGAGGATCTGCGCCTGGATGGTGACGTCGAGCGCCGTGGTCGGCTCGTCCGCAATCAAGAGCTTCGGCTCGCAGGACAGCGCGATCGCAATCGCAATGCGCTGGCGCATGCCACCGGAACATTGATGCGGATATTGCGCGAGCCGCTGCTCCGGCGCGGGAATGCCGACGGCCGCCAGCAGCTCGATGCTGCGCTTCCGTGCCGCGGAGACGTCAAGCTCGAGATGCTCCTGGATCGTCTCCATCAACTGCGTGCCGATGGTCAGCACCGGGTTGAGCGAGGTCATGGGGTCCTGGAACACGACTGCGAGATCGCGCCCGCGCAAGCGACGCAAGCGTTCCGCATCGAGTCGCACCAGGTCCTGGCCGTCGAACATCACGCGTCCCGTGAGCCTTGCTTTTTTCGGCAGCAGTTGAAGCACCGCGCGCGACAGCATGGTCTTGCCGCAACCGGATTCGCCGACGATCCCGAGCGTGCGGCCCGCCTCCAGCGACAGGTCGACATGATCCACGGCGCGCAGATTGCCGCGAGGCGTCGGTAGCTCGACTGCAACGTCCTCGATGGTCAGCAGCGCAGCGCTCACAGCGCCCCCTGACGCGGGTCGGTCAGTGCCCGCAAGGTGTCGCCGACCAGATTGAAGGCCAGCACGGTGAGGAACAGTCCGGCCGCCGGCAGGAACGCCAGCCGCGGCGCGACGTCGAGGCTGTCGCGCCCCTCGCCGATCATGCTGCCCCAGCTCGCCATCGGCGGCGGCACGCCGAGACCGAGGAAGGACAGCGCACCCTCGACCACGATGGTGACGGCGACGCCGAGCAGGAAGAAGGCCAGCAGCGGCAGGATCACGTTCGGCAACAGCTCGCGCATGAGGATGCGCGCATGGCTGGCACCTAATGCCTCGGCCGCGATCACGAACTCGCGGCGAGCCAAGCTCAGCGTCGCCGCGCGCGCCACGCGCATAAACGCGGGAATGCCGAGCACACCGAGAATCAAGGTGAGGTTGGGAACGGACTGGCCGAGATAGGCGGTCACGGCGAGCGCGAAGATCAGCGGCGGAAAAGCGAGCAGCACGTCCATGCTGCCCACCACCAATGTCTCGAACCGGCCACGGAAATAGCCGGCGAGCAGCCCAAGCGCGCCGCCGAGCGTAAGGCCGATCATCGGCGCGATCAGCCCGACAGTCAGCGACACCCGCGCCCCGAAAATCAGGCGGGAGAGCTCGTCGCGGCCGAGCCCATCGGTGCCGAGCCAGTGCTCGGAAGAGAACGCCGCACGGCGCTCCAGCATGTCCATGTCTACAGGGTTCTGCAGCGGCAGCACCGGCGCGAGGATCGCGAGCGTCAGGATGATCGCGAGCCAGGCACTCGCGATCCAGAACAACAGGCCGAGCCTGCGCTTGCGGCCGACCGGCACGGGCACCGCCTCGTCCTGCATCGAGAGCTCAAGCGTGGCCATGGCGGATCCTGGGGTCGAGCACGGCGTAGAGCATGTCGACGATGAAATTCACGATGACGAAGCCGCAGGCGACCAGCAGCACCACGCCCTGGAGGATGACGAGGTCGCGGGTATAGATCGCCCCGACTAGAAGTCGGCCGATGCCCGGTAGCGCGAAGATCGATTCCACGATCAGCGTGCCGCCGAGCAGGCGGCCGATATTGATGCCTGTGACCGTCACCAGCGTCAGCGACGAGGGCTTGAGCGCATGCACGAACAGGATACGCGCGGGCTTGAGACCCTTGGCCTTGGCGAGCGCGATATAATCCTCCTGCAAGGTCGCGATCATGTCGGAGCGCAGCACCCGCATGATTCCCGGCCATTCCGCCAGTGCCAGCGTCAGTGCCGGCAGCACGAAGAAGCGCAGATTGCTGAGCGGCTCCTCGGTGAACGGCACGTAGCCGGTCGCCGGCAGCCAGTGCAGCTCGACCGCGAACAGATAGATCAGCAGGATCGCCACCAGGAACGACGGCATCGACAGCATCGCAAACGCACTGCCCGTCATGAAGCGGTCGAACGCGCCGCCGGCGCGCGCGGCGCAGGCGATCGCAACTGGGACGCCGATCAAGAGGCCGATGAACTCGGCCATCAGCATCAATTGCAGCGAGACCGGAATGCGCTCGGCGACCGCCTGAAGCACCGTCTGCCCGGTACGGAACGAGCGGCCGAGATCGCCCTGCAAGACGTGACCGAGCCAGCTCAGGTAACGCCACCACAGCGGCTGGTCGAGCCCCATGTCCCGGCGTAGCGCCGCGACATTCTCCGGCGTCGCCTGATCGCCGAGGATGACGAGAGCGAGATCACCCGGCAGCAGCGAGGCGATCAGGAATGTCAGCAGCGAGACGGCGAGCAGCACCGGCAGCATGGCAAGCAGCCGCCGAACGACGAAGTTCAGCATCGCGCCATCATTCCAGCCAGGTCGTCGAAACGTCGATCACGCCATTGTAGATCTTCGGGAAGCCCTTCAGCTTGGCGCTCGATAGCGCGTAGTAAGTATTCTGGAAGGTCCAGAACCAGATTGCCTCCTTGTTGATCAGGCGGCTGATGGCGCAGTAATCCTCGGTGCGTTGGCCGAGGTCGGCGGTGACGCGCGCGTGGTCCAGCAGCTTGTCGAGCTCGGGATTCGAGAAACCGGCCAGTGCCAGCGGGCTGCCGCTGCGAAAATTCGCGTACATCTGCGGGTCGGGATCGGCGAGATCGACGATGCGCCATGGCGTCATCTGGAACTGGCGTGTAAAGGCGCGCGAGGGAATGGTGGCCTGATCGACCTGCTCGATCTCCATGCTGGCGCCGACGCGCTTCCAGAATTGCTGGAGCACCTGGCCGATCATGCGGCCGCGCGGCGTCGCGGTCACCAGCATCTTGAACTCGACCGGCTTGCCGTACTCCTTGATCAGCGCCTTGGCCTTCTCGACGTCGAACGGCAGCGCGCCGTCGTCCTTGCATTTGACCCAGGAGCCATCGCCATAGGGATTGGTCGCGGGCCGGCTCAAGCCGTTGCTGATCGCCTGCGACATTTTCGGGCGGTCGAGCGCCATCACCAGCGCCTGACGCACGCGGACATCGTCGAACGGCGCGACCTTGGTGTTGAAGGCGTAGACCTGGGCGCCCGAGCCCTTGTAGGTGTGCACCGTGAGCTTGGAGTCCTTCTGCGCCCTCATGATGTTGTCGGCGTCGTTCTCGTCGTCCCAGATGATGTCGGCCTCGCCCGATTGCAGCGAGGCGAAGCGCGATTGCGCGTCAGGCAACGGCTTCAGGATGATGCGATCGAGATAGGGCCGGCCCTTGTCCCAGTAATTGGGATTCTTCTCCAGCACCATGCGGTCGCCTGCGGTCCATGATTTCAGGATGTAGGGACCAGTGCCGACGGGATTGCGATTGTAGTCGTCACCCTTGGTCTTCCACGCGGTCGGCGAATGAATGACGTTGTTGGAGCTCTGGATTGTGATCACCGCCGGCCAGTTCACCGAGGGATCGGTCAGATTGAAGACAACGGTGGTTTCGTCCGGCGCCAGCACTTCCTTGACGTTGGTGATGTAGAAGGCACAGCGGCACTTGTTGGCGGGGTCCTTCTGTCGGTCGAAATTCTCCTTGAAGGCCTGCGCATTGAACGGCGTGCCGTCGTGGAATGTCACGCCCTGGCGCAACTTGAAGGTCCAGCTCTTGTAATCGTCGGAATGAGTCCAGGACATCGCGAGCTTTGGCGCGGCTTCGCCCTTGTCGTCGAGCGTGGTCAGCGTATCGAAGATCGCGGCGGCCGCGGTGAAGGTGGAGGTGTCGTAGACGCCGACCTTGAGCGGATCGAAGCCCGCAATCTCCAGCTCCTGGCCGACTGTGATGCTGCCGCCCGGCTTCTGTGCCTGCACCGGCCCGGCCAGCGGAAGGAGGGCAAATGCCGCAACAAGGAAAATCGGCGCGTGTTTGCGCGCTGCGGCAGCGATGTTCGTCATGGTTCCTCCCGGGATCCCTCGTCCGATGTTTCGGATCGTTGAATGACTGAGGACGAGATTGGCGACAAAAGCTCGCCACGGCAAGAGGAACGCGCGACAGATCACACGCCGCACGTGCGGGCGTAATGGTGCTCAGCCTGTCGCGGCAGTTTTGCCTGTCGGAATTGATGCATCATCGCCGAGGCTGATCTCCTCGCGCAGCGCATCCGTATGCTCGCCGAGCACGGCCATCGTCTTGGCCGGCGTGATGTCGGCACCCGACATCCGGAATGGCAGGTTGAGCACCTGAAAGGAGCCGCCCTCGTCCCGCACCTCGGAGAGCGCCTGCCGGTGCGCGAGCTGCGGATCGGCCAGCGCCTCGGACACGGTGCGATAAGCCGACGCCGGCACGCCGGCAGCCCCTAGCGCTGCGAGACACGCATCGGTCGTGAGTTCCCGCGACCAGGCTTCGACGCCGTCCATCACCTCCGCCCAATTCTCGCGGCGCGCGGCATAGGTCGCAAAGCGCGGATCGGAGATCCATTCGGGGTGACCGATAACGCCCATCAATCCCTGGAACGTCTTCTCGCTGGCGACCGTGATCATGACATAGCCGCTTGCCGTCTCGGTCGGGCCGAACATCGGGCGCGGCGGTGGCTTCACGGCGAATTGTGCGCTCTGCAATTCGGTCAGCGTCAGTGACAGCATCGATTCCAGCATGGACACATCGATGTGCTGGCCGAGGCCGGTCACGGTCCGCTGATAGAGCGCGGACGCGATCGCGCCGAAGCCATAGGTGCCGGTGACGACGTCGGCGTGATAGATGCCGCAATAATCAGGGCGATTGCGGCCAGGCTGGTAGGCCAGATGCGCCATATCGTAGCCCGAGGCGGCATGGATCACCGGGGCATAGGCCGGCAGCTCGGCCGAAGGGCCGGTCTGGCCGTAGCCTGAGATCGAGCAGTAGATCAGCCTCGGGTTGACGATGCGCAGGCTGTCGTAGTCGAGCCGCAGTCGGTGCATCACGCCGGGACGAAAGTTCTCGACCAGGATGTCTGACGTCGCGGCCAGACGGCGCACCGCCTCCTTGCCGTCCTCGGACTTGAGGTCGAGCACGACGCTCTTCTTGCCGACATTGAGCTGGCCGAACGCGGTGCTGCACCCCTTGCGCAGCGGCGGCCGGGTCCGCATCGTCTCCCCGCCGTCGGTCTCGATCTTGATGACCTCGGCGCCCATGTCGGAAGCATCCGCGCGCAGTGCGGGCCGGCGATGGTGGTCGAAAAATCCAGGACCCTGAGCCCGGCGAAGGCTTTTGTCGTCGTCCCCTCATGCTTATCTGCTAGCTGCATGCCTACTCACGTCCTTGGGTCTCAGGAACTCTCGAAGTTCTCTGTTGTTGATGCGGCGACCCTAGAGGGCGGCGGCCGAGTAGGAAAGTGTTTACCGAACCGATGCGCCGCGTAGGCGGGCTTTAAGAATTCCCGGACAACTGGACCCGTTCTTGCATAGCAAGCGAACGGGATCGACAGAGGGCAGCTGTTCTTGAGGGTCTTGTTCGTCACCACGGAGTTGGACGACTTCGTCCGCGTCGGCGGCCTTGGAGCCGTGTCCGCTGCGCTGCCCCGCGCCCTTCGCTCCTTTGCCGATATCCGGATCATGCTGCCCGGCTATCGCGACATCATCGAGCAACTCACGCATATTCAGATCGTTGGGCGCTGCCCGGCGCTCGCGGAGATGCCGGCCTGCTCGCTCGGACGGGCAGCGACCAAGGACGGCCTGCCGGTCTACGTGCTGCTCTGCTCGCAACTCTACGACAGGCCCGGTAACCCCTATGGCGACGAGTCCGGGCGTGACTGGCCGGACAACGACGTCCGCTTCGCGCGCTTTGCCTCGGCCGCCGCTGAGCTGGCCATGGGCAAGCTGGACAAGAATTGGGCAGCAGACCTGATCCATGCCAATGACTGGCAGGCCTCGCTCGTGCCGGCCTATCTCGCCTGGCGCGGCTCCAAGCTGCCCTCGATCCTGACCATTCACAACCTCGCCTACCAGGGCCTCTTCCCGAAGGACTCGTTGCGGCGGATCGGCGCACCGGAAAGCTCTTTCCACATCGACGGCGTCGAGTTCTACGACCAGCTCTCGTTCCTCAAGGCCGGCCTCGTCTACGCCTCGCACCTCACCACCGTGAGCGGCACCTATGCGCGCGAGATCACCACGGCCGAATTCGGCTGCGGCCTGGAGGGCCTGCTCCGCCTGCGCTCGGACGCATCCGAGCTCACCGGCATCCTCAACGGCATCGACGAGAGCTGGGACCCGCGCTCCTGCGCCCAGCTCGCCCAGCAGTTCGGCGCCGGCGACTGGGTCGGCAAGAGGGCCAATGCGGATTACGTCCGCAAGCAGTTCGGCTTAGCGGTGTCGCGCGGCCCCATGTTCGGCATCGTCGCGCGTCTCGTGCATCAGAAGGGCATCGACCTCGTGCTGTCAGCGGCCGACGAGATCGTCGATGCCGGCGGACAGATCGTGGTCACCGGCTCCGGCGAGCTGGCGCTCGAGCAGGCTCTGATCGACGCGCATCGCCGCCGACCAGATGCCATCGGCGTGGTGATCGGCTTCAACGACGCCCAGGCCCGCCGTATCTTTGCCGGCAGCGATTTCACCCTGATGCCCTCGCGCTTCGAGCCGTGCGGGCTTAGCCAGATGTACGCCCAGCGCTTCGGCTCGCTGCCGATCGGTCACCAGACCGGCGGCCTTGCCGAAACCATCACCGACGGCGAGACCGGCTTCCTGTTCTCGAGGCCCTCGCGCGAGTCCTTCCTTGGCGGTGTCCGCCGGGCTTTCTCCGCTTTCATGGCCCAGGACCAGCTCGACACCATGCGCCGCAGCGCCATGGGACGGTCGTTCTCCTGGAGCATCTCGGCGGGGAGCTACAGCGCGCTGTACCGGAAGCTGGCTTCGGTGTGAGAGAGGCGCTTCCGCACGCTCGGTCATTGCGAGGCTTATCTCTCCCCGTCACCCTGAGGTGGCCGCTTCTTCAGCGGCCCTCGAAGGGCGACGGCCCGGCTGCAGCAGCGGGGCCGTGCATCCTTCGAGGCTCCCGGCGCGATGCTTTTGCATCGCGCCATTCGCACCTCAGGATGACGGGGCTAAAGGCAGCGAACCTCACCCTCTCCCGCGCACATCCATTTGCGGCCGCCCGATCCACGCCCTGTTGAGACAGCGCGTCATCCAGTCCGGCTGCGCTTCGCCTCGCAGCCGCGCCTGCGCTTCCTGGTAGGGGCCGACATAGCGCAGCCGGTCCGGCAATGTCGGATAGATGCGCCGGATCCATCGCAGCGCGTTGTCGGCCGATCTGACCTCCCGCTCGCCGAGCTCAAACCCGAAGCCGGCGCGCAATCGTTCCGGCAACAGGCTCGCCGTGAGCGCGCGATACCATCGCGGCGGCCGCAACCACGGACGCGCGCCGTCAAAAATCTGCGCCGCGATCTCGCGCGCCGCCGGGCTCACGGTCAGCGTATCCGACTGCGCCATCGCCGCGGTGTAGGCCGTAAAGCCGGCCCAGTCCGCGGGCAGATCATCCGCCGTCAATCCAAACAACGCACCGAACATCCGGCTCTCGGTCCAGTAGCGCTCGCGCTCCTCCACCGCGAATGGCGGTAGAACCAGCTCGTGCGCCATCAGTGCCGTCTCGACCAGCGTCGCATGGACCCAACGCAGCGAGGGGATATCGTTGGCGCAGTAGCGCGAGCCTGCCGCAAAGGGGCCGACCGTCTCGGGCATCTCTCCGACGATCATGCCGTGCCGCCGGTGCAGCTGCCGGGACGAGCGCAAGGCACGGTCGAGCGAGCCGAACACCATGGCAAAGACGATATCGAAGGTGCGATGGAAGCGGCCGATCGGATCGGCCAGGGTTTTCGAATGCTCGGCGATGGCGGCGGCGACCCAGGGATGCGCCAGTTGCAGCAACAACGCGCGGCCGGCGCCGAGAAAGATGACGGCCTCCCGGTCGATCCGCCAGGTCAGCGTATCAGGACCGAACACGCCCGCCACCGGCCCCGCCGCGTTGGCGCGGACCAGATCGAGCGTTGCCTCGAGATCCTTTTCAGCGACCAATTGCAAGCCTCGCGACGAAGACGGCGCAACAATAGCCCAGACCGCTCCGCCGGGAAATCGTCACTGCGCCAGACAATAACGCGCAAGGCCCTCACTCCGCCGCAATCGGCATCTCCTCCATATGCTCGTGCAGCACCACGCCGGCGAGCGGGTCGAATTCGCCGATCCAAGGCTTGCGCGCAAGCACCGACTTCGTGTGCGCATAACCAGCGTGCCAGCGCCGCGTGATTCCCGACGGGCTGAAGTCGATATCCTTGGTATGGGTCTCGCGCTCGAGCTGCGGCGCGAGCAGCCGCACCACGTGCATGCGGGTCGGACAGCCGTAGCTCGTCAACTCCCTCACAGCAGGATCGTTGCGCTCGGCCTCCGAAAGCCGTGCCGCGAGCTGGTTGATGACATGACGCAGACGATGGGCCTGCTGCTGGCGCGCAATCTGGCTCGAAATTCGGCTGGAATACTGCACGTCCTTGTGCCGGTTCAGCACCTCCGCCATGGTGCTCGGCTCGGCCCCGACGGGATTCCACAAATGCACCGAGAAGATCAGCGAATCCCTGCGCGGGTTGTCATCGAACACCGCTTCCGTCGGCGTGTTCGACAGGATGCCGCCGTCCCAGTAGAGCTCGCCGTCGATGCGCACCGCCGGGAAAGCCGGCGGCAACGCGCCCGACGCCATAATATGCTTGACCGTCAATTCGCCGTCGCGGCTGTCGAAATAGCGCATTTCACTGGTCCCGACATGGGCCGCACCGACCGTCAGGCGCGGCGCGCAGCGATTGGCGAGGTCGAAATCGACCAGCTCGCGCAGAGTCTTCTCCAGCGGTACGGTCGAATAATAGCCCGCATTGTCGGCACCGAGCGGGTAGGAATCGCCGGCATGCGCCAGCGGGTTGGGTCGAAAGAAACCTGGAATGCCGTGAGTGACCGTCGACCAATAGGCCAGCTTCTCATTGAAGCCTGGAAACGCGGCGCGCCAGTCCCAGACTGGATTTTGCTCCATCCGCTTCCAGAATTCCCTCAAGCGCGCGACCCGATGCTCCGGTGCGTTGCCTGCGATGAGGCTCGCATTGATGGCACCGATCGAGGTGCCGATGACCCAGTCCGGCTCGATGCCGGCCTCATGCAGCGCCTGGTAGACACCCGCCTGATAGGAGCCAAGCGCACCGCCGCCTTGCAGCACGAGGACGACCTGACCCGGCAGGTCGTGGCTCTCGCCTCGTGCGTTGTCCTGTGTGCCGTTCATATCTCGCTCCTGATGAGCTTGCATTGGCTGAAGATTCGACTTGTTGCGCTGGCTCATGTCAATGGGCGGTCCAGCCGCCGTCGACTGGCAGCGCAACGCCGGTGATCGAAGCCGCCGCATCCGTCGACAGGAACACCGCGAGCCCGCCGAGCTCCTCGACCGTGGCAAAACGCTTGTTCGGCTGCTGCGCCAGCAGCACGTCGCGGATCACCTGATCGCGGGAGATGCCGTGCGCCTTGGCCTGCCCGTCGATCTGCGCTTCGACCAGCGGCGTATAGACGTAGCCGGGACAGATTGCGTTGCAGGTGATGGCTTCTTCAGCAGTTTCGAGCGCCGTCACCTTGGTCAGGCCGACGATGCCGTGCTTGGCCGCGACATAGGCGGCCTTGAACGGCGAGCCGACCAGGCCATGCGCCGAGGCGATGTTGATGATCCGGCCAAAACCGGTCTGGCGCATCGCCGGCAGCGCGAGCCGCGTGGTGTGGAACGCCGAGGACAGGTTGATCGCCAGGATCTGGTCCCATTTCTCGACCGGAAACTGGTCCAGCGGCGCGACATGCTGGATGCCGGCATTGTTGACGAGGATGTCGAGCCGACCGGATTGGGCGATCGTCGCAGCGACCATCTCGGCGATCGATTTCGGCCTCGTCATGTCGGCCGGCGAGTAGCTTGCTTTGACGCCGAACTCGGCGGCGATCTGCTCGCGCGTCCGGCCGATCTCGCTGGCAACCCCGAGGCCGTTCAGCACGATGTGGGCGCCGGCCGCCGCCAGCGCATGTGCGATGCCGAGACCGATGCCGCTGGTCGAGCCCGTGACGAGCGCCACCTTGCCGGCTAGCACGCGTGACGAAGCGGGCGCCTGCGTCTTGATGGGGATATTCATGATCCAGACCTCTTCTGGGAGCGATACCGCGCCGTGATTGGAGCGAAATCTGCGGGATCATCCCCTTTCACGGAAATGCCAGTTGGCTTCCGACTCCATACGTCCGCGCTATCGCCGCCGGGATGTCATTTCCCGCTCCGATCGGTTAGATTTGGGCCGATTTCGCCGGGAGCCGATCCATGGAAATGCATCAGGTCCGCTATTTCCTCGCGGTGGCGCAGCTGCTCAATTTCACGCGCGCGGCGGAGGAGTGCAACGTCACGCAACCCTCGCTCACGCGCGCGATCAAGCAGCTCGAGGCCGAGCTTGGCGGCGACCTGTTCCGCCGCGAGCGGCCGGCCGCGCAACTGACCGAGCTCGGCCAGCGCATGCATCCGCTCCTGAAGCAATGCTTCGACGCCGCCGCCGGCGCGCGCTCGCTCGCCTCTTCGTTCAAAAGCGGAGAGGTCGGCGCGCTCCGTATCGCTCTGACGCATTCGATCGATCTGGCATTGCTCATTCCCCACCTCAACGAGATCAGGCGGCAGTTCAACCGGCTCGAGCTGCGCTTCCTGCGCGGGACGAGCCGCGAGGTCGGTGAATTCCTCAAGAAGGGCGAGGCCGAGCTCGGCATCGCCGCCGAGATCGACGAGGCCTGGGACCGGCTCGACGCCTGGCCGCTGTTCACGGAGAGCTTCGAGCTCGTCGTTGGCGACGGGCATCGGCTGGCCGGGCGCAGCAGCATCGAACTGGACGATCTGCGCTCGGAGCAATTGCTGGGCCGGACCTTCTGCGAGCACTCGCGCCGCATCTCCGCCAGCCTGCGCGAGCACGGCATCGAGCATGGCCACGAGATTTCGAGCGAGCGCGACCTGATCGAGCTGGTCGAGGCCGACATCGGCGTCGCCATGATTCCGCACACCTCGCCCCTGCCGCAGACACTGACGCGTGCCACGGTCACCGGGCTCGACGCCCGCCGCACCGTCAGCCTTTACGGGGTCGCCGGGCGGCAGCGCACGGCGGTCGCCAACGCCGTGATGCGTATGCTGCGCGGCGCCGACTGGCGGGAAACTGCAGGATAAGCCCGCGTCGCGAGCGCTCAGTTCTCCCTGCCCGCGCTCTCCAGCGCTGCGAGCAGATCATCGATCTCCATGCGCTTGCGGAAATCGGGATCGACGAAGCGGGCCTTCACGATCCCGTCGCGGCCGACCACGAACACGGCCGGGATCGGCAGCATCCAGCCGTCATTGCCGTGGAACTTCGCCATGTCCTGGTAGGACAACAGGTCCTGGATCTCGGCGCCGAGCCAGATCGCGAGATTGAGCGACAGCGCATAGCCGTTATCGAGATCGGTCAGGATCGGAAACGGCGCGCCGGATTCAGACTTGAGCTGCCTCGTGTATTCCTGCGTCTCCGGCATCACTGCAACGATCTGCGCACCCATGGCCTCGATGCGATCGAGCGCCTGAACCACCGCGCGGACATTGAGCCGGCAATAGGGACACCAATGGCCGCGGAAGAACATCACGGCGAGCGGACCGCGCTCCAGCAGCGACGCCAACGTGACGAGACGCCCGGACTCGTCCGGCAGCATGAACGGCGGCATCGCATCGCCCGGGCGCGGCGCGGTTTCACCACCGCCGTTCCCGCCCAATCTCGCCACCAGTCGATCGACGGCCTCACCATACGCCGGAAAGACCTCACGGCTGGCATCGGCATAGGCGCGGAGCTGATCGTTCAGCGTACCGTCCATGTCGCGGCAGCGCTGGAAGGCAAGCCTGAGCTGTTCCGCGTCGGCTGGCGAGAGAGCTGTCATCTTTCTGCTCCGGCATTCCCTTCGGCGAATATTAGTTTCCCGGTTCGGCCGCCCGCAAGGGGGCGGCCACGATGCCAGGGCCGTTCAGTTCACGTAGAAATTGCCGGTCGGATCGAGCCGTCCCGAGGTGGTGTACATCGACCCATTGCTCATGAAGAAGACGGTGTTGTCGGGCACCTTCTTGGCGTTCTTCATCATCGCCTCGTGGTTCTTCTCGGCCGGCGCCATGGCCATCGCCGACATCTTGCCGGGGCCGCCATAGACATAGGCCATCCCGGCCTTGAAGTCCCAGGCGGCCTCCGAAAAGGCCGAGGTGGCGATGACCGCAAACGCGGCGGTGGCGATCAGGGTCTTGGACAATTTCGGCATGGGGTGCTTCTCCGGATTGACGTGAACGCCCGCCAATCGGGCGCCCTGTCATCGGACGCCGAATGCCGCGAAAGCGGAAATGCCATTGCCCAATCGGATCGATAGCCGCTGCGCATCGACATAGCGCGCCGCTATCGCATCGAGAGCAAGCCGGCATTTCAGGATGGACGCGATCTCGATGAAGCTCCCGTCATCGCCGGCGACCAGCGGGGTTGCGGCCAACACAGGAGACCTTTCCATGTCCAAGAGCCATGCCTTGTCGCGTCTGATCTGGCCGGGCCTTGCCATCGTCGGCGCGCTGACGCTCTCGGCGCAGCCGGTCGTTGCCGGCGAATGTCCGGCCGGCAAGATCAAGCCGAACGCCCAGCAGATGGTCGACTACAAACCCGTCGGGGTGACCGACGTCACACTGGGCGCGATCGACCTCGGCAAGCAGCCGGCGCATATCGAGGGCCGCGAGTTGCGCTTCCGCAAGCTGACCATCGAGCCCGGCGGCATCGTGCCCTGGCATAGCCATGACGACCGCCCCGCTCTCATTTTCGTGCAACAGGGCGAGATCGTCGAATACGCCTCCAACTGCGTCGATCCGATCGTGCACAAGGCCGGCGACATCCGCCCCGAGGTTCACGGCACCTCGCATTGGTGGAAGAATCTCGGCAAGGAGACCGTCATTCTCTATGTCGGCGACGTCCGCAAGGATCCCAACGACCACCACATGTAACCGAGTGCCCCCCGGCCCCATCGCATTTCGTTACGAGAGGTGGCGCCCGGACTTTCCCCGAGCGCCGCATCCCTACAGGACAATCGCCATGACCGATCTTTCCGCGCCGATCAAACCGGCCGCCATGACGATGGAGGCGCAGGCGCCGGGTCTGGCGCTACGCTCGCTCGTGATCGGCCTCACCGCGTTCCTGACCGTCGTCGATCTCTTCGCAACGCAGGCGATCCTGCCCTCCCTGGCGCGCCATTACGATGTCACGCCCGCAGCGATGAGCTTTGCCGTCAACGCCAGCACGTTCGGCATGGCCGCAGCCAGCCTCGTGATTGGCTTTCTTAGCCCGCATATCGACCGCCGGACCGGCATCCTGCTCAGCCTGGCGCTGCTCGCGCTTCCGACCGGCCTGCTGGCGATCGCGCCAAATCTCGCCGTCTTCACCGCCCTGCGCGTCGCGCAGGGCCTGTGCATGGCCTCTGCCTTCGCGCTGACACTGGCTCATCTCGGCGAGCAATGCAGCGCGATAGATGCGGGCGGCGCTTTTGCCGCCTACATCACCGGAAATGTCGCCAGCAACCTCGTCGGCCGGCTGATCTCGGCCGCAATTGCCGACGGCCTGGGCCTCGCCTGGAATTTCTATCTGTTCGCAGCGCTCAATCTCGCCGGCGCAGTGCTGGTCTATTTCACGATCAGGCGCGTGCCGCCGATGCATGCGGCGGCGCCGGCGGCATCGCCGCTGGCCGCCACGATGGCGCATTGGCGCAATCCGCGATTGCGCGCGGCCTACGGCATCGGCTTCTGCATTCTGTTCGCCTTCATCGGCACCTTCACCTTCGTCAATTTCGTTCTGGTCCGGCCGCCGCTGTCGCTCGGGATGATGGATCTCGGCCTCGTCTACCTGGTGTTCCTGCCCTCGGTCGTCACGACATTGCTGGCGGGGCGGATTGCCTCACGCATCGGAGCACGCCCGACGATCTGGGGCTCGCTCGCCGTTGCCGGCATCGGGCTGCCACTGATGCTGACTGGACAGCTACCCGAAGTGCTCACCGGGATGGTGCTGGTCGCGGTCGGAACCTTCTTTGCGCAAGCGGCAGCGACCGGCTTCGTCGGACAGACGGCGACCGAGCGCCGCGGCGTCGCAAGCGGCATCTATCTAGCGTGCTACTTCTGTGGGGGGCTCGTCGGCACCGCCGTGCTCGGCCGACTGTTCGATGCCTTCGGCTGGCACGCTTGCGTGACTGGCGTGGGCATAGCCCTTGTGGCCGCTGGCCTGCTCGCACTGAACTTGAAGCGCTAGCGCTTGGCAGGCACTTCCTGCGGCGGTTCGTCGTCGGCGATGGC
Source organism: Bradyrhizobium sp. IAR9 (assembly GCF_013408065.1). Lineage (NCBI taxonomy): Bacteria > Pseudomonadati > Pseudomonadota > Alphaproteobacteria > Hyphomicrobiales > Nitrobacteraceae > Bradyrhizobium > Bradyrhizobium sp. IAR9. The sequence goes on from NZ_JACBZW010000020.1 coordinate 128,203, forward strand.
GCGCCAGGCGGCGCCGTCGAGATCATCGTACTGGCCGCTTCTGAGCGACCACAGGAAGGCGACGAGACCGGCGCCGCCGAGCATCAGCGCCAGCGGGACCAGGATGACCAGGATCTCCATCACAATATCTCCCGCGAGGCGCTACGCGCGCGCAGCGAATTCAGCATCACCAGGATCGACGATCCGCTCATGGCCGCAGCCGCGATCAGGGGCGTCACGACGCCGCTGATCGCAACCGGCACCGCGAGCACATTGTAGCCGATCGCAAGCCAGAGATTCTGCCGCATCAGATGCAGCGCCTTGCGCGAGGCGTCGATGGCGGCAACCACCGGTGCCAGCGGCCGGCCGAGGAAGACGAGATCGGCGGTGGCCTGGCTCAAATGCGCCGCCGAAATCGGCGACATCGAAACATGGGCTGCCGCCAGCGAAGGCGCGTCGTTCATGCCGTCGCCAACCATCAGCACCTTGGCGCCGCGCCGCTTCAACTCCTCGATCCGTGCGATCTTGTCGGCCGGCGTGACGCCGGCACGCCATTCCGCGATGCCAAGCGCATGGGCCGCCGCGATCACTGCCGGCTCCCGATCGCCGGATAGAATCTCGATGCCGATGTTGCGCGCCTTCAGCGCCGCGATCACGGCCTGCGCATCCGGACGCAGGCCCTGGCGGACCGAGAGGATGAACCTTTCGCTGCCCTTGCTGAAAGCGACGATGGAAGCTTCGGGATCGACAACGGCGCTTCCAACCAACGCCTCGGCACCGCAGAAGGAGGGGCGGCCGAGGCGAAGCTCGACGCCCTCCACGGTCGCACGGACGCCCTGCCCGGCCTCTTCGACCGCACCGACAACAGGCGATCTGGCGCCGGCCGCCTGCGCCACGGCGGCGGCGACCGGATGATGGCTCGACAGCGCGAGCCGGCCGGCGAGCTCGAAGATGTCGGCGGGGATGTTGGCGGCATTCATCACTTCGAGATCGGGCAGCGTCAGCGTGCCGGTCTTGTCGAAGATGACATGATCGGCTTCGGCCAGCCGCTCGATCGCATCGCCGGAATTCAGCAGCACGCCGGATTTGAACATCGCGCCGGAGGCGACCGTCTGCACGGTCGGAATGGCGAGCCCCAGCGCGCAGGGACAGGTGATGATCAGCACGGCAACGCCTGTCACGATCGCATCATGCCAGGACGCGCCGGCGATGACCCAACCGAGGATGGTCAGAAGCGCGGTCGCATGCACCACCGGCGCGTAGAGACGCGAAGCACGGTCGGCAAGCCGCATGTAGCGCGAGCGCGCCTGCAGCGCGTTGTCGAGCAGCCGCGTGATCTCGGCGAGCAGCGTCGCCTCGGACGCCGCCGAGACCCGCACCCGCAACGTGCCAGAGATGTTCATCGAGCCCGCATAGACCGGCGTGCCCTGCCCGGCCGTGACATAGAGCGTCTCGCCGGTGATCAGGCTCTGGTCGATCTCCGAACGGCCCTCGATCACGGTGCCGTCGACCGCACAGCGCTCGCCGGGCCTGAGCAGCACGATGTCGCCCGGATGGATCGCGGCCACCGGCACCTGCGAGATCTCGTCGGAGCCAACAAACTTCGCGGCCGTCTCCGCCTTCAGCGCCGCAAGATTGCCCGCGACCGCGCGGGTCCGCCGCCGCATGTTCTGGTCGAGGAAGCGGCCGACGAGCAGGAAGGTCAGCAGCATGATCGCCGCGTCGAAATAGGCGTGCTCGGCGTGGTGGATGGTCTCGACTACGGACATGCCGAGCGCGAGGATCACGCCGATCGAGATCGGCACGTCCATGTTGGTCGTCTTCGCCGACAGCGCACGCCAGGCCGAGCGAAAGAACGGCTGGCCGGCATAGGCTGCCGCCGGCAATGCGATCAGCGCCGACAGCCAGTGGAAGAAGTCGCGCTGCTCGGGCAGCATGTCCGAGACGTTGCCCGACCACACCGGGATCGACAGCATCATCACGTTCATGGTGGCAAAGGCGGCGACCCCGAGGCAGCGCAGCAGGAAACGCGATTCGGCGACCTCGGACGCTTCCGCGCTCTCGGTCTCGAACGGATAGGCCTTGTAGCCGAGCTCCTCGAGACGATCGATGAAGCGGCCGGGGTCGAGCGTGCCCGCCTTCCATTCCAGCGCGACGCGGCGGTCGGTGAGGTTGACGCGCGCCAGCGTGACGTCAGGAATGGCGGACAGGCCGCGTTCGATCTTGGCCATGCATCCGGCGCAGTGAACGCCTTCGACCGCGAGATCGATGTGCTGGACGCCCTCGCCCGCAGCCCGGACGTAGTGCGAAAAGTCCCGCGTGACGTGCATGTCGAAATCCTTCAGTTCAGGATCACGCGATTACGCGACAGGAACACGCGCGTCCCCCGCGCCTCGCCCTCGATCACCAGATCCCATTGCCCGGGCGCGACGGAGGCGGCATTGCCGCGATAGAGGCCGATGCCGGTTTCGGTGAGCTCGACGGCGAGATCGGCGCGCTTGTCGGTCGGCCGCTCCAGCCGGCCGCCGAATTTAAGTCCGGCGATCGGCTGGCCGCCGGCATCGCGTGCTTCGACCTGAAGCAAGGCACCGCCGTCGTTGCGGCGCTCGATATGGGCGTTGACCTTCCATTTGCGCGCGGTCTGGTCCTGCGCTGCCGAGATCTCGCGATCATAGGTCAGTCCCGCGGCATAGGGGCTGTCGACCTCGGTGCCGGGCAGCGTCGCGATCGCGAGCTTCATCATGGTGACGTTGACGCCGATCACGAGGCCGAAAAAGGCGACCAGCATCAGGAAGACTTTGGTTCCGGTCAGCGGCTTCGGGGCGGATGCCATGATAGTCTCCTGGATCTACGGCGCGACGAAATTGTCGACGGCGCTCGCGGCGACGCCGAGGCCAATGTCCATGACGTGAAAGCGGACCGGAATCGACTTCTCCGGATTGTTCTCGGCCGGCGCGGTGACGAGCAGCCGCAGCTCGCTGGTGGCATCGCGCGGAATCACGATGATCGGCCTATCAGGCGTCACCGAATCGACGCCGACGACATGCATCGTGGGGTTGGCTGGCCCCTCCACGTCGATGGCGATGGCGCGGTCGTAGCCGCTCTTGTTCAGCAGGCGCACCGTGTAGGCGTTGCGGATCGAGCCGTCGCTGAGCTTGACCGCAACCGGATTGCGATCGTGCAGCACGTTGACGTCGAGCAGGCGGCGCGTCGCCAGCGTGTAGACCATGAAGCCGCCGATGGCCGCGATGATCGCGCTGTAGACGATGGTGCGGGGCCGGACGATCCGGTAGATCGGCGCCTTGCCCTCCTGGCGGCGATGGATGTTGATGTCGTTGTCGTAACCGATCAGTCGCTTCGGCCGGCCGATCTTGGTCATGACGTTGTCGCAAGCGTCGATGCACAGGCCGCACTGGATGCATTCCATCTGCGGTCCGTTGCGGATATCGATGCCGGTCGGGCAAACCGCGACGCATTGGTAGCAATCGACGCAATCGCCAACCTGCTCGCCGAGCGCGCGCAGTTCGGCGGCCTTCTTGACCGAGGTGCGCTTCTCGCCGCGATCGTAGCGGTAGGTGACATTCAGCGCCCATTCGTCGGTGAGCGCGGCCTGGATGCGCGGCCACGGGCACATATAGGTACAGACCTGCTCGCGCATGTAGCCGGCGAGCAGATAGGTCGTCGCCGTGAGGATTCCGATCCAGACATAGGCAATCATCGGGCCCTGGAAGGTGACGAGCTCCTTCACCAGGGTTGGCGCGTCGTTGAAGTAGAGCACCCAGGCGCCGCCGGTCCACCAGGCGATCATGAGCCAGATCGAATGCTTGAGCACGATCTCGGAGATCCGCTCGAGCTTCAACGGGTCGGACGATTTGTCCTTCTTCATCCGCTCGCGCCGGTCACCCTCGACCAGGCGTTCGACGGCATAGAACAAGTCGGTCCAGACCGTCTGCGGACAGAGATAGCCGCACCAGATGCGACCGCCGACCGAGTTCATCAGGAACAGCGCCACCGCGGCCACGATCAACAGGCCGGTAAAGTAGTAGACCTCCTGCGGCCACAGCTCGATGAAGAAGAAGTAGAAGCGGCTATTGGGAAGATCGATCAGCACCGCCTGGCTGGGGGCGCCGAGACCGCGGTTCCAGCGCACGAACGGCAGGAAATAATAGACGCCGAGGCAGATCGCCATCAGGCTCCATTTGATCCGGCGGAACGTGCCGGAGACGCTCTGGGGATAGACCTTCTTGTGGGCTGCGTAGAGCGGCCCGACGTCATCTTCCGATGTGAGGTCTTTGGGGTTCACGGTCTTGTTCATCGCCTGGAGCTTCTCGAAAAGGTGCGATTGAACCTAGACCCGACACCGCCGCGTCAGTTGATCCAGCGCAAACGGGGGCATTTTTGTTCACCCCCGTCTGCAGCGAGATCTGCTATTTTCCACCGCCCAGCGAGTGGACGTAGACCGCCATTGCCTTGATGGTGGCGGGATCGAGCCGCCCTTCCCAGGCCGGCATCACGCCGGCGCGGCCCTGGCTGATGGTCTCGATCAGAGCCGCTTCGTCGGAGCCGTAGAGCCAGATCTTGTCGGTGAGGTTCGGGGCGCCCATTTCCAAATTGCCCTTGCCGCCGTCGCCGTGGCAGGCGACGCAATTCTCCGCAAAGATCTTCTCGCCCTTGGCGGCATCAAAGCCGTTGCGGGTCGAAAGGCCCGACAGCGACCGCACGTAGTTGGCGACCGTGACGATCTCGTCGGCCTTCAGCACGCCGTCCTTGCCGAAGGCGAGCATCTGGCCCTCATGGGTCTTGGCATGACCGGAGCGCGCGCCGAACTGGATGGTCTGCATGATCTGGTCGAGCGTGCCGCCCCACAGCCAGTCGTCGTCGTTCAGGTTCGGATAGCCCTTGGCGCCGGCGGCGCCGGAGCCGTGGCAAGGCGCGCAATTGTCGCCGAACACGGTCTTGCCCTTGGCGCGGGCGAGCGCCAGCAAGGCTGGGTCCTTCTCGATGTCGGCGAGCGAGGCGACGCCCAGCGCCGCCATCTTGTCACCTCGGATCTTCTCGAGGTTGGCGAGCTCGACCGCGACGTCGGCGCGCGAGGAGTAGCCGAACATGCCCGTGGTATTGCTGGAGATCAGCGGCCAGGCCGGATAGACGATCCAGTAGCCGATCGACCAGATGATGGTGAGGTAGAACGAGATCACCCACCAGCGCGGCAGCGGTGTGTTGAGCTCCTTGATACCGTCCCACTCGTGTCCAGTCGTGGACTTGCCGGAGACGGAGTCGATGTCGCTATGATGATCGGTCATGGTCTCTCACTCCTCCCGCAACGGCAGGTGCGCTGCTTCGTCGAAGACAGGCTTGTTACGGGGCCAAAATGCGTAGGCGATGATCGCGAGAAAGATCGCGACGAACACCGGGGTCCAGATCGTCGTCACGAGCTCGGACGCTAGATTATGGACTGACAGGATAGCTTTCATCGTTCATGCCTTCTCAGCGAAGATTGGCTTTCTCGTTGTAGATCTTGAAGTCGACCAGCGTGCCGAGCATCTGCAGGTACGCGACCAGCGCGTCCATCTCGGTCGGCGTGCCGGCCTTGCCGTCGAAATTGCGCACGACGGCTTTGGCGTAGCGCTTGTTGAAGGCGTCGCCGCCGGAATTGTCCGGGTCGGCCTGGGCCTTCATGTCGGCGCCCGCGTTGGCGATCTGGTCGTCCGTATAAGGCGTGCCGACGGCCTTCAGCGTGCGCATGTGGTCGGAGATCGTGTCCGGATCGACCTCGGTCTGGCTGAGGAACGGATAGCCCGGCATCACCGACTGCGGCACGATCGCGCGCGGGTTGGTCAGATGGGTGACGTGCCAGTCGTCGGAATACTTTGCGCCGACTCGGGCAAGGTCGGGACCGGTGCGCTTCGAGCCCCACTGGAACGGATGGTCGTACATGCTCTCCGCGGCGAGCGAGAAGTGGCCGTAGCGCTCGACCTCGTCGCGCAGCGGGCGGACCATCTGCGAGTGGCAGAGATAGCAGCCCTCGCGGACATAGACGTTGCGGCCCGCCAGCTCCAGCGGCGTGTAGGGCCTGACCCCGTCGACCTTCTCGATCGTGCTCTTGAGGTAGAACAGCGGGGTGATCTCGACGAGCCCGCCGATCGCGATCACCAGCAGAATGCCGACGATCAGGATGATCGAGTTCTTTTCGAAGATTTGGTGGCGTGTCCAGAACGACATGGTGGAGCTCCTCATTCCGCCGGCTGAAGAGCGACGGGCATCTGGACTTCCGCCTCGCCGACGCGAACGGTCATCCAGAGGTTATAGGCCATGATCAACGAGCCGATCAGGAACAGCCCGCCGCCGGCGGCGCGGATGATGTAGAAGGGATGCATCGCCTCGACGGTCTCGATGAAGGAATATTCGAGGAAGCCGAGCGAGGTGTAGGCGCGCCACATCAGGCCCTGGAGGATGCCGGACACCCACATCGCCGAGATGTAGAGGACGATGCCGAGGGTCGCGACCCAGAAGTGCCAGTTGACGAGCTTCAGGCTGTAGAGCCCCTTGCGGTTCCAGGCCCACGGCACCAGGCAGTAGAGCGCGCCGAAGGACACGAAGCCGACCCAGCCGAGCGCGCCGGAGTGCACGTGGCCGATGGTCCAGTCGGTGTAGTGGCTGAGCGAGTTGACCACCTTGATCGACATCATCGGGCCTTCGAAGGTCGACATGCCGTAGAAGGCGACGGAGACCACGAGCATGCGCAGCACGGGATCGGTGCGCAGCTTGTCCCAGGCACCCGACAGCGTCATCAGGCCGTTGATCATGCCGCCCCAGGAGGGCATCCACAGCATGATCGAGAAGGTCATGCCCAACGTCTGCGTCCAGTCCGGCAGCGCCGTGTAGTGCAGATGGTGGGGACCTGCCCAGATGTAGAGGAAGATCAGCGCCCAGAAGTGGATGATCGACAGCCGGTAGGAATAGATCGGCCGCTCGGCGCGCTTCGGGATGAAGTAGTACATGATGGCGAGGAAGCCGGCGGTCAGGAAGAAGCCGACCGCGTTGTGGCCGTACCACCACTGGAACATGGCGTCCTGGATGCCGCCCCAGGCGACGTAGGACTTCGAGCCGAACACCGAGACGGGAAGCGCCGGGTTGTTGCCGAGATGCAGCACCGCGATCGTCACGATGAAGGCGAGATAGAACCAGTTCGCGACGAAGATGTGCGGCTCCTTGCGCTTGATGACGGTGGCAAGGAAGACGAGCAGATAGACGACCCAGACGATGGTCAGCCACAGGTCGGCATACCATTCCGGCTCGGCATATTCCTTCGATTGAGTGACGCCGAGCAGATAGCCGGTGCCGGCGATCAAAATGAAGAAATTGTACCCCACCACGACGAACCAGGGCGCGAGGTCGCCGGCGAGGCGCGCGCGGCAGGACTTCTGCACCACGTAGAAGGAGGTCGCGATCAGCACGTTGCCGCCGAAGGCGAAGATCACGGCGGAGGTGTGCAGCGGCCGCAGGCGGCCGAAGCTGGTCCAGGGCAGGTCGAAGTTCAGCGCAGGCCATGCCAGCTGCGAGGCGATGATGAGGCCGACGAGGAAGCCGGCAATGCCCCAGAACATCGCCATGAAGGAGGAGAATTTGATCGGGCCCATGTTGTAGTTCGGGCGCCCGTTGATCTCCTGTGGCGGCAGCGCCACCGGACGGTCGAGGTAGCGGTTGACGATGACGAACACCGCAGCAAGGCTCGCCGCCGCGCTGAGCGCGGCGTGGAAGGCGAACGGCGCATCGAGCGCCTTGGCCGAAGCGACCACGCAGAGGAAAGCGGTGACTGCGAACACGACAGCCAGGCCGCTTTCACCGATGGTCATGGATTTGGAGATGGAGGGCTGGCTCATGCGGATTCTCTCTGAAAGAACACAGCGCCAGAAACCACATTCATCCTCACTCGGAATTGATTGAAATCAAGAGCGGCATTTAAGTTCTTCGGAGCAGGCGATCCCGCTGGTTCCCTTCAAAATCTCGACGCACGAGCAGGCCGCCCGGCGTGACGCCGCAAGCGGGAATAACCTCCGTATGATCACGGAGGCGACAATGAAATCGATCAGGGATAGTGCGTCAGTCGCGCGCCGTCGCCTTCAGCGCCGCGATGACATCCTCACGGGCGATGATTCCGACCAGCTTCTGCGCACCATCGAGCACGATGATGCTCCTGATGCGGTGCTCCACCATGATCTGGAGCACGCGCGTCAGCCGCGTGTCGGGGCTGACATAGATGAACTCGGGCGTCATGACGTCGCCGATCTTGCGGCTCATCAGGTCGTGATAGCGCGGCAGCATCTGGCTCGGCGTGAAGGCGAAGCACTTCAGGATGTCGAATTTGGTGACGATGCCGACCACCTGCCCATCGTCCTCGACCGGATAGGAGTTGAAATCGTCGGTTTCGAACATCTGGCTGAGCTCGAGCAGGTCACGGTCGCGCTGCACCGCCTTGACGTTGCGCGTCATGTAGCCGTCGACGGTCTGTTCAAGAAATCTGTACACGGCGCGTCCTCCTCGATTCGATTCTGGCCGGCCGTCAGTGCGACAGCAGCACGCTGCGGGCGGTCTGCGTGACCAGATATTGGGTGACGCCTCCCAGGATCAATTCACGAAACCTCGAATGACCATAGGCACCCGCAACGATCAGTCCGGCATCGACGTCGCCGGCGACTTTCTCCAATTGCGCGGCGGCGGTTTCGTTCCGGGCGCCTTCGCAGATCCGCGCGGCCGCGGTGACGCCGTGGCGGGCGAGCCAGGCGGCAACGTCGGTGACGCCGGCCATGACGACCGAACGGTCGTCGTCGCGCTCCGGAATTGTGGCGATGGTGACGTCTCTTGCCTTGCGCAGCATCGGAAGCGCATCGGCCACCGCCCGCCGCGCCTCCGGCGTGTCCTTCCACGCCACCAGCACATTCCGCAGATCGAGCCAGTTGATTCGATCAGGCACCACCAGCAACGGTCGGCCGACCTGCATCACCAAGTCCCTGGGGCTTGCGAGCGAAAAGGCATCGGAGAAGGCCGGACTCTGCCCGCCGCTGACGATGATGTCGGCGCAGCGCGCCTGAGCCAGGACGAACCGCGTGGGAAAATCCGTGGCGCAGCGCCATTCCACGCGCCCGCCGCGAGTCCGGGTCGCGGCGCGGAATTCCGCCTCCAGATCGCCCAGACACCGCTTGACTGAGGCCTCCTCCTGATCGATCAGGCGCTGGGCCTCCGCACCGTCGGTGAAATAAAGCGGCGGCGTAAACCGGGCTGCAGCAACCCCGACGAGCGTGGCCTCGAATCGTTCGGCGAGTTCGCCCGCGACCTGAAGACGCGCTTCGTTGGACTGGTCGAGCGCCAGGCTGACCATCACCGTCGCGTATGTCATCGGTATTCTCCAGTGCAAAGACTTTGGTAAAATTTACGCCTGCCTCCGCACATCGGGATGAGATAGATCAAGGAGGGCGCCGGCGCCCGACTTGCCGTCAATCGGCAAGCCGACAGAACTTGCCTCCGGCCCGGCCTTAGGCGACATTAGGGGAGCGGTAACCGCGTCCGGAGCCGCCGCATCAGGATGAGGAACATCATTTGTCGCCGACCCGCGTAACGCACTCGCAGGACGACGGTGGGGGCGAACGTTTTCGCGTTCGGATCGAAGGGTTTGGCGTCGGCACCTGGGATCTCGACCTCGCGACACGGGAATTGGATTGGTCCGATACCGCCAGAGCCCTGCTCGGCGTCGAGCCGGGTCAGCCGGCGAGCTACGATCTCTTCCTGTCGCGGCTTCAACCGACGGACAGGGAGCGGGTCGAGAGCGCAATCAAGCGCGTTTCCGAGCGTGGCGGCAGCTTCGACGTGTCTTTCAAGGTCGCGAACACCTCAGGCAACGGGCAATGGATCCGCGCCCGGGCCGGACTCATTCGGGACGAAGCCGGCACGGCGCGTCATCTCAGCGGCATCTTTCTCGACATCGACGAGGAAAAGCAGGTCGAGGAGGCGCTGCGCACGCGCGAGACCCACCTCCGCTCGATTCTCCATACTATTCCCGACGCCATGATCGTCATCGACGGCCACGGCATCATGCAGCTGTTCAGCACGGCTGCGGAGCGCCTGTTCGGCTGGTCCGAGCACGAGGCAATCGGTCAGAACGTCAGCATTCTGATGCCGGAGCCCGATCGCACCCGCCATGACGGCTACATCGCCCGCTACCGCTCCACGAACGATCCGCACATCATCGGCATCGGCCGCATCGTGACCGGCAAGCGCCGCGACGGCACGACCTTTCCGATGCACCTGTCGATCGGAGAGATGGAATCCGCCGGCGAGCCCTATTTCACGGGATTCGTCCGCGACCTCACCGAGCACCAGCAGACCCAGGCCCGGCTCCAGGAATTGCAATCCGAGCTGGTCCACGTCTCGCGACTGACCGCGATGGGCGAAATGGCCTCCGCGCTCGCCCACGAGCTCAACCAGCCGCTGGCCGCGATCAGCAACTACATGAAGGGATCGCGGCGGCTGCTCGCCGGCAGCACCGACGCGAACACGCCGAAGATCGAAAGCGCGCTGGATCGCGCTGCGGAGCAGGCCTTGCGCGCTGGTCAGATCATCCGGCGTCTGCGCGACTTCGTCTCGCGCGGCGAGTCGGAGAAGCGGGTCGAGAGCCTGTCCAAGCTGATCGAGGAGGCCGGCGCGCTCGGGCTCGCCGGCGCGCGCGAGCAGAACGTGCAGCTCCGCTTCAGCCTCGATCCCGACGCCGATCTCGTCCTCGCCGACCGGGTGCAGATCCAGCAGGTGCTGGTCAATCTGTTCCGCAACGCGCTGGAGGCGATGGCGCAGTCGTCGCGCCGCGAGCTCGTCGTCGCCAACACCCGCGTCGCCGACGACATGATCGAGGTGGAGGTCTCCGACACCGGCTCCGGCTTCCAGGGCGACGTCATTCCAAACCTGTTTCAGACCTTCTTCACCACAAAGGAAACCGGCATGGGCGTGGGACTGTCGATCAGCCGCTCGATCATCGAGGCTCACGGCGGCCGCATGTGGGCCGAGAGCAATGCATCGGGCGGCGCGACATTCCGCTTCACCTTGCCGGCGACCGCCGAGAACTGACTGACGAGAACCAATTCATGACCACCAAGGGACATATCTACGTCATCGACGACGATGCGGCGATGCGGGATTCGCTGAACTTCCTGCTGGATTCCGCCGGCTTCGGCGTCACGCTGTTCGACAATGCGCAGAGCTTCATCGACGCCCTGCCCGGCCTCGCCTTCGGCTGCGTCGTCTCCGACGTGCGCATGCCGGGACTCGACGGGATCGAGCTGCTCAAGCGGATGAAGGCGCAGCAGAGCCCGTTTCCGATCCTGATCATGACCGGTCATGGCGACGTGCCGCTCGCGGTCGAGGCGATGAAGCTAGGGGCGGTCGACTTCCTGGAAAAGCCGTTCGAGGACGACCGCCTCACCACCATGATCGAATCGGCGATCCGCCAGGCCGAGCCCGCCGCCAAGAGCGACGCCGTCACCCAGGACATCGCCGCCCGCGTCGCCTCCTTGAGCCCCCGGGAGCGCCAGGTCATGGAGGGGCTGATCGCGGGCCTGTCCAACAAGCTGATCGCCCGCGAATACGACATCAGCCCGCGCACCATCGAGGTCTACCGCGCCAACGTCATGACCAAGATGCAAGCCAACAGCCTGTCGGAGCTGGTCCGCCTCGCAATGCGCGCCGGCATGCTCAACGATTGAGGCACGTCGGATAGGGGCAAACGGGATTGAGCCAAGTCAAGGCCCCTTCCCGGCGCCGTGCTAGCCAAGCAGCATGATCGAGGTCGGTTCACATCACGAGCGGCCGTCGTCCTCAGCGCTCCCCACCGTCTACGTGGTCGATGATGATGCCGCCGTCCTGGGCTCTCTGCGGTTCCTGCTGGAAACCGACGGCTTTGCCGTGCGGACCTTCAGGAGCGGCACCGCGCTGCTCAACGCCGGCGGCGCGCGCGGGGCGGACTGCTACGTGATCGACTACAAGATGCCCGACATCAACGGCATCGAGCTTGCGGGCCGCCTGCGCGAGGCCGACCGCGGCGCCCCCGTGATCCTGATCACCGGCTATCCGGACGAGAACATCTCGACCCGTGCGGCTGCGGCGGGCGTCAAAGACGTGGTTTTGAAGCCGCTTCTCGACGAAACCCTGATCAAGCGCATTCGCCGCGCCATTCAGGACCGCCCCCGCTCGTGACCTACGGGATTCTACGTAGGTAGACCCCCTTAAGATATCGCTCGAAATTTTCGAAGCCCCCGATACCGCGTACCAAAGCGTCATCACAACGGAGATGGCGCAGATGCTCACCCAGACCCTCAACACCCAGGCGATCAACACCCAGATTGTTGGCAAGATCGCCCCCGGCCATCCCGTTACCGACCAGTTCGGCGCCATCACCGGCCATGTCGGCCTCGTCGCCACCGAGTTCTCCTACCGCAAGGACGAGGAGATCTATGGCGAGGACGAGCCGGCCGAATATGTCTACCAGGTCGTGTCCGGCGCAGTGAGCAGCTACAAGCTCCTGTCCGACGGCCGCCGCCAGATCGGCGCCTTCCATCTTCCCGGCGACGTATTCGGCCTCGAATCCGGTCCCGCTCACCGCCTTGCTGCCGAAGCCATCATCGACACCACCGTGCGTCTCGTGAAGCGCGCCAGCCTCGAGAAGGCCGCAGGCACCGACGTCCAGGTCGCCCGCAAGCTCTGGGCCATGACCGCCTCCGAGCTGCGCCATGCCGAGGACCACATGCTGCTGTTGGGCCGCAAGACCGCGATGGAGCGTGTTGCGACCTTCCTGCTCGAAATGGACCGCCGCCTCGCCGTTGCCGGCATGATGGCGCTGCCGATGTGCCGCCGCGACATCGGCGACTATCTCGGCCTCACCCTCGAAACCGTGTCGCGCGCGCTGTCGCAGCTCCACGCCCAGGGCATTCTGGGCTTCTCCGGCGCCCGCCAGATCGTGCTGCGCAACCGCCAGCGCCTGCAACATCTCGACGCCTGAGCTTCGCCTGATCTTCCTCCTCCTACCCACTTGGCCGGCCGAACGCGTTTCGGCCGGCCTTTTTCTTTCGGCCTCGAGTCATGCCGTGCGCCGCGTCTCCGGCATCACGAAGAGAATCAGCAAGAGCCCGGTCGCGGCCACACCCGACAGCCCGATGAAGGCGGTCGCATTGCCGAACTTGTCGCTGACATAGCCTCCGAGCACCGTGCTCAGCGACGCGCCGATGCCGGTTGCGGTGCCGACGATGCCCTGCGCCAGGTTGAAATGGCCGCTGCCAAAGGCGACGTCGGCCACGATCAGCGGAATCATCACCGCGAACACCGCCGCGGTGATGCCGTCAAACACCTGCACGGCGACCAGCAGATACGGATCGCGCACGGTCGCAAACAACAGGCCGCGAATCGCCAGCGCACCGAACCCGATCAGCAGCAGCGGCCGCCTGCCCCACGCTTGCGCCTTGCGGCCGACCGTCGGTGACAGCAGCGCCACGATCGCTTGCGGAACGACGATGCAAAAGGCGACGAGCACTGTCGCCCATTGGGCGGACCGCGCCGTCACTGCACTCGCCATCAGTGGCATCATCGCGGCATTCGCGAGTTGCAGCAGCAGCACGCTGAGCGCGAAGACGATGAGCGGACGCTGCCGGATCAGGTGCCAGATGTTGGTGTCGCCGCGATCCGCCGATTCGCGCGGCATCTCGCCATGACAGCGGGCGATGTCGACCTCATTCTCACGGATGCGCGAGAGCGCGATCAGGGTGGGGATCGCGAGCAGGAAGGTGACCAGGAAGACCGAGCGGCTCGACAACAGATAGCCCGCGGTACCCATCACCGCCGCGGCAACGCCGTTACCGAGGGAGGCAAAGCGCGCGTTGCGGCCGAGCCGCTCGCCGATCGCGAACGGGCCGACCAGACCAAGGCTGATCGCCGCAATCGCCGGCCCCAGCACGCAGCTCGCCGCCGCGTGCAAGGTGGCCGCGGCCACCACCACGGGAAAGATCGGCATCGCCGCATAGGCCAGCGCGCAAGCGCCGATGGTCGCGATCGCGAGGGCGGCGACCAGTCGCTCCGATTTCGCGGCATCGATGATCGCCCCGCCCGGCATCTGCCCGATCAACGCGACGATACCACCGATCGACAGCACGAGGCCGATCTCGACCTGGGTCCATTTCTGGGTCGTCAGATAGACCGCGATGAAGGGACCGAATCCGGTCTGCACGTCGGCGAGGAAGAAGATGAACCAGTCGAGGCCGCGCAGGCTCTGGCGCGACGGCGCAGGAATGCCCGCGGCCGATGGCGCGGCGACGTTGTCCTGCTCGGCGCGGCCGTCACGATCTGCATGGTTCGGCTTCCTCGACAACAGCACAGGCGGTCAGCCCTCCCGGCACCTCACTGGATCGCTTGCAGCGGTTGAAGGCTGCCGGATGCGCCGAGCACGACGATCGGCGTGTCTTCCTTGTATTCGGGCGCGGCCGCGACCTGCGCCTTGGTCAGTTCCAGCGTGATGCTGTCTTTCTTGTTGGCAATCTTGCCGAAGCGCAATGCGTTCCAATCCACCACGATCTTGCGGCTGCCGACGCCGAGAAATCCGCCGAAATCGATGGCTGCGGCGCGGACATGGCCGCCGCGGTCGACGATGACGTCGACGATGCGGCCCATGTCTTCATCCGCGGCGCTACGCACGTCGCGGCCGAGCACGCCATGGGCCTCGCTCGCGCCGATGATGGTCACCGACGGCGGCGGCGCGGCGTCCTTCGGCGTGACAGGGACGGCCGACGTCGGCGACGGTGCCGTCGGCGCTTTCGCCTCGCTCTGCCCTGCAGGCGGCTCCTCTGCAGCGCGCGACGTGGCCGCCGCCAGGCCCGCGACGATGGCTATGCCAAGGAACAACGCTCCGATCGCACGCATGACACTCTCCCCGCGCGCCGCTAGCGCGCCAGCACGATCGACACCTGGATCTGGCCGCGCGTGCGCAAGACTTCCAGCGCCACGTCGTCGCCGTGGCGGCTGACGCGAAGATCGACGCTGGAATCGCCGAGCCTGAGATCGCGCAGGATCACCTCGTTGAGGAACGCCGGCAGATGCGGGTTGCGCAGGCGAATCTCGCTGCGCGCCACGTCGAACTCGATGCCGAGCGCCGCCTCCAGCAGCGTGAACGGCGTCGCGCTGGCCCAGGCCTGCGGCGCGCAGGCGACCGGATAGAGCGTCGGGCCGCGCCGCTTCTCGCGCCGGAAGCCGCAGAACAATTCGGGCAACCGGCGCAGGTCCATATAGGTGGCCGCGTCGAACAGCCCCTTGAAGACATGCGCGACCGAATGCTTCAGGCCGTAGCGCGCGAGCCCGAGCGCGATCAGCGCGTTGTCGTGCGGCCAAATCGACCCGTCATGATATGACATCGGGTTATAGCGCACTTCGCCCTGCGCGACGGTGCGGATACCCCAGCCCGAGAAGAAATGCGGCCGCATCAGATCGGCGGCGACGAGGCGGGCACGGTCCTCGCGGATCATGCCGCTGAACAGCACCTGGCCGGCGTTCGAAGTCCGCACCTTGCAGGGCCGCTTCCTGCCGTCGAGGGCGAGCGCGTAGGTGCCGAGCTCCTCGCACCAGAATGCCTTCTCGAAGCGCTCGGCCAGCGTCCTGGCTTCGGCCTCGAGCTTGCGCACGCGGTCCGGCTTGCCGAGCCGCAGCGCGCAACGCGCGGCGAGCAGCTTGGCGGCGTAGACGTAGCCCTGGACTTCGGCGAGCGCGATGTTGCCTTCCGCAAGCTGGCCGTCGGCATGGAAGATCGCGTCGTAGGAATCCTTCCAACCCTGGTTGGCGAGTCCCTTCTCTGTGGCGCGCTGGTATTCGACGAAGCCGTCCTGGTCGGGATCGCCGGGACCGTCGATCCAGGCCAGCCCCGCCTCGATCGCCGGCCATAATTCGATCAAGGTCTTCTCGTCGCCGGTCCGTTCGAAATAGCTCCCGGCGAGCAGGACAAACAGCGCGGTCGAATCGACGCTGCCGTAATATTGCGCGAACGGCACCTCGCGCAGCGCCGCCATCTCGCCGCCGCGCATCTCATGCAGGATCTTGCCCGGCGCGGCATCGGCGAGCGGATCTGTCGCCTTGGCCTGGAAATGCGCGAGCCGGCGCAAGACGCCCTTGGCGACGCGCGGATCGACCCACAGCATCTGGAGCGCGGTGATCAGGCCGTCGCGGCCGAACGTCGTCGAGTACCAGGGAATGCCGGCATAGGGATAACGCCCCTGCGGCGTCTCCGTCATCAGCATGTTGAGGTCGGCCATGGCCTGGCACAGCACCTCGTTGAAGATGTTATTAGAGGTCTCGATGCTGGCGGCGCCCATCGTGGACCGGCGCATCTCGCGGCGATGGGCGAGCAAGCCCCTGAAGAAGCGTGCGGGCTTCTCGGCGACCGGACGGTTGCAGGATACGGCTACGAACAGCGATTTCGATTCATGAGGGTCAAGCTCGAGCTGCCAGGTCGCGGCATTCACCGACAGCCGCGTCGGACGCGGGTCGAAATGCAGGCCCGTAGTGCGCTCGGTGTCGTCGAGGCCGCGATATTCGAACAGCACGTCGGTCGGCCCGAGCAATTTGCTCGTGCCGGTCCCGCGGCGCGGACGGCGCTCGCCGCGGACCTCGAACAGATCGGCAAAGTCGTTGTCGAACAGCAGCGTCAGCTCGAAACTGGCGCGGCCGTCGCCGTGGTTTTGCACGCCGATGCGCTGATAGGCCGTGCCGCGCCACAGGAAAATCGTGCGCACGATGTGCAGCAGGTCCTTCTGGAAGACGAGGCGGCCCTGCCGGTAGATGTCGGGATTGGTGAGATCGACGGTGAGCGCCGAATTGTCGTCGCGCAGGTTGGAGCCGAGCAACAGCGGCTGGAGATCGTCGAGCACGAGCTCCAGCCGCGCCAGATAGCGGGTGTCGTAGTGAAACAAGCCGTCCGGCCCGCCGGCCGACGCGCCGATGTCGCCATGGCTGTCGAGCACGATAAAGGTGTCGTCATGTTTCAGGGACCGCCGCGGCCGCGCGGCGGGCCCCGTCATCGGAATGTAGAACGTCTGCTCCGCGACGGCCTCCACCGTCTGCGATACGGAGATGATCTTGGTTACGGCTTCGGCTGCCATGAGCTGCTCCCCTGCGCCTTGTTTCGAAACGCAACCAACGCGAACGCGACTGTTGGGTTTACGCGGCGAACTTCGCGAGCCGGCTCATCTCCTGCGTCACCAGCTCACGGTAGGGACCGTGACCCTGCATCAGTCGGTCGGGCGCGCCGTCCTCGATGATCTTGCCAGCCCTCAGCACCACCACGCGGTCGAAATTGCGCAGCGTCGCCAGCCGATGCGCGATCGCGATCACCGTGCGGCCGCGCATCAGGCGGGACAGCGCCTCGCGGATGGCCTCCTCCGATTCGCTGTCGAGCGCGGCGGTCGCCTCGTCCAGCAGCAGGATCGGCGCATCCTTCAAAAACGCGCGCGCGATGGCGATGCGCTGGCGCTGGCCGCCGGACATCTTGACGCCGCGGTCGCCGACCATGGTGTCGAGGCCATCAGGCAGGCTCTCGACGAAATCGCAGCGCGCCGCGATCGCCGCGCGCAGTACCTCGTCATCGGTCGCGTTCGGCCTACCATAGCGGATGTTCTCGCGGATGGAACGGTGGAACAGGGAAATATCCTGGGGCACCACGGAGATCGCCTCGCGCAGGCTGAGCTGCGTGACCTTCGAAATATCCTGTCCGTCGATCGTGATGCTGCCTTCATCGGTGTCGTAGAAGCGCTGCAGCAGCGTGAACAACGTAGACTTGCCGCCGCCGGATTGACCAACCAGGCCGACGCGCTGGCCGGGCTGGAGCCGCAGGCTGAAGCGCTCGAAGATCTTCTCGCCGCCGGGATAGCCGAAGGTAACATTATTGTATGCGATCGCCGCGCCGCTCTTCACCAGCGGCTCGGCGTCGGGGTGATCGCGCAGATCGTGCGGCACCAGCAGCGTGGCGATCGCCTCGGTCAGTCGCGCAACGTGCTGGGTGACGTCGACCAGCGCCACCGCAAGGTCGCGCGTCGCGCTCAGGATGGAAATACCGAGCGTACAGACCAGCACCACGTCGCCGGTCGTCGCCTCGCCATGCTGCCAGAGCGTGACTGCCCAGGCCATCAGCGCGATCGTCAGAAGCACGGTCACGGCGGCATGCAGCAGCCGCAGCTTTTCCAGATAACGCAGGCTGCGGCTCCGCGCGGTCAGTTCCCGGTTCACCGTCGCGTCGAACCGCTCGTGCTCGTGGCCGATACCGCAGAAGGCACGGACCAGCGGCATGTTGCTGATGACGTCGATCATCTCGCCGTCAACCACGGCGGCCTTGTCGGCGAAGTCGTCGTGCAGCGGCTTGCCCGCCGCGGCGAGACGGAACATCGCAACCACCATGCCGCCGGCAATCACGATCAGGCCAAGTGCCATGTAAGGACTGACGGTTCCAATCAGGGCGATTGCCGCAATGGTGGCAATGCAGGGCGGCAACACGTTCCAGACGAACATGTTCTCGACCGTGAACACCGCGTTCGACGTCGCGGTGATGCGGCTCGTCAGCATGCCGGGCATCCGGTCCGAGAAGTAGCTGGGCGCGTGTCCGGTCAGATGACGAAATATGTCACGCCGTAAATCACCCGTGACACGAACGAAGGTGAAACTCGCCGTCCAGCTCGCGATCCGCCACAGGAAGTTGTCGGCGGCGATCAGCGACATGAGTAAAATGAATGCCAGCCATACGCCGCCGCCTTGCGAAGGACCCGCTGACAAGGCGTCGACGAGGGATTTGACTCCGTATTGGGTGCCTACGGAGCAGGCAACCGCTGCAACGACCGCGGCCAGGATCACCAGATGCGATGCGATTCGCATCCGAAGATAGCGCAAGACAAAGGCAAATGGCCTGCGCGCGTATCCAGAAAGATGATCCATATGGCTATCGCCCCGTTATGCTGATTTTCGTTTTGTTACTGATCGACTGAACATCGACCTCGTCGCCTCGGTTCCCGGGCCGGGCGATCACGACATGCGGATGCGGACGATCTGAGAAGATGTCGTGGCAGCATCGAGACGACCCGCGGACGTGTCGAAGATGTAACGTTCGGAGGAAGGAACTTCGCAAGTGCGGGAACGTTCCCTTGTCTGGCATGCCGGTGCCGTACTGGCGGGGGGTTTCAACCTTTATGATCGCAAGGAGATGGTGAGATGCGCATCGCGCAGGTAGCTCCGTTGACGGAGGCTGTTCCACCCAAGCTGTATGGCGGCACCGAGCGGGTGGTGCATTGGTTGACGGAAGAGTTGGTAGCCCTTGGGCACGACGTGACTTTGTTCGCCAGCGGCGATTCACAGACCTCGGCCAAGCTGGATGCACTGTGGCCGAGGGCGCTCCGTCTCGACGGTTCCGTGCGCGATCCAAACGCCCTGCACATGGTGCTGCTGGAGCGCGTGCGGCAAAAATGTGACGACGAGGAGTTCGACTTCCTCCACTTCCATCTCGACTATTATCCGTGGTCGTTGTTCCACCGCCAGCCGACGCCGTTCCTGACCACGCTGCACGGCCGGCTCGACCTGCCGGAGCATCAGCCCGTGTTCAACACCTTCTCCAAGATGCCCGTCATTTCGATCTCCAATGCGCAGCGACGGCCGGTGCCGCAGGCGAACTGGGTGACGACGATTCATCACGGTCTTCCGGAGAATTTGCTGACGCCGAAGCCGGCGAAACAGGAATATCTCGCCGTGCTCGGCCGCATCGCGCCCGAGAAGGGCGTCGACCGCGCCATCAAGATCGCGACCCATTGCGGCATTCCGCTGAAGATCGCGGCCAAGGTCGATCGTGCCGACCAGGATTACTACGACGAGCTGATCCGGCCGATGATCGAGAACAATCCGCTGGTGGAGTTCATCGGCGAGATCAGCGATCACGAGAAGTCGGACTTTTTGAGCGGCGCGCTCGGCCTTCTGCTGCCGATCGACTGGCCGGAGCCGTTCGGCCTCGTGATGATCGAAGCCATGGCCTGCGGAACGCCGGTGGTTGCCTTCAACCGCGGCTCGGTGCCGGAGATCATCGACGAGGGGCTGACCGGCTTCGTCGTCGAGGACATCCTCAGCGCAGCCGGCGTCGTCAATCGCCTTCCGCAACTCGACCGCACCGCGATCCGCAAACAGTTCGAGACGCGTTTCACGGCGCGGCGAATGGCGCTGGATTACCTCGCCGCCTACCGCAGCCTCGCCGAGGAACAGTCGCCGCGGATCAAGCTGGTGAGCAGCGCGGAGTAAGCTAGCCAACCAACGGCGTCGCAGACCGACCAACAGTGTCGTCCCCGCGTTCGCGGGGACGACAGCGGAGTGTGACGTCCTCGGCGCGTCAACACGGCCTTCCCTACCTCATCACCGCCCGCTTCGGCTCCACGATCTCGAACATGCGCGGGAATTCGTCCATCAGGCCCATCAGCTCGGCGAGTTTCATCGGGTTGCCCGACAGCTTGACCCTCCCTGCAGCGACGGCTTCCGGAAAGCTCGTCAGCTTGGCGATCACCTCGTCAAGCGTTGCGCGCGTCAGCGTGAAGCTGGCATCGGCGCCCTCCACCTGCACGCCCTCGGTGTAGGTCAGCGCGCAGTTCTCCAGATTGAGCACGAAGGTCTCGCCGGTATCGGAAAAACTCCAGTTCAGCACGATGTGCTTGCCCTCGGCCTTGGGGCCGTTGAGGCGGATGCCGAGCACGTCCCAGAGCTGCGAGGTGCGCAGCGCCGCCAGCGTCTCGCGCGGCATCGGCGGGCGCGCCGGCACCTTCGGCATGCCCTGGCGCAATTCCTGCGCACCGAACAGATAGGCGTTGCGCCAGGTCGCGCTTTCGGCGGCGTAGCCGAGCTGCTCCAGCGTGTCGGCGAGCAACGCGCGCGCCGCCACATGATCGGGCTCGGCGAAAACGAGATGGCCGAGCACTTGGGCGACGAAGCGGAATTCACCCTTGTCGAAATCCGCACGTGCCCGCGCCAGGATCGCATCCGCCCCGCCCATATACTCGACGTATTTCCTGCCTGACTCCACCGGCGGCAGCGGATCGAGATTGACCGGGTTGGCATCGTACCAGCCGAGATATTTCTGGTAGATCGCCTTCACATTGTGCCGGATGTGGCCGTAATAGCCGCGGCCGTGCCAGGCGCCCTCCAGGCTCTTCGGCAGCTGGATCGTCTCGGCGATCTCGGCCGCGGTGAGGCCGTGATTCATCAGGCGGATGGTCTGGTCGTGCGCGAATTTGTAGAGGTCACGCTGCTGCCGGATCATCGTGCCGATGCGCTCAGCTCCCCACACCGGCCAATGATGCTGGCCGCACATCGCCTCCGCCTTGCCGTCCCAGAGCTGCAAGGCCTCGCCCAGATATTTTGACCAGGCCAGCGCGTCGCGCACGTCGGCACCGCGGAACGGCAGCAGATTGTGGAAATTGTGCGTGCAGTTCTCGGCGAGGTTCAACAGCTTGTAGCGCGGGATGAAGAAATGCATCTCCGCCGGCGCTTCGCTGTTCGGCGCCATCTGAAATTCGAATTCGACGCCGTCGATGACGCGCCTGTCGCCGGTCGCCATGATCAAATCGGTCGGGCGCAGCAGCGCGACGGAGCCTGCCGCCATCGACTTGCCGAGCCCGCAATCGACCTGCCCCCGCGTCCCCTTGGCGAGCAGCGGCCCGAACTGGTACTGCGCCCGGCGCAGCATCGCGGGGCCCGCGATGATGTTCTCGGAGACGGCGTGCTCCATGAACAGGTTCGGCGCGATGATCGGCACGCGGCTAGTAGCGAGTGCGTCTTCCTCCAGCACGCCGCGCGCGCCGCCCCAGTGATCGGTGTGGGTGTGGGTGAAGATGACGGCGGCGACCGGCTTCAGGCCGCGATGCCTAAAATAGAGATCGAGCGCGGCGCGGGCACCTTCGATCGAGGTCAGCGTGTCGACGATGATGACGCCGCTGTCGCCCTCGATCAGCGTCATGTTGGCGATGTCGAGCCCGCGCACCTGGTAGACACCGGGCACGACCTCGAACAGGCCGTGCTGCATGTTGAGACGCGACTGCCGCCACAGGCTCGGATTGACCGTGGGTGGCGCCTCTTCGGTGGACAGGAAGCCGTAAGGCGCGAGACTCCAGACCGTCCGCCCTTGCGGGTTCGTGATCGTCGCATTCTCGATCGTGCCGAGGAAGCCGCGCGCGGCGTCGTCGAAATCCCGCGTGTCGGAAAACGGCAGCGCGTTCAGCATCGCCGCTTGCCGGGCGATGACGGACGGCGTCGCGTCCTTTGGCTCGCTGCTGGGTTCTGTCATGCTTGCTCCTCCCCGCCGGTTGCGCGGCATCTAACCGCATCTGGCGGGTGATTGCCATCGCCGGCGGCAACACGGATGCTGTCCCCTTCTCCCCCTGTGGTAGAAGGTGGCGCGAAGCGCCGGATGAGGGGTATCTCTCCGCTCGCGAGAGCGTCCGCGAGGATAGATACCCCTCACCCGTCTCGCCGCTGCGCGACGAGCCACCCTCTCCCACAAGGGGCCTGTTGCGTTATCGGTCTTGGAGGCTGAGGACATGAGGAGAGAGGGGCGCGGTCACGGCAATTGCCAGCG